>DATHWQ010000022.1:0-185454 GCA_035460465.1 Methylotenera sp. | reverse complement strand
GGGCCACAGAGACGAGCGTATTAAGTTACGGTGAAACGCGGTAACCTCCATCTGCAGCAATATCAAATAGGCTGGCATTTTTACGCAAGTAAATAGGGCGTGGCTCGCGCTGCCAGCGGGTAGATAGCTTGAGCGTACAAGTAATTGTGCGCCTAGATGAATGACTGTCAGTCTTAGCATAAGGCCTACAGAACCCGGCTTATCGGCCAGCTTCACTTTCACACTTTGCTTGCCAATTTATTGGCTTAGCAAATTGGGGAAGCCCTTTACGGGCTTTATTTCAATATTCTTTAATCGTTTTTAGTTTTCATACCTTCGCACATATAACCAAATGCCTCGTTAATACAATTCAAATGCTTTCAGAGTTCTCCTAATAATCTACATTCATATAATTTTGTATGTGCTTAATTTATAACAACTTTATATTTATCAAGAAAATACGCTAAGTCATTGACCTATAAAGAAAAAATAACAAAAAAGGGCTTGCATTGCTCTTTTTTTTTATCTATAGTGCAGATTAGTGGGGAAAAGTGGGTTTTTGTGGGGAATTGTTCATTGATTGTGCGGCATAAAGAACTAATGTTCGGTCGCGGTTTTTGATACTACTAAGGGTTGGGCAACTAAATGTAAGTGATAGGTGCTTTAACAATTCTCCACTTTTTGTTTTAGTTTGAATTTAGCGGCAAGGAAAATAACGGGCATATGTTTCGCGGTGCGACATCATTAAATTTAGATGCTAAAGGCAGGTTAGCTGTGCCAACTAAGCACAGGGAGGCTATGCAGCTTGAGTGCGCGGGTAACCTTGTGTTGACTGCGCATCCGCACCGTTGCCTGCTTTTGTATCCGCAGCCTGCTTGGGAGCCGATTCAAACAAAGATGATGGCCTTGTCATCCTTTGATAAGCAATCCAGTGCGCTACAACGTTTGCTAGTGGGCTTTGCTGAAGACGTGGTATTGGATAGTGCGGGTCGTTTACTGGTGTCACCTGTGTTACGAGATTTTGCAGGTTTGGATAAAGAGGTGATGTTAGTGGGTCAGGGTAGTCATTTTGAGTTGTGGAACATGGAGGCCTGGCGTGCTCAGCTTGAGCAGGTAATGCAAGGTAATGGCTTTGAGATGCCAACGGAGCTCGAGGGCTTCTCGCTGTGATTAAGGGCGTGAAAAGCACGCCCACCAAAGCATCATTGTCTTTAAAAAAAGCGTCTTCAAAAGGCGCATTAAAGTTAGATCAACAATCGTTACAAGAAGATAAATCTACAGAAGTGCCTGCATCCGAAATGTCCTCATCAGATTCCAATTTAGAAAACGCTGCGCCAGCAAATGACCACATCACGGTCTTGCTGGATGAGGCTGTGCATGCTCTGGCTATCAAGCCTAGCGGTACCTACGTGGACGGCACATTTGGCCGCGGAGGTCACTCTAAGAAAATATTGGCGCAGTTGAGTGTGAATGGACGTTTGATTGCATTTGACCGTGATTTGAGTGCTGTTGCAGCAGGCAACGCTATAGACGATGCGCGCTTTAGCATGGTGCATAGCCACTTTGCTGGCATGCAAGCAAAGTTGGCGGAGATGGATGTATTGAAAGTGGATGGCATCTTATTGGATTTGGGCATTTCGTCGCCGCAGATTGATGAAGGTGAAAGAGGGTTTAGTTTTAGATTCGATGCGCCGTTGGATATGCGCATGGATCAAAGTAGTGGGCAGACAGCGGCGGAGTACCTCGCCATGACAACAGAGCAGCATTTAGCGGAGGTTATAAAAAATTATGGTGAAGAACGGTTTGCTAAGCAGATTGCAAGGACGATTATTGCGGAGCGCAATGACGGGCGCCCCATCACCACTACTGGACAACTTGCCAAGGTCGTGGCAAGTGCAATCACGCGGTATGAGCCAGGGCAGAATCCAGCAACGCGCACATTTCAGGCTTTACGGATTTACGTCAATCAGGAGCTTGAGGAGCTTTCGCTAACAATGCCGCAGTGTTTGGCGCTATTGGCACCGCAAGGGCGTTTGGCCGTGATTAGTTTTCATTCACTGGAAGACCGTATCGTGAAGCGTTTCATTCAAGGTGAACAAAACCGCGATGACTTGCCCGCTAACTTCCCAGTGCGGGCGGCTGATTTGCCACAACCGCGACTGGTGAGTGTTGGTAAAGCCATTAAGCCTGGCGCAACTGAAATCAAGCGTAATCCACGCTCACGCAGTGCAGTACTCCGGGTGGCCGAAAGGACGCAGGTTCTATGACGCGTCTGAATCTAATTTTGTATTTTGCGCTGATTATATCCGCCTTGGGTTTGGTGAACGCGCAGCATAAATCACGAAAACTGTATATCGAACTGGAGCAAATGAGTCAGGCAGCAAAACAATATGAGCAAGAGTTTGGGCAGTTGCAGCTGGAGCAAAGTACTTGGGCCATGCACTCGCGGGTGGAGTCGATTGCTGCACACGCGTTGCAGATGCAAGTGCCGGACGCAAAAAGGATACAAGTGGTTTCACCTAATGATTTGACTGTGCCGCAAGCACAGAATGATTTGAGTACGCAGCCGGCACAGATGCCGCAGGCGAATGTCCAACCGACAGGACAAGTTGTACCGCAAGCTGGAGCTAGCCAATAATGGCCATGCAGCAATTTAATAAAGCATCTAACCACGTGGTGGTCAAACTACCTGCATGGCGCCGCCGCGTTTTATTGGTGATGGTATTGTTGGGTTTTGCAGTGCTAGTTGGACGTGGTGTTTACTTACAAAGCCTAAACAAACGCTTCTTGCAAGAAAAAGGCGATGCGCGTTATAGCCGCGCGATGATTTTATCTGCGCATCGCGGCAAGATTACGGATCGCTATGGCGAATTATTGGCGATCAGTTCACCGGTTGAGTCTGTGTGGGCGAGTCCGCCTGATGTGGAAATCAATGCACAGCAAACTAAAAAAATCGCTGAATTATTAAATATCAAAGCTGACGTCATCAAGAAAAAGCTTGCCAACAGTGAGCGGGAGTTTGTGTATCTCAAACGCCGTATCTCACCTGAATTGGCGGGAGAAGTGATGAAGCTTGGGGTTCCAGGTATTTATCTGCAACGCGAATATAAGCGTTACTACCCTGCTGGTGATGTTACTGCGCATTTGGTAGGCTTTACCGGCATAGATGATAAAGGTCAAGAGGGTTTTGAGCTCACCATGAACGATACGCTTTCAGGTACAGCGGGCAGTCGTCGTGTCATCAAGGATAGAGCGGGGCATATCGTTGAGGATTTGGAAGCAGTAAAAGTGCCGCAAGATGGGCATGATGTAGTGCTATCGATTGATCGCCGGATTCAATATTTGGCGCATCGTGAGTTGGTGAAAGCGGTTGAGTTGCATAAGGCTAAAGCAGGCGCGGCGATTGTGCTGGATGCTAGAACTGGTGAAGTGCTCGCCATGACCAATGTACCCACCTACAACCCGAATAATCCAGTGAATATTCAAGGTAAAGCTCGAAACCGTGCGATTACGGACGTATTTGAGCCGGGTTCTACCTTGAAACCGGTGACCGCTGCTGCCGCTATAGAGTCAGGAAAGTATCTACCGGAGACCAAAATTCAAACAGCACCCGGCTATATGTCGATTGGCCCGGCGACGATTCATGATGCACATCCGCATGGCGTATTAACTGTATCAGAAGTGATACAGAAGTCCTCCAACGTTGGTTCTGCAAAAATGGCACTATCACTTGACCGCCAATATCTGTGGGGCGTGTTCAATCAAATGGGCTTTGGCGCGAAAACACGCATTGGCTTCCCAGGTGAAGCTTCTGGTCGTTTAAGAGATTATAAAACATGGCGCCCAATTGAGCAGGCGACCATGTCATACGGGCATGGTATTAGCCTTACATTATTGCAGTTGGCACGGGCGTACACCGTGTTTGCTAACGATGGTGAGTTAAAGCCAGTGTCATTGCTTAAGCTGAAAGATGCACCTGTCGGTACGCAAGTGTTTAGCGCAAAAACGGCACATCAGATTAAAGATATGCTGGAGCTGGTTGTCTTGCCTGGTGGTACCGCGCTGAGAGCGCAAGTGTTGGGTTATCGCGTGGCGGGTAAAACCGGTACGACCCATAAATTGGGCCCGGCTGGTTACGAAAAAGACAAATACGTCGGTTCATTTGTGGGTATGGCACCAGCTTCTAACCCTCGCTTGATTATGGCGGTGATGATCGACGAGCCAACCAGCGGTGAATATTATGGCGGTACCGTTGCTGCACCAGTATTCAGTGCGGTGATGGCAGACGCACTGCGTATGCTGGCCGTGCCACAAGATGCGCCGAATAATAATGTGGTGATTCCTGATGACGTTGAAGATGTGAAGGAGGTTGTATGAGTATCCTCGCATCTTTCCAGAAATCATTTACTTCAATCACGTCGGATAGCCGTCGCGTGAAACCGGGTACGTTATTTTTGGCTTATCCAGGTACGCATAGCGATGGCCGCAGTTATATTCCACAGGCAATTCAAGCTGGGGCAGCGGGTGTGGTTTGGGAAAAACAAGGCTTCACATGGAATGCTGATTGGCAGGTCAGCAACGTCAGCATAGAGGGTTTAAGGCCTCAAGTCGGCCAGATTGCCGCTGAGTACTACCAACATCCATCCAATCAATTGACCATGATAGGCGTAACTGGCACCAACGGTAAAACTTCGGTCAGCCAATGGCTCGCTCAGTGCTTGACGCTATTAGGTCAAAAAGCTGCGGTGCTAGGCACGATAGGTAATGGCTTTGTTGATGCTGAGTCTGGTGGCTTAGCAGAGGCAGCGAATACGACGCCTGACCCTATATTGTTGCAGGGCATGTTAGCTAACTTTGTACAGCAGCAGGCTAAGGCAGCGGTGATGGAGGTGTCATCGCATGGCTTAGAGCAAGGCCGTGTCAATGGTGTGGCGTTTAAGGTCGCCGTACTGACCAATCTGACACGAGATCATCTGGATTATCACCAAACGATGGAGGCTTATGCAGCAGCCAAGCAAAAGCTATTTGATTGGCCAAGTTTGAATATGGCGGTACTCAATGCAGACGATGCATTCGGACAAACCATTGCCAGCTCGCTTAAACAGCAAGCTAAGTCATTTGTGACTTATGGTTTAGAGCACGGTGATGTGCGTGGCAGTGACTTGCAATTGCATCAGCAGGGTTTAACCATGCAGGTAACGACCCCGCAAGGCAGTGCGACATTGAATGCGCCAGTACTTGGCCGTTTTAATGCATACAACGTGCTTGCCGTGTTGGCGAGTTTGTTGGCGTTAGAGGTCAGTTTAAGTGATGCGGTGACTGCGATTGGTCAAATCAAACCAGTACAAGGACGTATGCAGCAGTTTGGCGGTCATGACTTACCGCTAGTGGTGATTGATTATGCGCATACGCCGGACGCTTTAGAGAATGTCTTGCTGACCTTGAAAGAACAAAATCCAGCCAAGTTGATTTGTGTGTTTGGCTGCGGCGGTAATCGTGATGCAGGTAAACGTCCATTGATGGGTGCCGTGGCAAGCAAATTGGCAGATACGGTGATTGTGACTTCAGATAATCCACGTAATGAAGATCCTGCGTTAATTATCGAAGAGGTGATTGGTGGTATCAAAACCGATTATCTAGTTGAGCCAGATCGTACAGTTGCAATCAATCAGGCTATCCAAAGTGCGCAACAAGGCGACATCGTGCTGGTGGCAGGCAAAGGTCATGAAGATTACCAAGAGATCGCGGGTGTGAAATATCCGTTCAGTGACGCAATGGTTGCACAAGCAGCATTGGCCAGCTATGCAACGCAGAGACTGGGAGCGTCTTTATGATGCGTTTATCAGAAGCCGCTAAAGCACTCAAAGCCGAATTGATTGGTGCTGATTCTGCGTTTACCAGTGTAGGCGCAGATAGTCGCAAGATTGTGCCAGGCCAATTATTTGTTGCGCTGAAAGGCGAACATTTCGATGGTCATGATTTTGCCGAGCAAGCGATTAAGCAAGGTGCAGCGGCGGTGCTGGTGTCTAGTCCATCTTCAGCCACACCTGCGATAGTTGTAAAAGATACCTATCAGGGATTAGGTGAGCTTGCTGCTTATTGGCGTAACAAGTTTGCAATGCCAGTAGCTGCGATTACCGGCAGTAACGGCAAAACTACGGTTAAAGAAATGCTAGCTTCCATACTAAGGGCGGCGGCCAAAGCCCCTGAAGCGGTATTGGCGACACAAGGTAACCTTAATAACCATATTGGTTTGCCGCTGACGATGCTTAACCTGAATGCGCAACATCGCTATGCGGTGATTGAGATGGGCATGAATCACACCGGTGAAATCAGTTATTTGACCAAACTCGCCAAGCCTACAGTTGCCCTTATTAACAATGCAGGCAGTGCGCATATAGGTGAACTGGGTTCGTTTGAGGCAATCGCCAGAGCTAAGGGTGAAATATTCGAAGGTTTGGCTGACGATGGCATCGCCGTGATAAACGCAGATGATGTGTTTGCGCCGCTATGGAAAACATTGATTGGTCAGCATGAAACCATCAGTTTTGGTTTGAAAAATACGGCAGACGTGTCGGCAAGTTATGAGTTACAAGCTGATGCTAGCGCGCTGGATATTAAGACGCCACAAGGTCAGTTCAGCACAGTGCTACCAACCCCGGGCTTACACAATGTGATGAATGCATTAGCAGCAACCAGTGCTGCTTTGGCTATGGGTGTCGAGTTATCAGCCATTGCTGAGGGCTTGCAAAATTACGCAGGTGTAAAGGGTCGACTACAACATCTAAAAGGCATCAACGGTGCGTTGGTGATTGATGATACTTACAACGCAAATCCGCTATCGATGAAAGCTGCAATTGATGTATTGATGGCCAAGTCAGGCGAAAAGCTGTTGGTTTTGGGTGATATGGGTGAACTGGGCGATGACGCCGCGGCATTACACACCGAGATTGGAAGCTACGCCAAAGCTGCTGGCGTTGACGCGCTGTTTACATTAGGTACGTTGAGTCAAGAAATGGCAACTGCCTTTGGTGCCGGTGCAAAGCATTATGCATCAGCAGAAGCGCTGGCTAGCGAATTAGCTGCAAAGCTGAAAGCAACTAGCGTGGTATTGGTGAAAGGTTCGCGTTTTATGGCGATGGAGCGGATTGTGAAAGAAATCATCACAGATAAAAAAACGGATAAGAAAGAGGAGGCACATTAAATGTTACTAGAACTAGCACAATGGCTGGCAAGGGATATTCGTGGTTTTCATGTGTTCGATTACATCACTTTGCGAGCGGTAATGGCTACGCTCACTGCGTTGACGATTTCATTCGTGGTTGGTCCGACTTTGATTCGCAAGCTTACCTATTACAAAGTGGGTCAATCAGTGCGTGATGATGGTCCGCAAACGCATTTAATTAAAGCGGGTACGCCAACGATGGGCGGTGCCTTGATATTGGTAGCTATCGCAATCTCGACATTGCTATGGGCAGATTTAAGTAACCGATTTGTGTGGGTGGTGTTATTCACCACGCTGGGCTTTGGCATTATTGGCTGGGTGGATGATTGGCGCAAAGTCGTACATCGCAATCCTAAGGGCTTGTCAGCAAAAGAGAAGTATTTCTGGCAGTCAGTCGTCGGTTTGAGTGTGGCAATATTTTTGCAACAGACGGCAACAGTGCCTGCTGAAACTACGCTATATATACCCTTCTTCAAGACATTAATTATTCCACTCAGCGCAGTGGGGTTCATTATTTTGACTTACTTAGTCGTTGTGGGCAGTAGTAATGCGGTAAACCTAACAGACGGTTTGGATGGTTTGGCAATTATGCCAACTGTGATGGTGGGCAGCGCTTTGGCATTGTTTGCCTACGTCACAGGTCACTTCTATTTCTCTAAATACTTAGGTATTCCCTTTGTGCCTGGGGCGGGTGAGTTGGCAGTGTTTTGTGCGGCCATGGCAGGCGCGGGCTTAGGTTTCTTGTGGTTCAACGCTTATCCGGCTGAGGTGTTCATGGGCGACGTGGGTGCGCTGGCGCTGGGCGCAGCGCTCGGTATCGTGGCTGTCATTGTGCGCCAAGAGATTGTGTTGTTCATCATGGGTGGCGTGTTCGTCATGGAAACCTTGTCGGTCGCCGCACAGGTCACCTATTTCAAATATACAAAGTTCAGAACTGGTACTGGTAAACGTATCTTTTTGATGGCACCGCTCCATCATCACTATGAACAAAAAGGCTGGAAAGAAACACAAGTAGTCGTGCGTTTTTGGATCATCACCATGATGTTGGTATTGGTAGGTATATCTACCCTGAAGTTAAGATAGAAAAGTATAAAAATAGATGAAATTAACGCTTAAAGACAAACGTGTATTAGTGCTAGGGCTTGGTGAAACAGGCCTGTCGGCATTGCGCTGGCTACATAGCCAAGGCGCGCGTTTGTCTGTGGCTGATACCCGCGATAACCCACCAGGAATGGATACGCTCAAAGCCGAGCTGCCACAGGTGCATATGTATCCAGGCGTCTTCAAAGCTTCTACATTTACTGATGTTGATTTGATTGTCGCTAGCCCCGGTGTGCCATTGAATGAACCTGAAATTCAAGCAGCTATCAAGCGTGGTATCACGGTTATTGGCGATGTGGAATTGTTTGCACAGTACCGCCCAACTAGTGCCAAGGTGATTGCGATCACAGGCGCGAACGGCAAAACGACGGTCACAACTTTAGTCGGTGAAATGTGCAAAGCGGCGGGGCTTAAAACCTTGGTCGCCGGCAATATTGGTTTGCCAGTGCTTGATACATTGAGCATGGAAACACCAGATGTTTATGTGTTGGAATTGTCTAGTTTTCAGCTTGAAACCACCAGCAATTTGCAAATTGATGCTGCAACTATGCTGAATCTATCTGAAGACCACATGGATAGATACGGCAGCATGCAGGATTATGCCATTGCCAAAGCGCGTATCTTCTACAACGCAACGCTGCAAGTACTAAACCGTGACGATGCCTGGAGCATGATGATGGCACGCGCTAAATTGGTACAAGTGACATTTGGTTTATCTGCGCCAGCAGGCGATGATGCCTACGGATTGCAACAGGTAGATGGCGAAACCTGGTTAGTTGATGGTGAGAAAGAGCTCATCAATCTGCATGACCTTAAGATCGCTGGTTTGCACAATGCTGCCAATGCACTCGCGGCTGTGGCTCTGTGCCGAGGCATTGGTGTCGATTACACCCCTATCATTCAAACACTCTATAACTTCAAAGGTTTACCACACCGTGTGGAATGGGTTGCCGAAATCGACGATGTTGATTATTACGATGATTCTAAAGGCACGAATGTAGGCGCAACTTGCGCAGCGATTGCCGGTTTGCCACAAAAAGTAGTATTGATAGCCGGCGGCGATGGTAAAGGACAGGATTTCTCACCGCTGAAAGAGGCCGTTACTGAAAATGCGCGTGCAGTAGTGTTAATCGGTCGCGACGCGCCAGCGATTGAAGCTGTGCTTCTCGATACAGAAGTACCTTTATATCAAGCAGCAGATTTACCGGAAGCGGTGAATATCGCCAAAAAACTGGCTCAGACCGGTGATGCCGTGTTGCTATCACCTGCTTGCGCTAGTTTCGATATGTTCAAAAATTACGTGCATCGTGCCGAAGTCTTTGTCAGCGCCGTCAAGCGCTTGAAGGAGGCCGCATGATTGCCACTATGCTCAATCGCGAGCGCATCAACTCTCCTAATTATGACCAAGGTTTGCTTTGGGTCATCTTGCTGCTATTGGGTTTAGGGTTAGTCATGGTCTACTCAGCTTCTATAGCCATTGCTGAAGCGGATAAAGCCGTGGGCCATAACAGTAGCTATTACCTCGTGCGACAAGCCATCTTTTTGATTATCAGTTTGAGTGCGGCCTTTGTGGCATTCAATATCCCGGTAGCTTGGTGGCAGAAAATGGCGCCTTATTTGTTCCTGCTTGGCTTGGCCTTGCTGGTATTGGTGCTAATCCCTGGAATTGGTCGTGTGGTAGGGGGGAGCCGCCGCTGGTTGTCTTTGTTTGTTATTAATTTGCAGCCCTCTGAGTTTATGAAGCTATTCGCCGCCATGTACGTGGCAGATTACACCGTGCGCAAGGGTGCGCTTATGGGTAGTTTCACACGTGGCTTTTTACCGATGTTGGCCGTGATGCTACTCGTTGGCGGTTTGTTATTACGTGAGCCGGATTTCGGCGCGTTTGCGGTGATTGCTGCCATTTCCATCTCCATTCTCTGGCTGGGTGGCATTAATGGCCGCATTTTTGGCGGACTGATTGTGTTGCTGGTGATTGGCTTTGTACTGTTGATTTGGAGTTCACCGTACCGTTTGGAACGCGTGATTGGCTTTATGGATCCATGGGCGGACCCTTATGGCAAAGGTTACCAGCTTTCACATGCACTGATTGCCTTTGGCCGCGGTGAATGGCTAGGGGTTGGCTTAGGCGCCAGTGTAGAAAAACTGCTTTACCTACCAGAAGCACATACTGACTTTTTATTGGCCGTGATTGCGGAAGAGCTCGGTTTCGTCGGTGTGCTGGCGGTGTTGGGCTTATTTTCCTGGGTTGTGCTTCGCTCATTCGGTATCGCTAAAGAAGCGATTGCCAATGAACGCTATTTTGCCGCTTTGTTGGCACAAGGGCTCGGTGTATGGATAGGCGTGCAAGCCATCATCAATATTGGCGTGAACATGGGCATATTGCCGACTAAAGGTCTGACCTTACCTCTATTGTCTTTTGGTGGCAGTGGCATCTTAGCTAATTGCATCGCGATGGCGATATTGCTCAGAATTGATTTCGAGAATCGCAGATTACAAAAAGGGTTGCCAGCATGAGCGCGCCTAAAACATTAATGGTAATGGCAGGTGGAACCGGTGGTCATGTCTACCCAGCAATGGCAGTCGCTGACCATTTGAAAGCGCTCGGTTGGAACATCGTTTGGTTGTGCACAGAAGGCGGCATGGAAAACCGTTTGATTTCGAATAAAGGCTATCAAAAAGCCATGATTACCATGCGCGGTGTGCGTGGCAAAGGTTTATTGGGTTGGCTGTTATTACCGGTTAAGTTAAGCATTGCCTTTGTGCAGTCATATAAGGCAATTGCTAAGACCAAACCAAACCTTGTATTGGGTATGGGCGGTTTCGCTGCGTTCCCCGGCGGTTTCATGGCTTGGCTGTTGCGTAAGCCGCTGGTGATTCATGAGCAAAACTCGGTGGCAGGTTTAACCAATAAAACCTTGGCGTGTTTTGCGAAAAAAGTATTGGCTGCGTTTCCGGCTGCCTTTGGCAACAAGGCAGTTTTAGTAGGTAACCCAGTACGTAAAGAGATTACACAAATTGCCTCAGCAGAAGAGAGATTTAAAGACCATACAGGTGCATTACGTATATTGGTGGTGGGTGGCAGCCTTGGCGCACAAGCCTTGAACGATGTATTGCCAAAAGCACTCGCTGAGATTGCACCGGCGCAGCGTCCGCAAGTGGTACATCAAGCAGGTGAAAAACATATCGCTACCCTGCAAGGGAATTATCAGGCGGCTGGTGTGCAGGCAGAGGCGGTGGCATTTATAGAAGACATGGCGGCAATGTATGCATGGGCAGACGTCGTGATTTGCCGCGCAGGTGCATTGACGGTTGCCGAGGTTTCAGCCGCAGGTGTGGCCAGCGTACTAGTGCCATTCCCGCATGCAGTGGATGACCACCAAACCACCAATGCACGTTATTTATCAGATGCTGGCGCCGCGATATTGGTACCGCAACCAGAATTTACAGTGCCCAAAGTAGTGGCGCTGTTAAAAGATTTAAGCCGTGAAAGATGCTTAGATATGGCAACTAAGGCACGTGCTCTTGGCAAGCCTGAAGCAACCAAAGCAGTTGCCGAAATATGTATGGAGCTAGCGCTATGAAGCATAAGGTCAAAAATATACATTTCATCGGCATCGGCGGCTCTGGTATGAGCGGTATTGCCGAAGTGTTGATCAATCTGGACTTTACCGTCAGCGGTTCTGACTTAGCTTCGAATGCCATTACCAAGCGCCTTAAAGACTTTGGTGCAACGGTGTATCAGGGTCATGCGACTGAGAATCTGGGTAATGCCGATGTAGTGGTGGTATCGAGCGCAGTGAATGAAGAGAACCCTGAAGTAAAAGCCGCTAGAGCTAAGAATATCCCGGTGGTGCCACGCGCGCTGATGCTGGCTGAGCTGATGCGCTTTAGACAAGGCATCGCGGTGGCGGGTACACACGGTAAAACGACGACGACGAGTCTGATCGCAAGCATTCTGGCGGAAGCGGGCATGGACCCAACCTTTGTGATTGGCGGTAAGTTAGAGGCGGCGAATGCCAACGCTAAGCTTGGCACAGGTGAGTACATTGTGGCTGAAGCGGATGAGTCGGATGCTTCATTCCTGCATCTGACACCAGTGATGGCAGTGGTCACCAATATCGACCAAGACCACATGGATACCTATGAACACAGCTTCGACAAATTAAAAAGCGCGTTTGTGGAATTCTTACAGCAGTTGCCGTTCTGGGGCATGGCGGTGGTGTGCATCGATGATGCCAATATTCGCGAGATTCTGCCGCGCGTGACCAAGCCAGTGACCACATATGGCTTTAGTGAGGATGCGCTGATTCGTGCAAAAGATGTACGCGCCGATGACGGCAAGATGCACTTCACAGTACAGCGCATCAACGGCGTAACAACAGAGTTCGACGTGACCTTGAACCTGCCGGGTAATCATTATGTGTTGAATGCGCTTGCTGCGATTGCGATTGCCAGTGAGTTGAATGTGCCGGATGTAGCAATCATCAAAGCACTTAAAGAATTCAAAGGCGTAGGCCGCAGGTTTGAACGTTACGGCGAAGTCAAGGCAAAAGCGCACAACGGTGACCAAGCAGGCACTTTCACTTTAATCGATGACTATGGACACCATCCAGTAGAGATGCAGGCAGTAATTGCCGCCGCGCGTGCTGCCTTTCCTAATCGCAGATTGGTGATGGCATTTCAGCCACACCGTTACACCCGTACGCGTGATTGTTTCGAGGATTTTGTACGTGTGTTATCCAGCGCCGATATTGTGCTGCTGACCGAGGTTTATTCAGCCGGTGAGGCGCCGATAGTCGCAGCCGATACGCGCTCATTGATTCGTGCGATTCGCATCGCCGATAAAGTAGAACCATTGTTTGTGGAAAGTACAGACGTGATGCCGCAGGCTATTTTGGACGTCGCCAGAGTTGGCGATGTCGTGATTGTGATGGGAGCAGGATCCATCGGGCATGTTGCTGCCATAACCAAGCAATTAGCAGAGGGAGCGTACACCAATTGATGGTGAAGCACACACAAACTGCAAGCGGTAAGTTATTAGCGAATGAGCCGATGGCGCGCTATACGAGTTGGCGCGTGGGAGGCAAGGCAGATCAGCTTTACATTCCAGCCGGTTTGGATGATTTGTGCACATTCTTACAAAGCTTGCCTGTAACAGAGCCTGTGCATTTTATTGGCTTAGGTTCCAATTTGCTGGTGCGTGATGGCGGCGTGCGCGGCACGGTGGTGTTGATGCATAACGTGCTGACGGATTTACGTATGGATGGCGACCTTGTCTATGCGGACGCTGGCGTGACTTGTGCAAAATTGGCAAAGTTTTCTGCCAAGCAAGCCAAGCAAGGTGCGGAGTTCTTTGCCGGTATCCCAGGCACCGTAGGCGGCGCATTGGCGATGAATGCAGGTTGCTATGGCTCTGAAACCTGGAATGTGGTGAGTCGCGTGACCACGATTAACAAGCAAGGTCAGTTGCATACGCGTGACGCGGCTGAGTTTATCGCCAGCTATCGTCATGTGGATATGCCGGTGAGTGATGAATGGTTCATCTCGGCGTGGTTTGGCTTGGTAGCTGGCGATGCGCATGAATCAGCGCAAAAGATTAAAGCTTTGCTGGCACAGCGTTTGAGTTCACAACCGCTCAATCTGCCGAGTGCAGGTTCTACCTTCAGAAACCCTGCTGGTGATTTTGCAGCACGGTTGATTGAAGCGAGCGGCTTGAAAGGTTACATCATTGGCGGGGCGCAAGTCTCAGAGAAGCACGCCAATTTTATTGTGAACATTGGCGGTGCGAATGCATTGGATATTGAGTTGTTAATTAAACATATGCGCGAAACCGTGTTGGATAAACAAGGCGTTGTGTTGCAGCAAGAAGTAAAAGTTATCGGTGAATATTAGGGCGGAATGTAAATAGTGAGCATGAGTAAAAAAACTAAATTTGGAAAAGTCGCCGTGTTGATGGGTGGTCGCTCTGGCGAGCGTGAAGTGTCACTTAAAAGTGGCGGTGCGGTATTGAGCGCGTTGCAAGCGCAGGGGATTGATGCAGAAGCGTTTGATCCGCGCGACAAGCCTTTGCATGACCTAGAAAGTTTTGACCGTGTGTTTATCAATTTACACGGTCGCTACGGCGAGGATGGTTGCATACAAGGCGCGCTGGAAATGTTGCAGATTCCTTATACCGGCAGTGGTGTGATGGCGTCGGCGATTGGCATGGACAAATGGCGCACCAAACTATTGTGGCGTGCAACCAATATAGTGACCCCAGATTTTGAATTGGTCACAGCGACCAGCGACTTTGCTGCAATTGAAGCAAAGCTAGGCTTGCCGTTGTTTGTGAAGCCGGCGAATGAAGGTTCTAGTCTGGGCATCAGTAAAGTGAAAGAGGCGGGTGGTTTGCAAGCAGCGTATGAACTGGCTGCAGAGTCAGACCCACTGGTGATTGCGGAGAAATTCGTAGGTGGTGGTGAATATACAGTAGGCGTTATTGACGATGGCACGGGTGGCTTTAAGGCGCTACCGATTATTCGCATTGTGCCGAAAAATGAATTCTATGACTTTGAGGCGAAGTACCTGCGTGATGACACCGAGTACCTGTGCCCTTGTGGTTTAAGTGCGGAAAAAGAAGCGCAAATCCAGCAGGAAGCATTACTGGCTTTCCGTGCCGTGGGTTGCAAAGGCTGGGGACGTGTGGATTTCCTAATGGACGAAGCAGGTAATCATTACTTTTTAGAAGTGAATACCAGCCCGGGCATGACAGATCATAGTTTGGTACCAATGGCGGCGAAAGCGGCAGGCATTAGTTTTGAGGAGTTGGTGGTACGTATTTTGGAGTCTGCAGATGTGGGATAGACCTACATTACTCAACTGGACAGCTAACCTGCTCTTCGCCTTGAGCGTAGTGGTGATGCTGTACGCGGTGTTATACATCGTG
Source organism: Methylotenera sp. (assembly GCA_035460465.1). Taxonomy (GTDB): domain Bacteria; phylum Pseudomonadota; class Gammaproteobacteria; order Burkholderiales; family Methylophilaceae; genus Methylotenera. The sequence goes on along the minus strand of DATHWQ010000022.1, from coordinate 170,221 downwards.
GTGCATTTGCCGATTTTTCCTCTGCGTGAGGTGAAGGTGGATGGTCAGTTAAGTCATGTCAGTCGTGAGCAGGTGAAGTTGATTGTTGCCAAACATTTAAAAGGAAACTTTTTTACGCTTGATCTAGTAAAAGCGCGTGATGCATTTGAGAAGCTGCCATGGGCGCGCAATGTGAGCATACGCCGTCGCTGGCCAGACAAGCTGGAAGTGGTGATTGAAGAGCATCAAGCCTTGGCACGCTGGGGCAGCATCGCATTGGTGAATACACACGGTGAGTTGTTCCATGCGGCATCCGGTAGCGATTTACCAGTGTTTTATGGGCCAGGAGATGGCGTCATTGAAGTGGCTTCGCAATATGGTGAATTTAGCAAAGCACTTAAGGTGGCCAATTTGAATATTGCCAACTTAGCGTTAACGCCAAGACGTGCATGGAAGATTACGACAACGAACGGGATGGTCGTAGAGCTGGGTCGAATTGAGATGCAAGCCAGATTAGAGAAGTTTGCCCGAGTCTATAGCAAAACGATAGCAGGGCTGAATAAAAGAATCGCATATGCAGATTTACGCTACCCGAATGGGTTTGCGGTACGTAAGCCTAGTTAAAGATGAATAGAAAACAGACGTTAGCCGTGCGTAATCACGGAGGGAGCAGGGATGAGTAGAGTAAAAGACGATAAAAATTTAATTGTAGGTTTGGACATCGGTACATCAAAAATTGTCGCGATTGTTGCGGAGCTGCAACCGGAAGGTACGCTCAAAGTCATCGGACTTGGACAGCACATTTCACGTGGCCTGAAAAAAGGTGTGGTGATTAATATCGAATCGACCATGCAGTCCATACAGCGCGCTCTGGAAGAGGCTGAGTTAATGGCTGATTGCAAGATCAATAATGTGTATACCGGCATCGCTGGTAGCCACATTAAGAGCCTGAATTCACACGGCATGGTGAAAATTAAAGACGCAGAAGTCTCGCAAATGGATGTGGATCGTGTGATTGAAACTGCACGTGCGATTGCACTGCCGGCGGACCAGCAGATTCTACATATTCTGACGCAAGAATTCATCATCGATGGCCAAGAGGATGTACGCGAACCGCTTGGCATGAGCGGCATGAAGCTGGAAGTGAAAGTGCATATCGTGACTGGCGCGGTAGCTGCGGCACAAAACATTGTGAAGTGCATCAAGCGCTGCGGCATTGAAGTCAGCGACTTGATTTTGCAGCCGTTGGCTTCCAGCCTCGCTGTGCTAACCGAAGATGAAAAAGAACTGGGCGTGTGCTTGGTCGATATTGGGGGTGGAACTACGGATATCGCCGTGTTCAAGCAAGGCGCGATTCGCCACACAGCAGTAGTACCGATTGCCGGTGACCAAATGACCAATGACGTTGCAGTAGCATTTCGCACACCGACACAGTCAGCAGAAGACATCAAAATTAAACATGGCTGCGCGCTTAGACAACTGGCTGACCCGCGCGAAGTGGTGGAAGTGCCCGGCGTTGATGGTCGTGAACCGCGTCAATTATCAGTACAGACCTTGGCTGAAGTGTTAGAGCCGCGTGTGGTTGAGCTCTATGAGCTGGTATTGAACGAATTGCGCCGTAGCGGTATGGAAGAAATGATCGCCTCCGGCATCGTCATCACGGGCGGTTCAGCCATGATGCGCGGCATGGTGGAGTTGGGTGAAGAGATATTCCACATGCCAGTACGCTTAGGCATGCCACGTTACGTGGGTGGCTTATCAGAAGTAGTAAGCAATCCACGCTACGCAACAGGCGTGGGCTTGGTGTTGATGGGAAAACAGCAGTTGGAAAGACACTTGAGTGGACAAATGGAATCTAGCTCGTTTGGCCGTGTGTTGGAGAAGATGAAGAGCTGGTTCCAAGGTAATTTTTAGCAGTAGATTTAAAGGCAGTTTAGGCAGAAGTACATTTGCAATGAGGCAAGTTAAAAAGAGGAGACATTATTATGTTTGAGATTATGGAAAAGAATTCCCAAGAGGCCGTGATTAAGGTCATTGGTGTGGGTGGTTGCGGCGGCAACGCAGTTGCACACATGATAGAAAAAAGCGTTGGTGGCGTTGAGTTCATTTGCGCTAATACAGATATGCAAGCTTTGAAAAAGAGCCAAGCAAAAACTGTATTGCAAATGGGTACAGCCATCACTAAAGGCTTGGGTGCAGGTGCTAAACCTGAAATCGGCCGTGAAGCTGCGCTAGAAGACCGCGACGCGATTGCAGATCTCATTGATGGCGCTGACATGCTATTCATCACCGCAGGTATGGGTGGTGGTACTGGTACAGGCGCTGCGCCGGTGATTGCTCAAGTTGCAAAAGAGATGGGTATCTTAACCGTCGCTGTGGTGACCAAGCCTTTCGCGTTTGAAGGAAAACGCACTAAAGTCGCTAGCGATGGTCTAGAAGAATTATCGAAGTATGTGGATTCATTGATCGTGATTCCTAACGAGAAACTGATGGAAGTGCTGGGCGAAGATGTTCCGTTCTTAGAGGCTTTCAGAGCGGCTAACGATGTGTTGCACAATGCAGTGTCAGGCATTGCCGAAATCATCAATTGCCCAGGTCTGGTCAACGTCGACTTTGCCGACGTACGCACAGTGATGAGTGAAATGGGTATGGCGATGATGGGTTCAGCAATTGCAACTGGTCCAGACCGTGCACGTATCGCAGCGGAACAAGCAGTAGCAAGCCCACTGTTGGAAGATGTCAACTTAGCCAATGCGCGTGGCGTTTTAGTGAATATCACCACTTCAGCTTCTTTCAAAATGAAAGAATACTATGACGTGATGAACACGATTAAAGCGTTCACAGCGGAAGATGCTACCGTGATCGTTGGTAACGTGTTCGACGAAGCAATGGGTGATGGCTTACGTGTAACGATGGTGGCTACAGGTTTGACTGGCGCACAACGCCGTCAACAAAAACCAGAGCTACGCGTGATGACGCAAGAAGTTGTGCGTAACGGTACCACTAACCAACCAATGTTCGTAGGTGGTAGCGTGGATGATGATGAAGCACCTGCAGTATTCGCTTCAAACAACCGTCGTGCGCAAGTTGAAGCGATGAAGATGTCAGGTGTTGAGGAGTATGATATTCCTGCATTTTTACGTAAACAAGCTGACTAATTGAGTACGCTAAGTTTGCTCTTGCGTTAAGCTGAAGCTATACAACTCAGTCGCTGAGTTCGGGCTGGTATGGTATTATATGCTTGATTAGTAAGGCGAATATTAAGTTCGCAAAGCAAACAAAAGGGCTTTTATACATAGATGTTAAAACAACGTACATTAAAAAAAGCGATTAGCGCCACTGGCGTTGGGTTGCACAACGGCGAAAAGGTTACTCTTACCCTGCGCCCTGCTGCACCTGATACTGGTATTGTTTTCAAACGGGTTGATCTGCCTCAACCTAATGAAATCGTGGCGACTCCACAAGCGGTGCATGACACTCGCATGTGCTCTGCGCTAGAGGCCAATGGCGCGCGTGTTGCTACTGTTGAGCACTTGATGTCTGCACTTGCAGGCTTGGGTGTGGATAACGTTTATGTGGATGTTGATGCTTCTGAAATACCGATTATGGATGGTAGCTCAGGCCCTTTTGTATTCTTACTGCAAGAAGCCGGTATTGTTGAACAAGCTGCGGCGAAGAAATTCATCCGCGTCAAAAAAATGGTGGAAGTCAAAGAGGGTGATAAATGGGTACGTTTTGAACCTTATCACGGCTTCAAGATTGATTTCACCATTGAGTTCAATCACCCGGTATTTGAGCACTCTGGCAACAATGTCAAAATTGATTTTGCTGCCGATTCGTATATTAAAGAAATCAGTCGTGCGCGTACTTTTGGCTTTATGCACGAGGTTGAATATCTACGTTCAAATGGTTTGGCACGCGGCGGTAGTTTAGATAACGCGATTGTTTTAGACGAATACCGTGTACTTAATTCTGATGGTTTACGCTACGACGATGAATTTGCCAAACACAAGGTATTAGATGCGATTGGTGATTTGTATATGTTGGGGCATCCAATTTTGGGCGCTTTTTATGCGTTTAAATCTGGCCATGCACTTAACAACCAGTTGCTGCGTGCTTTGTTGCAAGATGAAACCGCCTGGGAATATGTGACTTTCGAGAAAACAGAAGATGCGCCGGAAGCATTTCTGTCACAAAGCAAACAGTTCAAGCCTGAGCCAATTTATTAGTACTTGTTGAATTTATTAGCATCAGTTGAACAGTAGTCGATATAGTTGTCTGGTTACATGAATGATGTAGCATTAAAATAAGACGAGCAATATAACCAAGAAAAGGGGCGTGCCATGCTAATAATTCGCCTGATATTTATTCTGCTAGTCATCACAGCCTTGGTTCTGTTAGGTTTGTACTTGTTTCTAGATGACAAAAAATACCTGGATTATTTCAAAAAAACAGTTAAATACGCGCTATATTTAGTTGTCATAGTAGCTATTATGTTTGTGTTACGTCGCGTACTCTATTTTTAGCCAACGCCTATGTTTACCTCACGCACAACACCGATGCAATTCCTCTCAATAAGAAGTTTGAGTACTGCTTTGCTCAAATTTGCGTTATTGACGTCAATTGCATATGCGCTATTGCAGCCTAGTCTGACGTTGGCATTCTCAGATGAAGCCTTGTTTCAGCACGCACGTGAATCTTACGCGGCAAAAAATGAGATTGCACTGGCTGAGGATGTGAGTCAGCTTAAAGCACAGGAATATCTACTGGCACCCTATGCAGATTACTGGTTAATGCTATTGCGACTGGATCAGGCTGAAAGTGCTGAAGTAGTAGAATTTTTAACCCAGTACGAAGACATGCCTTTCACAGACCGCTTACGTGGGGAGTGGCTGAAAAAACTGGCTAAACAGCAGAACTGGACGTTGTTCTTTGAGCAATATCCCTATTTTCAGCGTGAAGATACTGCGGTGCAATGTTATGCCTTGTTGGGGCAAACGCAATTAGGACATACTGAGCTCAATGACAGGAGTGTTGCAGCACAAGCCAAATCCATATGGTTAACAACAGCCGACCTGCCAAGTAATTGCAACCAGTTATTCGACACATTGCAAAAATCAGGCGTGCTCACCACTGACGATATGTGGGCAAGAATTAGGTTGGCACTGCAAGATGGTAAATTGGGTTTAGCAAAAAGTATCACCACCCGATTACCCAATTTTGATGCCGCCAATCTTAAATTGTTAGACCGCGCTAATCAAACGCCACAATTGTTACTCGATAAAAAGACTGTGTCGTTCCAAACACGTTATGGTGCAGAGGTAAATCTGTACGCGCTTGATCGCTTAGCGCGTAGCAAGCTAGATGTTGCCATCAGTACCTACGGCAAGCTGCAAGGGTTATTTGATGTAGATAACCGTGCGTTTGGTTGGGGGCGCATTGCGCTGCATGCGGCACGTACCCATCACCCTAAAACACTCGATTTTTATGCGTTGGCAGGCAGCACTCATTTAGACAAAGAGCAACTGGCATGGAAGGTACGGGCGGCATTACGCGCTCAAGATTGGGAAACAGTGCAAAAGGTGATAGCTGCCATGCCAGCCAAACAGCAGGAGGAAAATGCTTGGCGTTACTGGCAGGCACGTGCATTAAAAGAACAAGATCAGCTAGTAGAGGCCAATGCAATATTTAGTCAGCTTGCTACCGAGCGCCATTATTACGGTTGGCTTGCAGTAGAAGAGCTAGAAAGCTCTATGAGTAGCCCAGAGGAGCAATACACTACTACGGATATCGAAGTCACAGCAATCGCCAGCCAGCCAACAATCAAACGCTCGCTAGAGCTGCACCGCCTTAATCTGCGTTGGGAAGCAAGGTCAGAGTGGGTTTGGGCAACGCGTGAGATGGATGATAAGCAGTTACTTGCCGCGGCAGAATACGCGGCAAGGCAAAAATGGTACGACGTTGCCATCATCACTGCCGATAATACCAGGCAACTACATGATTTCAATTTACGTTACCCAACACCGTATCGTGATCTCATCCGCCACGCTGCAAAAGATGAGAATCTGGATGAAGCTTGGATCTATGGTTTAACACGCCAAGAAAGCCGCTTTATGCATTATGCCAAGTCAGGCGTAGGTGCTTCCGGGCTCATGCAATTGATGCCGGCTACTGCAAAATGGGCAGCCAAACGCATGGGTTTAGATGATTATAGTCAGGATAAGCTTCACGACTTGAACACCAATATTGAGCTTGGTACCTACTATATGCGCCACACTTTAGATCTGATGAACGGACAGGCGGTGATGGCAACTGCTGCTTATAACGCAGGGCCAAGCCGTGCAAAACGTTGGATGGCAAGCGAGCCGCTAGAGGCCGCCATTTATATTGAAACCATTCCGTTTAGCGAAACCAGAAATTATGTGCAAAAAGTGATGGCAAACGCACATCTCTATGCACCACGTTTAGGGACTAAAATACAATCTTTGAAATCACGCTTAGGGGTGGTGCCGGGCAGTGGTAAGCCAGAGATTATAGAAACTGAAGACGAAGAACAATAAGGAAGAGCACAGGGTTTATAGATGCAATTAAAAGAAATAAGTGTATTGGGTGGTTCAGGCTTTGTAGGTAGTGCAGTTGTCGCCAAGTTAGATGCTGCGGGCTACTCGGTGAAGGTATTCACACGTCGTAGTGAAGCAGCTAAGCATTTGATATTGCTACCCAACGTACAAGTGGTGGAATGCGATGTGCTGGATTATCAAGCCTTGAATACAGCTTTAAGGGGTACAGATGCTGTGGTTAATTTGATAGGCATTCTGCATCAAAGCCGTCGTGTCAGCTTCAATACCATGCATCATCAATTGCCAGCACAGTTGGCAAAAGTATGTGCTGATTTAGGCATTAAACGCTTGGTACACATGAGTAGCCTTGGTGCAAATAAAGACGCGCCTAGCCAATACTTGCGCTCAAAAGCAGCTGGTGAGGCGGCCTTATTGGCATTACAAGATAAACTGAATATCACTATCTTCAAACCATCTATCATTTTTGGTCGCGGCGACAGTTTTATCAATCTGTTCGCTAAGCTAATCAAGCTATTACCCGTTGTACTATTGGCAAAACCGAATGCTAAATTTCAACCGGTTTGGGTGGAGGATGTTGCCACTTGTTTTGTGAGCAGCTTGGGTAATATTGATACCTATGGCCAAACTTACGAACTGGCAGGACCAAAAGTTTACACTTTCCGTGAACTGGTTCAAACAGTGATGGATACCTTACGTATTCAACGCCCGATTATTGGCCTCAATGACAGGTTGTCTTATGCACAAGCCTTCATGATGGAGTTACTGCCAATCAAGTTGATGTCTCGCGACAATATACGCTCGATGGAGGTGGATAGTGTGAGTGCACAACCGTTTCCAGCTATATTTGGTGTAACGCCTACTGCGATGGAAGTCATCATTCCTGAGTACCTAATCAATCAAACGCCACGCGGTGCTTATGATCGCTTCCGTAGTTCTGCAGCCAGAAAATAAGGAGCTTGTGATTAAAATCACCATGCAAACTTATGTGGTAGGCGGTGCGGTACGCGACGAGTTGCTTGGCTTACAAGTTAAGGATAGAGACTACGTCGTTGTCGGCAGCACGCCGGAAGCAATGGAGGCCGCTGGCTTCAAGTCAGTCGGCAAAGATTTCCCGGTTTTTCTACACCCCAAAACGCATGAAGAATATGCGTTAGCACGTACCGAGCGCAAAACTGCCAAAGGTTACAAAGGCTTTGCCGTGCATGCCTCGCCTGAGGTCACGCTGGAAGAAGATTTAGCACGCCGTGATTTAACTATAAATGCCATTGCAAAAGATGCCGATGGTAAGTTGATAGATCCCTTCAATGGCTTGGCCGATATACAGTCTAAAACCCTGCGCCACGTGAGTGATGCTTTCGCAGAAGACCCAGTAAGGATTCTGCGTGCAGCACGTTTTGCAGCACGTTTCACCGAGTTTACGGTAGCACCGGAAACCATGCGTTTGATGCGTAAAATGGTTGATGCCGGTGAGGTTGATGCACTGGTGTCAGAGCGCGTTTGGCAAGAGCTGGCAAAAGGTTTGATGGAGCATAAGCCTTCACGCATGTTTGAAGTGTTACGGGCATGCGGTGCTTTGCAGAAGATATTTCCTGAACTGGATAGGCTGTGGGGTGTGCCACAAAGCGCCGAGTATCACCCGGAAATAGACACCGGCATACATGTGATGATGGTGATTGATTTCGCTGCCAGTCATAATTTCTCTTTACCTGTACGTTTCGCCGCACTGACCCATGACCTAGGCAAAGGCACAACGCCAAAAGACATACTGCCGCGCCATATTGGGCATGAAGAGCGCAGTGTGGGTTTGTTAAAAGATGTTTGTAAACGCTTGCGAGTGCCTAACGATTGCAAAGAGCTAGCGCATATAGTCGCCAAGTTTCATGGCAAGGCTGGACGGGTGGAAGAAATGCGTCCGAGTACGCTAGTGCAGTTCTTGCAGGATACAGATGCAATCCGTCAGCCGGAAAGGTTTAAGGAGTTTCTTCGCGCATGCGAGAGCGATTCACGTGGACGCACTGGTTATGAAGACAAGCCTTACACACGTGCAGCGTTTTGGCTCAAGGTGCTGGATGCCGCCATGGAGGTGGATGCTGGTGCAGTGGCTAATCAATATAACGAGCCTGAGAAGATTAAGGCGGCGGTGTTTGAGGCAAGGGTAGATGCGGTTAAGAGCTTGGTTTCAAGCTAAACGGGAATTGGCTCTGCCCTATATTTCGTAACAAAGGAGTTCATCATGAAGATTACATTTCATCTGCGTTGGGGTCATCTGCTTTGGGTTTTTGTATTCCTGTACTTTCCACTAAATGCATTGGCCTTGGAGGCAAGTGCAACCATCAAAGTCACTCCGCTTATTCAATCCACACAAAGCTGGAACGGTGCGTCAATTGCTTATCCTGCAGGGCAGGCACAGATTACGGGGCTCATGATTGAGATAGCGCCGGGTGCAGATACCGGCTGGCACCAGCATCCTGCCCCTTCATTTGGCGTGATAACGCAAGGCACGCTGGAAGTAACGCTAAGAGATGGTCAGGTAAAACGCTTGCAAGCAGGTGACGCTTTAATCGAAGTGGTGAATACAGATCATATTGGTCGTAATGTTGGCGATGTGCCGGTTAAGCTTATTGTGTTTTATGCAGGCACTGTCGGGCAGGTGCTTACGGTTAAAACTGATGAAGTGAAGCATTAACTGTGTCAGATAACTCTGACACGTATTTCAGAGAGAGTCTTATAGGTGTTTTGTATATCCAATTCATACAATAACGTTAATCATGTACTTATTGTAACGTTTGAATTGGGAGGTATATCGTGAAAAAATACTTATTGGCATTAACTGTGTTGCTGCTTGCAACTACTGCGCAAGCGGAAGTCGGAGTCTCTGTTAGCATAGGTCAGCCTGGTTTTTATGGCCAGATAGACATTGGTGATTACTATCCACAACCACGCGTGATATATGCAGAACCAAGAGTAGTTCACGTAGTGCCTTATGATGTGCGTCCAGCACCGCTATATTTGCGTGTACCACCTGGTCAGGCTAAGCGCTGGCCACACTACTGCGATAGATACAATGCATGTGGCCGTCCAGTCTATTTTGTGCAAGATAGTTGGTATCAAGAAGTGTATGTGCCTAGATATCGCCACTATCATGAGCATGGCGACGATGGCAGACGCTATGACCGTGATTATTGGGATAAACATGGCAATGGTGGCGGAAATGGTCACCCAGGTAAGGGTCATGGTAAGGACCGTGGCAATCGCTAAAATATAAGGATTGAGTGAAGTAAAAAAGCCAGCCTAAAGCTGGCTTTTTTACTGTGAAGACCAAGGTTAGAAGATCTGGTTTTAATTGATGAGACTCAATTGTTGCTGTACAAACTCCATCGGCTTACGCTTAAATCCGCTCTTGGCATATTGATGCCAGCGACCAATCACAAAACAAATCATCAAATTAGCTTGTGCCTCTACATCACCTTTGTTGCCAGTTTGAGTTTCGGAAATACGCAGACTTTGCTTAAGCGTGACTTCAATGCGGTCATAGAGTTGGTTGATACGTAGTTGCAGACTGTCATCTTCATTCACCAGTGCATCGCCAATTAGCACGCGGGTCATGCCGGGATTCTTTTCTGCAAAGGCGAGTAGCATGGTAATAGTGCGTTGCACTTGTTTTAGGCCATCCGTTTCTTCAGTGCTGATTTTGTTGATTAAGCCAAAAATCGTTTCTTCTATGAACTCGATCAGGCCCTCGAACATTTGTGCTTTGTTAGCGAAGTGGCGGTAAAGCGCAGCTTCGGATACATCTAGTTTTGCAGCTAGTGACGCAGTGGTGATTTTCTCGCGTTTGGGGGATTCCAGCATCTTGGCTAGAGTTTCTAAGATTTGTTGTTTGCGTTCGCCTGCCATTTTTATTTTTCCCTGAATTATTTTTAGCAAATGATGGTTTTTATTTGTGGGAATTATAGCTTAAGGTGAGTAAGTGCTAACACTCCGTTGATTCTGTAGTCTACAAAATTGGGTTTATGTAACTGTTTGGTGACCCAGATCGTGCGCATACCAAGCCGCTTGGCCGTCATCAATGCGGATAGTGTATCTTCCAGCATGATGCAATCACTGGGTTTGGCGTTGATGGATTTAAGTAACCTTTGAAAGCCCCGCACCGAGGGTTTGGCATGGAATGCAGCCGATTCCACACTGAATACCAGTTCGAAACAATCGCCAATACCGAGTAAATCCAGCACTCTTAAAGCATAGCTACGCGGTGCATTAGTAAATATGACTTTGCGTCCTGAAAGGCTTTTTAGCATGTGCCTTAATCGTTTGGTTTGCAGCACCATTTCTGGCAGGGTGATGAGTTGGTGCGTTTCTTCGAGAAAGTGATAGGGGTCGGTGCCGTGATGGCGCATCAGCCCTTTGAGCGTTGCGCCATAGATGCGCCAATAATGTTGGCGCAGTGATTCAGCGGCGGCTTCATCTAAAATCAGGGTGTCCATGATGTACTGCACCATGCCACGATTCATTACCGGAAAGATATGTGCAGATGCGTTGTGCAGAGTGTCATCTAAATCGAAAATCCAGATTTTGCTTTGCATTGAAACCCTGCTGTTAAGCACTCGACTTTAGCTTTATTGCACTAACACGTGCTATTAAACTATCCACAATTTCATTTTTCTTGTAGTCGTACCAAACAAATTTTGGTCTTATTGGAGAGAACACAATTTCTTTGCCAAAAGTACTATGCTTGATTAAGCATAAAGTTACTTTTTGCGGACTTGCCCCCGAGTTAAAGTGAACATTTTTAATATTATTAAAATAAATTTTATCTTCATTATTTTTATATTTTATAAATAAATAATCTCCGCAATCGTTTACCTCATCCATTAAGCGCCAGATAAAATACTTTTCGAGAAAATAGCCCATAACAGAGAGGGTGATGAAGAGTAAAGATGCAGCAACCAAGTTTTGACGCACAGCACTAAAAGTAGCAAAAAGAAGAAACCCATACCAAATAACTGGAAAAATTTTACGATGAAAAAACAAATCAGCTGATATTTTTTGCAAATTATCATTTCGCCTTAATTAGCGTTCCAACACCTTCATCAGTCAGCACTTCTAAAAGTAGCGCATGCTCGACACGACCATCAATGATATGTACAGATTTAACACCACTACGTGCAGCATCCAAAGCAGAGCCGATTTTAGGTAGCATGCCACCGGAAAGTGTGCCGTCTGCCACTAAATCATCGATCTGTTTAGGTGTTAAGCCAGTGAGTAATGTGCCTGCTTTATCTAACACGCCTGGTGTGTTAGTGAGCAGAATCAACTTCTCTGCACCCAAGATTTCAGCGAGTTTGCCAGCCACTACATCCGCATTGATGTTGTAGGTTTCACCATTCTCGCCCACGCCGATTGGCGCTACCACCGGGATAAAGTCACCGCTATCCAAGAAGTTGATAATACTAGGATCAATCGCAGTGATTTGGCCGACCTGACCTACATCTATCATTTTGGTGGGGTCTTTTAAATCTTCCATCAAAAGTTTCTGTGCATGGATAAAGTTACCGTCTTGCCCAGTCAACCCTACCGCTTTACCGCCATGACGATTGATGAGGTTAACAATTTCTTTATTCACCTGACCGCCAAGCACCATTTCCACTACATCCATGGTTTCATCATCGGTGACGCGCATACCTTGAATAAACTCACCTTTTTTGCCTAACCTATCCAGCATCTCATTGATTTGCGGGCCACCGCCATGCACTACCACAGGATTCATGCCGACGAGTTTGAGCAACACCACGTCTTGAGCGAAACATTGTTTAAGGTGTTCGTCAGTCATCGCGTTACCACCGTATTTGATGACGATGGTTTTATCAAAGAAACGCTTAATGTAAGGCAGCGCCTCAGCCAGCGTCTGTGCTTTTTGGGCGGCGGTCGTGTTGTTTAACATAGGTGTGCTCGTGAGTTCTAGTATTAATTTTTAGATGATTAGAATTGTATATAAAAATCGCGCTCAGTGTTTCGCAATTCACTTATAGAGTTTTGCTGAACACTTTAGATTTACGCTGAAAATTGTAGAGTTGCTGCTTTTCTATCGGCAGTCTTTCCACATTCTGTTCAGTAAAGCCGCGCTCTAAAAACCAGTGTTCCGTATGCGTCGTGAGGCAGAACAGGCTCTTAAAGCCTCGCTCCTTAGCTTGTACTTGGCAGTAGTTGAAGAGTTTATCGCCACGTCCGCCGCCTCTATAGGCGGGGTCGATTGCAAGGCAGGCAAACTCAGCGGTTTTTTCTGCCGCAAACGGATAAAGTGCCGCACAGCCGATAATGCGATTGTCATGTTCCATCACATGGAAATGGTCAATTTCCATCTCGATGCGTTCGCGACCACGCCTGACCAAAACACCTTCGGCCTCTAAGGGCTCTATCAGTTTCAATATACTGCCTACATCATCAATATTGGCTTGCCGCATAAGCTCTAAGCTTAATTCTGTCACCATGGTGCCAATACCATCATGCGTAAATAGCTCTTGAATAATTGCGCCATCAATATGCCGACTAATTAAATGTGTACGCGCCACACCATGCTCACAAGCGCGTACCGCCGCTGGCAGGTAGTAGTTGATGTCTTCGGAAATATTGATCGCTTGTTCATTTTGAGAAACATTCCGCAGCAAGTTTTTGGCCTTTTCGGCGGTCATTTCCCGCAATAGTTCGCCACGCAGGTTATGCACACCTTCGGAATCCATCAAGAAAATAAGCTTATCCGCATCCAGCGCAATGGCCGTGCTCACGGCTACATCTTCTAAACTCAGGTTAAATGCTTCGCCCGTAGGTGAATAGCCTAGCGGCGACAGCATCACTAACTCGCCATCATCTAACCGTTTTTGAATACCAATGGCATCTATTCTGCGCACTTCGCCGGTATGTTGCAGGTCTACCCCATCGCGCACCCCCATCGGTTTAGCGGTGACAAAGTTGCCACTGGCGACCCGGATATCGCTGCCTGCCATTGGTGAGTTCACCAGCCCCATCGAGAGTAAGGCTTCAATCTCTACGCGAATCGCGCCATTGGCTTCTTTCACGGCTTCCATAGCCTCGTCATCGGTCACGCGTAATCCATTGACGAATTTTGGTGTTAGTTTATCGCGACGCAAACGCTTTTCAATTTGCGGGCGCGAGCCATGCACTAATACCAACCGTACCTCTAAACTCGCCAGCAGATTTAGGTCATGCGACAGCGCAATAAATTGCTTTTCATTAACCACCTCGCCACCAAACGCAATCACAAAGGTGCGTCCGCCAAAGGCGTGAATGTAAGGTGTGGCAGACCTAAACCAATGGACAAACTCCTTAGCAGATACACCACCTTTTTTGGAGGTAGCCGATTTTGAGTTTGCCTGTAAATTGACGATATAAGGCTGCAGATTTTCTTGCACACTAAATCCACTGTCGTTTTGAGAATAAAGATAAGCAGGAGTGCAGTTTAAGGCCTCAGAAATTTTGCGTAACATGGTCTCAGAAACGCCAAGTTCACCACGTTCTATGCGTGATAAATTGCCTGCATCAGCACCGATAGTATTAGCGAGTGCTTGTAAGGTTATATTCAGCGACTTGCGCTGTTTGCGTATGGAAGTGCCGAGAGACATAGATGAATGTATATAACAAAAATGTAATAATTACAAAATACTAAAACAATTATGTAATTATTGCAAATTAATATTGATTAAGTTCTTAATTAAAATCGCCCCATAAAGTTTGCATGGCGGCTATGGCTGCTAATGAGGCGGTTTCCGTGCGTAAAACTCTAGCGCCTAGCTGAATAGCCTGAAATCCATGTAGCTTGGATGTTGCAATCTCCTCATTGGTTAAGCCACCTTCTGCGCCGATCAATAAATAGATATTGCCTCTGGGCTTAGTTAAGCTGCTTAAGTGTTGAGTCGCATCCGGTGCCAGTGTGATTTTGCAGGCATCAGGTTCTGCAGTTTTGGCAAGCTGAGCAAATAAGTTGCTAAAGTTAAGTGGTGCGCTAACTGTAGGTACTATTGCCCTGCCTGATTGCTCGCAGGCCGAAATCGCAACATTCTGCCAATGTTCGGTACGTTTTTCTGCACGTTCAGCTGACAGTTTCACCACGCTTCGTTGGCTGGCAAATGGTTGAATGTGAGTTACACCAAGTTCTACCGCTTTTTGAATGGTGTAATCCATACGGTCGCCGGCTGAAATTGCCTGCAGCAAGGTGATGCGCAAAGGCGACTCATTATTGACTTGTTCTACAGCAGTGATTCTCGCAAAGACCGAATTTTTATTGATAGCAGTTAGTTCGCATTGATAGTCTTTTCCATCACCATTGAACACGATTGCGCTATCGCCCACGCTCAAACGCAAGGCGCGCGTGGCGTGTGCAGCCGCACTTTCGGAAAGTTGGACGGATTCGCCCACAACTAATGGATTGTTGGTATAGAAGCGCAAATTGGCCATTGGTCTAGCGCCTTAAACTGAGAACTACAAGTGAAAATAAAAGTGATAATATAAACATTAAAATTGTCATACAAATAATTATAACGAATTTAAGGAGTGAAAAAATGGCTAGCGTAAATCCCCCTGTGTGTGATTTCGGATGGCGCGCCCCAGACTTCAACTTATTGGGTGTTGATGGTAAGCGTTATTCTTTAGCGAACAGCGTGGGCAAAAATGGTTTATTGGTGATGTTCATCTGTAACCATTGCCCTTATGTGAAAGCCATTAAAACACGCCTAGTCGCAGATTGCCGTGAGTTGCTGCAATATGGCATCAAGACCATTGCTATTCAAAGTAACGATGCGGAAAATTACCCTGAAGACTCTTATGAGCGCATGATGGAGGAAGCTGCGCTGTTCGACTTCTCATTCCCTTATGTGCTGGACGATACGCAAGAAGTAGCAAAGACCTATGGTGCCGTTTGTACACCAGATTTCTTTGGTTTTAATGCGAATCTAGAGTTGCAGTATAGAGGCCGTTTTGATGCGGCTGGTCGAGGTGAGCCGCCAATGGATAACCCAAAAGATTTGTTGAATGCTATGAAGTTGATTGCAGAAACACAGCGTGGCCCAGAGCACCAAATCGCCAGCATTGGCTGCAGTATCAAATGGTTTGCTGAAGAGTCTATTTAGGACTTTAAGAAGAATAATAAGGAACATATGAGTACAGATAAAAAACTGCGTTGGGGTATCTTGGGCGCTGCGCGTGTGAATGAGCGCTTACTCCCGGCTATCATCGAAGCACCCAACTCACAGTTGGTGGCAATTGCTAGTCGCCGTGCTGGTGCCGCCAAAGCGACCTTAGAGAAATACGCGCCTTGCCACAGGGATGTAGCTTGCTATGACGACATGGATGCGCTGATTAATGATAGCAATGTTGACGCTATCTATTGCCCAATGGCGAATGAAGAACATGCAGCATGGGCGCTTAAAGCCATTAATGCAGGTAAGCACGTGCTGATTGAAAAACCAATGGCACTTACGGTAAAAGATATTGAGGCGATTGAAACTGCTGCTGTTAAGAATAACGTCAAAGTGATGGAAGGTTTTATGTACCGCTTTCATCCACAACATGCACGCGTGAAAGAAATTGTAGAGTCTGGCTTAATCGGCGACGTGCTCTCTGCCCGTGCAAGCTACTCGTTCCTGATGCGGCCGGCGCGTATGTACCGCATTAACCGTAGCATGGCAGATGGCGGCGGCGCGATGTGGGATATTGGTCCTTACGCGATTCACTCGTTGCGTTGGGCTATGGGTTTAAGCAATGGTGCAAAAGACGGCAAGCCAGCGGAACCGGTTTTAGCAATTGCACATGCAAAGCTTAATGAGCATGGCGCAGATATCGTCAACAGTGGTGTGCTGGATTTTGGACCGGACGCAGAAGGCCGTGCTCGCTTTGGCCATTTTGATATCAGCTTTGAGCGTTCGCGCAAATCTGAATATGAAATCATTGGCACCAAAGGCTGGGTAAAATGCCACGCCGCTTGGGTATTCCAAAACGATGTGCCGGTCATCTCATGGGCGTTGGAAGATGGTAAGTATGCAGAAGAACGCTTTGCACCGAGTAACCATTTCAACCTAGAGATCGAGCATTTCAGTGATTGTGTGTTGAATGATAAAGCGCCTTATTTGACGTTTGAAGACGCAAAGGCGAATTGCAGGGCGATTGAGATGGCTTTGCAGGCAACCGCATAAAGATAATGTAATTAAAAATGCAAATAAAAACGGGGCTTTAAGCCCCGTTTTTATTACATCTTACTTCTTAGTAAAACTTAGAGATTAAACTAGGAGATTAGTTAATCTAACAATTATTGAACGACAATGTCGCTTTTAACACCAGTTACACCTTTAACACTCTTGGCGATTTTCACAGCTTGATCAGCTTCAGCCTGTGATTTTGCATTGCCTGAAAGTTGAACCAAGCCGTTGCTATCAGTATCAACTTTAATGTCAGAGGCGCTAACGGTTTTATCTTTCGCGAATTCCGCTTTCACTTTAGTAGTGATCACAGCATCACCCACTTTGGTTGCTACAGGGTCGCCTTCAGCAGCAAATGTTGATAGCGGCATAACTAAAGCACCAATCACTAAAAGTGTCTTAAGATTTGTTTTCATGGTATTTCCTTTTTTGCGAGTTAAAAAAATAGAGTTGTGTAAAACACAGACCCAATTCTAGGCGCATGAAAAAATTATCGAATAAGACATTTTCTGATATTACTGTAGGAATTTTCTGACTTAAAAAATTTAAAATATACTTGGTTGATAGTCCATTGGCAGATGTTCTACTTGCCGAAAAAGGCTATCTAAGCAATAATTTAACCTTTGTCGAAAAGCAGTTATTAAAACTGGCTTTTTGGAGAATTCAATCAAGGTTTTATAAGATTTACTGCAAGAGTTAATCGGTAAAGCCTCAAGTTCAATCATGAGGGAGAATACAATGGCAACACGTAAAGACCTAGCTAACGCTATCCGTGCGCTGGCAATGGACGCTGTACAAAAAGCTAACTCTGGCCACCCAGGTGCGCCTATGGGTATGGCAGAAATCGCGGAAGAGTTGTGGAATAACCACTTAAGCCATAATCCGACTAACCCAAGCTGGGCAAATCGCGACCGTTTCGTTCTCTCTAATGGCCACGGTTCAATGTTGATCTATTCATTGCTACACCTTACAGGTTATGCATTGCCAATGGATGAACTCAAAACATTCCGTCAATTACATTCAAAATGTGCTGGTCACCCAGAGTACGGCTATGCACCAGGCATTGAAACAACGACAGGTCCATTAGGCCAAGGTATTGCAAACGGTGTTGGTTTCGCAATGGCTGAGAAATTATTGGCTAACCAATTCAACAAACCAGGCCACGACATTGTTGACCATCAAACATATGTGTTCTTGGGCGACGGCTGTATGATGGAAGGCGTTTCTCACGAAGCTTGTGCTTTAGCTGGTACTTGGGGCTTGGGCAAATTGACAGCATTCTGGGATGACAACGGTATTTCTATCGATGGTCATATCGAAGGTTGGTACACAGATGATACAGCTAAACGTTTTGAGTCATATGGCTGGCACGTTCAGTCAGTAGACGGTCATGACGTTGCAGCTATCGGCGCTGCAATTGCTGCAGCTAAGAAAGTTACAGACAAACCTTCATTGATCTGCTGTAAAACAGTGATCGGTATGGGTTCACCAAACAAATCAGGTTCACATGATTGCCACGGTTCTGCATTAGGCGACGATGAAGTTGCTGCTACACGTGCAAACATCGGTTGGAATCACGAGCCATTCGTAATTCCAGCAGACGTTTACGCTGGTTGGGATGCAAAAGCTAAAGGCGCTGCTTCTGAAGCGGCTTGGGATGCTAAATTTGATGCATACGCTAAAGCTTTCCCAGCTGAAGCTGCAGAGTTCAAACGCCGCATGGCAGGTGACTTGCCAGCTAACTGGACAGAAGCAACTAACGCAATCATCGCTGCAACTAACGAAAAAGCTGAAGGCGTTGCAACACGTAAAGCGTCACAAAACGTTATCGGTGCATTAGCACCATTGTTGCCAGAGTTCTTAGGCGGTTCTGCTGACTTAACAGGTTCTAACTTAACTTCAACTGGTAGCTTTGTTCACGTTGATGCTAAAAAACCAGGTAACTACATCTCATACGGCGTACGTGAATTCGGTATGTTTGCAATCATGAACGGTATGGCATTGCACGGTGGTTTGATTCCATTCGGCGGTACATTCCATATGTTCTCTGACTATGCGAAGAGCGCATTGCGTATGGCTGCATTGATGAAACAACGCACTATCGCTGTATTGACACATGACTCTATCGGTCAAGGTGAAGATGGTCCAACACATCAACCAGTCGAAAATACTGCTGGCCTACGTTACATTCCAAATATGGACGTATGGCGTCCAGGTTCTTCAACTGAAACTGCTGTAGCTTGGGTTGCTGCAGTTGAGCGCAAGAATGGTCCTTCAAGCTTGGTATTAAGCCGTCAAAACGTACCAGGTATCAAACACGATGCAGCGCAGTTTGCTGGTATGCGTAAAGGTGCTTATGTGTTGTCTGATGTTGCTGGTGCACAAGTGATCATTATCGCTAACGGTTCTGAGCTTGACTTAGCTGTTAAAGCAGCAGCTGAGTTGAACGCTGCTGGTACTAAAGTACGTGTAGTTTCAATGCCGTCAACCAACGTATTTGATCGTCAAGACAAAGCTTACAAAGACAGTGTATTAACTCCAGGCGTAAAACGCGTGGCTGTTGAAGCTGGTGTAACTGACTTCTGGCGTAAATATGTAGGTTTAGAAGGTGCTGTAGTTGGTATCGACACATTCGGTGAGTCTGCACCTGGTGGCGCATTGATGAAACACTTTGGCTTTACTGTAGAGAATGTTGTAGCGACTGTTAAATCGGTGCTTTAATTTTCTAGCAGTTAAATTAGCTAGTTAAATAGGGCACCTCTTTTGAGGTGCCTTATTTTTTTCACGAAGCTGAGTTTTAATCAGCCTCAAATTATTAGAAACGTTTAGGAATTATCATGGCAATTCGAGTGGCAATTAATGGATATGGTCGTATTGGGCGCATGGTGTTGCGCGCTTTGTATGAATCAGGTCGCAAGGATATCGAAATTATCGCAATCAATAGTAGCGGTGGTGATGCGGAATCTAATGCACATTTAACCCGCTATGATAGTGCGCACGGTCGATTCCCATTCGAGATTGGTGTCGATGGCGATGACATGATCATCAATAGCCATAAGATTAGAACCTTCTCGACGCGTAATCCTGCTGAGTTGCCTTGGAAAGAATTAGCGATTGATGTCGTTATGGAATGTACCGGTGCATTTAATAGCAAAGCCAAATCACAAGCACATATTAACGCAGGTGCAAAAAAAGTACTGTTATCAGCGCCTGGTGATAAAGATGTGGACGCGACGGTTGTTTATGGCGTGAATCATAAAGTGATTAAAGCTAGCCATACTGTAATCTCTAATGCCTCATGCACTACTAATGGCTTAGCGCCTATGGTGCAACCATTGCACGAAAAGATTGGTATTGTGAATGGTTTGATGAATACGATTCACTCTTACACCAATGACCAAGTACTGACTGATGCGCATCACACTGATATGCGTCGTGCACGTTCTGCGACGACTTCATTGATTCCAACCAAGACTGGCGCGGCGGCGGCAGTAGGCTTGGTGTTGCCTGAGCTTAACGGTAAGCTGGATGGCTTTGCGATTCGTGTACCGACTATCAACGTATCATTGGTTGATTTGACTTTTACACCATCTCGTCCGACTACTAAGGAAGAAGTGAATCACATCATGCATGAGGCCGCTAGTAAAGGCCCACTTAAAGGTATCTTGTCTTATAACGAAGCACCATTAGTATCTGTGGATTACAACCATACTGACTTCTCATCAAACTTTGATGCCACACTGACTAAAGTCACCAAAGATGGTTTGTTAGTCAAAGTATGCGCTTGGTACGATAACGAGTGGGGCTTTAGTTGTCGTATGCTAGATAATGCTGCTGCAATGATGGCGGCTAAGTAAAACTTAATATTTGGGCGTACTGCGTTGTTGCGCGGTGCTCACACCCTCGCCGTACTTTATGTACTGTCTCGGGTTTTGTGCTCCGTGCGCCTAGCATTACATCCCAAATCTTAAATTTTCATACAGTTTTGAGGGTGGAGAAATGAACGTTATTAAAATGACCGACTTGGAGCTAAGCGGTAAGCGCATATTGATCCGTGCCGACTTGAACGTACCGGTAGCCGATAGCAAAGTCACTTCAGATGCGCGTATCACCGCATCAATGGCGACTATTGAGTACGCACTTAAAGCTGGTGCAAAAGTCATGGTCACCTCACATCTGGGTCGACCTGAAGAAGGTATTTATTCTGAAGAGAACTCACTTAAACCTGTCGTTGATGTGATTTCTAAAAAGTTAGCTAAACCTGTACGTTTGATTAAAGACTGGGTGGATGGCGGCTTTGATGTAGCTGCTGGTGAACTAGTCGTTCTTGAAAACTGTCGATTTAACAAAGGTGAAAAGAAAAGTACTGACGAGTTGTCACAAAGCTATGCCAAGCTATGCGATATATTTGTGATGGACGCTTTTGGCACAGCGCACCGTGCTGAAGCTTCTACGCATGGTGTGGCTAAATTCGCACCTGTAGCCGCGGCGGGTATATTATTAGTGAATGAACTGGAAGCACTTACTAAAGCTTTATTGAGCCCGGCGCGTCCGATGGTAGCGATTGTTGGTGGTAGTAAAGTATCTACCAAGTTGACTGTATTGGAGAGTTTGTCAGAAAAAGTAGACCAGATGGTGGTTGGTGGCGGTATTGCCAATACCTTCTTGAAAGCCGCAGGTTACGAAGTGGGTAAGTCCTTATGTGAAGATGACTTAGTGCCAACAGCGCGTGCATTGATGGAAAAAATGTCACAAAGAGGCGCGGCAGTGCCAATTGCAGTAGACGTCGTGTGCGGTAAGAAGTTTGATGCTAATGAGCCAGCAGCTAAGAAAGACGTGGCTTCTGTGGCAGCCGATGATATGATTTTTGATATTGGCGCGAAATCTGCTAATGAATTAGCAGAGATCATTAAAAATGCTGGGACTGTGGTCTGGAATGGGCCAGTGGGGGTGTTTGAGTTTGATCAATTTGGCGAAGGTACCAAGACGATCGCGCATGCGATTGCTAACACCAAAGCATTTACACTTGCAGGTGGCGGCGACACGATTGCGGCAATCCAGAAATATGACATCTATGACAAAGTGTCTTATATTTCGACCGCAGGTGGTGCATTTTTAGAGTTTTTAGAAGGTAAGAAATTACCAGCGGTAGAGATTTTAGAGCTACGTGCACGCAGTTAATGCCCTAAGGTTTTAACAACACGAAAAGGGGCTATGAGCCCCTTTTTTATTTAAAATTACTGCATAATCACTCAGTGGTTTTGTAGAAAAATGGTAAAAGTTTGACACTACGAAAAACAAAAATTGTCGCAACACTTGGTCCATCCTCAAGCAGTGAGGAGATGTTGGCGCGCATGATCACGGCTGGTGTCAATGTTGTGCGCCTGAATTTTTCGCATGGCTTAGCTGAAGACCATATCCATCGTGCTGAAATTGTACGTAATATTGCAATGAAACTTGGCCGCCCTGTCGGTGTGTTGTGTGATTTGCAAGGCCCCAAAATCCGTATCGGAAAATTTGAACTAGGCAAGGTGACGTTAAAAACGGGCGACTTGTTTGTATTAGACGCAGATTGTGTGTTGGGTGATCAATATCATGTGGGATTAGACTACAAAACGCTGCCGCAGGAAGTGACGCCGGATGCGGTTTTATTACTGGATGACGGTCGTATCACCATGCAAGTAGATAGGATAAAAGGCAATCAGATTCATTGTGTAGTACTTAGCGGCGGCGTGTTATCCAATAATAAAGGTATCAATCGTCAAGGCGGCGGCCTGTCAGCTGATTCGCTTACTACCAAGGATCGCGATGATATTAAAACCGCGGTGGCATTGGAGGCAGACTATATCGCCGTTTCCTTTCCAAAATCAGCTGCAGATGTTGAATATGCACGTAGCTTAATTAAGAAAGCAGGGGGCACAGCGAGCATAGTCGCTAAGATTGAGCGCGCAGAAGCCATTGATAACTTAGAGGCAATTATCGAGGCATCTGATGCCATCATGGTGGCACGTGGCGATTTAGGTGTTGAGGTGGGTGATGCTGCGGTACCGGGCTTACAAAAACGTATGATCCGCATGGCACGTGCGCAAAATAAACTGGTGATTACGGCCACGCAAATGATGGAGTCGATGATTACCAGCCCGATCCCAACACGTGCAGAAGTCTCGGATGTAGCTAATGCGGTACTTGATGGTACAGATGCCGTGATGTTGTCAGCAGAAACAGCGGCAGGCCAATACCCACTGGAAACCGTGCAAGCGGTACACCGTGTAGCATTGGAGGCTGAAAAGGAATATTTCGGTCAATATAGGGCGCGTAAGCCTGACCAACTATTCGTAAAAACGGACGAAGCGGTTGCGGCGGCGGCCATCTATACCGCGCAACATATGAAAGTCAAAGCGATTGCCGCACTCACGCAGTCCGGCAATGCGGCGCAATGGTTATCGCGCGCGGATGCCGAAGTGCCGATCTATGCCTTATCTCCGGACAAATATGCGCGCAGGAAACTGACCCTGCATCGCGGCGTTTATCCATACCCGATTGAGCAAGAGCACAAGGATAGAGATGAGATTCTGAAAGAGATGGAACAGGTATTATTGCAACAGAAAGTTGTCAGTCCGGGAGATTTGGTATTGATCACGTTCGGCGAGCCGATTGGTAGCCCAGGTGGCACGAATACACTTAAAATCGTCACTATCGGTGAAAATAGGCAGTCCTGAGTTTGTGAATATTTACTGCGTTAAACGCCATTGCAAATCTGGTAAAATGGCAAGTCAACTTAACTGAACCGCATCATGAGCCAGCCTTTACTAGAAACCAGCATCCATAGCCTAAAACGTATCCATCAAGGTAAAGTCCGCGATATTTATGATATTGATGCCAACACCATGTTGCTGGTAAGTACGGATAGACTGTCGGCGTTTGATGTGATATTGCCTACCGGTATTGCCAATAAGGGTGCAATGCTCACGCAGATGGCAAACTTCTGGTTTGAGAAGTTAAAAGACGTAGTACCTAATCATTTAACAGGTATTGACCCTGTTAGCGTAGTGACTGACTCTGCTGAAAAAGCCCAGTTAGCGAATCGTTCAGTGGTGGTGAAAAAGCTCAAAGCCTTGCCGATTGAAGCAATTGTGCGTGGTTATTTGGTAGGCAGTGGTTGGAAAGAATACAAAGCCAAAGGTACTGTGTGCGGTATCCCATTACCTGCTGGACTGCAAGAGGCGTCAAAGTTACCAGCACCAATCTTTACACCTTCAAGTAAAGCGGCTGTGGGTGAGCATGATGAAAACATCAGCTTGCAGCAATGCGCAGACTTGATTGGTCAAGACATGGCAGATGAAGTCGCCAAGGTTGCCATTGCCCTGTATAGCCAAGCAGCGGAGTATGCACTCACCCGCGGAATTATTATTGCTGATACTAAATTTGAATTCGGCTTAGATAGCAATGGTGTGTTGCACGTGATGGATGAAGTGTTAACCCCAGACTCATCACGTTTTTGGCCTGCAGAAAGTTATGCGGTCGGCAAAAATCCACCAAGTTACGATAAACAATACGTACGTGATTGGCTGGAATCTTGTGGCTGGAACAAAACACCACCTGCACCTGCGTTGCCGGATGATGTGGCTAGACGCACTTCAGAAAAGTATATGGAAGCGTTTGTCAAACTGACCGATACTGCACTGGTGGTTTAAATGTTTGAACGGCTGAAAGCGATTGCTGCGAAGCTTAAAGCTGAATTCGTTTTCTACAAACGCTTACAGCAACACCCGCAAACGCCCGCCTTAGCTAAATTTTTTTTATGGCTGGCGATTGGCTACACTCTGCTACCTTTTGACTTGATACCAGACTTTATCCCCGTGCTCGGCCAATTAGATGAAGTCATCATCATTCCTTTGCTGCTTTATTGTGCTTTGAAATGTACGCCTCAGCATGTCATTGATAGCTGCCGTATTCAAATTGCGAGCGAGTAGGGTAAAAAGGGCGCCTGCTTTGCGTTATAATTGCGCCTCAAAATTATTGTTTTCAGCTAGGAATTAAGTAATGTCGTTAAATCAAGTGCCAACCGGTAAAGACGTACCCAATGACTTCAATGTCATTATCGAAATCCCAATGCAGGGTGACCCAGTTAAGTATGAAGTGGATAAAGAAAGCGGCGCGATTTTTGTAGACCGTTTTATGGGCACTTCTATGCAATACCCAACCAATTATGGTTATGTGCCGCATACGTTGGCTGATGATGGAGACCCTGTGGATGTGCTGGTGATGACACCAGTACCATTGATTCCAGGTGTAGTGGTGCGCTGCCGCCCATTAGGCGTATTGTTGATGGAAGATGAAGCTGGCCTAGATGCTAAAGTATTAGCGGTGCCAGTAGAAAAAGTATGTCGTTTATACGGTCATCTAAAGAGCTACACAGATTTATCTGCATGGCGTTTAGAAATGATTTCACATTTCTTTGAGCACTATAAAGATCTTGATGTCGGAAAATGGGTCAAGATTAACGGATGGGGTGATATTGATGCTGCGAGAAAAGAAATTTTAGATGGCGTAGATAACTTCAATAAAGCTAAGGTAAAACCAGCGTTTTAGTTTTAAAAAATACGCTTTTATCATTATAAAAAGGCAGCCTCGGCTGCCTTTTTATTTGCGGTTTTATGCAGCAACAACGCCAAATAGGTGACCGACGCCAGCCGTGGCTGCCATGGCTAATATGCCCCAAAAAGCTACACGAGCTGCACCCATCCAAAGATTAGCGCCTCCAGCTTTAGCCGCCAATCCGCCTAATGCCGCCAAAAATGCTAGTGAAGCAGTCGCCACATAAATCAAAGTACTCGTTTCAGATACGAAGAAAGTAACTAGCAGAGGTAAGGCAGCACCAATTGCGAATGTACTCGCAGAAGCCGCTGCTGCTTGAATAGGGCGTGCATTTGTCGTATCTATGATACCCAGCTCATCTCTCGCATGTGCGCCTAGTGCATCATGTGCTGTGAGTTGTACCGCTACTTGGTGTGCTAAATCAGGTGTTAAGCCTCGACCAATATAAATACCCGTGAGTTCTTTCAGCTCACTCTCATGATCGTTGCTAAGCTCTAATCGTTCACGCGTTAAGTCAGCCGCTTCAGTGTCTGATTGTGAACTCACTGAAACATATTCACCCGCGGCCATTGACATAGCACCCGAGACCAAGCCAGCGAGGCCTGTGATGAGAACGGTTTCGTGCGTTGCACCTGCCGAGGCGACACCAATGATTAAACTTGCAGTGGATACAATGCCATCATTGGCGCCTAATACGGCAGCACGCAACCAGCCAATGCGATGTGAACGATGATATTCTGAATGTCTCAATATGGCTCCGTTTTCATGTATTTTCTTATTATAGCCTTCTCAAAGCTTGGTCTTCGATGTGGCTTTTATGAGTTTTTTAATGGCCCAATAAAAAGACGACCTAGGCCGCCTTTTTGCTCTATGAAACCACTAGTACTTACAATAAAGGCACAATCAGTAAAGCCACGATATTGATAATCTTAATCAGTGGATTTACCGCAGGGCCAGCAGTATCTTTGTAAGGGTCACCTACAGTGTCACCAGTCACAGCTGCTTTGTGCGCATCTGAGCCTTTGCCACCATGGTTGCCATCTTCAATATACTTTTTGGCATTATCCCAAGCGCCACCGCCTGTACACATGGAGATTGCAACGAATAGACCCGTAACAATCGTACCCATGAGTAAGCCACCTAGCGCCACTGGGCCGAGTATCAAGCCTACTGCTACTGGTACTGCTACTGGTAATAGTGATGGAATCATCATTTCTTTAATCGCTGCAGTGGTAAGCATATCAACCGCTTTGCCATATTCTGGCTTGGCAGTACCTTCCATAATACCTTTGATGTCACGGAACTGACGGCGCACTTCTTCAACCACTGCACCAGCTGCGCGACCTACCGCTTCCATCGCCATGGCAGCGAATAGGAACGGAATCAAGCCGCCAATGAACAAACCAATAATCACCATTGGGTCGCTCAAATCGAACTTAACATCAATCCCGGCACCTTCCAATTTATGCGTGTAGTCGGCAAATAATACCAATGCCGCTAACCCTGCTGAGCCAATCGCATAGCCCTTGGTTACAGCTTTTGTTGTGTTGCCAACCGCGTCCAGTGGGTCGGTGACGTCACGTACTTCAGCTGGCAAGCCAGCCATTTCTGCAATGCCACCGGCATTGTCTGTGATAGGCCCGTAAGCATCCAGTGCAACCACGATACCAGCCATGCTGAGCATAGAGGTTGCTGCAATCGCGATACCATATAAGCCGCCTAAATAATGCGATACAAATATTGCAATACAGACTGACAATACAGGCCAGGCGGTTGATTTCATTGCGACGCCGATACCCGCGATGATATTGGTTGCATGGCCTGTGGTAGAAGCTTGCGCAACGTGCCTGACTGGCGCGAAATCTGTACCTGTGTAGTATTCAGTAATCCATACCAATGCGGCAGTGAGTACCAAGCCTACTGCACAAGCGCCAAACAGCTGGTTAGCTGAAATCACGAGTTCGCCGGCTGTCAGGCCTTCCGGGAACATCTGCATGGTCACGAAATAGAAGGCAATGAGCGACAAAGTACCAGCAACTGCTAAGCCTTTGTATAAGGCCGGCATCACGTTTTTCATGCCAGGTGAGGCTTTAACAAAGAAGCAGCCAATGATAGAGGCCACGATAGAGACTGCACCTAACATGAGCGGATAGATGATACCGTTTGAACCTGATGTTGTGATAAGCAGGCCACCTAACACCATGGTTGCAATCAAAGTCACAGCGTAAGTCTCGAACAAGTCGGCTGCCATACCTGCACAGTCACCTACGTTATCGCCTACATTGTCGGCAATCACGGCCGGGTTGCGCGGGTCATCTTCCGGAATACCGGCTTCTACTTTACCTACCAAGTCAGCACCTACGTCAGCGCCTTTAGTAAAGATACCGCCACCCAAACGTGCAAAGATTGAAATAAGAGAAGAGCCAAACGCTAAACCAATTAATGGATTTAAGTCAGTGGCTGCCTCACCGCCAAGGTAGGCATAAAAGCCTGTTACGCCTAGTAAGCCTAAGCCAACTACTAACATGCCGGTAATTGCGCCGCCTTTAAATGCTACATCAAGAGCTGGGCCAATGCCTTTGGTAGCTGCCTGTGCGGTACGTACGTTTGCTTTTACAGAGACATTCATGCCGATAAAACCGCAGGCACCAGAAAGTACAGCGCCGATGACAAAGCCGATAGCGGTGGTGACGTTGAGGAATATGCCAATTAAGATGGCTAAGACAATACCTACTACAGTGATGGTTTTATATTGACGGGCTAGATACGCTGCTGCCCCTTGTTGAATTGCACTTGCAATCTCTTGCATACGTGCATTGCCGGCTGGCAATCCTGAAATCCATTTACTCATTACCGCACCATACAGCACCGCTAGAATAGCGGCTCCGATGGCAATCATTAATGCGACTGACATGACTTCTCCCTATCTAAATTTTTATAAATCCGTTACTCGAAATAAACCGTAAAACGTTAAATAAAACTAGTGTGAATTGAAACCAAGTGCTAAACATGTAGTGCTGAATATCAAATGCGTTTGTTATAGATATTTATTGCGCTCCGATGTGGCTGATAAAAAATGTTGTTACATGCTTACTTTGGAATTGTAAACAATTTGTAACAACGGTTCATTATTGCACTAATAAGCTAGGCTAACAACTATTTATACTTTGGTTGATTTGACCAATATTGGCTGGGAATTACGGCTGTATACGCTTAATTTGTCAGGTTCTAGTCAGCTTTTTTAGCTAATCTTGCCAGAGCGTCGCCTAGTGTGGTGCCAGATATCTTTTCTGCCAGTTGATTTAAGTTGCTGGCAGCATGAGCGCTGAGCTTTTTGAGGGTTTTAGTCTTGGTTGGCGGGGTAGATTTTACTTGCACTTTCACTCGAATTGCAGTAACTTCACATCCTTGCTTTTCTAGCTTAATCAATAAGCTAGGTATAAAAAGCTTAATTTTTGCAGCAACCGCATTGTTGTTTGCGATAACGGTAAATTGCTGATTTTTAATACTACTGGCATGGCTAAGTTGAGCTAAATTGTCAGGAGCAATTGCCTCCCAAATTTTTTGCGCAGTTTGAGTTTCCTGAGTACGTGCTCTGAGCATGGTAAGTTCAGGCTGGTTAAGTAATGTGTTAAATCGTTGCATGGTGTTTTTTGTTAAAAATGCTCGCAGTGATTAGGAGTAGTATGAATATCATTTTTGTTTCAAATAACATGGTGAAAGCAAGAACTTTGTCGGTGCTTCAGGTAGGCATCCTTGTGCTCGCGCTGATTGCATTACCAGTCTTCCTTACCTTATTGCTGATTGTGCCACAGGAGTCCGTGACGCAACAGGGGGTTAAGTCTTTGATTCCCACCCATCTCAAATTTTCTTTCAATAACCCGCAAAAACATCTTGATGCCTATGCAGTACAACTAGGCGAGATGCAAGCACGCATCATGCGCTTAGACGCACAAAGCGAACGTTTGGCGAAGCTGGCAGGTGAAAAAAAAGATGTGCGTAATAATGCGCTAGCCCCTAATTTATCGTCGGCTAATCCGCAAGCAGCCAATCGTGGTGGGCCTTTAGTACGAGAGGCGCCATTATCTGAGAAAGAGTTACAAGGCAAGATTGCAGACTTGATGACGCAAATCGATTTTCATACAGATCACCTCAGTGACTTGGAAGCTAAACTATTGCAGCAGAGTGTTCTGAAAGATACATTGCCGAATAGTAGCCCAGTGGCGGCGGCCTATAACTCTTCTAGTTTTGGCTGGCGCTTAGATCCATTCAATGGTCACAAAGCGTTTCATGAGGGTTTAGATTTTACTGCAGCGGCAGGTACCCCTATCTATGCGGCGGCTGGTGGCATCGTGACAGTGGCTGAGCAGACGCCTGATTATGGTAAAATCGTCAAGATTGACCATGGCTCTGGTTTGGAGACACGTTACGCGCATGCCTCCTTATTATTGGTAAAACCAGGTGAGCGCGTTGAAAAAGGACAGATAGTGGCGCAAGTGGGCAGTACTGGCCGCTCCACTGGACCGCATCTACATTACGAGATTAGATTGAACGGTAATCCTTTGGATCCGCGAAAATATCTTAAAGCCAGTAATTGAATTTGCGAGACTCATCCCCACTCAATATTCATGTGCCTTTTTGGAGACGCATGAATTAGGTTAGACCCAACTGAAGTGTTTGCAACATAAGGTATATTTTTAGACATGTATTTATAGAAGTTAAAATCTGCATTTACCAATCACATACAATAAACAAAAAGCTTTTTATCCTCTAGCGGAAAGTCCATCATTTCATGTTATCCACGTTGTTCAAAAAATTATTCGGTAGCCGTAACGATAGGCTGGTAAAACAATACGCACAGAAGGTAAATGAGATCAATGCGCTAGAGCCTGCGATGCAGGCTTTAACGGATGATGAACTCAAAGCCAAAACTGCAGAATTTAAGCAACGCTATACGAATGGTGAAACGCTGGAGCAGCTTCTGCCAGAAGCGTTTGCCGTAGTACGTGAAGGTAGTCGCCGTGCATTGGGCATGCGTCATTTTGATGTGCAGATGATAGGCGGCATGGTGTTGAATGCCGGCAAGATATCAGAGATGCGTACCGGTGAAGGTAAAACCCTAGTCGCTACCTTGCCAGCGTATTTGAATGCATTGAGTGGTAAGGGCGTTCATGTCATTACCGTCAATGATTACTTAGCAAAGCGCGATGCGGAGTGGATGGGACGCCTGTATCAATTCTTGGGTTTGACGATAGGTATCAACTTATCGCAAATGCCGAATGAAGCTAAGCGCCAAGCATATGCAGCGGACATTACTTATGGTACCAACAACGAATACGGTTTTGATTATCTGCGCGACAACATGGTGTACAGCGCGGACGAACGTGTACAGCGTGGTTTGAATTATGCGCTGATCGATGAAGTTGACTCTATCTTGATTGATGAGGCGCGTACGCCGCTGATTATTTCAGGCCAGGCGGATGATAGCGTTGCCCTTTACAATCAAATCAATGAGGTGGCTGCTAAGCTAGTCGCACAAAAAGAAGAAGAAGGCGAAGGCGATTTCTGGGTCGATGAGAAGGCACAGAACGTCATCATGTCTGAGCAAGGCCATGAGCACGCAGAAGCAATATTAACCGATTCTGGCTTATTGCCAGAAGGATCTAGTTTGTATGAAGCGGCCAACATCACATTGGTGCACCATCTCTATGCATCGTTGCGAGCACGTAATCTTTACCATCGTGATCAGCATTATGTGGTGCGTGACGGCGATATCATTATTGTGGATGAATTCACAGGCCGTATGATGGCGGGCCGTCGCTGGTCTGATGGTTTGCACCAAGCGGTTGAAGCCAAAGAGGGCGTGACGATTCAGAAAGAGAACCAAACGCTCGCTTCCATCACTTTCCAAAACTACTTCCGTATGTACGCCAAACTATCCGGTATGACAGGTACGGCGGATACTGAAGCTTATGAATTCAACCAAATCTATAATCTGGAAACAGTGGTGATTCCTACGCATCGTCCAATGCAGCGTAAAGACCAGATGGATAAGGTGTATCGCACCGCGCGTGAGAAATATGAAGCGGTGATTGTAGATATCAAAGATTGCCAGAAACGTGGGCAACCGGTATTGGTGGGTACTACCTCTAT
Organism: Methylotenera sp.; assembly: GCA_035460465.1. Taxonomy (GTDB): domain Bacteria; phylum Pseudomonadota; class Gammaproteobacteria; order Burkholderiales; family Methylophilaceae; genus Methylotenera. Next base: position 138,705 of record DATHWQ010000022.1, on the reverse strand, counting down.
TGAGAACTCTGAACTGATTTCTAAGTTGTTGGATGAAGCCAAGTTAGAGCATCAAGTACTGAACGCAAAACAGCATGAACGTGAAGCACAGATTATTGTGCAGGCAGGTCGTCCGGGCGTGATTACCATTGCAACCAATATGGCGGGTCGTGGTACTGACATTGTCTTGGGTGGTAATCCTGAGCCGGAAATCGCTTTGGTACATGCTGACGAAAGTTTAAGCGAAAGCGAAAAAGAAACCCAAGCAGCCAAAATCAAGGCCGATTGGCAACAAGTGCACGCTGCCGTGCTGGCCGCTGGTGGTTTGCATATCGTGGGTACTGAGCGCCATGAATCACGCCGTGTAGATAACCAGTTGCGTGGTCGTTCTGGCCGTCAAGGTGACGCTGGCTCAAGTCGCTTCTATCTCTCGCTGGAAGATCAATTACTACGTATTTTCGCCTCTGACCGTGTATCAGCTATCATGGAAAAACTCAACATGCCGGATGGTGAGGCGATTGAACATCCATGGGTGACGCGTGCCATTGAGAACGCGCAACGTAAGGTTGAAGGCCGTAACTTTGACATTCGTAAACAATTGCTGGAATACGATGACGTAGCCAATGACCAACGTAAAGTCATTTACGAGCAACGTAATGAGTTGTTAGAAGCGACTGACGTAGGCGATACCATCAAGGCGATGCGCGATGACGTACTTGCAGACATGATGGCGACGCATATTCCACCAGATAGCGTTGAAGAGTTGTGGGACGCGCCAAGTTTGGAAAGAGAACTTAAAGCGGAAACTGGCTTAGACTTGCCTCTAGTGAAGATGCTGGAAGACAATCCAGATTTGCACGAAGAGACATTGCGCGAACGTATTATTGATGCGGCTGATGCAGCTTATGTTGCTAAAGAAGAACAGGCAAGTGCAGATATCATGCGCCAGTTTGAGCGTTCAGTGATGCTGCAAAGCCTGGATAATCATTGGCGTGAGCATCTTGCCGCCTTAGATCATTTGCGCCAAGGTATTCATTTGCGTTCCTATGCACAAAAGAATCCTAAGCAAGAATACAAGCGTGAAGCATTTGAACTGTTCTCTGACCTATTAAACACAGTGAAAAGCGAAGTCACCAAAGTGACGATGCTGGTACAAGTGAAAACGGAGGCTGATATTGAAGCGGTTGAAAAACCAGTAGAAGTGGAAAACGTGCAGTATCAGCATGCAGATTATGATGCGGCATCAGATGCGCCAGCGGATGAGGCGGCACAAGAGATTTCTACTCAACCTATTGTCCGCGACGGCGTCAAGGTAGGTCGTAATGACCCTTGTCCTTGCGGCTCAGGTAAAAAATATAAGCAGTGTCACGGTGCTTTAAGCTAGGTTAATGGTTGAACTATATGGCAGATAACTTGCAAGCGGAGATTCAATCTCCTTGTATCGGTGTGTGTGCGATTGATGATTTGAGTGGCTTATGCCAAGGTTGTTATCGCACCCTCGATGAAATCCAAGGGTGGTGGGACATGAGCCATGGTGACCAGAAAACACTGCTTTCTACCTTGGAAGAACGTCAGTCGCAAATGGTGAATTTTGACTAGTCTCTGCTAGTTGTCATTGCTGAACGGTAAACGCCAAGGATAATACCTTGGTGTCTCAAGTCCTCCAAAATCTCTAATCCAAATTGAATCACGTTCTCAGGCTGCGGATGCGCAAGTTCGGTCGCAATGATGGTGAGTGCTTGCCTGCCAGTTGTTATTCCCTCTTGTAGTAACTCAATCAATCTGTAAGTCACATTATTTAACTCAATAAACTTCACTGTGTCGTCAGCATTGCGATAGACCAATAACTGGGTATTCATTGTTTCTTTAGGTTTGTTACGTGCTGAGATCTTATGCACTGCGAATTCGTAGTTAAGGATTTGCATCGCAGGAACAAAGGCTGGCTGATACTCAAGTAAGTCACCCGTTGCATCGATACTGTGTCTATCTACAGTTGCCTCAGACGAACCTACCGCCAGCTCTACCCATTCATAATGACAAAGGCTAGGGATATAAGGGGCGAGATTTTTTTGAGTAGCTAAGAAGCTCAGGAACTCTTCAGGAATCTTACGGAAGATCGGGCTATTGGCAGAATATTCACGTAAAAAAGCACGTACCAATTTTAGCCAGCCAGCCTTGCCTATTACCTTTTGAGCGACAGGAAAGCAGGCTGAAACAGCTTCAAAAATATTATTGAATACAATCTCTTCATACACGGCTATACGCTCAACCGGCACGTCTTTAGGTCGTGGCTGATTGATTGGGTCGCGAATGTAAGCACTGAACGCTTGCTGATAACGCTGAAAACTTGGTAAGTCTTTTATCGTGCTCATAGGTTGTTACGCTGCCGTAGTGAGCACTCGCTGACGATGATGATGCTGTAAGCTGGAGATTTTATTGATCTCGTGCATCAATAGCTTGAGCAGCGGTATATTGTTGTCACGCTCTAGCAAAGTCGGGAAGGTGCCGAATAATGCATAGGCTTCTTCTAATAAGGCCCATACCGGGTCAATCACATCTGCACCATGCGTATCTATTAATAAATCAGGTGCCTGCTGATAATGCCCTGCAATATGGCTATACACAATGCGCTCACCCGGGATGCCACGTAGAAATTCATGTGCATCAAAACCGAAGTTGACGCTATTGACGTAAAGATTGTTGATGTCCAGATGTAACAAGCAGTCAGCTTCTGTGAGCACTGCTTTGAGAAATGTTAGTTCATCCATGGTGGATACCGGCGCTTGGACATAAAAAGACGTGTTCTCTACAGCGATGCACTGGCCTAAGATATCCTGTGTTTGGCGTATGCGTTTTGCAACATAAGTTACGGCTTCATCGGTAAATGGAATCGGCAGCAAATCATATAAATAGCCCTGCTGGCCATTGTAACCATCAGTGGAGTAACTTAAATGTTCGGTATAAAGCGGAATTTCATACTGATGTAAAAACTTTTTGACTTGCTGCAAAAACACTTCATTGAGTGGGCTTAAACCACCCAAAGACAGACATAAACCGTGGCAGGCAATCGGATAGCGTTCGGCAAACCAATCAAGCTGCTTTGCTGCTTTACCACCGGCGCCAATCCAGTTCTCTGGTGCGATTTCTACGAAATTGATATTGGCAATAGATTCTTGACCAAAAGCAGTTTGGATTTGAGGTATCAGCTCGCGCTTTAACCCCAAACCCACACCTCTGATTTGAGACTTTACATGACTATGATGTGTATCATTGGCTATTGTCATGTTAAAAACAAAGGTTCAAATCTGACATTGACATTACTTCTTGTCAGCGCTGCATTTACCTTCTTTAGCTTTCTCGGCGCTACATTTACCTTCAGCCGCTTTTTCAGCACTACATTTACCCTCTGCTGCCTTTTCTGCACTGCACTTGCCTTCAGCAGCTTTCTCAGTCTTGCTTGCACCACATTTACCTGCGCCGCATTTGCCATCTTTCATTTTTTCTTCGTGGTGGTCCGCTACTTGGTAACCTGAAGACAGTGATTTCATTGCAAATGGATTTTCTGCAGCATTCACTGTTGTTGCAGCAACTGAAAATGCGAATGCACCACCGATAGCAAGTGCGATTGATTTCTGAGTTTTATTCATGGTAAATCCTTTAAAAATAATTTTAGGTAAATGTACTACTTTAGTTGATACGAAATTTAATGATATTTAGATGCAACGGTATTGGTAATTCTTGCTTTTGCATCTGATGGAAGTTCTATAGAGCTGTCATTTTCAGTGTCTTGTCTCATGCGATGCACTGCAGTACGTAATTGACCCAATTGCTTATTAAAACGGGTACACGCATCACAAATAAAAAGATGAAACCTTAATTTAACTCGACCGGATAAAGATAATGGATGGTCTAAAGATTGCGAAATAAGCTTGCTCGCCTGCTTACATGTAAGCATAAACTTGATTGCCTTCATCCTGTTATCCAATTCATCTCTAGACATTTCCTCAATCCCATCCGGGCTCTATATAACATCACCCAAGCATTGGTCGTTGTAATACCCAGTTCCTTACAAATATTCTCATTCTCAATTTCTTGCACATCACGCATCATGAACAGCGTTGCCAATTTAGCGGGTAGTTTGTCCATGCACTTGCTTAAGGTTGCTAAAAACTGTTTCTGTTCTAATGCGCTATCCGGCATATCCCATTCTTGAGGCTTATCAAGCCAATGACCATGTTGATCAAAGAAGTCATCCATGCTGGTATCAGACTCGTCTAAATCTATTAAGTCGGATAGCGGTTGTTCGCGAATCTGTTTGCGCTGTAAATCGATAATTTTATGTTTCAGGATGCCGGTGAGCCAAGTACGCGCTGTAGAATCACCTTCAAAGCTATTGCCTTTAATCGCTGCCAGCATGGTTTCTTGTACTGCATCTTCCGCTTGATGCGGGTCGCGTAATCGCGCCAAAGCAAAACGGTATAAATAATCACCATGCTCATTGAGCCAATCGTTTATATTTTGCATAGTCTCTTCAAACCTGACCTACTTTTTGTTTTAGCAGATTCAGGTAGTTAGTCGTATCTAAAGGCACATTATTTCGCTGTGCTTGCCAAATAGTTTCAGCAAGGCAGTCAATCAGGTCATGCTGTGCTAAGTGTTTATCCTGATGCCGCTCGCGTAATTTATCATACACCTGCGTAATGCCAATGGGCTGATTGATGCTAAGTTGTTCAATCACCGAGAGATGCAGGCTTAGATGTAGAAACGGGTTGGTTTCACCCATCTCAGGGAAGTATTGCTGGTTGAGGTAACGTTCGGGAGCATCCAATATCGCGTGGTATTCAGGATGCATTTGAATGACCTCGATTGCGATTTTTTCCAGATCAGACAATGCAGATTGCTGTTTGAATTTCGCCCAGGTATCAAAAAAGAACTGGCGCACTTGGTCACGGCTGGGGTTGTATAAACTCATAATATTGATGCCAGGTATTGATGCTATGCATGTTGCGTAGAGAATAGAGAAAGCACTGCAGAAGAAGGTAATAGCTGATTGGTATCACGGATGGACGCAATCTCACCGTTGCCATAAAAGCCTATTAATGGCATGTAAGGGAATGCTTGAGTCAGTACTTTCAAGTCGCGGTCAACACCACCGTAGAAATAAGGGCCGCGACCCAAGCAAGAAAACAGTAAGCCGAAGTCAGGCATAGTGCCCAACTCATTCATTAGATGATTGATGGTGATATTTAAATCAGCCATTGCCGTAGATTTTTCCCGCAGCCCCCAACTCAAGAATTGCCCAACCTCTAGCTTGTGCGCCAATGTGATACTGCCATTATCGTCATCATGGCTAATAAGATTGGTGAGGTTGTATTCTCCAGCAGCAAACGCTGCCGCATCATTAGCATAGGTCGCCATGATCATATGCAGCGGTACTGGGTCATCACTTTTACTATGCATCTTCCACGCTTTTTGTAGCGCACTCAGTGGCTCTTGATTGTCCAATCGTTGAATATCGTAATCACTTACTTGCTGGACTATTTGTGGGGCGGTCAAAAGCTGTAAACCATGGGAGGCTTTAGTAACAACTTTGACGCCACTAAAGAATGTTTCTACGTAGCCTGACACATCGCCCTTGGCATTTTGCCACACAGAAAATGGCCCTTGGCCGATTGCGTCGCCAGATACACCACCATAACGTTTATTGCCGTTATTGAGCCAGGTACTGTTAATCGCATTAGGCGCAGATAAGGTGAATAAGGGCTGATTAGTGTGGTTGAGATTAGGTAATTGTAGGCTGACATCGCCGCCAAATACCATGGCAGCGGCGGCGGGTGTGTCTAGCACCCAATCTTCTTCAGTAAATATGCCGGTAGCAGAACAACCCATGACCTGTAGGCTATTAGCAGCTTTGGCTGCAGCCTTGATTGCGGGTTGTGGGTTGTTGGCAAATTCCGAGGTGAGCAGTAGCAACACACTATTAGCTACCGTAATGTCTGCTTTATGCATGGCACGCGTCACAGCCTCTGCTGCTAATGCAGGTGTGGCTTGATTACCTAGAACGATACTGGTTGCGACTTTCATGACCTACCTTGGCTTAAATAAGGGTGACTATGCATACTCTTTAGCATTGTATTCGCATAAGTCTTCAATACAACATTGTCCACACTTGGGTTTACGCGCAGTGCAGGTGTAACGGCCATGCAGAATCAATAAATGGTGTGCATCTTTCATAAATTCTGGTGGAATCGTCTTTAGATATTTTCTCTCTACTTCTAGGACAGTCTTGCCAGTGGCGAGTTTGATGCGATTGCCCAATCTGAATAAATGCGTATCTACGGCAATGGTGTGCTCACCAAATGCAGTGTTCAGGATGACATTTGCAGTTTTGCGACCCACGCCTGGTAAAGCTTCTAAAGCGGTGCGGGTGTTAGGAACTTGCGATTGATGATGTGTAATCAGCATCTGGCAGGTAGCCAGTACGTTTTTGGCTTTAGCGTGATATAAGCCTATGGTTTTAATGTAATGCTCTAAACCATGTACGCCCAACGCCAGAATACTTTCTGGTGTGTTTGCAACTGCGAACAATTTTTTGGTGGCAATATTGACACCCTTGTCAGTGGCTTGTGCAGATAAGATGACTGCAATCAACAGCTCAAATGTACTGTCATGCCTAAGCTCGGTGGTGGGGTTGGGTATAGCAACACTTAAGCGCTTAAAGATTTCAAAGCGTTTTTCCGCGTTCATGAATTTATCTTGCTTCGATTGTGTAGAGTAAAGTGTGGTTTTTATTCATCTGTTCTTTTTTTGTCTTTTTCGCCCTTACAATGTCGTCTTAGCACGGGCAAGCGCTGCCGCTATTGCCGCCTTTTTATCAGGTACTGCATTTTCAGGTACTAAATTGTTAGAACCGCTCGCTACACTTATTGATGTATTAACCAAAGACTTCCTAGTTTGAGCAAGTTCCGCATGTTTTTGGGCAAGCTCCAGTTTTTCACGTTCTATTCTAAACAGCTTGAAATTGTAGCGCTCACGCGCCAGATCTGCGACCTGTTTTATAAGCATCGCTGGCATTTCTACAACTGGCTCCAAGCTAATACAATCTACCGGACACGGTGGCAGGCAGAGCTCGCAACCAGTACATTCAGAAGCAATAACGGTATGCATCTGCTTAGCAGCACCTAGAATCGCATCTACCGGACAAGCCGCTAAGCACAAGGTACAGCCGATACATGTGGCCTCATCAATCAATGCCAGTACTTTTGGCTTATGCACTCCATGCTCTGCATTGAGCGGTCTATATTCCACAGCCAATAAATCCGCCAGCGCACGTATACCCAAATCACCACCTGGCGGGCACTGGTTGATATCGGCTTCGTTCGCAGCAATGGCTGCAGCATAAGGTTTGCAACCATCGTAACCGCATTGCTTGCATTGGGTTTGCGGCAGAATGGCATCAATGCTTACAATGAGTGCGTCGAGTCCCGTATTCAAAGTCATGCTGAATTATACGCTTTACCGATATTGCTAACAATTTCGCCGGACTATTAAAATTAATGTCGACAAATCAATGTCGCTAAGAATCAGAAGTTTACATCTCATAGTTTGTTCATTTATCTGGCTTTTCAGTTAAAATATAAGATTATGAATAGTTTAGGTTTGCTATGTTGCAAGGTAGTCTAGTCGCGATAGTAACGCCCATGTTTGAAGATGGTCGTTTAGATATCCCATCTTTAAATGCACTGATTGATTTTCATGTGAACCAAGGCTCAGATGGCATTGTCATTGTTGGCACGACAGGTGAATCGCCAACGGTAGATTTTGATGAGCATTGTCTATTAATTAAAACCGCTGTCAGCCAAGTGAATGGGCGTGTTCCAGTCATCGCAGGTACCGGTGCAAACTCAACCACAGAAGCCATCACGCTCACTAAAAAAGCTAAAGAGTTGGGCGCAGATGCTTGTTTACTGGTTGCACCTTATTACAACAAGCCAACGCAGGAAGGCCTCTATCAGCACTTTAAAGCAGTTGCTGATGCAGTAGATATTCCGCAGATTTTATACAATGTACCGGGTAGAACCGGGTGTGATATCAGCAATGACACCGTGATACGTTTGGCAGTGCATCCGAATATTGTCGGCATCAAAGATGCGACAGGTGGCATAGAGCGTGGCACAGATTTGTTGTTACGTGCACCTAAAGATTTTGCGGTATTGAGTGGCGATGATGCAACGGGCATGTCATTGATGTTATTAGGTGCCAAAGGTGTTATTTCCGTTACTGCGAATGTCGCACCAAAACTTATGCATGAGATGTGTGTAGCCGCAGTTGCCGGTGATGCTATCGCAGCGCGTGAGATTAATGCTAAAGTATTTGCATTACATCAAAAATTGTTTGTTGAAGCGAACCCGATACCGGTGAAATGGGTCCTAGCCCAAATGGGTTTGGTTAAATCAGGGATCAGACTGCCGTTGGTAGAGTTATCAGCGCAGTATCATGATGTTTTGCGTAACGCTTGCAAGCCAGCACTAATTCTATAAATAGTTATCAAGCTTTATAACGAGGTCTGAATGAAACAAGTCAATATCAAATCAGGTAATAGTAAGCGTACTATCATTAAACAGGCTGGCATTAAGCAAGCTGGTATCTCCATATTATTGATGGTTGGATTGGTCGGTTGTGATTCCATTCCATTCATTGATAACACCTCTGATTACAAAGGTGCCGGTCGTTCTCGTCCTTTAGAAGTGCCGCCTGATTTGACATCAAGTCCAGTGAGTGATGCTTATTCTATCCCTGGCAGCACTACCTATTCTACCTACAGCCAAGCACAGGAAGGCCAAGAGGTAGGTGTAGAAAAAGTGTTACCAACTTCTGAAGGCGTAAGGCTTGAGCGAGCAGGGTCGCAACGTTGGTTAGTGGTAGATGCACCTGCCGAAAAAATATGGCCGGTCATTCGTGAGTTCTGGATCGATCAAGGCTTTGCTGTACGTGTAGAAAACGCACAAATCGGCGTGATGGAAACTGAATGGATCGATGCTGAAGCCATTAAAAAAGATGAGTCAGGCAATATAGGTGAAAAGTTTGATAAATGGCTAGATAAATTATCTGGTTTTGCCGACAAGAAAAAATTCCGTACACGTCTAGATCGTGGTACAGAGCCGGGCACGACCGAAATCTACATGACGCACCGTTCAGTGACGGGTGCGCCAGATGATGGCAAGAACCGGGTACAGACGCAGTTAGGTGAGATTGAAACTGGTTACAAGGCTGGCCCTAAGGCTGCGGCTGAAGCAGATGCACGAGATGAAGAGTTAGATGCAGAATTATTACGCCGTTTGATGGTGAAATTAGGCATCGAAGAACAACGCTCACAATCAATCATGGCGGAAGCGGTAACTTTGAAGCGTGCTGAAGTCGTGAAAGAAAAAGATGGTAGCGCAACCTTGTTGTTGAACGATCCATTTGACCGCGCATGGCGCCGTGTGGGCTTGGCGCTTGATAGAATTGGTTTTGTCATAGAAGACAAAGATCGTTCTAACGGCGTGTTCTTTGTGCGTTATGCGGATGTGGACATTGACGATACACCTAAGAAAAAGAAAGGTTTGTACGAAACCTTGAAATTCTGGGGTGATGACGACAAAAAAGAAGCTGAGGCTACGCCGAAAAAAGAAGAAAAAAGTATGGTTGAGAAGCTCAAATTCTGGGGTGATGACGATAAACAGAAAGTAGATCCAGCTAAGCAGTATCGTATTAAAGTAGCAGATGGTGACAAAGAAAACGCAACGGTAACCGTGGTAGATAAAGATGGTGCACGTGTTCGCACTACTACTGCAAATCGTATTGTGGCGCTGATGTACGAACAATTGAAATAAACCATGCGTTTTGCATCACTAGGGAGCGGTAGTGCTGGCAATGCCCTAGTGGTGGAAGTCAAACATACAAGGCTGATGTTAGATTGTGGCTTTAGTGTGAAAGAGACGGTGGCGCGCTTGGCACGTTTGCAGCTTACGCCACAGGATTTGAACGGCATCGTGATTACGCATGAACATGATGATCACGCCGGTGGCGCCTTTAAGTTCGCTGCTAAATATCAAATACCCGTGTGGCTTACCTATGGCACGCTCAAAATGGTCACACGGTATATGCCCAATCAGCATAACTTGCAGCTAAATGTGATGGACAGTCATTGTGCGTTTAGCATTGCAGACGTTGAAGTTCAGCCCTACCCGGTACCGCATGATGCGCGTGAGCCTATACAGTGCGTTTTTTCTGATGGGCAGCACAAGCTAGGTGTATTGACCGATGTCGGGCGTCCTACTCCCCATATTGAAGAAAAGCTGAGTGGTTGCAATGCGCTAGTGCTGGAGTGTAATCATGACGCGAGTATGTTGCAGTCTGGCCCTTATAGCTGGGCGCTTAAGCAGCGCGTGGGTGGGGACTTGGGTCATTTAGAGAATCAAGACTCAGCTAATCTGTTATCCAGATTAGACAATAGTAAATTACAACATATTATTGCTGCACATTTAAGTGCTAAGAATAATACACCACTACTGGCTAAATCTGCCTTAGGTAAGGTGTTGGGGTGTGAACTGGATTGGATTGGTATTGCAGATCAAGTAACAGGATTTGATTGGCGCATGTTGGGCACAAGCTAGTACATCTAAGGTTGCTTACTGCGGTTTCTTCCAGTTCTAGTATCAAAATCACCGTGTTTGTTGCTATGTGGTCTATTCATACCAAACTTATTAAATCCATGCTTATCAAAGCCATATCTAAAGTTAGGGTGAGCAAATATCGGCACAGCTTGCTCTGACGCTAAAGCTTGTTCTTCCAGCAACTCTAATTTACGTTTCTCAATGTCAAGTCTTTCAAGTTCCAGCGCATACATTTCATCTTGTCTGCGTTGCAACGCTCTCTGTTGCCAAATCTCATTTGACCTCCGCACGCGTTCTTGTGCCAATAGCTGCGCTTCTGCTGACGGTGCCGGTAATATTTTTAACTTGCGAGTCATTTCAACCGCACAGGGTTCGTCTTGATAGATCGTTCTCTTCTGATTGTCTCTGCACACATAGATATCTGCATGAGCTTGAAGTGAGAAAAACAATGTGATGATTCTCAATATTGTCTTCATACCCGTAATTCCTATTACATACAGGATATTAGGCATTGGTTTAGAAACAGAGTTCTGTTGCGGGAAATGTTGGGTGGTTTAGGTTTAAGCAACAATATTGAAAGTGCAGCCCGATATTAAACTACAGCCATGAAAAAGCCGACATAAAGTCGGCTTTTTTTATGCATCTAACTAAATGCTAATTACTTAGTTTCGGCAGCTGGGGTTTCAGGTGCAGGTGTAGCTTCAGGTGGAACTTCAGCTGCAGGTGTAGGTGCAGCCTCAGCAGGTGAAGATTCGGCAGCAGGAGCAGCTTCAGGAGCTGGAGCTTCAGCAGGTTTTTCGCCACATGCGGTTAGGGCTAATGCTAATAATGCAGCAAGCAGAACGGAGCGTGTCATATTAGTTCCTTAAGAGTTTAATTAGTTTAAAACTTTTTCGATAACCGCTTAAAGGTTTTACCTAATTAGCTATATCGAGTGATGAAAATTCTACCAGCTATTTAAAGAAAAGCCAAAAACAAAAAAAGCCGACTAAAAGTCGGCTTTTTCAATACTACTAGCTAAATGCTAATTACTTAGCAGCTTCAGCAGGAGCTGCTGGTGCAGCCTCAGCAGCTGGTGCAGCTTCAGCAGGAGCAGCTGGTGCAGCTTCAGCAGGAGCAGCTGCTTCAGGAGCTGGAGCAACTTCAGCAGCAGGTGCTTCAACTGGAGCAGCTTCTTCAGCAGCTTTTTCGCCACAAGCAGTTAGGGCTAATGCTAATAATGCAGCAAGCAGAGCAGAACGTGTCATTTTTATTTCCTTAGAGAGAGTTTAACTAGTTAAAAAACTTTTTTCGACAACCGCTTATAAGTTTTACTTAATTTGGATACCGAGTGGCGCAAATTTTACCAGTTATTGCGAAAAAAACTAGTATTTTCCATGTGTTTACGGCTAATACCTGCAAAAATATTTGTTTTTTCCTCGAATTCAGGGGACTTTGGTTATTGACTGACTATTACACTGTTATTGAACCTGGATTAACAGTTGATTATTTTGTATTTGACTACTATTTTGTTTGCCCAAAATCGTACGGCTGACGTCATCGTTTTGTTGCATGATGCCACCCACATCTAACCATTCACCTCGTTTTACGCGCACTACGGTAGACAGTTCTTCGAAATCAATGAAACCACTTTGATTTAACTTTGCAATTCTTGGCGTAATTTCTAATTCTATTTGATTGCCAATACTGCGTGGACGTACGGCAAAGCCAGTCGTTACATCAACAAACTCAGTGGTACGTTGCACGCTAACATAGCGACGCGTAAGCACTACCCATTCTTGCGTAAATGGTACGGATTCACCCACATGAATGAAGGCACGCTCACCATCCACCACATTGATGTATTGCTGTGAGCTACTCCGCGTATTGCTTTGATTGTTGTCGATATCGACCTGTATGCCATCAGCAGCATTTTTAGGGAATTTACGGGTGCCTATTTCAACATTGCCAATGCGTTTACGTCCGCTAACATTTACGCCATCGCGTTGATCTTGTATATCGTTTTGGCGACTGACAATGATTTTCAAATTCTGGCGTGCGACGTCTAAAGTAGCGATCACTTGCTCGATTTCGGCCATTCTTTCTGGAGTGGCACGAATGATGAGTTGATTTTGTATGCCAGTCACCGTGCCTTCGCTTCCCACCAAAGGTTGAATGGTCGGCAATAGGTCTTCAGCAAAACGATGTTGTAAGGTGATGATTTTGAATTCTTGCGCTGCAATCACGGGTGTTGCAAATAGGAAGCAACATATGGCTGCCCATAGTCTCAAGATAAACAATGCTCTCATAAGCCCAGCTTGGTGATGGAGACCATGTTGTGCGTAGCCTCTAGCAGTTCATTAAATCTTAAATTTAGCACATCGACACTTGTCGGGTCATCCAACGCGTATTTAAAACGGGCCTGATCGATATGAATCCGTTTGATGTAATGTTTATCATCTGCCAATACAAAACAGTCTTTGGCATGCTTGGCTGAGTCGTTGGTTTCATACACTATCATTTTATGTCCGTATACGCTGAGCAGGCTCACAAGGCGCGGGCATTTTTCTTGGAAAAAAGTAGTGTTTTGCAGAATGATGGTGAGTTGGCTATTGATGTTTTTACTCAGGAACTCGCGCAGCAATTCATATTTTTGAATGCTAGTGAAATCACCATGCATTAAATCTTGGTCGAAAATAAGCAATTCATGGTGCGCATTGGCGAGAATAATATTGATTGCATCAGCATACAGGCGCTCACCAACTAGAATCTCATTCTGTACTAAAGTCTCGTTAGGAGTAAGTTCAGCGTTATCGCTCATGATGTCATCCAGTCTTTAGATTTCTAACTTAATTAAAACTGAGGTAACCCGCAATATACCAATCATAAAGTTGTTGTAGCAATACTTCGTCTTGCGTTTTGTGCGGAGGAGCAATGCGCTTATCGGCTAAAGTCCTCAATAGCGCTGCTGCCTCCCCCTTAAACAGTGCTGCTTCGCCGTTCAGATAAAACGTATCATCCGAGAATAGCATTTGGCTTTTTAAATCCAACGAGATGCCATTGTTAGCTAGCATCTCACTAAATGCTTTTAGCGATATTTTTTTGTTTGCCTCAAATAGTACATCTGGTTTTGGTTCAGAAAGATAAGCACCTAAAAATTGCGCTATATCATTCTCTGACCACTGAATTTTGTTTAATATCTCGCTAACTTTATGAACCATGTCTTTGCCAATTTCGGCAGGGTGGTTGGGTAACTTGAGGTCGCTATCCTGGTACATGCCAGTGAGCGCTAACTTTTCTTGAGAGAGCTTGTCCTGCATAAAACCTAGGAACTCGGTTGCCAGTTCTTGATGCTTAGGTGCTCGAAAGCCGATTGAGTAAGTCATGCAATCTTGAGTGCCGTCTGATACCGCTATGCCCCAATGCGCTAACTGCGGCGGCAGATAAAGCATGTCACCCGCTTCCAGCAGCCATTCTTGCTTAGTTTCAAAGTTTTTCAAAATACGTACCGGCGCACCATCTACCAAACTTAGGTCATCTTGTTCACTAATGCGCCAGAGACGCTTGCCCTGGCCTTGCAGCAAGAACACATCGTAGCTATCAAAATGCGGGCCTACGCCGCCGCCATTAGGCGCGTAGCTCACCATTAAATCATCCAGCCTGGCATGTGGGATAAAATCGAATTGTTGAAGTAGTTCAGTGGCTTCTGGCAGATAGTGGTTCACGCTTTGCACGAGCAATGTCCAATCTTTGTTAGGCAGCTTGCTAAAGACACGCTCATCAAATGGGCCATTTTTAAGCGTCCATTTTTCACCTTTTTGCTGCACAATCCGAGATTGCACTTCATCCTCGCATGCTAAACCAGCCAAGTCCTCAGGGCTTAACAAACCCGTAAAATCAGGTATTGCGTTCTTAATGAGTAAAGGTTTCTTCTGCCAATATTCAGCCAAAAATTGTGCAGGCGTTAAGCCGCCGAGGAATTGTAATGCTTGGTCTTTTGCCATAACTTTAGGTTTAATGGAGCTGATGAATTAGGTGCTAATTATGCCATTGCATTGCTATACAGGTTGGTATATATTGGCAGAAATTATAAAAATATAAGACGTAATTCAATAAGCCAAGTCTGTAAAAACAAGTCCGTATAAATCTGTGAGGAGAGTTGTAGATGAACGCGCCAGTCGATACTTCTGTTAAAACGTTTCATGGCGGTTGCCCGCATGATTGTCCAGATACTTGCTCTATGGTTTATACGGTTAAAGACGAAAAGCTTATTAGTGTGAAGGGTAACCCAGATCACCCGATGACGCGTGGCGGCTTGTGCGTCAAACTCAAAGATTACGAAAAACGCCACTACCATCCTGATCGCCTGCTATATCCAATGAAGCGCACTGGCCCTAAAGGCAGCAAGCAATTCACAAGAATTACATGGGATGAGGCGCTGGATGAAATTGTCGCACGCTGGAAAGGCATCATTGCAGACCATGGTCCGCGCGCCATCATGCCCGCAAGTTATTTGGGCAACCAAGGTCTGGTGCATGGTTTAAATGGAGGTGATGCATTCTTTAACCGCCTCGGCGCCACAGTCACCGAGCGTACCTTTTGCGGTGAAGGCTCATGTACCGCATGGTTATTGACAGTCGGGCCGACTGCAGGCGTTTGTCCAGAGAGCTTTATCCATTCTAAATACATCGTCATTTGGGCATGTAATTCTGTTTCCACCAACTTACATCACTGGCACATCATTCACGAAGCGCAGAAAAAAGGCGCTAAAGTTGTGGTGATTGATTCTTACGCTTCTAAAACCGCAAAAGAGGCCGATTGGCATATTGCGCCTAAGCCGGGTACCGATGGCGCCTTAGCAATGGCGATGATGAACGTGATTATTGAAGAAGGATTAGTCGACCAAGACTACGTTGATAACTATACAGTAGGCTATAAAGAGCTGGCAGAACGCGCCAAACCCCGCACGCCAGAATGGGCCGAAAGCATCACTGGTATAGCAGCAGAAGATATTCGCAAATTCGCTAGAGAGTATGCCACTACACCGCCTGCCGCGATTCGTTTAGGCGTAGCGTTAGAAAGAAGCTACGGCGGTAGCCAAGCGATTCGTGCGGTAACTTGTTTGCCAGCCTTAATTGGCGCGTGGCGCCATGTGGGCGGCGGTGCATTGCAATTCCCGGTATGGGAGCATCCTTATAAATTTGACGTGATTTCCCGCCCAGATTTGATTCCAGAAGGCACACCAGTGGTGAATATCTTGCAGCTTGGTCGTGTGTTGACTGGCGAAATTGAGCTAGAAACGCCTATCAAATCGCTCATGGTGTGGAATACCAACCCTGTCACGCAATCGCCAGAAACTGACAAGATTGTTGCAGGCTTACAGCGAGAGGATTTGTTCACAATCGTGGCCGACCACTTCATTACCGATACCGCCGCCTATGCCGACATTGTGCTGCCTGCCGCGATGGGCGCCGAGATGGAAGACATGATTCTTTCATGGGGTCACTTATACCTCACTTACAATGCCAAGTGTGTGGAAGCACCGGGTGAAGCGATTCCGAACAATGAAATCTTCCGTCGCTTGGCAGCACGCTTAGGCTTTGAAGAAGACAACTTCAAATGGTCAGATAGCGAGTGCCTAGAAAACTACGTAGCTTGGGATGCCCCTGCGTGTGACGGTATTGATTTGGCTTATCTGCGCGAGCATGGCTTTGCGCGGTTAAATGTAGGTACTAAAGATAACCGCGTGCCGCACAAAGAGGGGAAATTCCCTACGCCTACAGGCAAGTGTATGTTCTTGGTAGAAGGCGCTAAAAACTTTGTCGCAGGGCCATTCCGCCAAATGTATGAAGGTTTCCAACCGGGTGAAGATTTAGATTCATTGCCGGACTATGTTGCCTCGCGTGAGTCAGCTGAAGTTAACCCTACACTGGCAGCAAAATATCCGCTGAGTATCATCTCGCCTAAGAGTCATGGTTTCTTGAATTCCTGCTATGCCAACGTGGCAGAAAAAATCAAAGGGCAGGGCGAGCAGTTTGTGATGATTAACCCAGCAGACGCCGCAATGCGCGGTGTGAAAGAAGGCGCGAAAGTACGTGTGTTTAATGACCGTGGTGCATTCGAGGGGGATGCACGTATTACCAGAGATGTGAATCCGGGTATTGTTGTAGCAACGTTAGGTTATTGGCGTCAGTTGAATAAAGGTACGGTGAATTGTATTAGTTCAGCGGAGTTTGGGGATATGGGACATTCGACGACGTTTAGTGATAATTTGGTGCAG
Organism: Methylotenera sp.; assembly: GCA_035460465.1. Taxonomy (GTDB): domain Bacteria; phylum Pseudomonadota; class Gammaproteobacteria; order Burkholderiales; family Methylophilaceae; genus Methylotenera. Next base: position 121,809 of record DATHWQ010000022.1, on the reverse strand, counting down.
GTAGAATTAGGTTGATTAATAAGGGTTAGGAATAATTATGTTGTTATCCACATTAGCTCAAACAGTCGATTGCCGAAAACTCCCATGCTACTTGCGTTGCTCGGCAGCGGTAGCAGGGGATTAAAAGTCAAAACCAACCGAATGCCGTCATTCCGACGAAAGTCGGAATCCAGTGACTTTTGAATGAGCACCTCGACAAGTTACCTTAACTAGCTAATGCTTTATAATCCAGCCTATGGATATTTACTCACTTGCAAAACCTTTGCTGTTTCAACTTGATGCTGAAAAAGCACATGACTTAACCTTAAAAACTCTCAAGCTTGCGGAAAGATCCGGTGCTATGGCGCTTTATCCCAAATCGCCAGCATGCCAACCTAGACAGGTGATGGGGCTGGTATTCCCCAATGCTGTGGGTTTGGCAGCGGGGCTAGATAAAAATGGTGCTGTGATTGATGGTATGGCGGCTTTAGGCTTCGGTTCCATTGAAATCGGTACCATTACCCCACGCGCACAACCCGGCAATCCACAGCCTCGCTTATTCCGTGTAAAAGAGGCGCAGGGGATTGTGAACCGTTTTGGTTTTAATAACCTGGGCGTGGATAACCTGATTGAGAATGTGAGAGCGGCTAAATACCGCGGTATTTTAGGTATCAATATCGGTAAGAACTTCGATACACCAAACGAAAACGCGGTGAATGATTATTTAATCTGCATGCAAAAGGTTTATGCGCATGCCAGCTACATTACGGTGAACATTTCTTCACCCAACACCAAGAACCTACGTGCCTTGCAAGAGAAAGAAGTGCTTTCAAGCCTGCTCTCTACGCTTAAACTGGAGCAAACCAAATTAGCAGAACAGTATGGTCGTTATGTGCCGGTTACCTTAAAAATCGCGCCAGACTTAGAGCGTGAGCAAGTGAATGAGATTGCGGATTTGCTCATGGAACATAAGATTGATGGCGTAATTGCGACAAACACCACGCTCTCTCGCGATGCGGTAAAAGGCATGAAGAATGCCGATGAAACGGGTGGATTGTCAGGTGCACCAGTACGTGAAAAATCAACTGTAGTGATTCAGCAGTTGTCGCAACGCTTACAAGGTGCGCTGCCGATTATAGGTGTGGGCGGAATTTTAAGCGGCGCAGACGCCGTGGAAAAAATCGCGGCAGGTGCGAGCTTAGTACAAGTCTATAGCGGGCTGATTTATAAAGGGCCTAAGCTGGTGCGTGATATCTGCAAAACGCTAGGTTAAGTTTTGGTACTCTATTCTTATCGCCGCTGTCCTTACGCCATGCGCGCCCGCATGGCGCTGAAGTATGCGGGTATCGCAGTTGAGATTCATGAAATCTCGCTAAAAGATAAACCAGAGTCCATGCTGAAAGTGTCACCAAAAGCGACTGTACCAGTGCTGGTATTGTCTGATGGCACGGTGCTGGAGGAAAGCCTGGATATCATGTATTGGGCGCTACAGCAAAGTGATAAAGGCAGCTGGCTAGGCGTTGATAGTGAGCGCTTACAGGCGCTGATTACAGAGAATGACGGTAGCTTTAAGCAGGCTTTGGATAAGTACAAATATGCGATACACTTCCCTGAGCAAGCTGCTGAATACTACAGAGCGCAAGGTGAAGTGTTTATACAAAAATTGGAAGCGCTACTTAGCCAATCAAAATTCTTGCTGAAAGACCAAGTCAGTTTGGTTGATATTGCAATTTTCCCTTTTGTTCGGCAATTCGCTAGTGTAGATACTGACTGGTTTGAAACTGCACCGTACCCTAAATTGCAAACCTGGTTAAAAGGTTTGGTTGAATCTGAGCTATTCCTCAGCATCATGGAAAAACAGCCAACCTACATTGAGTAAGTTGGCTGTCTATTACTGCCTAGTAACGTCAGATATTATTCAGCAGTTGCTAGTGATGGCTCTGAAGACTCTTTCTTTTTACTAAAGATCAATTTCACTTCATCTTTGTCATCAATATCCACATGTACGTTGCCGCCATTAGCGAGTTTGCCAAAGAGTAATTCGTCAGCAAGCGCTTTACGAATCGTATCTTGAATCAACCTTGCCATTGGGCGTGCGCCCATCAGTGGGTCAAAGCCTTTTTTACCCAAGTAAGCTTTTAGCTCCTCACTAAATGTAGCTTCGACTTTTTTCTCATGCAATTGGTCTTCCAATTGAATCAGGAATTTATCGACCACGCGGATAATAATGTCTTGTGACAAGGATGCGAATGACACAGTTGCATCCAAACGGTTACGGAACTCAGGTGAGAATAAGCGTTTGATATCCGCTTGCTCGTCACCAGTTTCTTTAACTGTGGTGAAACCCATGCTAGCTTTAGATAGGCCTTCAGCACCAGCATTGGTGGTCATGATAATCGTCACATTTCTAAAGTCTGCCTTGCGACCATTATTGTCGGTTAGCGTACCGTGATCCATCACTTGCAACAAGATGTTGAAAATATCAGGGTGCGCTTTTTCAATTTCGTCTAATAGCAATACGCAATAAGGTTGTTTGGTAATAGCTTCGGTCATCAGGCCACCTTGCTCAAACCCAACATAGCCAGGAGGCGCGCCAATCAAGCGTGACACGGCATGGCGTTCCATGTATTCACTCATGTCAAAGCGAATCAATTCGATACCCATGATGTAGGCTAATTGTTTAGCCACTTCAGTTTTACCTACGCCAGTCGGGCCGCTGAAAAGGAAGCTACCAATTGGTTTGTTGTTTTGACCCAAGCCACTGCGTGCCATTTTCACGGCAGATGACAGTGTTTCAATCGCTTTATCCTGACCGAACACTACAGCTTTCAAATCACGTTCCAGTGTTTTGAGTGCGCTGCGGTCATCGCTAGAAATATTTTTTGGCGGGATGCGCGCAATTTTGGCGATGATGTCTTCAATCTCTTTATTGCCAATGACTTTTTTCTGTTTGTTTTTTGGCAAGATGCGTTGCGCAGCACCAGCCTCATCAATCACGTCAATTGCCTTATCTGGTAGATGACGGTCATTGATGTATTTGGCTGACAGCTCAGCCGCTGTACTTAAAGCGGCTGCGGTATATTTCACGCTGTGATGTTCTTCAAAGCGTGATTTCAAGCCTTTAAGTATCTCAATCGTTTCGGCCACGCTAGGTTCAACTACGTCAATTTTTTGGAAACGACGTGACAATGCGTGGTCTTTCTCAAAGATGCCGCGATACTCTTGGTAAGTGGTTGCACCTATGCATTTGAGTGAGCCGTTTGAGAGTGCCGGTTTGAGCAAGTTGCTGGCATCTAAAGTGCCGCCGCTGGCTGAGCCTGCGCCAATTAGCGTATGAATCTCATCAATGAACAGAATCGCATCCGGTTTCTCGGCAAGCTGTTTCATCACCGCTTTGAGGCGTTGTTCAAAGTCACCACGGTATTTGGTACCGGCCAGTAATGCGCCCATGTCGAGTGAATACACCGTCGCGTTCGCTAATACGTCTGGAATGTCTTTTTCTACAATGCGGCGCGCTAACCCTTCAGCAATGGCGGTTTTACCTACGCCAGCTTCACCAACTAACAGCGGATTGTTTTTACGGCGGCGGCATAAGGTTTGTACTACGCGCTCCAACTCTGGACCGCGACCAATGAGCGGATCGATCTTACCTGCTGCGACCTGCGCATTTAGGTTAAGCGTAAAGTTTTCCAGCGCACCGTTCGGAGCGGCTTCGATATCGATATCCTGGTCTGTGCCTTCTGGTTTGGCTGTCTCTGCGATTTTTGATACGCCATGAGAGATGTAATTAACCACGTCTAAACGAGTGACGCCTTGTTGATGTAAGAAGAACACCGCGTGTGAATCTTTTTCACCAAAGATGGCTACCAACACATTGGCGCCAGTCACCTCTTTTTTACCGGAAGACTGCACATGCAACATGGCACGTTGGATCACGCGTTGGAAGCCTAGTGTAGGTTGTGTATCGACGTCATCTTGACCAATGACTGTTGGTGTATGTTCTTCGATATATTGACTGAGTTCAGTACGCAGTACCTCAAGTTTGGCACCACACGCGCGCAACACATCGGCCGCGGTTGGGTTGTCAATCATGGCCAGTAACAAATGTTCAACCGTGATAAGCTCATGGCGCTTTTGTCTAGCGTCCATAAATGCCATGTGCAAACTTACTTCGAGCTCTTGGGCTATCATTTTTGTACCTTAACTTTCAATATTGTCATCACGTAGGATTGTCATCACGTAGGGATGTCTTTCACGCCGGTTCAATTACACATTGCAAAGGATGTTGTGCTTCCTTGGCATGGGTTAGTACTTGATTCATTTTCGTTTCTGCAATGTCTTGTGGATACACTCCACATACACCCATGCCCTCTGTATGTACTTTGAGCATTATTTGCGTGGCTTGTTCACGACTTTTGTTAAAAAAACGTTCTATCGTCTCAACGACAAACTCCATGGGCGTGTAATCGTCGTTTAATAACAGCACCATAAACATCGGGGGCAATTTTGGTTTTGCAACTTCAGGTTTTAGTACTGTATTACTATCATTGGGTGAATTAGCCATATTGCAATCTATTTTGAGCCAAACTATAAAAAATTCAAGCCCAATTTGAATGTGGGTATAGATGAATTTCTAATCTAGAGTTTTTGAGAGTGATGTGAAGCTAAGGGAATATCTTGACGCTTTTGACTATGCGGTCTTGGGTTTGCACAATCTCAAGTGTGTGTGTGCCAATCTTCAAGCTGGTGTTAGGCTCAGGGATGTCTTCGAAGTATTCCAGAATCAGGCCATTAAGCGTACGCGGGCCATCTAGAGGCAATTGCAGATTTAACTTTTTATTTAGATCGCGCAATGAACTACTGCCATCCACCAGCCAACTACCGTCCGTTTCTTTGCGGTAGCTACCGAAGCGGGAAGGCGACTGCGTGGTGAAGTCGCCAATCACTTCTTCTAAAATATCTTCCAAAGTAATCAAACCTTTGAACTCACCGTATTCGTCTACGATCAACGCGATCCGTTGTTGATTTTCTTGGAACTGTTGTATTTGTGTATAAAGTGGAGTGCCGGATGGGATAAAGTAAGGCTCTGCAATGACCTCGCGTAATATGTCTTTGTTCAACTCATTGTCCAGTTGGTAGGAGCGTAGTTGGTTAATCACTTTGCGTATATGCAAGATGCCAATGATTTCTTCCTGCTCGCCTTGGCGCACCGGTAAGCGCGTGTGGTGGCTACTTGAAATATGCTGCAATATGTCTTCTAAAGGACTATCAAAGTCTATAGTTTCTACCATGGTGTGGGCAGTCATCACGTCATCAACGGTAATCTTTTCCAGGTCAAATAGATTTAATAGAATTGTCCTGTGCTTTTTTGGCATAAAGTGCCCAGCATCGGTCACGATGCTGCGCAACTCATCCATAGTGAGTGCTTGTGTGCTTTCTTCAAAATTTACTCTGACACGTAACAGGCGTAGTAGACCACTTACAAATAGATTGATAAACCAGACGATGGGATAAAGGACTTTAAGTAGAGGATAAAGAATGTAGCTGCAAAAGATGCCCAGCCTTTCTGGGTAGGCAGCAGCAAGCACTTTAGGTGAAATTTCGCTAAACACCAGAATCGCAAACGTGACGGCTAATGTGCCTAGCATCAGCACCCATTCACCTTCACCAAATAACTCAACCGTGATGAGCGTGACCAGCGTGGCTGAAGCGGCGTTAGCAAAGTTATTGCAAAGTAGGATGACACCTAATAGCTTGTCAGTTTTGGCCAATAACGCGCTGGCTAAGCGGGCGCCGCGATGACCTTCTTTGACTAGATGGCGCAATCGATAACGATTAAGCGACATCAGGCTGGTTTCAGCGATTGAGAAAAATCCAGAAATGAGCAGCAGTAAGACCAGTGCGCCTAACTGCCAGGAGATGGGAATATTATCCAAAGAGTGGGATTACAGTGTGTAAGATATGGTGAGTTTATATGGGAGTGGTGTTACTAACAAGCGTGTTACAACACGCTTGTTATTTTGGAGTAAGGCTTACTTAAGCACTTGATATGTGAACAATTAGCTTACGGTGCTAATTCAGCAGCTTCTTTTTTCTCTGTTTCTTTCTTCTCAACATCACCAATCAAGTTGGCGCGGTTCACACCAAGCCACATGGCGATTGGACAAGCGACCAGCACTGAAGAGTAGATACCGAATAAAATACCGATGGTGAGTGCAAGTGCAAAGTTATGTAGTACTTCGCCGCCGAACAGCAACATAGAACCGACCATCGTTTGTGTCATCAAGTGGGTAATTACAGTGCGTGACATGGTGCGGGTAATCGCATTATCAATCACTTGTACCACTGAAGCTTTACGCATCTTGCGGAAGTTCTCGCGCACTCGGTCAAACACCACCACTGATTCATTCACCGAGTAACCTAGTACCGCCAAAATCGCGGCAAGTACCGTGAGGTTGAATTCCCACTGGAAGAAGGCGAAGAAGCCAAGAATAATCACCACGTCATGCATGTTGGCGATAATGGCGGCCACAGCAAAACGCCATTCAAAGCGTAGCCATAGGTAGAGCACAATACCTACGCAGACAAAGAATAAAGCCAAGCCGCCGTTTTCATAAAGCTCATCACCAACTTGCGCACCTACAGACTCCACACGACGTATTTCAGCACTGGCATCTGCATTCACTAAGGCGCCCTTTACTTGCTCAGAAAGCTGAGAAACTGATAGACCTGGTTTCACCGGCAGGCGAATCAGTACGTCATGGCTAGAGCCAAAGTTCTGTACTGTCGCTTCTTTCAAGCCGATGCTATTAACTGCTTTACGCACGCTTTCCAGATCAGCTGCCTTTGGATAATTAACCTCCATGACGGTACCGCCAGTGAAATCGACACCGAAGTTCAAGCCGCGGTGTGCCAAAAAGAAAATTGCCAATATGAACGTCACTAAAGAGATGGCTGTCGTCAGGCGGCCATAGCTCATAAAGGGAATATCTTTTTTGATTCTGAATAATTCCATGATGTGTACTCTAAATATTCAATTAAGTGAGATGTAAGTTACGCTTTATAAATTTGGCCAATAGACAGTTTCGTCAATTTGCGGCGGTAGCCATAGATCATGTTCATGATTGCGCGTGATACCAGTACGGCACTGAACATCGAAGTCAGAATGCCAAGTACGTGCACTACAGCAAAGCCTTTGATTGGGCCTGTGCCGAACATAAATAGCGCCAGACCTGCGATCAGCGTGGTGACGTTCGAGTCTAAAATCGTATCAAAAGCACGGTCGTAACCCGCGTGGATACTGGCTTGTGGCGTATTGCCATTGCGTAGTTCCTCACGGACCCGTTCGTTAATCAGGACGTTGGCATCAATCGCCATACCAAGCGCCAGCGCAATCGCAGCCAGGCCAGGTAAGGTGAGCGTGGCTTGCAGCATAGATAAGAGAGCAACTAAAAGTAATAAGTTGATACCTAGTGCAAGCACTGATACTGCACCGAATGCCATGTAGTAGATGATCATCATCACCGCGATTGCGGCAAAGCCCCACAAGGTTGAGTGGATACCGCGGTTGATGTTGTCTTGACCCATGCTAGGCCCAACTGTACGTTCTTCAATGATATCCATTGGTGCAGCAAGTGCGCCAGCACGTAATAACAGAGAAATGTCAGTGGCTTCTTGTGTATTCGCCATGCCGGAGATTTGTACGCGACCGCCGCCGATTTCTTCGTTAATCACTGGCGCAGTCACTACTTCAGTATTACCTTTTTCAATTAGCAAGATGGCCATACGTTTGCCGACGTTTTCACGTGTGACTTGTTGAAACACACGGGCACCGCGTGCATCTAGTGTCACGTTTACGACTGACTGACCAGTTTGACTGTTGACACCTGGGCCTGCATCGGTGATGTAGTCACCAGTGAGCACTACGTTCTTTTTAACAAGAATGGCACGACCTTCACGGTCTTTAAAGACTTCGTCGCCCATCGGCGCTTGGCCTTTATCTGCTTTCTCAAGGGTTGCCGCATCAGATTTTTCTTCGTCCACTAGGCGAATTTCTAAGGTAGCGGTACGGCCTAAGATCTCTTTGGCTTTTGCGGTGTCTTGCACGCCTGGTAATTGCACAACCACACGGTCAGCACCTTGTTGCTGAATGATAGGTTCGGCTACGCCAAGTTCATTGATACGATTATGTAAGGTTTGAATGTTTTGTTTAAGCGCAAAATCTTGAATACGTTTTTGTTCTACTTGGTTGAGTGAAGCGGTGAGTAGCTTCTCTTCGCCGTTATTGACTTCATTCAGTGTCAAATCAGGATATTCTTTACTGAGGATTTTTCTAGCCCTGATAAGTTCAGCTGCATCAGTAAAGCGGATTTGTACCGCTTGGCCTTCACGGGTAACACCCACATAGGAAACGCGCTCTTTACGCAACGCGGTTCTGAAGTCACCGACGAAACGTTCGGCAGCTTTATCCAAAGCAGCTTTCATGTCTACTTGCAGCAAGAAGTGCACGCCACCACGCAAATCCAGACCTAAATACATCGGTTTGGCACCCATACTGCGTAGCCAATTTGGTGAGCGAGATAATAAGTTCAAGGCTACGGTGTAGTCTTTGCCTAGGTTGTTTTGCAATACATCTTTTGCTTTGATCTGCGTATCCGTATTGGCAAAGCGCGCTTTCACGCCACGCGCATCTAGATAGATGCCATCAAATTGAATATTCTCTTGCTTGAATATCGCCTCGACTTGACCAAGTAATGCAGGGTCAAGTTTAGTAGTACTTTTAGCCGGTGTAATTTGTACTGCAGGCGATTCGCCAAAGAAATTTGGAATGGTATAAATAAGCCCAATCAAAATCATGATTGCAACGAAAATGTTCTTCCACATTGGATAGCGGTTCATAGTCAGGCTCTAGTCAATAACGGTGTAGGTTTAAGAAGTAGGCGTTAGTACGGTGGTTTTCTAGTAAACAACTAGATATTTTTAATCGTACCTTTTGGCAGTGCGCTTTGAATAGCGTTCTTTTGCACGGTGATTTCAGTGTTCGCTGCAATCTCAACCGTCACAAAAGCGTCCGTTACTTTGGTCACTTTACCCACGATGCCGCCGCTAGTGACTACTTCATCACCTTTTTGCAAAGCTGCAATCATATTGCGCTGTTCTTTAGCTTGTTTCATTTGCGGGCGAATGATCATGAAATAGAACAGGACAAAGATGACAACGAGTGGCAAAAAGCTCATTAAATCGCTAGTTGCTGAAGCGGATGCTGCGTATGCATTTGAAATAAACACGATATTGCTCTCTTAAAATTAACTTGAAATTGGTAAAAATTAGCTCAGGATTCTAGCACAGACTGTATCTTATTGCAGATTAGGTCAGCTTCGCACGTTTAGTGGCAAATTCGAGCTTAAAAGTTTCAAAAGTGCCAGCCTCAATCGCACTACGCATACCTGTCATCAACTCTTGATAATAATGTAGGTTATGAATGGTATTCAAGCGTGAACCTAGAATCTCACCAACTTTATGCAAATGATGCAAATAAGCCCGTGTGAAGTTTTGGCAGGTATAGCAACTGCAATCTGCGTCTAATGGCGCAGTGTCATTTTTATAAGTGGCGTTCTTGATTTTCACATCGCCATGTTGCGTAAACAGCCAGCCGTTGCGGGCGTTACGCGTCGGCATTACGCAGTCGAACATATCCACGCCTTGGCTTACCGCTGCGACCAAGTCTTCTGGAGTGCCAACGCCCATCAAATAGCGTGGCTTATCTTGTGGCATTTTAGGTGCGGTATGCGCCAAAATACGCAGCATATCTTCTTTAGGTTCACCGACTGATAAGCCGCCAATTGCATAACCGTCGAAACCTATGTCAGTTAAGCCCTTTAAAGAAACATCTCTTAATTCTTCATGCATGCCACCTTGGATAATACCGAACAGCGCATTATCATTGCCCGCGTGTGCATCTTTGCTTCTACGGGCCCAGCGCAATGAAAGCTGCATGGATTCGTTGGCCTCTTTCACTGTTGCTGGATAAGGTGTGCATTCATCAAAGATCATCACAATGTCAGAGTTCAATACTTTTTGAATACGCATCGATTCTTCCGGCGTTAAAAAGCAGCTGTCGCCATTGATGGGCGAGCGGAATTTTACGCCTTCTTCACTGATTTTACGCAATGCACCCAAGCTCCACACTTGGAAACCGCCTGAGTCGGTGAGTATCGGGCCGTTCCAGCCCATGAATTTGTGTAAACCGCCATGTGCGGCAATAACGTCTAAGCCTGGGCGTAACCACAGATGAAAGGTATTGCCCAGCACAATGTGCGCATCGATTTCTTGTAGTTCTAATGGCGACATCGCTTTGACGGTGCCATAAGTGCCTACCGGCATGAACGCTGGCGTTTGCACCTCGCCGTGTTTGAGTTTTAGGGTGCCGCGGCGGGCAAGGCCATCTTGTTTATGTAGTGTGAATTGCATGCTTAATTAAATAGTTAGAATATTTCTAGGTCGCGATATTAACACACCGCATCATTTATGCTTTTAACAAGCCGTATTCAAAAAGCATAGCTTTGTTATACTAATGGTTAGTTCATTCATTGAAATTGAAACTATGGTTGAAAAAGCCCCCCGCGTAAGAAACAAAAAACCACTATTAGAAGGCGGCCTAAAAGAGCGCGGCATTTACTTGCTGCCGAACTTATTCACCTCGGCGGCCCTGTTTGCGGGTTTCTATGCCATTGTGCAAGCGATGAATGGTCGCTTTGAACATGCCGCAGTTGCCATTTTTATTGCGATGGTGCTGGATGGACTCGATGGCCGCGTTGCGCGTTTGACCAATACGCAAAGTGCGTTTGGTGCAGAATACGATAGCCTGTCGGACATGGTGTCATTTGGTGTCGCACCTGCGCTTATTCTTTATGTATGGGCACTTAAGCCGCTAGGTAAATTGGGCTGGATTGCAGCTTTTGTGTACTGTGCTTGTGCGGCATTACGTTTGGCTAGATTCAATACCAAGCTGGATGATGAGCATCAGGATAAACGTTACTTTCAAGGTCTGCCTAGCCCTGCTGCTGCTGCGCTACTTGCTGGATTTGTCTGGGTATCATACGAATATGGGGTAAGTGGCCGCGATATATTTTTCGGTGTGCTGCAATGGAAATGGATGGCTTGGGGTATCACGGTGTTTGCTGGTCTCTCCATGGTGAGTGATTTGCGTTATTACAGTGGTAAAGATATCAACTTAAAGGAAAGCGTGCCGTTTTTTGTGGTGTTGGGCATCATGCTGGCGTTTGTGCTGATTTCTTACAGCCCGCCAGAAGTATTGTTCTTCGTTATGATTGTGTATGCGCTATCAGGCTATGTGCTTTGGGTGCAGCAAAAACTGAATCAAAAGAAATCTGATTTAACAGACAGTTGATTCGATAAATTTATCATCATGATAAATAAATTCAAATACTTAAACGCTTGCGGAATGGCGTAAAAAATACTATATTTCTAACACTATGTTGAATTTACATATTTCTAGCATTTTTTACGCAGCAGCCTTCATGGCTGGTGCGCTATTGTTACGCACATATGCATTGCGCCATCTGGCCGCGCTACGTGCTCGCACCCTGCGCTAGCGCGCAAACTATACCCCCACACCCCAAAGTATTAAATGACGTTGCGTACACACTGCAGCGAGATGATAGTATTTGAGCTCAATTCATTTTGACCAAATTAAAACTATCAAAAGATTAAACTGAATAAAAAATTAAGGTAATGATGATGAAACCTAACAATGTAAAACAAGACCAGATTATTATTTTTGATACCACTTTGCGCGATGGCGAGCAGAGTCCAGGCGCAGCGATGACCAAAGAAGAGAAGATTCGTATTGCACGCCAGCTTGAGAAATTGGGTGTCAATGTGATTGAAGCAGGCTTTGCCGCAGCCAGCCCAGGTGATTTTGACGCGATTCATGAAATCGCGAAGATTATTAAAAACTCTACGGTATGCTCACTTGCACGTGCCAGCGAAAACGATGTGCGCCGCGCGGGCGAGGCGATTAAACCGGCAGTGAATGGCCGTATCCATACGTTTATCGCGACCAGCAAAATCCATATGGAAAACAAACTTCGCATGACCGAAGACCAAGTGGTTGAGCGTGCAGTACAAGCCGTGAAATGGGCGTTGGAATATACTGATGACGTAGAGTTCTCAGCTGAAGATGCAGTACGCTCAGACATGGATTTCTTGATTCGCGTATTTGATGCTGTGATTAAAGCCGGCGCCACAACCATTAACGTACCTGATACGGTAGGCTACTCAATCCCAGCCCCATGGGGTGAGCGTATGCGTGAGTTGATTGCACGCGTGCCGAATAGCGACAAAGTGGTGTGGTCTACACACTGTCATAACGATTTAGGCATGGCTGTAGCTAACTCATTGGCCGCGGTGATGGGTGGTGCTCGCCAAGTGGAATGCACCATTAACGGTTTGGGTGAGCGTGCGGGTAATGCGAGTTTAGAAGAAATCGTGATGGCGATTAAAACTCGCAGTGATATTTTCCAATTAACTACTCGTATTGATACCACTCAAATCGTACCGACCTCGAAATTGGTCTCAACGATTACCGGTTACCCCGTACAGCCGAATAAGGCGATTGTCGGGGCTAATGCGTTTGCGCATGAGTCTGGTATTCACCAGGATGGCGTATTGAAACACCGCGAGACTTACGAGATCATGCGCGCAGAAGACGTGGGTTGGAATGCGAACAAATTGACCTTGGGCAAATTGTCCGGCCGTAACGCTTTCAGAACCCGCTTGAAAGAGTTGGGTATTGAGTTGGATTCCGAGGATTTGTTGAATGCAGCATTTGCGCGCTTCAAGGATTTGGCCGATAAGAAATCCGAAATTTTTGACGAAGATTTGCATGCCTTGGTAAGCGATGAGTTTATCTCTGAAGCGACTGAGCATTTTAAATTGGTCTATTTGCAAGTGGCTTCTATCACCGGTGAAGTGCCGCATGCCATCATCACTTTGTCTGAAAATGGTGTCGAGATGCGTGCAGAGTCCGATGGTGGTGGTCCGGTAGATGCGACATTCAAGGCGATTGAGAATATGGTGGCTAGCGGTGCTGAGTTGCAGCTTTATTCTGTGAATAACATCACTAGCGGCACTGACGCACAGGGTGAAGTGACTGTTCGTCTTTCTAAAGGTGGCCGTATCGTCAATGGGCAGGGCGCTGATACTGATATTGTGATTGCATCAGCGAAAGCGTATTTGAATGCGTTGAATAAGATTCAATCGAAATCAGAGCGTGCTCACCCGCAGGTGTGATTTCTTGCTAAATGTGAGCAAATACTTTGTTGCTTTAGCTAGCCGTACTTTGTGTACTGTCTTCGCTAAAACGCCTTGTCTTTGCTCAATTTAGTCAAGAAATATTGTATGCAATATAAAAAACAAAGCTTACTCATTGTTATAGCGCTGTTTTGTACCTATTTCATCTGGGGCTCAACTTATCTCGCTATTCGGTTCGGCGTAGAGAGTTTCCCCCCGTTTATGATGGCAGGTTCGCGTTTCGCCATGGCTGGGTTGCTGCTCTATGGCATTATGCGCATGCGAGGCAGCCCGAATCCTAGTTGGCAAGAGTGGCTGGGTGCAGCAGCAGTCGGTGTTTTGTTATTGGCACTTGGTAATGGCACCGTGACTTATGTACAGCAAACGGTGTCATCTAGCGTCGCAGCCCTGTCGATTGCTACTGCACCGTTGTGGGTGGCAATTTTTTCATCTATGTTTGGTCATCATCCTACTAAGTGGGAATGGATTGGCATCGGCGTGGGGATGATAGGCATCGTGCTGCTAAACATGGGCGAAACATTGCAGGGGGACCCGTTCCATGCCGTATTATTGATATTTGCAGCAGCCACTTGGTCGTTTGGCTCAATCTGGGGTAAGCATCTATCCATGCCTAAGGGCATCATGGCAAGTGCCACGCAGATGCTTGTAGGCGGTGTTGTATTGTTGATTTTTAGTGTGATTCAAGGTGAAACTTGGCCAGAGACCATCTCAACTAAGTCATGGTTCGCATTCATCTTTTTATTCATATTTGGTTCAATGGTGGCTTACAGCGCATATGTCTACCTGCTCAAAACGGTACGCCCGGCGATTGCCAGCAGTAATACTTTTGTTAATCCGGTAGTCGCATTTGTACTAGGTATATGGCTAGCTAATGAGAAAATAAGCGCACTGGAATATATTGCACTAGCCGTGATTGTGGTGGGTGTTTGTTTAGTACTCTTTAATGATGAAGAATTAAATTAGGATAGGTTTTAGGCATAATGAATTTAGCGTTATTTGATTTAGATAATACCCTGCTGGCAGGTGATAGTGATTACAACTGGAGCCTGTTCTTAATCGAGGAGGGTCTGCTCGATGCAAAAACGCATCATGACCGTAATGAACAATTCTATCTGGATTATAAAAATGGCAACCTGGATATTTATAAGTTTCTGGAATTCCAGCTCAAGCCGCTGAGCCAACATCCACGAGAGTTTTTAGATGAACTGCACCAAAAATACATGCAGCGTACTATACAACCAATGATGACTGCTAAAGCGCAGGCTTTGGTTGATCATCATAAAGCACAAGGCGATTTGTGTGTGGTGATTACCGCTACCAATAGTTTTGTGACGCGCCCGATTGCCAATGCTTATGGTATTGAGCATCTAATCGGCACCGATCCAGAAGAAGCCGATGGTCAATTTACGGGTGGCGTAGCAGGCGTGCCAAGTTTTCAGGACGGTAAAGTGACGCGCTTGAATCAATGGTTAGAAGCGCGGGGTCAGCAATTATCCAACTTTCCAATTAGTTATTTTTACAGCGATTCGCACAATGATTTGCCATTGATGAAATTAGTGACTAATCCGATTGCGGTAGATGCAGATGCTACCTTGCGTGCTTATGCGCATGAGCACAGTTGGCCGCAGATTAGCCTGAGATAATCTTTTGGGATAAGCTTTTGGATTTTTTAGCGGTGCAGCAATACTTCTAAAACAAACTTGCTGCCTATGTAAGCGAGCAGCAGCAAGGCAAAACCAGCGAGTGTCCACCGGATTGCTATTTGCCCACGCCAGCCATATTTATAGCGCCCGAACAGTAGCCCACCATAAATCAACCAGCTGGCAATTGAAAAGATGGTCTTGTGATTGAGTTGCATCGGTTTGGCAAAAATCTGTTCCGAGAACAACATGCCGCTAATGAGCGTGACGGTGAGTAAGATAAAGCCTAGGCTAATGATTCTGAACAATAGTTTTTCCATCACCATCAAAGGCGGAAAGCTAGGTAGTTTTATGAGGGTTGGTCTGTTATGCAAACTACGTTCGGCTATTGTCATCAGTAGCGCATGTAGAGCTGCAAAGGTAAACAGGCTGTACGCCAATATGGCGATGCCGATATGCACCAAGAACATATTCACTTCAGTTACGGGCAAATAATGATTTTGTGTGGTGAAGGCAGGTAATAGGGCAAAGATCGCCGCGGGCGGCAATACAAAGGCTTGCAGGCTATGCAGCTCGTGTTTTAAGTCGCTCAGCCAGTAAATAAGCACTGTTAGCCAGAAGATGGCAGATAGCGCATTATAGAAGCCAAGATTGAAACCATTGCCGAACAAGCCGTTAAATAACAGCCATCCGTGCAGCAGCAGCGCTAAAGCGATCATGGCTGAGTGTAGATTCTGGCTTTGAGCGTTTGTGGCATTGCTAGCGGTAGATTTGGTGTCACTTACTTTAGCGGTGCGCCAGAAATCAGCGGCGACTGATAAATAAATAAAGGCAACGGCAATATAAGGAATCAATGTCTGCATAAGCTTAATTATGGCCTAAAAATAATAGGCTGAGTTAAAATCGATACTTAGAGATTATAAATAGCAGACGAGTAAGTTTGTACAAAATCTTAATGAAAGACCTGAATAAGAGAACGGTATGCTAGAAAACTTAACAGGGCGCCTACAGGGCGTCATTAAAAATCTACGTGGTCAAGCGCGGTTAACCGAAGATAACATCGCAGATGCAATGCGTGAAGTGCGCATGGCGTTGCTTGAGGCTGACGTCGCGCTACCGGTAGTAAAAGATTTTATCGCGCGCGTCAAGGAGCGTGCGCATGGCAAGGATGTATTGCAGAGCCTAACCCCAGGCCAAGCAGTGATTCAGGTCGTGAACGATGAACTCACCGCCTTGATGGGGCAAGCAAACGTAGGATTGAATTTAGCTGCTGTGCCGCCTGCAATCATTCTGATGGCAGGCTTGCAAGGATCAGGTAAGACTACCACTTCCGCCAAGCTAGGCAAGCTGCTCAAAGAGCAGAAAAAGAAAGTATTGCTCGCTAGTGCAGACGTCTATCGTCCGGCGGCGATTGAGCAACTGAAAACATTAGCAAAGCAATTGGAGATTGAGTGCTTTGATAGTAATGCCAATCAAAAGCCAGCCGATATTGCCAAAGCAGCATTAGATTTTGCTAAGCGTGGTTATTACGATGTGGTGATCTTCGATACCGCTGGTCGTTTGGGCATAGACGAAGCGATGATGGCGGAGATCAAGGCACTGCATACGCTGCTAAATCCGATTGAGACCTTGTTCGTGGTCGATGCCATGCAAGGCCAAGATGCGGTGAATACTGCCAAAGCGTTTGGTGACACACTGCCGCTGACAGGTATCGTACTGACCAAGTTGGATGGTGATGCCCGCGGTGGCGCTGCGCTATCAGTGCGTCATATCACTGGTAAGCCAATCAAGTTTATCGGTGTAAGTGAAAAAGTCGATGGTTTGGAACCGTTCTATCCGGACCGTATGGCTTCACGCATACTGGGTATGGGTGATGTGCTTAGCCTTATTGAACAAGCGCATAAAAATGTCGATATGGCCGAGGCGCAGAAACTTGCCGATAAAGTTAAATCGGGCAAGAACTTTGATTTGGATGACTTTAAAGCGCAGATGTCGCAAATGCGTAAAATGGGTGGCATGGGCGCACTGATGGATAAAATGCCAGCACAGATGGCGGGCATGGCAGCTAAGGTGAACCCAGATGATGCAGATAAAAGTATTCGTCGTATTGAAGGTATCATCAATAGCATGACGCCGTTAGAACGTCGTAAGCCTGAGGTGATTAAGGCTACACGTAAAAAACGGATTGCTGATGGTAGCGGAGTGCAAGTGCAGGAAGTGAATCGTTTGCTGAAGCAGTTTGAAGAAACGCAAAAAATGATGAAGATGTTCTCAAAAGGTGGCATGGCGAAGATGATGCGTACCATGGGCGGCATGATGGGCGGAAAATTGCCGGGCATGCGTTAATTCCTATGCAAAACCTGGCTCAACATTAGACTTTTGAAATGTTTATACCTGCAGTAAAAATAATCTGTATAAAAATGAATTAAATTGCGAGTTTTGCATTGACCAAGTGGCTAGTTTCTTGCATAATTGCGCCCTTTCGTAAGTGATGTAAATCAACCACGAAAATACTTACCAGTAATTAGATTTACCCATTAAGTAGTAATGAAAAAATGGGGCGTTAGCTCAGCTGGTAGAGCAGCGGACTTTTAATCCGTTTGTCGTGGGTTCGATCCCCGCACGCCCTACCAAATACAAAGCCTAGTCAGAAATGACTAGGCTTTTCTGTTTCTCCTCCACTTACACTACGTTGTTACCCCTCCCATAAACGCTTTATGGGTAATTTATCGTAGTGTTGCATTATGTTTATTTATTTTGATTGAGGTCATGTGTATACTCAAAGTAAGCTATAAGGCTGATGGTAGCTAAATTTAAATTTTATTGTGATAATCTATGTTTCAATTTTTGGTTTGTTGAGATTTAGTTTGTTTGATTTTTTCTAAGACCTTCAATATTTAATTTGTGAATTATGAATTTAAGTTATCCATTCGTTGAAGAAACGCGTTTTGGCAATTGGTTTTTGAAATCCAATATGTGGAAAGTTAGAGTGCTAGATAGAGCACTGGATGATCTACAAAAAATGATGCCAAACGAAATAAAAAAGTATGACAAGATTCTAGATGTGGGTTGTGGTTTTGGATACTCATTTCATGCGCTATCTAAACGATTCTCACCTGACCTGATTGTAGGATTAGATGCCGATGCCAATATAAAGCAACGCGCAGGAGAGGCGGCTAAGCAGTGTTCGTCTAAAGTGAACCTACATATTGCCAACGCAGCACATATGGATAATTTGCCAGATGCTGAATTTGATTTGGTGTACTGCCACCAAACATTTCACCATATTATTGAGCAGGAAGCTGCAATGGCGGAGTTTTTTCGAGTACTTAGACCGGGTGGGGTTCTGTTGTTTGCAGAGTCTACTAAACGTTATATTAATACATTGCAAATCAGGTTGTTATTTAGGCATCCTATGGAAGTACAAAAAACAGCAGAGGAGTATATTGCCATTATGCGTCATGCAGGTTTTGATCTACCTGATGAACGCATATCGTTACCCTTTCTCTGGTGGAGTCGGCCGGATTGCGGTTTTCTCGAATGGATAGGCTTCTCTGTGCCAGAGAAGCGAGAGGAAACCCTAGTCAATGCCGTAGCAATTAAGCCTTTATTGGGATGATCAAGGATTTTTGTTTGATAACTTTACTACTGTTCCAATAAACGCAACACCAGACATCAGCGCACCGCTACCACACATGTACTCAGTGTCGCTGATAGTCTCAGTACCTTTGTAATTACTTTTGATGTTAATAACTGCATTACCACCTTCTTTTTTGGTGCGTTCTTGTAATTCAAGTACAGCACTCAGAAATGTCCATTCGCAGGCATCTTTATCGGATTTATTAAAACCATTGGTTTTTTTGTTGGTTCTCCATTCTCCAATTTCTGCTAACACCTTGGGATGTTTTTGCTTGCCAAAGTAAAGCTTAATT
Source organism: Methylotenera sp. (assembly GCA_035460465.1). Lineage (GTDB taxonomy): Bacteria > Pseudomonadota > Gammaproteobacteria > Burkholderiales > Methylophilaceae > Methylotenera. The sequence continues at coordinate 102,923 of DATHWQ010000022.1, read as the reverse complement.
TCTGGGTCTAATTTTTCTTTAGCAGCAGTTGTATTTAATGCATCTGCCAATGAGTGCATTTTCTGCTCATCCCGTGCTATTGCGTTTGTGCTAATAAATAATGCGGTGAGTAATACTGAGTTTTTGAACAAAAAATTCATGAAATTCACTTTCTGCTGAGTTAGTAATTGCTAGTGTGTCAGTCGCTGGAAAATCAGACTAGCATTAGTTCCACCAAAGCCAAAACTATTGGACATGATGGTATTAATGCGTCTATCTATATTTTTAGTTAGTATGGGCATGTCTTTAATAGCTGAATCTAATTTGTGGATATTGGTACAACCAGCGATAAATTCATGCTTTAACATCAACATGGCGTAAATGGCTTCATGTACTGCTGATGTTGCAATTGGATGGCCTGTTAAACCTTTGGTTGAGGAAATCAGTGGGATATTGCTTCCAAATACCTCTTGTATGGCATTCAGTTCACAAATATCACCGATAGGGGTGGAGGTGGCGTGGGCATTGATATAGTCAATAGACATATCACTGATTGATTGATTCTGGCTTTCGGCTAAAGCTAGTCGCATAGCACGTGCAGAACCTTGGATAGAGGGTGTAACCATGTCCTGTTGGCCATCTGAGCATGCGCCATATCCTGTGATTTCCGCATAAATAGGCGCATTTCGCCTACGTGCATGTTCAAGTTCTTCCAGTATTAAAATGCCCGCACCACCAGCAATGACAAAGCCGTCTCGATTTGCGTCATAAGGACGCGATGCTGTAATGTTATTGTATCGTGTTGAAAGTGCACCCATGGCATCAAATGGTGCAGTTGTTGTCCAGCGTACTTCTTCTGCACCACCGACTATCATTACATCTTGCTTGTTAAATTGGATAAGCTCAGTGCCGTAGCCTATGCAGTGTGCTGAAGTAGCGCAGGCGGAAGTGATGGAGCAACTAATTCCTTGGATACCAAAAGCGGTAGTTAGGCAGGCTGATGTGGTGCTACCCATGATACGAGGTACAGCATAGGGTAATACTTTGCTAAGGCCATTTGTGCGAAAAATATCCATTGCGGTAGTGTGTTCGAAAGGTGAGCCAACCCCAGAACCTACGATTAAGCCTGTGCGAGGGGATGTAATGGTAGCGGAGTTAAGTTGGCTCTCGGAAAGTGCTTGTTCCATTGCATAATGCGCATAAAGTGCAGCATCACCCATAAACCGCCGAGTTTTGCGGTTGATAGGGGGCAAGTTGCTGATGTCAGGAATGCCGGCTATGCAACTGCGTAAACCAAGCGATGCATATTCAGGCACATAGCGTAAACCAGAACGACTGGTTTGTAGTGCATGGGTGACGGTATTTAAGTCATTACCTAAGCATGAGATGATTCCCATGCCCGTAATGACAACGCGACGTGTCAATTTAGGCGTACTATCTATTAGCGTTAAATTTGAACTCTTATAGTTTGGCTAATTCAGCATTGATACTGTTTTTGAATAAATCTACCCATTTATTATAAAACGGGTGAATCATGGCTTGGCCGCTTTGTACTTCATATTTCATATTATTGCTATCTTTGTAATTGATAGAATATTTGCTGGTGTCGTAAGTAATCTCGATTACTACGGTATGTTTATTTCGCACTAAAATTTTGGCAAGCAATTTACCATCTTCCCCGTTGGTGATAGTCCAGTCATTTTTATTAGCGGCGGCTTCAATTGCTTGTTTTATTTGGATGGCTTGTAGTACTTTCCCATCACTAGTAACAATGTTGATATTGTCATGGTTAATAACGGGGACAGTATTACGTGCATGAGCAAACGATGAAAATACAATGGTGAGCGCAAAAAATACAGATGTTAAAAGTTTCATAATAATTTCCTAAATGATTATAAATAATTAGAAATTTCTGGAGTGGCAAATAGATCTTCAAGTATCTTACGATAGGCTACTGGTACCGCGCTGCGGGAGTGTGCTGGTGGATTTACTACACTACCCCCTAAGTTTTCTGACCCGCCTTTACGTTTCCTTGAAAGTACTGTGCCATTAGCATCGATGACGAGTGCCTGTATATCGTAAGTTAAAGTTGTACTCATATAAGTATCAGCTTTCCATTCATTAAACATGAGTAGAACAGACTTCTCTCCGGTAGAGGCAAGACGTTTAATTGCATCCGGTTCACTAGTTCCTACAGGCAAACTGATCGCATCAACTTGAACACCTTTTGCTGAAAGTGCAGTTTGGATAGAGGTGCTGAAATCATTTGCTAGAGGTTTTTTTGAAGTTGTCGTTACATCAAATGGATTACCATACCCACCTCTCGATAGTCCAACAAAGTTCTCAGGTTTTTGTTTATTGATAACATATACTCGAATATCTTGAACGCCTATACCAAGTTTTGTGCTTTGAGGTGTTTTGATGTTAAGACTAGCATTGTCATATTGGTGGGTTACGCCAACCGCACATCCGTTTAATATTGTTAGTAATACCAATGCTATACAGGTTTTTATTATTTGAGACATTATTGTTTTACCTAACTTTCATCTTAAATGTTCTTGAAAATGATGGATGTATTAATCCCACCAAACGCGAAGTTGTTGCTCATTATATATTCCACATCTAGATTTCTACCACTACCCATTACATAATCGAGATTTGCACATGCGGCATCTGGATTTTGTAAATTAATGGTCGGTGCAAACCATTGGCGACGCATCATTTCAATCGACCACCATGCCTCAATGGCACCACATGCACCTAGCGTATGACCAATGTAGCTTTTCATGGAGCTGATAGGTGTATGTTGGCCTAAAATGCGGGCTGTAGCGTGGCTTTCTGCCACGTCACCACGATCGGTAGCCGTGCCGTGAGCACTAACGTAGCCAATGGCAGAAGACGGCAATTGGGCGTCTGCCAGCGCTTGTTGCATGGCAATTCCCATGGTTTCAGTTTCTGGTTGAGTAATATGACTGCCATCGGAATTACAGGCAAAGCCAATGATCTCAGCATATATTTTTGCCCCACGTGCCTTGGCATGTTCGTATTCTTCCAGCACCAATGTTGCCGCGCCTTCACCTACTACCAACCCATCACGGTCTCGGTCAAAAGGGCGTGGAGTAACATCAGGCATATCATTGCGACTGCTAGTGGCAAACAAAGTATCGAATACGGCAGAACTGGGTGCTGACATTTCTTCTGCGCCGCCAGCTAGCATCATAGTTTGGCGACCAAAGCGGATGGCTTCATAAGCATAGCCAATACCCTGACTACCAGAGGTGCAAGCACTAGAGGTGGGAATCACACGTCCTTTCAAACCGAAAAATAATGCAATATTGACAGCAGCCGTGTGCGGCATCATTTGTATATAGCTGGTTGAAGTAACGTTTTTCATCGAGCCTGTTTCTAGCATTTCTGCAAAAACGCGCACAGGATCTACACTGCCTGATGAAGAGCCATAGGCAATCCCCATGCTACCATTCTGAATCAAAGGAGAGTTAAGTAAGTTAGCATCTGCTAATGCTAATTCACTTGCACGTACAGACAAGAGTGCAACCCGTCCCATAGCGCGTATCATTTTCCTTGAGTAATGCTCAGGTGTGACAAAGTCGTCAATTGGGGCACCAATGCGAGTGTTAAGTGCTTCAATGTAATTCCATTCAGGCATAGGTCGCACAGCGTTATGCCCAGCCCGCAGCACGCCTTCAATTGTTTCCCAATTGTCGCCAAGGGCAGTTACACCTGCCATGCCAGTAATAACAACACGTTTCATCAAATCATCCCGCCATTGACACCTAGTACTTGGCGCGTGATATAAGAGGCCTCATCCGACATTAGAAAAGCCACTGCCGCTGCAACTTCTGCTGTTTCACCCACACGGTTCATAGGGATGATTTTGAGGGCCTCATTAATAGTTTCCAGTTCTTCAGTCATATCGGTGGCAATTAGACCAGGAGCTACGCAATTAACGGTGATACGGCGTCCAGCCAATTCCACAGCCAATGCTTTCGTTGCGCCAATCAACCCTGCTTTTGCAGCGCTATAATTGACTTGCCCGCGATTACCCATGACGCCAGATACCGATGCAAGCGTGACGATACGCCCTCCATTTTTCATGCGTATCATAGGCATAGTGAGGGGATGTACGACATTAAAAAATCCATTTAGGCTTGTATTTAATACGCTATCCCAGTCCTCATCAGAGAGCGCTGGGAAGGCAGCGTCACGTGAGATGCCGGCATTGCAAACAATGCCGTAGTAGGCACCATGTTCAGCAATATCTGCTTCTAGTACAGTTCGACTCATTTCTCTGTCACAAACATCAAATTGCAGGACATGGGCGACACTTCCATTTTGTGTAATCTCGGTAGCTAGAGCATTCGCCTCAGCTAGTCCACTACGGCAATGGATAGTGACAGTAAAACCATCTTTAGATAAACGAAGCGCTATGGCACGACCTATGCCGCGACTCGACCCTGTAATCAGGACGCGTTTAGGGTTCATTAAGATTTACTCCTTGATTGATGCACAATTCAATTAGTTGTGCTTTGTAAGAATAGTTGGAAATCAGATGGCTCAAAAGCTTTGAGTGTTGCTGTAGCAAGGGTGTCATTATTGTCATTCGAGATGCTACAGTCGTAGGCGCCAAGACCACTCTCATCTCTAAACACCATAACTGCTTTTATGCGCAATGGTCTATCGGCAGCAAAATACGGTGCAATTGAGTGATAGCTACGAGTGCCAAGTAATACTCCTTGCTTGGCCTGATTATGTTCAGTGTGCTTCATCAGTCCGGAGTGAGCCGCAATAGTTTGCGCCATCAGTTCTATACCTATCCATGCTGGCATGTTGCCTTGTGCATCCGCATACCAAGCCTGCCGCTGTGGAGTATATTCGGCGATAGTAAATTCGTTATTAAACGTACAAATACAATCTAACAGGAGCATGTTGTCACGATGCGATATTAGATCTGATACTGCAGGTAATGTAGGTTGCGATTTCATAAGGCATTATTATCGCCGACAATTAGGCTTACGTTACTACCACCAAAAGCAAAAGAGTTACTCATGCAGGCTCGTTGGAGGTTATGAGTGAATTTTTCTGCTGTGCCAATTAAATTAATACTCGACAACGTAGGATCTACTGATTGATCCCAGATATGTGGTGGGAGTTGGTTGTTTTTTAATGCTAGCCAGCAAAAAGCAAGCTCTGTGGCTGCTGCTGCTCCTAATGTGTGACCTGTCATTGGTTTTGTGCCACTACATGCGACGCCATCAGAAAACACACGAGCAACAGCATGGCTTTCCATCTCATCATTTTTGCGAGTAGCTGTTGCATGTAGATTGAGATAACTAATATCGTGTGCGTTTAATTTTGCATCTGCTAGCGCAAAGCGCATAGCAGACTCAGCCCCTAGTCCATCCGGATGAGGAGCTGAAATATGGTAAGCATCGCTACTTTCACCAATACCTAACAACTCTATAGCTGCTTCATCAGTCGTCATTAAAAATAATGCCGCACCTTCGCCTATATTAATACCGCAACGATTTTGACTCATAGGGTTGTTGAGTTGGGTGGTAGTGGACTCTAGAGAGGTAAAGCCATTGATGGTCAGCTTGCAGAGTGAATCAACACCACCTACTAGGACTGCATCGCAAATACCGTGACGTAACAGGTTTCTTGCAGATTGAAAGGCTTTTGCACTGGAGGTGCAAGCATTAGATATCGTATAAGCAGGCCCGCTCAGGTTAAGGTAGCGGGCGAGAAAAAGTGCTGGCATGCCAAGCTCTTGTTGTCTGTAGTGATAATCTTTTGGTAATTGTCCTGTGTGATGATGTAAGGCAACGGCGGCCTCACCTTCTGCCATGCCAGATGTACTAGAGCCAAGTACCACACCAATACGTTGGCGACTGAAGCGGGTGAGAATGGACTCTACGGAATTTTCGATTTGTGCGAGCGCTGCCAGTAATAACTGATTGTTACGGCAAGCATATTCAGAAAGGTGTGCAGGAATATTAGGTAGTATGCCACGTGCGCGTCCTACGCGAGCCCTGCCCTGCGAGAGCCAGCCATCTTCTAATACTAAGCCGCTGGTGTCTCCCGTAAATAGTCCTTGTGCAACTTCATCTGCCCCACATCCTAGCGCATTGATAATTCCCAGGTCGGACAGGTAATAGTGTTTGTTCAAAGTGCTCACTTGACACTCTCAGTTTCTGGAAGGCTGACAATCTCTAATGTCATCTCTATTGTTGGTAGTGAGACTTTTAAAGCTTGGTGAGGCACAGTGTTATCTGTGTAATGCATCTGCATAATTACTTGCTTGTCATCAATGATGCTTCTTTGATTATCGGTTTCTTCCAAGATAAGCGATTTGCTCATGCCCATGCGCACACTCTCAGCAGGCCATAAGGATAGTTGTATTAAGGCTAACATGATTGTTGGATCCAAACGTTTATCAGGGACGGTTCTTGTAATGACCGATTGATTATCGTAGCTGATATGCACTAGTTTTTGTCCAAAAGGAGTAAGGCCAACGAAGTTGAATTCATTAGCATTCACTTCAATTTCGGTAATCATGGTTTCATGACGATCTTTAAAAGTCGCTTCAACTTTCTGCTGTACTTCGAAGGGTTGGATAGCACTAGTGGGTTGCAGACAGTATTGCCCACCTCCTGGTAAAGCAGCGCAACCTGGCTTTGGTTGTATGCAGGCGCTTAATGTACTGGCTATCAATACCAGGAGAAAGAGTTTAATCAATGTGTTAGTCATGATTAAGTCGATACGGTTTTGTGGCTATCAATATGCTAATGGGCGCACACAACACAGTTACTCCAATACCGATTAGCAATGTTAAACCGAAGCTTGAAAGTGCTGGCATGCTACTAAAGGCTAACATACCGAATGACAGTAAAGTGGTGCCTGCTGAAAGTAGTACACCAGCGAGAGTTGCCGCTTGGTTAATCCCACCTTCATATAGAAAAATGGCGTAATTGACCCCCACTCCTAGCACTAACATCAATCCCATCATGTTAAACAGGGTAAGTGTGATATGTAGATACCCAATAATACCTAGTGTTAATGCAATAGCTAATATGGTTGGTATAAGAATGATAATAGTTTGACGCCAGCCATAGCGTACACAAAGCAGAGCAAATATCAGCACAACAACGCATAACAGCCAGAGTGCGCTCCATTGGCGATATTGTTTGAACATCGTATTAATGCTACCAACTTTATCGACAAATGTAACGGCAGGTAACCCAGCAGTTTCTGCCTCTAGTTTTTTGACGTTTCGGATATTCTGCGGCAAAACAATAGTGGCAAAACCATGTGTAGTTTTGCCCAGCCAGAGATGACGGTATGGTCTGGAAAGGGGGGCTTGTAACCAATCATCCACAGTGAGTGGTAGTGCTAATGAGGATTCAAAAGCAGCTATTTGAGAGGTGGCAATGTCATTGCGAAGCTCTGCTTTAGCTAACAGGGATTTAAACTTTTCTTTGTCAGAAAAAACCGCTTGTTGCCAGAGTGCATGGTTCTCTGCTTGTCGTGTGGCGGATGGGATGAAGGCGGAAATACTTTGATAGCTGCCAATTTCCCCCTCTAGCACTAATTTATCAAGGCGCTCCCTAAGCTTTTCCTCATGTTTTAAGACCTCGTCTGGATTACTTCCTTCGATTAGAAAAAATTGGCTACTATTGCCTAAACCAATCAAATCACGGATTTTTGTTTCTTGCGCAGCTAATACAGGTGAACGTGCAATGAGCAGGTGAATGTCATCATCCGCATGTATTTTTTGCCAACCTGGAATTGCAAGAATAAGGAGCAGACTTGCAATAACAAAAACTGTGCGTCTGCTTACGCTATTTTGCCATTGTTTGAGTATCTTTTTTGGTAAGACAGCAACAGTACTAGGGTCATGCTTATTAGGTTGAGTCAGACAGGCCGGTAGGAGTAGAAATACAGAAAGCCATGCCGCGCTTAAACCTACAATTGCAAACAGCGCAATCTGAGAAAGTGCGGGAAATGGTGACAATGCCAAAGCACTATAACCTAATAAACTGGTAAGTAACGCCACAGTAAGACCCGGGCCGATACGGCGTAGACCTTGTGTAGGATGCCAACTTGCGCCTGCACCTAAGTGGGCAGCAAAGTATTGAATAGCATAGTCAATGGCTTCACCAATTAAACTAGCACCAAATACCAATGTGATGAGATGAATTTCACCTTGTAATGCAATCGTAACCACTGTAGCTGCCGTGACACCAAATCCAACGGATAGTAACCCTAGTGCAAGTGGACGTAGTGAACGGAACACCATATACAGTAAAAGCAACATGCCAATCAAGGATACAGCACCAATGCGGTCAACCTCGTGGGTAGCTTTTGTTCTGGCGTCATGGGCATAGAAAACTGCGCCTGTGCGCAATAACTCTACACCTTGAAAGTGCTTGTTAAGTAGTTTTTCTGCGTTGTTTACAGTGTTGATGATGTTGGTTTGAGTGTTTTCATCATAAGCAGAGTCCGGTAACTCTGCACTGATAAATACCCAGGTCTTATTTAATGAGGTTCCATTAGAATACTCATGATGAACGAGTAAACCGTTTTCTGGTTCAAGTGCTAAGTTTTTGAGTGGTAAGCTAGCTAACCAGTTATCAGTGAGACCGAATGGGTCTTCAGACAGTGGTAGACTTAAGCCAAACCGAAATGGAGCGTACAGTTTTTGTTGTAACTGCTCTGCCAAATAGGATTGGTTCTGTTGCAGTTGTTCACGGTCAGGATTGGAAAGAAAATTGTAGCGATGTTGCAGATAAAGGTTGATGAATTGCTGTGGATCAATTGCTGGAACTTCTACGGTTACTTGACGAAAGTTTTTGGATGAGGCTAATTTTTTGGCAAAAAAACGTGCAGCAGCAAAGGTTATTTCGTCTGTACTATCACTATCAGAATTGATTCCCAACAAAAAAATTGCGCGATTGCCCGTGATACTTGCTAGTTGATTAACAGCATCCTCTGCGACCGCGTTGCGCTCAGTTGCTGGCAATAACGCGAGTATATTAGTTTGTAATGGCGACTGTGATTTGGATTGGAAAACTCCGAATTGGCAAAGGCATGCATATACGACAGTAATTGCTAGAAATAGCCAAAGTAATGCCCTGAGACGTATTGGATCTAACCTAATTAGTTTCATTGGCTGCTTGTCTCAGCAAACAGTCGTAGCTCGTTGTCTTCTAGAGCATCGCTACTTTTTGATCGATGCAATTGAATTTGTGTACTATCACCACCTGTTTCGGCGATCTTAATATTTTCTACGAACAGTCCGCCATTTAGGTCTAGTGCGGTAAGAAATTGTTTGAGTTGCGTTTGTTTGGGTGTGAGTTGAATCTCCCATTTTTGGGTATTCCCACTTGCTGCGACATCAAATGTGTTCTTAAGCGTGCTGATATTAGCCCCAAGCATGGCACGAAAAACTTTGCCAACTTGCGCTAACCCTGGGATGTCGCGTGTATTGCGTTCTTTGCGTAACCCTTTAGCGTTGATTTCAATGATTCTTTCTTCGCTCAATAAATAGCTAATACGGTAAGGCTGCTCTATTTGCCATAGTACGCCGTGGTTACGTGAGTAAATCAATTTACCGCTTGTAATGAGTGGGCGTTTAAGTGCCGCCATGTGTTTGGTCTGGGTGAAATCGGCACGCACTACTGCATGCTGTTCGATTTGCGTACCAATACTGGCTAAGGGATTGGTTTCAGTTTCCGCTATACATGGTAGCGCTATAGCGGAGAGTAGAATCAATGATGCACGGAGCAAAGATAATGTTAGCGATTGCATAATGCTTCCACATTAGCAATGACAATATCAGGCGATATGAATTGTAGTTCTTGAGTATCGGCTTTAATGGCTACTTGTACCGAATGACCTTTTGTAATGCGCTCGCCTGAGTCAGCATCGTGAATTTCGTAAGCGATTTTGATTCGATTCTCATATTCAATTAATGTAGCAGTGACATTAAGTTTATGGCCATAAAACGCAGGTTTAATATACTTGAGCTGACATTCTACAATTGGCCAGAGATAGCCTGATGCCTGCATGTCTGGGTAATCATAATTAAACAGGCGTAGCAATGCGCAGCGTGCAATCTCAAAATACTTAACGTAATGCCCATGCCAAGCCACATTCATTGCATCTACATCATGAAAAGGTACCTCAACACTAATGGTTGTGCTTAGCCTAGTCATACAGTTTCCAATGTCCTGTACGGATTAGCTCGGTCATCTTACGTAGTTCAGTTTCTAATGGACGATCTTCATCTAAAAACGGGGAGTATTGACGAACATCTTGTATGAATGCACTAATTTGTGGATTGAGTACCGCTGGTGCATCAGTAAAGTCTTGGCGCAACGATACACCTTGCACGGTGGCCAGCAAATGTGCGGCTGCTACTTGCTCTGTCAGTTGTAATACACGCAAACAATCACGGGCGGCAATTGTCCCCATGCTGACTTTATCTTGATTGTGACATTCAGTAGAGCGTGAAAACACGCTGGCAGGCATAGTGAGTTTGAGTGCTTCAGCTGTCCAAGCTGAAGTGCCAATTTGTACGGCCTTAAAACCATGATTAATCGATGCACGTTCACCACTACTACCAGAAAGGTTCTGTGGTAAACCATGGTTGTATTTACTATCCACTAGCAATGCAAGTTGCCTGTCCATTAAATCGGCTAAGTTAGCGACCGCTGTTTTAAGCGCATCCATTGCGAAAGCAATATGGCCTCCATAAAAGTGCCCACCGTGCATGAGGTGCTCTTCGTCAGGATCTATCAATGGGTTGTCATTGGCACTATTAAGTTCGTTCTCAATATCACGGCGCATCCATGTGAGCGCATCACGCGCCACACCAATTACATGCGGAGCGCAACGTATAGAGTAGCGATCTTGCAAACGAATCACTTCGGTGGGATCTTCATGCAGGTCTGCATAAATCAGGGCTGCGACTTCATTTTGACCTACATGTGGTTTTGCGGCAAATAAGCGAGGGTCAAAATGCCCACGATTGCCGCGCAAGGCGATGCTCGCCAGTGCTGTTAATCGTGAGCACAATTGCGTTAAGTAATTAGCACGTTGCCAAGCAAGGCAGGCTAGCCCCGTCATTACGGCTGTGCCATTCATGATAGCAAGCCCTTCTTTGGGGGCTAATTTCAGTGGTGTAAGTCCAAGTTTTTGTAGGACTTCTGCTGCAGGTTGTAATGTTCCCTGATAACGTACTTCGCGTTCTCCAATCAACGCGGCTGCCACGTAAGAAAGTGGTGTTAAATCGCCACTAGCTCCTACTGAACCTTCTGAAGGAATGTTAGGCAATAGTCGATGATTGATGAGTGCAGTAAGCTGCTCTAACAATACCCAGCGTACACCAGAGTAACCTTGAGCTAAAGAGTTAAGTCGACATACCAATACCGCTAATGTGGCTTCGTCATCTAAATACTCGCCTAAGCCACAGCCGTGGTAGCGCGTGAGATGAAGTGGCAATTCATTTACAAGCTCTGATGGAACACTTACTGTACAAGAATCTCCATACCCAGTATTTACACCATACACAATGCCATTATTTGCCAATAAACGCTCTAAATATGCTGCACCTTTGTTAATGCGTTGAATGAACGCTGGTGTAGTGGCGAGTGACACACTTTGTTGATGGATTGCTACATGCAACACATCTTCAATGCTGATGCGACCATTACCGATACTGATTGTATTAGAGGGGTTATTGTTTTTCATGTCTTGCTTATTATCTGGATAACTTGTTGATGGAGTGGCTAGAACTTATTGGTTTTTGCCAAAAATCGTAGAAATTGAACCACTGATAAGGGGCTTTCAAACAGTAGGTTTCTAATCTGTATGCATATTGTTGCATATAAGCACGTAACTTAGTTTGTCGTTCCGCGCGAGGCAGCATAATTTTATCAACAAAATGTTCAAGGTGAATATGGTAAGTGTTATTTTCAGGTAAGCAGAATAATAAAAGAACCGGGCACTCCAGCAAGCTTGCGAGGATAAAAGGCCCTTGTGCAAACGCTGCTGTATCACCCATAAATTCAACCTCACAGACACGACCATTTTCCGCTGGGGGTGTGCGATCACCTACAATCACCAGTAGCTCGCCCCGGTCAATTTTATCTCTTAACATAATGGCAGTATCTGAGCCGAAATTACTTACTTGAATTAAATTAACACCAAATTGGGCATTTGTTTGACTCAATATCTGATTAAACCTTTGTGCGTGATCTGTATAAACTACGGCATTTATAACGGTTCGATTCACAGATGCTAGTGCTCGAGTCATTTCAAGGTTGCCTAGATGCGAGCCTATAATAAGTGCTCCTCGCCCTGAGGCCACGAGATCATCTAATTTGGCTCTGTCAGGAAAAGTTACCTGACCTTGATGAATGTCACCTAACCATGCACTAAGCTTATCTAACCCAGATTGTGCAAAAGCGAGCATATGTTGAAAGCTGGCTCGCCAGGTAGGGTTGGGAGTGGTTCTGTTGCTGAACGTGTAGATGCGCTGCAAATAATCAAGTGAAGCTGATCGAGTTTTCCCTCCCGTAAGGAAGAAATAAGCTACAACCGGGTAAAGTAATAATCGTGAAATGCGCTTTCCTAATAAACGATAGCTGGTAACCACCACTTTTAAGCCTAATGCGCTTCCACGTTCTGATAATTTTGACCAGTGATCAGGCGTAATATTTGTGACGAATACTTTACGCCAGAGCAATAATGGCAAGCGTAGCAACATACCGCAAGTGAGTATAGTGTGCATTTTGCTAATGCGAACATTGTCACGCCACATGTTGAAATGAGAGAGTCCGTCGGGCGGGTAAATGACGCGGGTAGTGATGTTCTGAAACTTTACTCCTCGCCAGGCTAAGCGCACCACAATCGCGGTATCAAAGTCCATGCGTTTGGGTAACTTAGTGCTATTAATTAACGCACAGGTTTCTGCCAAGGGGTAGAGTCGGAAGCCACACATGGAGTCTTTAATTGTAAAAGATAGCGTTTCAACCCACACCCAAAAGTGCGTGATATAGCGCCCGTAAAGCCGTCCTTTGGGTACTGAGGTGTCATAAATAGGTTTACCACAAATGACATCATTAGGATGACTCGATCCGCATTGAATGAATCGCGGTACATCGTTGGTGTCATGCTGTCCATCGGCGTCAATTTGTAATGCATGACTAAAACCAGCTGCATAAGCTGCCAATATGCCATGCATAACAGCCGCACCTTTACCGCTATTGTTTGGTAGGCGGTGTAGGTGAATGGCGTATTGCTCGGCTAGCATTGCCAAGACTTGTTGTGTAGCAACATCACTACCGTCATCTATTATAAAAATAGGATATTGATAAACAGATAACCGTTCTACCGTAGTTACGATAGTATTTTTATGGTTATAAATGGGGATGATGATGCAAGGCTTGTAATTCATGTATTACCACTAAATACAATGCGTCCAGAAGAAAACTTCTTGTGGTCATTAGAAAAAGAAAATTCCAGAAATTTTTTATCTGCAAGCCATTGCAATGATAAATTGATATCGGTACTGGGTACTATGATAGATTGGAATTTGATGTTATCCATATTCGAAAAACTGCCACTAACAGGCAAAAACTTATGTGCATAATGAATCGCCCAGTGGAGTTGCACCACTCCTGGCAGTATGGGGTATTCTGGGAAATGGCCTGGAAAATAATCCAGACTCTTGGGAATGTGTAAGTTTAGAGCTACAGCTACGTCACTGATATTTTTTACAGTAAGCACGTTAGGCAAGAGCATGACTAGTGGCTTTCGTATTTTCTGAAGTCGAGAAAAGTGCGGTAAGCGCAGCTTTTGTTAACTTTCCTCGTTCATTAAATGGTAGTTGTTCCGGGAAGCGCCAATAGCGCGGTAAAAGCACAGGCTCGAAACACATGGTGAGATGCTGGCGTAATTGTTGTGAAGTTTCTCGTAATCCTTGTTTGATTAACTGCTCTCGACCTAAGGTATTAAGTATAACTACTGCACCTATACTTTGGCGGCGCCCTGTAAGAGGCAATACAGCAGCATTACTAACCCATGGGTGCGATAAGAGCTGATGTTCCATGTCCGGTAAAGATAGTCGTTTTTCTTCTATTTTTACAATGCGATCAAGTCGACCTATTAGGCGAAAATGATTGTCAGGTAATAACTCTATGGCATCTTCCATACGGTAAGGCACATTGGAAGAGATGAAAGGCGACGTAAGTAATAATGCACTATCATGGTCGCTGGTTACGGTAACATGCGGTAACGGCATCCATGCGACGTTGCTGCTTTGGCAACGCCACGCTACCCCACCTGTTTCTGTACTTCCAAAAATCTCTGTGGGTGCCGTGCCTAATTGTTGATAAAATAATTCGGCAGTATTGATAGGTAACGCTCCACCTGATGAAAAAATGCGCTCAGGGCGAGGAAGTGTATTTAATGAGATGAGTTCTGGCAGGCGAGTTAATTGCGCGGGACTCGAAACTAAGACTGCAGATTCAAATAAATTTAAACGCTCGCAAATACTATCAGGGTGCGCGCAGGTTACGTTATCAAATACTCGTCCAGCAGATAGTGGCCACAGCATGCGAAAAATAAGTCCATAAATGTGATGGTGTGGTACGGTAGCTACGATACTCGCGTCACCTAATTGTTCTCCCCACAAGCGCTCTAAAACCTCAATTTCCGCTTCAAATTGCGCAAGTGTTTTGTGTACCAGTTTTGGTTCACCTGTGCTCCCTGAGGTGTAAAGATTAATAACTGTATGTTCTGGGTCTATAGAGGGTAATGATACGAGCTTTGTCGAAGGTGGGAATGTTGAGGTTTCTGGTATTGCTTCAATAACCGCATCGTAAGCCGGTTTAAGCCGAGCCAAGGTGCCAATTTGTGTGTTTGGCGGGATCACTGCCTCTTTACCTGCATATAGCGTTGCAAGTAGTGCAATTGAAAAATCCAATGGATTGGTATTTGTAATTAACCAGCGTTTTTCAACGCGTAATGCAATTTGTGCGCATAAATGAATGATGCGTATTGAAAAAGACTGCCAATCAAGAAAGCTTTCTCCATCATGACACACGAGATGTTGCGGGTGGCGTCCCTTAGTTAATAAAGTGTGAATGGGGATGAGTTCTGCCATCAGATAATCACTATTATATTTTTGTGATATCAATGCTGGTTCGTGCGGTAAAGCGACGGCGCAAAAGCCACTCGCCTGTGAATAATAGCCCCATGATGATATAAACGATTAAGCCATTGTAATACGCCCATATTTCTCGGCTAGTGTACAGGGCAGTGTACAGAGCAATTAAGCTATTAATAAGAAAAAATATACACCACACTTGCGTGACCTTACGGGTGTATGCAATTGCTGGAGGTGATAATTCTGGGGTGCTAGCACGTGCAAATATTTCTACCATGCTAGGTGGTTTGATAAGTGAAAGACCAAACAATAACAACATGCCTAAACTCATTGCTGCGGGGTAAATACGTAGCAGATCTTCGCTATTTGCAATAAACGTTACACTTATAAGCATCAGTAATAAAGCAAGTAAAACGAAGTGGAATTTAGACAGGGTATTAAGAACACGATGCATGTTTTGGCGCCATCTAATAAGCAATATAATGGCGAGTAACGCAGCTATGTATCGAGGCTCTAATATTTGTAAGCCGAAAAAAATAATAAGCGGATAAGCCAGAAAAAGTAGGGCTGAGGCTAATAAACTTAGTTTTTTCCAGCTTAGGTTTTGCATGGTGCTAAGAGGCAAGCAAGTTGCGCACCGTACCTACTACGTCACCTACAGTGCGTACAGTTTTAAAATCTTCTGGTTTAATACGCTTCCCTGTCATTGCTTGTAATTTAATAGCCAAATCCACAGCATCAATACTATCTAAATCAAGATCTTGAAATAAATGGGTATTTGGCGTTATGTTTTGCACATCCACCTCAAAAGTGTCATTAAAAATAGCTTTGAGTTTATTGAGTATTTCAGTATCAGTGATTTGTATATTTGACATGTTTTATTTCCGTATTTTTATAGTTATGCGGATGGTTGGTTGGTTTGTTGATGAATAAATTTTGCCAGATTGCGGACAGAATGAAAGTGTTCGCGATTATTGTTATTGTTGGCTTCAATTTGGAGTTGATATTTCTTGCGTAGCGCCACCCCGATTTCTAGCGCGTCAATTGAATCCAACCCTAAGCCTGTAGATTCAAACAATGGCGCATCATCATCGATATCAATTGGAGACATGTCCTCAAGCTCAAGAGATTGGATAATGAGTTGTTTGATTTCCAGACACAGTGCTTCCATAAATGCTAATTGCCTCGGTAAAATATTCTTCTAGTATTTTGGTAAGTTGGCGCGCAGTAAAGGGCTGGCCATCTACATTTGTTGAGAGTTCGCTTACGCTGATTGGAGATTGCACATCAACAATTAAGTGAGCCTTACGGGGAGGGATTGTATACCATTTCTCTCCTTTTGCTAATGTAGGGGGTGTGCATGTAATCACGATAAGAACAATAGGAACCTCACTATTAATAGCAATATAGGCCGCTCCGCGTTTAAATTTAAGCTTATTGCCAAGCTTGCTACGCGTGCCTTCTGGAAAGATAACAAGAGGATTGCCCGCTTGCAGATTTCTTGCACACTCTTCAATGAGCATTTCTGATTCTGAATTATTGATGTAGTTGGCGGTACGTACTACCATCCCTACAAAAGGGTTTTTCCAAAGGTCTTGTTTAACAATACAGTTTGCATTGGGGATTTGCCCAATAATGGCAATCACATCAATCAGCGTAGGGTGATTAGCTAGGATGAGTGCATTTTTGTGTTGGTTTAACCGTTCTTTGTTTTTTATTTCTAGCTTAAGTACACCACAGGTTTGCATAAGCCACAAGAACATACTAAATGATATTTGAATAGCTCGCCTTGCTAATTGTCCTCTCTTTTCTGAGTTAAATAGATAAAGGGAGGGGAAAATAAACAGCGTTAATACTAATGCCCCTAGACCAAACATAAAGAAGCAAAAGCCGGTAGCAATCAATCGCCAGAAATAATTTATTTTAGTTTGTAGCATGTTGCCAATTCCAGAGTTTGCCGTTGTCGCACCACGATACGGCATGTCGATTGTTTAAGCACTCTAAGAATGCGATAGATTGTGGTGCAAGGCTCGTAGGATAATTTGCGTCGCTTAATTCGCATTCCACTTTTAAGGGTGCATTATTAGTAAGTAACAGACCGATTGCGTGAGGCGTAAAAGACGCTTCGTTAACTTCATAAAGTTCAGGTGGCATCTCATCAGCATAAACAAACAAGACTGGTACAGATGGGTCGCTGGCAAGTTGTAGATGCGCTTCTAGTAGCCCGAAGCCGAAGCTCGATTCAGAAGCAGAGACTGCGACTGATGGGGCCGTATCTTTTTTTGTGATGGAATAAACTCCAGCGCTTGCATTTAAGACGGACATGCTAAACGCTGTGGGAGATGGAGCCTCATTCATAGCAAGATTCGTTAACATTTGTGTTGTTTTTGCTAGATCACCATGTCTTGAAGCAAATACCATTCGGACATTTGTGTAATTACTCGCACAGTCATGCGCAACTTTTAATGACATTTTTGCCAACAGGCTTAATTTTCTACGTAAAGAAACATCAATGAAGCTTATGTCAGGCAATTCCTGAGTTAATGGATTGAACTGCCAGGCTGACCATTGCTCAATAGAAATGAGCCATTTTGTATGGGGAGTTTGAGTCATGCGGATTGATGTTTTGAGGGCTTTATTGTGCCTGTGAGAACTAGGCATTTTATATAGTAGCTATGAGTATATATTATTCCGCCATACTACCGCCATAATGGCTTCATTGTTAATTATCATGGTGTGCGATGCCCAGTTACACGCATGGTTAAATACTTCAGGAGCAGAGATAAGTTTTCCTTCAGGTGAAAAACAAAAGTCTGATAGTTGATAGTTAGAACTTGTTTCGGCTGCTTTGATCATGGCTTCTTTTAAGCACCATAGTGTAAGGCCTCGTATGTTTTTTTCATGCTCATTTCCGTTTAAGATCCATTCTGCTTCATTGGGGTGAAAAGCAAATGAGTGACAAGCTTCCCAATCGACGGGACGGATTCTTTCTATATCAATGCCGACGGGTATTGATGAGGATAATGCACAAGTTACCCAATTGCCGCTATGCGCAATGCTGATTGAAGGTGCATTCATGCCTTGCAATACAGGTTTGCCATTGTCTAACTTGGACAAACTCCATAATGATGCGTGGTGAGAAAAGTTACTTTTTAGGGAGTGGTCTAATAGTAGTCGTGCAATGCGTGATTGCTCTTGTCTTTGTTGACGCCTATTAATAAAAGGGGTCGCAAATTGTTCTATTTCAATGATGACGCATTTATCATCGGGAGCTTCTTCTAGCGCATTATTAACAACATTTAAATAAATGGTTTTGCGAATATTAATAGCTTGTTTGTCCATAAATTTCGGCCTATGACGCTTTTTTAATGGTTTGCTTAAGCTATTGTAGCGAGTGGATGGATACTTTGCGTTTTGATTAAGCAATATACCGTGGCGCCTAGTTCGATTTGCATGTCATGTATCGCTTTAGCCGTTACTTCCGCGATTATTTCATGACCTATATCGACCGAGATTAACACTCTTGTATCCACGCGCTGTATGTTGGTGACGGTGCCAACCAGTTGATTCTGTATGGTGACGCCTTTGATTTTATGTGTCGATAACGCAATGTTAGAGGCCGCAACTGATAGCGATACTATGCTGGCTATTGCTGAGTTGACTAGAGGTATGTTGATCTGCTGTGAGGCAAGCCGAGTGACTGTGAAGCCATCATCCGGGTGGTGTTCCAAGACTTGCACATGCAGTACATTTTCTAAGCCTAGCGAATGCGCTAGAGTTAATACTTGCTGATCGTGAATGACCTCGTTGAACTGACCAACTGCCAAAATTTCCCCATGGTCCAACATGGCAATGTGTGAGGTGAGGTACAAAATCTCATCAATTGCATGGCTCACATAAATCATGGGAATGTTAATTTCATCTTTTACGCGGCGTAAGAATGGCAGTATCTGATGTTTGAGACGGACATCCAGTGATGCAAGTGGCTCGTCTAATAGTAGTAGTCGTGGTGAGGTGAGCAATGCACGACCAAGTGCGACGCGCTGCTTTTCTCCGCCGGAGAGTTGATGTGGTTTTTGCGTGAGTAGCTTACCAATTTCCAGTAGTTCTACAATTTGATTGAATCCTAAGTGCCTATCTTTTGCGGTAAGTAGGTTGAATCCGTATTCAAGATTATCGCGAACATTCAGATGTGGGAATAATCTGCTGTCTTGAAACACCACGCCAATACGGCGCTGATGTAATGGAACATTGATAGCCTGTTTGTCATTGAATAGAGTCTCACCATTCAGTATTAGATGCCCTGCATTGGGTTTGATTAAGCCGGCAATCAATCCTAATAGCGTACTTTTACCTGCGCCTGAAGGGCCAAATAGGCCTACAACAGGGGCTTCGAGCATACACTTTGCATGCAAACTAAAATTGCCTTGAACACGAGTGAGGTCAATATCAATCATGCGGTATCTTTACCATGTAAAACACCGCGACCAATACGTTGTGTCGCTTTACGTTCCAATAGATCGCTAATCATCAGTGCGCCAAGCGCAATGACCATACTTAGAATGACCAAGCGCATGGCGGCTATATCGCCGCCAGGCACTTGTGTATAAGTGTAGATAGCTAGGGGTAGGGTACGCGTTTCACCCTCGATATTGCCGACAAAGGTAATGGTGGCGCCGAACTCACCCAAGCTGCGACTGAATGCCAAAATAAGACCTGTGATAATGCCAGGCATGGACAATGGTAGGGTGACGGTAAAAAACACTCTTATTGGATGTGCGCCTAATGATTGGGCTGCGGCTTCAAGCCCTGTATCTACTTGGCTAATTGCGAGTCTGGTTGAGCGCACCATGAGTGGGAAGGCCATTACTGCAGAAGCAATCACTGCGCCTATCCAAGTAAAAGCGATTGAAATACCAAAGGTGTTTTGCAACCATTTGCCGATGAAACCTTGGCTGCCAAGCAATAACAATAAGAGAAATCCAGGCACTACGGGTGGCAGTACCAAGGGCAGGTGTACCAGGCTATCTAAAAACGATTTACCGAAGAATGATTTCTTTGCGAGTAACCAGGCAACCGCTACACCAGGAATGCAGATGGCCAGCGTGCAATAAACCGCTACCTTGGTTGAAAGCATGAGCGCTTCAACCTCGGCAGGGCTTAGTGTGAAAATTGTAGCAGTGGCCAAATGTTGTTTGTTTAAAGATTAAGGTTGATTTATCAGGCTAAAGCCGTATTTCTTAAAAATCTCCAAGGCAGGGTTTGATTGCAGGTAAGTCAAATAATCACCACTTAATTGTGGGTTTTTTGCATTCGCTACCATTGCCATTGGATACACGATAGGTTTATGGCTCTCTTCCGGGAAAGTCGCCACAATCTCTACCTTGCTAGAGATTTTAGCATCAGTTTCATACACAATGCCCGCTGCACATTCTCCACGCTCTACAAATGTGAGCGCTCCACGTACATCTTGCGCACCGACGATACGCGTTTTAATGCCGTCCCACCATTTTAAATGGGTAAGCGATTCTTTGGCGTAGATGCCAGTCGGTACAGATTCAATATCACCTGTACATAAGCGGCCATCGAATGCTTTTGAAAGGTCGAATGATTTATCAAACTTGACGTTAAAACCGCGGCCTTTAGGTGCAATCAATACCAGCTTGTTACCTAGCAACTCTTTACGCGATGCAGTGTTGATGAGTTTCTTGTCCTGCAGGTAATTCATCCACTTGGTGTCGGCAGAGATGAACACATCGGCAGGGGCACCGTTCTCAATTTGCTTAGCCAATGTAGAAGAGGCTGCAAAAGATTGCGTAACTTTTGACGATGTTTTTTCTTTCTCAAACTGAGTACTGATATCTGACAAAGCGTTAGTTAAGCTCGCTGCGGCAAATACGGTAAGTTTATCTTCTGCAAACGCAAACGAACTTGTTAATAGCAATGCCAGACTTAATAGGTATCTAGTGTAATTATTTTTAACCATGTTATTCCCTAATATTCTTTGATTTTCTGTTAATCAAAAATCGTATTGCGCTCTTAACACTACTGCTTCTTCAGTATCATCAACTTTGCCGTTAACGCGAATGTCATTGTCAAATTCTGTGTGAATATAGTTAAGTAATAGTCGTGCATTCGGGTTGAATATCCACTTAGCCCCTGCTGTCCAGGCGTCGGCTTCACTTGTGAATTCAGTTGTAGCAGTGGGTGCGGGCAATATAGTTTTGAAATCAGATGCATCAAATTTGCTATAGCGTAAACCAAGCTCAAAAGCCCCCCAGCCATTTTTGCTATCAAAATTATTCTTGGGTTTTAATCTGCCAAATACACCACTTTTGTAAGCTTCTGCATAAGACTCACCTGTGACCAGCCAGTTGATATCTGCATACCAGGTCTTAATGTCATTATCAAAACTTACCCCAGCAGAAGTCGGACCGCGCTTACCTTCAAAGTTGGCATTGATATACTCTGCCTGCAGTTTTACAGGGCCATAGGCTAATGCTGTTTCTAAGCCAAAGCGCTCTCTATCAGAAGTAAATTTTGCTGGCGTTACGGTAGTGCCTGATGTAGTAGAACTTATGTTTGCTACACTAAAAAACTGAGCGCCATTGCCCTCGGTGCTTTGTGCAATACTGTTACCGGCTGCTGTAGAGAACCCAATGCTACCTTTGCTTGCAGATACCCCTGCATGTAGCACTAAGTCTTTGTTCTCAGTAAAACCGGCAAAGTTGGCGTTAACTCTACCGCCTACGTCCTTGCTATCCCTTACGTCATCGTTGTTCTGTCCGGTGCCATTAACCACATAAACATTGTAATTCAGCCATGGGAGCGGGTCGCCAAACACCATTGCGCCGCGGTCATAAGTGGAGGTGAAAATCGAACCATTGTTGGTTGCAAGTGAAAGTTCGGTAAAATCGGTAAAGTTGGTACTTTGTGAGCGCTCTAAACCAAAAAACGGTTTGAACTGACCTACGCGGATTTTTGCTGCAGACCAACGGGTAAAATCAAGATAACCGTAAGTGAGTGCAGTTGTTGCTTTTGCGCCTACGTTGTCGTTAGCATATTCGCCTTCCACACGCAGTGCGAAATCTTTCAGGAATGAAAAAGTGCCGCCAAACCTTGCACGACGGATACTGAAAGTGTCATTTTTCCATTCATCTGGCTGATAAGTTCTATAGTCTGCTTGTAGACGTCCGTTTAACTGCAATTTCCAGTTGCCTGTGCCATCTTCAAATGCCAAGCCATCTTTAAAGCTGCCATATATTGGTGAACCTTTGCTACTGCCTTTTTCTTCAGCTTTTGCAATTTTGGCTTGGCTGACTTGGTTTTCAACGCCAACCAGTTCTTTGGTCATCACTTCTACTTGCTTATTCTGCTCAGCATGTTGCTGTTGCATGGTTTGAATGATTTTCTCTAGCTGCGCTATACGTGCTTCAAGTTCAGCGTTATCAGCAGCATGCGCTGACAATGGCGCGGAGAGTGAAATGAGTGTAGTAAGTAGCGCGCGTTTCGAAAGTGTGAATTGCATTTGTGTCCCCTTTTGGAATGTTTGCTTTATATTTAGTAATGCCGGCGTTGGCAGGTTGAAATTGGGTTAATGCCATCATTAGCTTTAATACCGTTATATTATCAGAAATATAGCGGTATGAATTGCATCACTGTGCATTGGGCTAGATTGGCTTTTTAGTTAGGTGTTTCTGTAGCGAGCATTCCAAGAAAACTATCCATTTCAGATAGAACAAACTTTTCCGACTTGGTCAAAACCTCTTGGTATTTACCTAAAACTTCAAGGCCAAACGCTGTGATTGTTGCACCGCCGCCGTGTGGGCCACCCACTATGGTGGTGACTAGAGGTTCTTTGAAACTATTGTTCATCACCATCACCAGTTCCCATGCGCGCTTATAAGACATCTTCATACTTTTCGCAGCGCCAGAAATTGAACCGTGCTGGCTAATGGCTTCTAGCAATTCTGCCTTGCCAGGCCCAAAAGCAATGAGGTGATTATTTGAAACTTGGATTTTGATTTTTATTGAAGGCATAGCCGAAGTTAACCATATTTTTTAAAGAATTGCATTGATAAAAAAGCTGCAAATAATCATACATAGATGTATATTTAACGAATAATACGATTGCTCTAACGTATAAATTTTTGTAAATTGATAATAATAAAAACAAAATCTAGCTGAGAAATGCCAACTAGTTTTTGGTAGTAAATGATTGTAAATAGATAGTTAACGATGAGGAATTAGATATTTTCTCCGTAAACAAACAATTACTAGAAACTATTTGGCCATTCTGTTTCATTGTTACGCTACTGCTGTTTTTGGGTATCGTCAGCATGAATACGCTCTCGGCTGTGAGGGCGTTTGTAAGTGGCGAGAGTCTTTGGTCGAAGGCTCAAAAAGAATCCGTCTATCATCTCAATGTGTATACCAAGACAAAAGCCGATGCTGATTATCAGAAGTTTCTGCAGGCTATCGATGTTCCTCTAAATGATAAGGTCGCCCGTTTAGAACTGCAAAAAAGCAGACCAAATCTTGAAGTTGCATCAAAAGCGCTGATCAGGGCAAAGAATAATCCTGATGATGTGCCAGGCATGATGCAGTTATTCCTCTTTTTTCACCAAACCAGTCTGATGAAACCTTCGATCCAATATTGGACACAGGCTGATAAGATGATTGAACAAATATTGTATCGCGCGGAAGCTATTCGCCAGCAGGTTCAGGCAGGCAAAGGCTCTGCTGAAACCATTGCTCCATACATCGAGCAAATCAACAAGATCAATTTTCAGCTGACCCCGTTAGAGGATGCCTTTTCAAACTCTTTGGGACAAGCCTCACGTAAAGCGCAATTGCTGATAGCTTGGGTGATGTGTGCCGTGACGCTAGTGTTGATGCTAGTAGGTATATTCCTGACAAGAAAAATAGTGCTGAAGAACGTCACGTCGGCCAACGCGCTGCATATCAGTGAGGAGCGTTGGAAATTCGCTTTGGAAGCTTCGCGTGATGGCGTTTGGGACTGGAACATCAAGACGAACCAGGTCATGGTTTCTAGGCAATGGAAGGCCATGCTAGGCTATGCAGACCTCGAGGTCGATGTTGATTATAAGGATTGGGAAAGTCGTGTTCATCCCGAAGACTTACCTCAAGTTTTAGAAGCATTGCAGGCCTATATAGAAGGTAAAGCTTCTGAGTATGCGATAGAGCATAGGCTGCTGTGTAAAGACGGGCAATACAAATGGATTCTTACGCGAGGCGTAATTGCAAGTGTTAATAAATCTGGTGCTCCAACACGCATGGTAGGAACGCATGCGGATATTGATGAAATAAAAAATATAGAGGCTTCATTAAGAGAGAGCGATACCAATCAACGTGCGTTGTTAGAAGCGATGGTAGATGGCGTTTTTGTAGCACAAGATTACCGATTTGTATTCGCTAATCCCATTTTGCCTACAATGCTTGGCTATGAATTTGATGAGTTTATTGGCTTGCCATTTGAACAGGTCGTTGCGCCTGAGTACCTTGCGATATGGACTCAGCGATTCACTGAACGCATGCGCGATGGTGTTGAACCAATTAATAATTACCAGATTAGATTTTTGCTCAAGGGCGGAAAAGAGTCTATTTGGCTCGATTTACATGCCTCGCGGGTTGTGTTCCGTGGCAAGAAAAGCGTATTAGGTATTCTTCGTGATATCAGCAAACAGAAAGAAGCTGAAGAGGTTATTTGGCAGCAGGCAAACTTTGATACGCTCACCGGCTTGCCCAACCGCCGTATGTTCCGCGATCGATTAGAGCAAGAGATTAAAAAATCAGACCGAACTGGTTTAACGTTGGCTGTCATGTTTTTAGATTTGGATAACTTCAAAGAAGTGAATGACACCATGGGTCATGATAAAGGTGATCAATTGCTTAAAGAAGTCACTAGACGCCTAAAAGAGTGTGTTCGTGAAACCGATACCGTGGCACGGCTAGGTGGTGATGAGTTTGTTGTGTTACTGAGTGAAATGAATGATCTAGGTAGTTTAGAGCGTATTGCAAAAAACATCCTCCTCGCCACAGCGCAACCCTTCCAGTTAGATCTTGAGCCGGTTTATATCACCGTAAGTATAGGTATTACCTTATATCCTATTGACGCGCATGATTTCGAAGACCTGTTAAAAAATGCAGATCAAGCGATGTATGCGGCTAAGGCGGAGGGACGTAACAGATATAGCTATTTCACACCTTCCATGCAAGCGGCTGCACAATCTAGAATGCGGCTTGCAAACGATTTAAGGCATGCCGTCAGTAGGAACGAATTACGCGTGGCCTATCAGCCGATTATAGAGATATCGACAGGTGAAATTCACAAAGCTGAAGCCTTGATTCGCTGGCATCACCCTAACCTTGGTTTAATCAGTCCAGTGCAATTTATTCCCATTGCAGAAGACACCGGTCTTATTCATGAAGTCGGTGACTGGGTGTTCCATCAAGCGGTCAAGCAGTTAGTTCAGTGGCGTGAGCACTTAGACCCCAGATTTCAGATCAGCGTCAATAAATCGCCTGTTCAGTTTAAGCATGCCAATTCAACATGGCTAGAACATCTTGAAAGTGTTGGCTTATTTGGAGAGAGTCTGGTTGTAGAGATTACAGAAAATTTACTGTTGGATGCGACTGATAGCGTAGCTGAAAAATTGCTTCAGCTTAGAGACGCTGGTATTCAGGTGGCGATTGACGATTTTGGCACAGGCTATTCGTCTTTATCGTATCTGAAAAAATATGATATTGACTACATCAAGATCGACCAATCATTCGTTAAAAACATTTCGCCTAACTCTAGTGATATGGGCTTGTGCGAGGCGATTATTGTCATGGCGCATAAACTTGACATGCAAGTCATTGCTGAAGGTGTGGAAACACAAGAGCAGTTTGACTTGCTAAAAGAAGCAGGGTGCGACTATGCACAAGGCTATTTATTTTCCAAACCCGTCACCGCAGAAGAATTCGAGAAACTTTTCCAGTTAACTCTTACTGAGTAATCTGCTATCTGCACGTCCAGAATCTATATTCCCATGATAAAGCGCGGCGACTAAATCAGACTGGGTCACAATGCCTACCAAGCGGCGATCTTCGTTGATCACGGGAATATGATGTAAACCATGCTGTGACATGAGCGGAATAAGCCCGATGATGTGCATATCAGTATTTGCCGAAATAACAGCAGACGTCATAATTTGCCCCACAACTTCTGGCTTGTCCGAATTTATTGTCGTGGTTCTTTGTATAAAGCGCCTCAGCTTGCTTGCGAAGTTTTCATACACCTCAAGGTTGGCATGCTTCATAAAGTCAATTTGGGTCACGATGCCTATCACACGATTTACGCGATCTACAACTGGCAGTGCTTTGATGTCATGTTTCCGCAGCAGCGCCCATGCGTCTTCCAGTGTTGTGCCAAACTCAACTTTGATTACATCGCGCGACATGATGTCCTTGCAAGTAATTTCTCCAAGCCGCCGCCGATAAGCATGCATCTCGGTCTGCACGAAGAGGCTTTGCAGGTCTTCGCGGCTAATATCTAGCACCTGATTGTATTGTTTTAGTACATCGTTCAAATCATCAGAAGTAAAGCCAAAGCGCTGCTCTGGTGGGATGTCTGCTGTGAGATGTGAGTCTACAGTTTTTGGTTTTGTTGCATGCGGATAAGGCCGGCGTGTGAGGTTATTAAAAACAATCGCGACCAGTAACAGTAGCAATGAGTTGATGCCGATAGGAAAAAATACAAAGCTATAACCTTGAGCATGAATCGCAGAACCACCGAGTACCGCAGTAAGTGCCACAGCACCACTGGGCGGGTGCAAACAGCGCAAAGCAAACATGGCGGCAATAGAAATGCTTACCGCTAGTGCAGCTGCCAATATGAGATCGTGAATCCATAATGCACAAGTGACACCTATGATAGCTGCAATCATATTGCCGCCAACGATAGACCACGGTTGAGCTAAAGGGCTGGAAGGCACCGCGAACAATAACACTGCAGATGCGCCAATAGGGGCGACTAGCAATGGCACTGCACTAGAGCCGCCTTCAATTGCGTAAGTTAGCAAGCCTGTGAGCAATATGCCAATCAATGCGCCCAAGCAGGCGCGCAAGCGCTCCGTATGATTGACTACAATAGGTTCAGGCGAAAATCTTAGTAGCCAATTCCAGTATGTTTTCAATTGATTTACCTACAGATAAAAACCTTACATTTTACAGTATGCACCGTTTAGGTGCATGTATATTTGTTGCAGCAATGCTGATGAAACTACCAGTGAAGTCAGGATGTAGCGTTCTTTTGAATAGCTAATTGAGTAAGCACAGCACGCCATGCCATCACTTTCTCTTGGAACGATAAACTCGCGTGTGCTGGGCTTGTTGATGGCAGGCGAAGGTAAGTGATTGAGCTGTTTTTCAGCGTAGAGAGGATATGGGTTTTGTAATAGTGTTCAGCCGCCGCACCGTTAAAGCAAACTAACTTTATATTAGGATGGTCGCGATAAAAAGTAATAAAGTCATTCGGCCTGACAGAGTTAGGGTCAATCGCCGTATCCAAGCTGCCTTCACGCTTGCAAGAGTGCAACACATCCCATACGGCAATACCATGACTGACTAATTCTTGAAGACGTTCCAAATATGGCGCATCTGGATTTAGGCCAGTAAGCTCACCTAAAACTTTCCAGAAAGCATTCTGTTTATGGGCGTAGTACTGACACGCACTCAATGATTTGACGCCAGGCATGCTGCCTAGAATTAACACTTCTGCCGAAATATGAACAATGGGCTCGAAGCCGTTTATTGTCTTATTTATGATGTCTGGCATGAGGTTTAAGGGGTCTGGCGTTTAATGGAAATCCAGCAATCATTTTAACGCAATATGCGGATCGTTTCTCGAAGCAACAACTGAATGGTCGTATACCAGCTTAGATGCACTAGTCCATTTAGACTATTGTAAGCAAGTTTGATAAACGTTTAAATGAGTATGTCGAGTAATGGCTTGGTTATTAATGCTGAGCGTTCGGCAAGCGCCTAATATTAGGTTATTTAGTTATTAGGTAATCATTTACAGGAGGGTTTTATGGCATCCTTAAAATTAAAAGCATGGATAGTAGTGGCTGGCTTCGCGCTTAGTCCACTTACAATTCATGCTGCGGTAAATAAAGATTCATCTGCATATAGTGTGAGTAATAAATCATACAATTTTATTAGTATAGGCAAAGTTAGTTCGTCATTTAGTGACTATATTTCACGTTCATTATTCGGCACACGTCAGTTAACTGATGGCTTAAATAATGATAATGAGAATATTTATTCTGCATCATTTAGTCACTTAGTTCCCAATATGGTGAATATGATTAATTACCGAACTTTCAGTAATTCTGGCAGTAATTTTGATTACAAGCCATTAACAATGAAGGCTGTTAGCGCAATTAGTTATAGCGCTAATGATAGTAGTTCATTTGTAAACTTTGTTAATCCCCCTTCAGCATTTAGGTCAATGTCAGAGCCAAAAACATACGGCATGATACTAGCCGGTTTAGGTTTAATGGCTTTTGTAGCACGGCGTCGTAAAGTACATTATTAATGTAAGGTAATAGCAAAAGGCCCATCAATTTGATGGGCCTTTTGCTATGGGCTCTTACAGCATCTTCTACACAAGTATCTAAAGCTTAAAGAATTTATCAATGACCTTTATGAGGGAGTAGGCAATTAAAATGCCGATAAAATCAGCTAGCAAGTCGTCTAATCCTGGTGATCTGCCTATTAAATATAGTTGATGAATCTCGTCTAATGCGCCTAGAGAAAGCACTACCAAGCATAAATAAATCAGTTTTATTTTAGGAAAAGCGAAATAGGCTAGAAGTAATATCAGCCCGTAAGTCAGGCTATGTACCACTTTATCCAACGGCGGCATAAACAGGTTTACAGCAATGGGCTGGGCACCTACTATAAAGATCATTAAAATGAGTGTTACCAAGCTAAAGCGCGCTAAAGTCTGTGAGTAAGGAATAGTCATGCAAGTTTGGTCGTGGGAAGTTTAATAAGCATTTTTCTCTTTTTTTAAGAGCACTGAAAAAGTTTTTAAGACAATATACATATCTAGTTTTGGACTCCAATTACGTAGATAGTCCAAATCGTAATCAATACGTGCTTTCATTTTATCAAGAGTCTCTGTTTCTCCTCGCAGGCCATTTACTTGAGCCCAGCCCGTGATGCCAGGTTTTACTTTGTGGCGAATCATGTAACCTTTAATAAGCTTACGATACATTTCATTGTGTGAAACTGCGTGCGGGCGCGGTCCCACAACACTCATTCTACCTTGCAAGACATTGATAAACTGCGGCAACTCATCCAAGGAAGATTTGCGTAGAAAAGCACCAAGCTTAGTGACACGCTGATCATTTTTGGTTGCCTGCGTCACTTTGCCGCCATCTTCACAGACAGTCATAGACCTGAATTTGTATACAAGTATTTCTTTGCCATCTAAGCCATAGCGCCGCTGCTTAAAGATAATGGGACCAGGCGAACTTAATTTAACGCAAATGCCGATGATAATAAGAATAGGAAGAATAAGAATGAGTACCCCTAATGAAAATCCTATATCAGCGATGCGTTTAACCATGCCACTAAACCCGGTGAACGGTGTTTCGCACATGGCAACCACTGGAATACCATCCACCTGATCCATGCGTCCCTGAATCAAATCAGTCATGAATATGTCAGGCAAGAAATAGATAGAGACGGTGGTGTCTTTAAGATCATCCAACATTTGGAGGACTCTGGGGTTATTCGACATCGGTAAAGAAATATAAATCACATTAATTTTGTGAAGTTTGATGTAACTCGCCATCTCGTCGATGTTACCAAGTAAAGAGACATCGCTAGTGTTCTCTAATAGCGCATCAACTTCGGCTTCATTGGTATCACCCTTTAGGCTTAAGTCTTCAAAGAACCCAACAATTTTGGTGGACTTCACCTCACTGCCATTCAAGCGTTGCGCCAGCTCGATACTTTGTTCATTTACACCGGCAATTACTGCACGCTTAATCGGGCCTTGCAGCTTAGTAATTAATGGTGCAACTAGCTTCAATGTTAAAAAGCCGAGTATTTGTAACGAGGGCGTCAGAATCACCCAAAAAATAATAGTATCGGTGGGGAACAGGTAAAGATATTGCGTGCTATAGGCAAAAAGAATCAACAGTCCGGAAAGAATCACCCAATTTAAAATGATGTTTTCAAGGGCCTTGTCTATCGAGAGTGCGATTCTTGAGTTGCCCGGAAAGGTCAATAAAAAAATAATTAACGACAATAATATGTAGATTGGACTGAGCCGTCCTTCTTGCACAATGGCTACGAGCCAAAGTGCACATACTGCAATAAAGGGTTCTAAGAGTGACTCAGTAATGGATAGGATGTTGTCGCGCGCTAATACAATACCTTGCGCTCTGCGCAATAAGTTGATTTCCTGTTTCATACTCATTGGACTTGGTAAATTCTATTGAATTGTGTGACGGCTTGTGTGCGGTTTATCACATTCAATTTTTTGAATATGCGCTGTAAGTGATTCTTAACAGTAAATGCACTGATATCGAGTATTGAGCCAATTTCTTGATTTGTTTTACCCATCTTGACCCAGGTCATGATTTCAAACTCTCTGTTTGAAAGCGTACCAACAATTTTAAATTCGGATTCTGGTTGCTGGATATCAGCATCGGCAAGTTGACCTGGTACATATTGAAGTTGCCTTAATGTTGAATCGATATAAGGCATCAGCACACCGATCATCTTTCGAGAATCAGAATGAAGGTTGGTGTCACCTAGGAACATATATAAACAATCGTGGCCGCCTCGATAATCTTTTATGCCATGAATCAATGCAAGCTTCAAACTCTTGAGATGATTCAGGTCGACGCCTTCTTCCTTACAACCCAATTCATGATTATGAAAAACCCCTTTTTCTACAAAGAGAGAGTAAGGAGATTTTGAGTGGTCATGCCAGTGTTTGAAGAGATTTTGTAATAACGAAGTTAAGTTGGGGCTGGAAAACATGCCAGACTTTATGCCAGGTATCGCAGACACAATATCAATGTTGATTACACCTAGAGAAAAATCACCCCATGCAGCAATCATGGCCTGATGAGGCAGAAATTGTTGTACATCGCTTTGCAGCCACAGCATTAGCTCAAAATGAGAACGAATATGCAGCGATCTATGCATTAAATTATTTAAGGTATCTAAATTATTCAAGCTATCGCGCGCTACCGGTTCTTTAGTATTCAAATTCATATTTGTATTCATAGTACATACCCCTAATTGCAGTTCTATATTCGATTCGTATTTAAGTTTTAGTGGTTCATTCGGACTATTGTTAGCCAGGTTATGGCTCAGTAAGATGATTTCCGGTACTTCATTTATTCGTTTTTTTATTGATGAGCTATGACCATAGGATTTCAACAATCTATCTATCCTCATCATCAATGAGAGTGCCTAAATGATTAACCTGTGATCAATATAATCGTTAAGGCAGAAATCATGAGTAGGCTGGTTCTGATTCATTTGTAGGAGAATTCCGACGGCATTGTAAGACTGCGCTGATTGTTTAACTGGCTAGCTCTTATTAATATGAGCCCCACAAATTCAACGCAATAATTTTAAGAATGAGGTAAAACAACTTGCAAGAGCTGGTCAAAACTGACGCATTAAAGCCATGTGAAGTGGTGCCAATGAAATCTAATTGGGTGAGAAAACTATTGCCCATGACAGTCATTAATACATTGCTTTTGTCCAATTTCTTTACGTCTATTGCACTGGCTGATAGTGATGACACATTTAATTTCAATGTAGGTACAAGTTACCAACATGATAGTAATTTGTTCAGGTTGCCCGACGGCGTGCAGCCAACCGGAGATGGCGCCGAACGCTCGGATAACATCTCGAAAACCAATCTAGGATTCAAAATTGATAAAGATTATTCCTTGCAAACCTTCAAATTCGACTACGTGCACCAGATTGTTAGATTCGAGAATGCTGATTTTTTAAACTTCAATGCAAATAATTACAACGCTGCTTGGCTGTGGGCATTAACGCCAAGCTTGAAAGGTAATCTTTCATCAAGCAGAACGGAAGATTTAGTACCTTTCATCGATTTCAATAATTCAGACACGCAAAATATTAGAACTACAAAAACGCAAATATTTGATTTTGATTGGTCACCGCACAATGTGTGGCATTTATTGGGTGGATATACAAATTTAGACGTTACCAATAGCCAAACCTTTTTACCTGAAACCAGCTACAAATTTGACGCTTTAGAAGGCGGCATAAAATATTCATTTCCTTCTGATAGTTATGTCGCACTTAAATTTCGCAATAGAAATGGTAGCCAGGACGCTAATAATCCAAGTTTAATTAGTTCAGGCTTCACTGAAAACGAAGAAGAACTCAGTGCCTACTGGATCGTGACTGGTAAATCTAAAGTGGGTGCAAATTTCGGCTACAACAAGCGTGAAGATGACAGTTTTGCAATACGAGATTTTTCCGGATATTTCGGTGGAATAGAATATGTGTGGAATGCAACTTCAAAATTAGATTTGAATATTAATTTGAGTAGGAAGCTGGCTGCTTTTCAAGATACCACTAGTAGCTACACGGTTAATGATGTTTTATCCATCAGGCCTACTTGGGCGCCAACTTCAAAAACACTCGTGAAAGCTAATGTCCAAATAGGTAAAAGGAAATTCCTGGGTGATGGTCCTGTAGTAAGCGCAATTGATAGAGAAGACGACTTCTTTAGCTATGGCATTGGTGCAGATTGGAGCCCGCGCAGCACGATAAAACTCAGCATTAATTTGCAGCATGAGCAAAGAAACTCGAATTTTTCGGCTAAAGACTATTCAGCCAATATTGCCACCATTAATGGGCAATTAACTTTTTAATTTAAATAGAGGAATCACTCCAAATGCATAAAAATTTCTCTAATCTTTTTTTAACTACGTGCTTCATTGCTTGTGCGTCTTCGTTAGGCGCTTGCTCTAAAAAAGAGGCGGTTGAAAAAGAACCGACTACAGAAGTTGCGGAAAATTTATCCGAGCCTATCGCGGCTAAAGTGAACGATGTAGAAATATCTACCAAGCAAATCAATCAAATGATGCAAGACGCTCCCAGCCTTACTGCTAATAATGAGATTGAAATTCAGCGGCAAATTTTGGAAAAACTTATAGATCAGGAAATCATCATCGAAAAAGCAAATAAGGAAAGCCTGGATAGGTTGCCCGAAGTCGTATTGGCAATGGAAACAGCAAAAAAAGAAGTGCTGGTAAAAGCATACTTACAAAAACTGGCTGCAGAGTCCTTTAAAGCGACTGATGATGATGTAAAGCAATATTACTTTGCGCACCCGGCATTATTTTCTGAGCGGCGCATTTACAAACTCGAGGATATTAGTCTGGAAAGAAATACGGAGTCTGTAGCCGTAATAAAGAACGCCGTAGCAAAGAAAAAATCTATGCCAGCTATTGCAAATGTGCTGCTGAAAAAAGGTATCAAGTATTCAGAAGAAACATACACACGCCCTGCAGAGCAGTTACCTCTTAACCTTTTGCCAAAAATACAACAATTAAGAAAAGGTGAAATGTTGATGGTAGAGACAGATGACGTGGTGCATGTCATGCGGTTAATACATGCGGAAGATGCGCCAATCAGCTTGGAGATGGCGGCTAGCTCTATTCGAAGCTTCTTAATGAGTAGCCGTGCTAATGAAATTGTGAATGAAAAAATGAAGTCATTTAGAAAGCAAGCCAAAATCGAGTATGTAGGTGATTTCTCTGTCTTAGCCAACAGTTCTAATACTGTGAAAGTCGCCAGCGGAAAAGCGGGCGCACAAGTCAGTACGGATAAATCCAAACAGGCTAAGAGTGCCGCAGGTGTAGTGAGTCTGAAATGATGATCAAATCAGAAATGACAACAAAGGAAACAACATGAAGCTAAACATTCTTAAATTAATCACTTTAATTAGCATATGTGCATTCTCAATCTTATCGCCATACACAGCACACGCCGACGACAAGGTCGACTATTTATTGGGTGCAGGCGATTCAATAAAAGTGAATGTGTTTCGGAGTCCTGATCTTAGTACTGAAGTGCGCGTCTCAGAAAGCGGGACAATCACTTATCCGTTGATAGGTGAGGTTAAAGTCGGCGGTAAAACAATTCAAGCTGCAGAACAAATCATCGCGCAAGCTTTAGTGAGTGGCGGCTTTGTTAAAAAGCCTCAGGTCAATATTGTGTTGCTGCAAATTCGCGGTAATCAGGTTGCAGTGCTGGGCATGGTGAATAAGCCTGGCCGCTATCCGCTGGAAACATTTAAAACCCACTTAAGTGAAATGATAGCAACGGCGGGTGGCGTTGCGCCAATTGCGGGCAATGGGTCAGTTTTGCTCACGGGAACGCGGGAGAATAAACCCTATAAATACGAAGTTGATATCGCATCACTATTCTTTGGCGATAAAAACTCACAAGACATAGTGCTCAATAATGGCGATGTGATTTACATCACGCCTGGCAATCAGATCTCAATTCTTGGTCAAGTATTACGGCCAGGTCGATTTGCGGTTGAGGGACCCAAGATGCGTTTAGTCGATGCGTTGGCAATGTCTGGCGGCATGGTTCCTACTGCTTCAGATTCAGTGGTGATTTCTGGCATACGTGAAGGCAAAGCGTTTAAGCAAGAAGTGGATGTTTCAGGCTTATTTCTTTCCCCCGATACCGATAATGAAACATGGGTCATGGCTGGAGACCAAATCTATGTGCACCGCGCACCGGTATTCTACATTTACGGAGAAGTGCAGCATCCAAGCAGTTACCGCGTTGAACGTGGTATGACTGTGGTACAGGCGCTTGCACAGGGCGGTGGCCCAACTGTACGCGGTACACAGCGCAACATTAAGCTGCATCGTCGCAATGCCAATGGAGATGTTGAAAAAACGAGCCCAAAACTGACTGATTTGATTAAGCCTAACGATGTGCTGTACGTGGAAGAAAGCCTGTTTTAAGGATATTTATGAATTTCTTCCAATTTTTACTGATATTAAAAGCACGATTCAAAATTATCGTACTGACATTTATGGTCGTCGTGGCGACCTCTCTGTTGGTTACTTTGATGCTGCCTAAAAGTTATCAGGCGACCACTTCCCTTTTGCTCAATTACAAAGGCGTGGATTCAGTCACGGGTGTAGCAATGCCAGCGCAACTAGTGCCCGGTTACATGGCTACCCAAGTTGATATTATTAGAAGCAGGAATATAGCGCTCAAAGTGGTGGATAAGTTAGGCCTGGTGCAAAACAATAAAGTAAAGGCACAGTTTCAAGAAGCGGCGCATGGTGAAGGCGATATTCGTAGCTGGATGGCAGATATTCTACTCAAAAAATTAACGGTCACGCCATCGAAGGAAAGCAGTGTTTTAGAAATAACGTATAGCGCAGCAGAGCCTGAATATGCTGCAAATGTAGCCAATGCCTTCGCCAATATTTATCAGGCTACTAACATTCAACTTAAAGTTGAGCCAGCGCAGAAAGCCGCAGGTTATTTTGGTGAACAAGTTAAAACCTTGCGTGATAATTTGGAGGCAGCACAGACGCGTTTGTCACAATATCAGCAAGAACATGGCATTACCAACCCAGAGCAAAATTTCGATGTAGAAAGTATGCGTTTAAACGAGCTATCAACGCAATTGAGCTTAGCGCAATCGGCTGCGATAGAGGCGCAATCTCGCAAGAATAACGCGCAAAAGAATGCCGCTGATTCCCCAGATGTGGCGTTGAGTCCTGTGATACAAAACTTAAAAATTGAAGAATCGAAGGCTCAAGCTAAATTAGCCGAACTGTCACAGAATTTAGGGGTGAATCACCCGGAATATCAATCTGCCCAATCTGAGCTAAACAAGATAAAGGCACAATTGAATAATGAGATTCAAAGAGTATCAAACAGCATTAGCGGCTCAGCCAATATTAATCAGCAGCGTGAGTCCGAGTTACGACTGCAAGTAGATGGACAGAAGAAAAAAGTCTTAGAGCTTAATCGCTTAAGAGACGACATGGCTGTGTTGCAAAAAGATGTTGAAGTTGCACAAAAGGCCATGGATGCGGTGACGCAACGATTTAGCCAGACAAGTATAGAGGCACAATCGAATCAAAGTGATATTGCCATCTTAAATCCAGCAACCATACCGTTATACCCAAGCAGTCCCAAAATACTCGTCGGTTTTGTACTATCAATTATTCTCGGCGCTATCTTAGGTATGGGCTTAGGACTAATTGCTGAGTTGTTAGATAGGCGCATACGTAGCCGTGATGATATTGCTGGCTTACTTGATGTACCAGTGTTTGCCATGATCGCGGCCAAGCCTAAAAGTAAGTTGATGAAGATTTTGCCTAGTCAATTACACCAAAGATTAACAGCTTAGAGATTAACGGCTTAAGGATATAAGGATGGCAATTGTGAATGTAAAAGAGCACTTAATGCCGCTATCTAAGGCGGAGAGCCATGATATGCGCATCGGTAAGATACTGGTTGATTCAGGAAAAATTACGCAAATAGATGCTGAGCGTATATGGAGTTTACAAAAAATTGAAGGTTTACGCTTTGGTGCAGCGGCGCAAAAATTAGGCCTCATCACGCAATCGGATATGCGTCAGGCGCTATCTCAACAATTTGATCA
Organism: Methylotenera sp.; assembly: GCA_035460465.1. Classification (GTDB taxonomy): domain Bacteria; phylum Pseudomonadota; class Gammaproteobacteria; order Burkholderiales; family Methylophilaceae; genus Methylotenera. Next base: position 66,018 of record DATHWQ010000022.1, on the reverse strand, counting down.
CCCGTATTTACAAGCGAATCAAAGTGGATTCAGTAAAGATTTAGTAGCGGCATACCAACCATTCTCCCCGCAAGTAGAGGCACTAAGAGGCTTACGTAGTCAGCTGAATGCACGATTCTTTAATGAAGCTGATAAATCTTTAGCCATTATTTCGCCCAATATGGGTGAGGGCTGCAGTAATTTAGCCGCAAACTTGGCCGTGGTATTTTCTCAGTTAGGTGAGCGAACGCTTTTAATTGACGCAAACTTGAGAGACCCATGCCAGCATAAAATATTCAATTTAGAAGAGCAGCTTGGCTTATCTGACATTCTGGTCGGTCGGGCTGATTTAGATGTCGCCACTAAGATTGAGCCATTCCCCTATTTAACTGTATTAGGCGCGGGCACAATACCGGCTAACCCACAGGAGTTATTGAGCCGCTATGTGTTTACTGATTTCATGGAACAAGTGGCGGGTTTTTATGATGTCATTATTGTAGATACAGCGCCAGCAGTCGCAAACTCAGATGCACAAACAGTGGCCGCGCGTTGTGACGGCGCGTTACTCGTATCGAGATTGAATAAAACTCGCACGTCAGAGCTGGAAAATGTGCGAGACCAGCTTGTAGTGACAGGCGTCAATATCGTGGGGGCGGTTTTAAATGACTTTTAAAAAACTCCCTTCACTCTTATTCACGAACCATCGTTTAACAAACAAGCTTGGAATAGACAGCCGTGGCTAGTTTATTAAAGGCATCTAGCACTACGTTGGTCACCACAGTATTGATCACTGCGATTAGTTTTTTTACGTCCATCATTACCGCACGTATTCTTGGCCCAGAAGGTAGAGGGTTACTTTCTGGGGCTTTATTGATTGCAACGCTCGCAGGTAATGCGGCTATCTTTGGTTTGGCGAATACCTTTGTGTATCACCAAGGTGCAGAAAAAGGATTCAATTACAAAATATTTTTTGTATTTTCCTTATTATTCATTGCGCTGCTTTCAGCTTGTTTTGCTTATTTTGGCTTGCAGTTGTCCAGCGAATTTCAATTGCATCAGCAACTTTACCTCATTGTCATCATGGCAATGGTCTCGGGTGGCTATGCCTATTTCAATGCGCTTAGCCAGTTAAATCATGAGTTACGCTTTTTTAATATCATGCGATTCGGACTGGTAGCGGGCAATTTATTATTGCTCGGTATCATCATTTCATCTTTTGAGTCACTGACTTTTGTAGAGATATTAATTGCCCAGATTATTGTGAGTGGATTTTTAATGCTATGTGGCATGGTATGGGCTCAAAAAAATACCATTTGGCACAACCATCATAACGCGCAGTCTAGTGCTACTTGGCAAGATATGCTGGGTTATGGCATCAAACATCATGGCACCGTGTTGCTGAGCATTCTACTAGTGAATTTTGATAAGTTAGCCTTGTTGAAAATGGGAACCATCGTTGAATATGGTTTTTATGCACTAGCGTTTACCACTTCAAGGCTAATAGGGGCTGTGCAAGAGGCTACATCAACAGCCTTATATGCCAAATTTGCCGGCAAGGATATCGGACAGCTTTCAACTAACGTCAATCAAGTATTAAGAATGACCTTTATCCCCATGCTAGTTCTTGCGGCTATCGGCGCGGCCATTTCTCCTTGGCTCATTCCATTTGTGTATGGTGAGGCGTTCTCATCCATGACGATTCCCTTTGCCATTTTGCTTTTTGAGTGTGTCATTGGAGGTGCTAGCTGGACGTTAGCACAAAGATTCAATGCGGGAGGTAGACCCGGGTTGGTGTTTTTTAGGCAGTTTATTTCGGTCATTCCTGTCTTAATCGTATTGCCATTTTTGCCGCACGAGAATATCACGATTTATTTAAGCGGATTGATGCTGATTGGCGCCGTGCTAAGGCTCAGCGTTACTTTGGGCATTTACCCTTACGTGCTTAAAGAACCAACACCGAAAATATTACCTAATAAAGCAGATATTAAGTCAGTGCTTAAATTTACAAACGCAGCGCGATGAAAGTGGGTGAAACCTTGAAAATATCGACGAATAAAGAAATTAAGCTCAGACATGATGACCTAATGTTGGATGTCATTGGCCAGCATGATTTTATTAAAGATTTAATTGGTGACAAGAGCTTTGTGTATGTAGACATGCCAGTGTACGGCAACATCGGTGATCTGCTCATCATGGCAGGCACGCTTAGTTATTTTAAGAAGAATAAACTAACCCCCAGAATAATTGCGCCGATATTTGCCTTTGATATTGACTGGATAAGGCCTGATGAAGTGGTGGTATTTCAAGGCGGCGGCAATTTTGGTGACCTTTATGCAGGGATGCAATCATTAAGGGAAAGAGTCGCCAAAGAAAAGCCAGATAACAGAATCATCATCTTGCCGCAAACGATACATTTCTCTTCCTTTGAGGCGATGGCTAAGTCAGTGGCGCTATTCCGTACACACCATGATATTCATTTGTGTGTACGCGACGAACACTCTTATGCACTGGCGCATAAATTTACTAATCACGCTTACTTAGCACCTGATATGGCGCATCATCTTTACCCTTTAAAAGTTCATCAGGTGCCATACAAAAAGACGCTTCTGCTGAGCCGTACTGATGGTGAGAAGTCAGCAAAGCATATAGCAGATATGCAATTTGACACTATTACCGATTGGCCGGAACTAGTAGGTAAGCGTGAGAAAAACTTTAGGTTGTTCTATCTCGGCATGCGGGTGTTTTTTCGGGCCGGGTTAGGGATGTTGGGAAATAAGATTTTTTCAAAGCTCTGGCTTAGCTATGCCAATACCTTAATCAATGATGCAATTAAATTATTCGCGACACATGAATATATCGTGACCGATAGACTGCACGGTCATATTTTAGCGTGCCTGATGAGTAAGCCACACACGGTACTAGATAACAGTTACGGAAAAAACTCAGGATATTACAAGGTATGGACAGAGCGAAGCGACATTGTGAAGCTGGAAAATTTTGAGTATTAACCTTAAAAATTATATCTGGAAATAAAGATGGCAACTTTTGACGTATTGTTACCGGTAAAAAACGGTATCGCTTACTTTGCTGAGGCGCTGGATAGCATCTGTAATCAGACTTTCCAGGACTGGCGCCTGCTCGTTTTAGATCACGGTTCCACAGATGGCAGTTTTGAACTAGCGACTGAATATGCTGCGCGTGATCCACGCGTAGTGGTGAAATCCTTTCCAGAGGCGAAAGGGCTTTCCGGGCTTTTGAATTGTGGTTTAGAGATATGCGATTGCCAATATGTATTGAGACAAGACGCAGATGATATTTCCATGCCTAACCGAATGGAAGAGATTGCTAAGGCTTTTGCCGCTGATGACGATTTAGTATTGGTGGGTTCATTAGGTGAAGTCATTGATGCTGATGGTAAGAGAATTGGCAGCTTTTATGTACCTGCTGATGAACACGCGATACGTGCAATGGCGCTTTTTAGAACGCCAGTTATGCATCCCACCGTAGCAATGCGATTGCCTGAAATACGTAAATTGAAAGCGCGCTATGGGGTGGATTTTTTACAGATTTTGCCCACACATCAGCAGATTGAGGTGCCGGGTTTAGCCGAAGATTATTTTCTGTTTGGGCAACTGGCGTTAGTGTGTAAGTGTGAAAATATTCAGCAAGAACTTATTCAATATCGTTGGCATGGTGCCAATATCAGTGCTACTAAATATGTAGAACAAAGTAATGTAGCGCTCAACATTTCAAGAAATTTCATTCAAACCTTGTCGCTTATCCATGATGTGCAAGCCTTTGATCCAGCACCGTTTTGCAATCACGGCGAGAAGTTAATTCGATTTCCCACAAAAAGTGATTTTTCTAAGGAATATCAGCTTCTTAAAATTATGCTGGGCAAATTAATCCCTGATGCAAAGTTGCGTCAGCGTGAAATGGCCTACCGTTGGGTGATTAGCAATAGATCTATTCCCATCATGCTATCTCGATACTTCGGTTTCGTTCTCAAATACCAAGCCTCAAACAATGAGTGGCGCAGCATACGTGCCTGGATTGTTGACACTGTAAGAAACAGAAGTGCTTTGACTATCAATGCCAATGGGATTTTAGAGGGCTAAAGATTTTTAGCACCTGAACAAATGAATAACTTTTCAAAGTCCACATTGCAATTATCACCAGCACTTATTGTTGGCATTAGCTTATGCATGGCTGTTGTGATGGGTGTATTCGTTGCACTTTTTGTGAACAACGTTGGCGACCATTTAGGGATATTGTTGGCATTGCCGGGTGCCATAGTAGTAGGGCTAATTTTCCTACTAGATAGATATACGCTTTTCTTTCTAATCATCCTTTTTCGAGCGGCGTTAGACCCTCTTTTAGAAATAACTAAACTGGGTAGTTTTGGACTAGGCGCAGTACTCAATGCATTGGTGATATTGATTGCGCTGATCGCGATTATTCAACAACCGAATCCTGTACGCAAAATACTGAAGCAAACCTGGTTGGGCTTTTTAGCGATCTCGATGATCACATTGGGATTTGCGCCTGAGTTTATTACTGCACTTAAAACCTATCTGACCTTGGTGTCATACGCGGCTATTTTTGCATTGGCGATCACCTTGATTAAAAGCGAAGAAGATTACGGACGATGGATGCGTGCAGTCTTTTACTCGTCAATTATCCCTGTTGTCTATGGCTTTATAGATGCGGCGACTGGCGGCTTTGCCAGTTCAGAAGGTTTCCGCATTAGCAGCACCTTTTCACATCCCAATATTTTTGCTTTTTATCTGGTGTTAATGATTTCCTTAGGGTTTTATTTTTATAAATCCAATGCTAGCTATATTCCATTGTTCTTTCGCAGAACGATGCCGATCTATATTTTTCTGATGCTAGCTTTACTGGTGATGACGAAAACACGCAGTGCTTGGGCTACATGTTTCACATTCTTTACCTTGTATGCATTGATTTACGAACGTAAGTATTTGGTTATCATTTTTTTACTGCCGATTGTTGGATTGATGATTCCAGAAATTCGCGACCGATTTACCGATTTGTCGCAAGGTAACGAGGTCGTTAATTACAGTAAGTTGAATTCATATGCTTGGCGCAAAATGATATGGAGCCAGGGTCTTCAAGCGATGGAGCCGGCTCATTATTTTCTTGGCTATGGGTTAGAAGCGTTTAAATATTATTCAGCCAAATTTTTCACCATGTCTGGCGGGCAGCAGCACGGCGCACATAGCGTGTACGTACAGTTGTTTTATGAAACTGGGGCGTTAGGCCTAGGCGCTTTCGTCTGGTTGCATGTAAAGCTTGGTCGATTGTTGTTGCCCTTTTACAAAAAAAATAAGCTCATGATTTTCTCATCGATTATGTTTTTGCTTGAGTTCGCCTTGAACTCGTACTCAGACAACATGCTGTCTTACCTCTCATTTAACTGGTATCTGTGGTTTGTACTTGGCGCTACCTATGCGGTGGGATATGCCAAACAAAAGCAATCTGAAGTTGCAAGCACTCAAGCTGACGATGAGCAACCCAAATTGAATATAGGAGGCTTGAGTGTCAGTTGATATGGAGTGGGCTGAAGATTTAGCCAGATACAACTTGAAAAGACCATTTTTCAAGGAACAATCAATTTGGGCAGTTTGGCTCTATCGGCTCGGACGCAGGATTGATGTGCAGCAAGAAGGCCTTGTTAAGAAGTTCTGCACGGTCTTTTATTGGACGTTCTTTAGATTGATAGAAACGCTTATTGGTGTCAGTTTGCCAAAGTCAGCCAGTATCGGTGGCGGCTTACGTATATGGCACTTCGGCGGGATATTTATTCATCCGGACGTTGTAATAGGTAAAAACTGCACGTTAAGACAGGGCGTGACCATAGGTAATCGTATTGAAAATGGCGGGGTTCCAACAATTGGTGACAATGTTGATTTTGGTGCCTATGCGCAAGTGTTGGGTGATGTACGCATTGGTAATGACTGCAAAATTGGTGCGATGACTTTGGTTATTACAGACGTGCCAGATGGCGCTACCGCGGTGGGAATCCCTGCTCGAATAATCGAGGCTAATCATGAATAAGCGCGCTAGAAACTTCATGCAAGCGTATAGAAATGCAACAAATCTTTAAGGAACTGTTTTGGTAGCTAAAAATAAAATCGCATATTTCATCAATCAATACCCTAAGGTGAGTCACAGCTTTATTCGCAGAGAGATATTGGCTCTCGAGAAGCAAGGGTTTGAGATTGTGCGCATTGCCCTGCGTGGCTGGGATGCAGATATTGTCGATGCGGAAGATGCGCGTGAGCGGCAGCAAACCAAATACGTGCTGCAGGCTGGCTTATTTGGATTGTTTATAGCTGTACTAAAGGCCTTTTTTACAGCGCCATTAAAGTTTCTATCAGCTTTAAAGTTTGCGCTAAAGATGGGTATTAGAGCCGATAGGTCATGGCCATACCATCTAATTTATTTGGCAGAAGCCTCGCAGGTATTAGCTTGGCTTAAAGATGAAAACGTACAACACATTCATGCGCATTTCGGAACTAATTCAACGGAAGTGGTGATGTTGGCGCGTTTGTTGGGTGGCCCTAGTTATAGCTTTACCGTGCATGGTCCGGAAGAGTTTGATAAGACTACTTTTTTATACCTGAAAGAAAAAATACATCACGCTGCATTTGTGGTGGGTATTAGTTCTTATACGCGCAGCCAGTTGTATCGCTGGGCGGACTATAGCGACTGGCACAAGATTCATGTGGTGCATTGCGGATTGGAATCATCCTTTCATGATGTTCAACCACAGCCAATTACCCAGTCGCCAAGGCTTGTATGCGTAGGGCGTATATGCGAGCAAAAAGGGCAGCTACTGTTAGTGAATGCATTTAACCTGTTGGCAAAAAAAGGCATTGTGTTCGAGCTGGTGCTTGCTGGTGATGGTGAAATGCGCGGAGAGATTGAAACTCTTATCGCTAAATATGGCTTGAAAAAACACATCACAATCACTGGTTGGATCAGTAGTGAACAAGTGCGTGAACAGATATTGACAGCACGTGCGTTAGTTTTACCTAGTTTTGCTGAAGGTTTGCCGGTCGTGATTATGGAAGCGCTAGCGCTAAGAAGACCAGTACTCACAACCTATGTGGCGGGTATCCCTGAGTTAGTGCGGGATGGTGAGTCGGGTTGGTTGTTCCCCGCAGGTGATGTAGAAGAATTGGCTCGTGTATTAGAAGAGTTTTTAACTACCCCAATTTATCAACTGGAAGCGATGGGCAATGCGGGTTATCAGCGTGTATTAGAGCGGCACTCTATTGATACTGAAGCGGCTAAATTAAGCCAGCTTTTTGATGATGCAATACAATTAGATACAGCGTCTGTGTCACGTTTTTCAGTGAGGAACATTGCATGATAGCGGTGCAGATATTATTCATCATTTGCGTGATGCTATTGGCAATACCAGTATTGGTATTTTCCATACAGATACTCATTTCATTGTTACCGTATCGACATCAGGCAGTGCCATCAACCCAGCAGCCTGCAAATCGTCGACCTTCGATTGCGATTCTCATTCCTGCGCATAATGAGCAGCATGGAATTACTGCCACATTAGACTCCATTAGGCAGCAACTTGAACCGCAGGACCGAGTAGTGGTGATTGCTGATAATTGTTCTGATTCAACCGCAATAGTGGCGCATGATAACGGCGCTATAGCAATTGAGCGTAGCGACGCCGTGCAGCGTGGAAAAAGTTACGCCTTGGATTTCGGGATGCGTTACCTGGAGAATAATGATCCACCAGAAGTGGTGATTATTATTGATGCAGATTGCTTGTTGCAAGCTGGTACCTTAACTCGATTGGCTCATTTAGCGCTTAGTCGCAATAGACCGGTGCAAGCGCTTTACTTAATGTATTCACCACCCAGTGCCGGACTAAAAACGAAGATTGCAGAGTTTGCCTGGGCTGTTAAAAACTGGGCGCGCGCACTAGGCTATCACCGACTCAATTTACCATGCCAGCTCATGGGAACCGGCATGGCATTTCCCTGGGCGTTAATCCAGAAGGCGAACCTGGCGAGTGGACATATTGTAGAAGATTTAAAACTGGGTTTAGATTTTGCCGAGCAGGGACATGCGCCATTGTTTTGCCCAGAGGCGGTAGTGACCAGTACATTCCCACTCAACAATGAAGGCGTTAAATCACAACGCACTCGGTGGGAACATGGACATTTAGCCATGATAGTAAAAGAAGGGCCAGCCCTGCTTCTTAAAAGCATCACTAAGCTGAATCTTGGTATGTTTGCTTTGGTATTGGATCTATGTGTGCCGCCGCTAGCTTTACTCACGCTGCTAGTCACCGTGCTATCAATGATTGCCATTGTGATGATGTTGGTAACCAATGCTTTGCTTCCATGGCTATTGGGAATTCCTTTACTCCTCCTACTTGGTTTGGCTGTGCTTTGTGCATGGACTAAATTCGGCAAATCCATTTTATCAATCTCTCATTTAACCTACGCGCCAATTTATATGCTGGCAAAGATTCCGCTTTATTTGAGGTTTCTAGTTAAGCGTCAGGTTGAATGGGTACGTTCTAAGCGAGATTAAGATGATAGACGATCGTTTTAAAGTTCTAGACGGTTGGCGTGCTGTCAGTATTCTGGCGGTTTTAGCCTGTCATCTTTTGCCGCTTGGACCAAAAGCCATGCATCTAAATTATGATGCCGGGCTCTTCGGTATGGCCCTATTTTTTACGTTATCAGGGTTTTTAGTCACACGTTTTTTATTGCATAGAGACGATGTCGTAGATTTCTTGATCAGGCGTTTTTTTAGGATTCTGCCTATAGCTTGGCTATATATGGTCGTTACTTTATGGTTATTCTCGGCTGACATCAGTACATGGCTGGCTCATTTGTTTTTTTATGCCAATTACCCTCCAAAACCCTTGGTGCCCCATGTTACGGAGCATTTATGGAGCTTGTGCGTAGAAATGCATTTCTATATTGGCATTGCTATTTTAGTGGCGCTGTTGAAGAAGAAAGGGCTGTTATTGATTCCACTCATATGCCTTGCTATTACGGCATTACGTGTGAGCCAAGATGCGCATGTCTCCGTAATCACACATTTGCGTATTGATGAGATTCTAGTGGGTGGGGTTTTAGCGCTCATTTATGAGCGGAAATTAGGTGAAAGCATTTTTAACTTTGTGCGTAAGCAGAATTTCTTATTAATGCTAGTGCTGCTCATCATTTCATGTCATCCAAGCGGTGAAGCACTCATGTATTTACGACCATACTTTGCCGCATTGCTCATAGGCACTACGTTGCTTAATCCAGAAACTAGAGTGAGCCAGTTGCTTAATCATAAAGTGCTTTTTTATATAGCGAGTATTTCATATGCGCTTTACATCATCCATCCATTATTGGCTTCTACATGGCTAGGTAGCGGCGAAGGTTGGGATAAATATATGAAACGTCCATTATTGTTTACGGTGTTATTTTTTCTTGCGCATGTGTCTACTTTCTATTTTGAAAAAAGGTGCATTGCCTTCGGTAAGAGCTTATCTAATTTCATTAGTGTGAGGTTTAATCGTGAACAATAAATTACCTATGCGGACTTTATTAGTTGTTATCGGCATGACATCTTCATTGATGGTGGAAGCAGAAGATGCTGCTAACAAGAACATTATTTTTTCGACCACTAGTTTTTGGTATCAGCCTATCCCAGCTGATGCGCCTTTGCATGCTAATTCAGCTAATTTTACGCAAGAGTTTCAGCGTCAAAAAGCTGCTTATTATGGTACGGTCAATATCAATACCACCAGCTATGCGAGTCCGATTTATTATGCAACATCCAGCACCCCTAAAGTGACGGTTGCGGAGTGGGATTGTCAGCGTAAAGGCTACAAGGATAAAGGCTTGGCTGAGCAATTTACTCAGGTGCCAATTCCAGTGAATGCGATACCGGCGGCTGGTACGGATTCTGAAATGACGGTGTACGACCCAACGACCAAAACGCTTTGGGAGTTCTGGCGAATGCAGAAGGTGAACGGCAGCTGGCAAGCGTGCTGGGGCGGCCGTATACAGAATGCCTCAATCAACGAAGGAGCATTTGCTGGCTACTACGGTACCACGGCTACTAGTTTGCCTTTTATAGGTGGTCAAATCACTGCAGAAGAACTGCAAAGTGGCGTCATTAATCACGCAATCGGTATCAGTCTGGTCGATATTGAAAAATCTACGATATTTTCTTGGCCTGCACATCGTTCGGACGGACTCAACCCTACCAATGCACCAAACCGCATCCCAGAAGGTTTGCGCTTCAGGTTAGACCCAAGCGTTAATGTGGACTCACTCAATATGCACCCTATGGGTAAAGTGATTGCTAAAGCAGCGCAAAAATACGGCTTTGTGGTTTGGGATAAAGCAGGTGCAATTTCAATACGTGCGCAGAATCCTTATTCTTATGTAAGCGCAGATTCACTCACGTTGCTACCTAATCCATATAAATTGTTATTTGGCTCTACTCAGTCTTATGCAATTTTGAATGGATTCCCATGGAACAAACTACAGTTTTTACCGATGGATTACGGTAAGCCTTAACTACGGACTGTATATAAGTCCCACAACGATTTTTAGATTAGTGAGCATGTATGTTAGATAAAACATCTATCTTGGTAGCAGAGTTTCCTGTGAGGGAAACAAGCAAAGACATATTAGCAACAGAGATATTGCAACGTATGGCCACGCATAAAAAAAGTATACTTTTCTTTGCGAACACTAACTTTATTGTGCAGTGCAGGCCGTGGCTTAAAGAAATGCATAATGAAGATGTGATTATCGTAAATGATGGTGTTGGAATGGATATTGCGGCTTATCTACTGCATAAGAAAAAATTCAAATCCAACTTGAATGGTACAGACTTTACGCCTTATTTCTTTAGTCAATCCAAGCAACCGTTACGTGTATTTTTACTTGGTGGAAAATCTACAGTGCTTGATAAAGCTGCTCAACATCTTGCACGTGAACTGGGCCAAATTGTGGTTGGCAGCTGTGATGGGTATGATGGCGTAAAGAATCCTAATCTTATACAACAAATAAACGAATCGGCTGCGGATGTAGTGTTGGTGGCGATGGGTAATCCTATGCAAGAGCAGTGGGTTCTTAAGCATTATCAAGTGCTAGATGCGAAATTAGTTTCTGGTGTTGGTGCGCTATTCGACTTTTGGGCAGGTGACAAACCCAGAGCACCCACATGGATACAGAAGATTCGCATGGAATGGTTCTATCGTTTATGCCTCGAACCAAAAAGGTTACTCAAGCGATATACCCTAGATATTCTGGTATTTCTGGTATTTTGTTTTAAATATAGGAAACAAAGCGTTTAAAAACGTATATTTAGATTGGTATTAAATCATAAGTATATCGGTAATAGGTTATTTGGAGACAGTATGAAAATTTTAGTAGTTGGTGGTGCAGGTTACATAGGTTCACACATGGTGAAGATGTTGGTAGATGGCGGACACAGTGTCATCACCTTTGATAATTTGTCTTCAGGTTTTCGCGATGCTGTACTGGGCGGTGAGTTTGTACAAGGTGACTTGGCTGACTTAGGAGCAATAGACCAGGTATTTGAAAAATATCAGCCTGAAGCCGTGATGCATTTTGCATCTTATATTCAAGTTGGAGAATCCGTTCAGCACCCAGATAAATACTATTTAAACAATTTTACAAACACGTTGAATTTATTGAATGCCATGGTGAAGCATCAGGTAAATAACTTTATATTCTCCTCTACAGCAGCGGTATTTGGTGAGCCAGAATATGTGCCGATTGATGAAATGCATTCAAAAAATCCATTGAATCCTTATGGCCGCTCTAAATGGATGGTGGAACAGGTGCTTGCAGATTATGAGCGTGCTTATGGCTTGAAATCAGTGTGTCTGCGTTATTTTAATGCAGCCGGAGCAGACCCTTCTGGCTTGCTTGGTGAGCGGCATGAGCCGGAAACGCATTTGATCCCTTTGATATTACAAGCGCTCTCTGGAAAGCGGTCACATATCAGCTTATTCGGTCGTGATTACGATACGCCAGACGGAACCTGTATTAGAGACTATATCCATATCGTTGATTTATGTTCAGCACACTTGCTGGCACTCATGAAGCTGGTTAAAGACGGCGCTAGCATGCGCTTTAATCTGGGTAATGGTGAAGGTTTTTCTGTGCAAGAGGTCATCACGGCAGCAGAGCGCGTGACTGGAAAAAAAGTGAAAGTCATCGAAGCGCCACGGCGCGAAGGTGATCCGGCGAGATTGGTGGCCGATGCTACCTTGGCTAAGAAAACACTGGCATGGGCACCGGTATATACAGACCTGGAAACAATCATTGCCCATGCATGGCAGTGGGAAACAAAATCACATATTCACGTATATAAATGAATTCAATTTTAAATAAAAGGTAATGGAACATTATGAAAAAAGTTACTAAAGCAGTTTTTCCAGTTGCGGGCTTAGGCACTCGATTTTTGCCAGCGACTAAGGCAAACCCAAAGGAAATGTTACCTATTGTTGATAAGCCGTTAATCCAATATGCAGTTGAAGAGGCCGTAGCCGCTGGTATTAAAGATCTAATATTTATTACTGGCCGTAATAAACGCTCTATTTCAGACCATTTTGATATGGCTTATGAATTAGAGAATGAGTTAGAGCGTAATGGTAAAACGGAACTACTTAAAATCGTTCGTAACATTGTCCCTAAAGATGTTAATTGTATTTATATTCGTCAAACCCAAGCGCTAGGTTTGGGTCATGCCGTTCGTTTAGCTCGGCCGGTAATCAATGATGAGGCATTTGCAGTCATTTTGGCGGATGACTTATTAGATGGAAAAGTACCCGTCATGAAGCAAATGGTCGATGCATACGATTACTATCGTTGTTCGCTGTTAGGCGTTGAGGATGTACCTCGTGATCAAACCAAGAGTTATGGCATCGTCGCAACCACGCCACTTAATAAAAACATAGAGCAAGTTTCAGCAATTGTAGAAAAGCCGGATCCCAAAGATGCACCTTCAACATTAGGTGTTGTAGGGCGATATATCCTCACGCCTAGAATATTTCATCATCTTCATAATATTACGCCAGGTTCAGGTGGCGAAATTCAGTTAACAGATGGCATTTCAGCGCTATTAACTGAAGAACAGGTTCTGGCTTATAGGTTCGATGGTGTGCGCTATGACTGCGGCTCTAAGTTCGGTTACTTGGAAGCAACCATACGTCTAGGACTTAAACATCCGGAGGTTGCAAACGAATTGCGTGCTTTGATTGAATCGATTGCAAATCAGAAAAAGAAGGTTCAATTGATCGCTGCTAGTTAAAAGGGTTAGCGGCTATTACATTTCAGGTATTATCTGACCTCGCTCAATCAAGAGATGTAATCTGCTAATGCAAATAGAAGTCAAAGAAACCCCCAAGTACGCCGTCGTGGCGGCCGTTCAACTACCTAGCGTAAGCGACATAGAGTTCGAAGCATCGCTGACCGAGCTCCGTGAGCTTGCAAAAACACTAGGGTATGAGGTTGTTCGCACCTTCAAGCAGAATCGTGCCAGCTTCGACATGACGGCCTACCTTGGTATCGGCAAGCGGCAGGAAATACATGACTTCGTGAACAACGAATCCGAATCAGCCGATATCGATGTCATCTTGGTCGACCATGAGATATCACCTTCACAGGCACGCAATCTAGAAAAAGAGGTTGGCCGCGAGGTCATGGATCGCACCATGGTCATCCTCGAGATTTTTCACCGCAATGCCCGTTCGCGCGCCGCACGTGCCCAGGTGGAAATTGCCCGTCTTGGCTACATGGCGCCACGTATGCGTGAAGCGGCAAAACTGGCGGGGCCACAAGGCAGGCAACGCAGTGGCGCTGGCGGTCGGGGAGGTGGCGAATCGCATACTGAGCTAGACCGACGCAAGATTCGTGACCGTATCGCCGAACTGCAACAGGAAATCGTTGCGATGGACGCAGAACGCAAAACGCAGCGCGCCCGTAGACAAGAACGTCAGGGGCTTGCCGGTGTGGCGCTCGTTGGCTACACAAATGCAGGGAAGTCCACCTTGATGCGTGCACTCACTGGAAGTGAAGTGCTGGTGGCGAACAAACTATTCGCCACGCTTGATACGACAGTACGGGCACTCCACCCGGCGAGCGTGCCGCGCGTACTTGTGAGTGATACGGTTGGTTTTATCAAAAACCTGCCTCACGGACTTGTTGCCTCGTTCAAATCAACGCTAGATGAAGCACTTGATGCATCGCTGCTACTCCATGTCATTGACGCAAGCGATCCCGGGTTTGAGCGTCAGCTTGAGGTCACCGATGAAGTGCTTGAGGAGATTGGTGCGAATGTCGTGCCTAAAATCCGCGTCTTCAATAAAATAGATTATGTGGGTGACGCAGCGGCACAAGCTGAACATGAAGCGATGTTGCGTGCCCGCTACCCGGATTGTGTCGTAATGAGCGCACGCCGCCCTGATGAGGTCGCAAAGCTACGCCAGACAATTATTGATTTTTTCCAGCAGGATTTGGTAGAGGTTGAGCTTTTCCTTCCTTGGTCAGCGCAGCAAATGCGTGGGGAAATCTACGCGAACTGTCAGGTACTTGAGGAGCGCTCAGAGAATGAAGGTGCTTTCTTTCGAGTTCGCGGCGAGTCCATGGCCTTGAAAAATCTAAACGAACAGTTCGGTCAATCGCAATCTATGCTTTAGAGATCATATGAAAGACAAAAGGCTCACATCGCTGTGAGCCTTTGTTTTTTTATGGTGCGCCCGAAGAGATTCGAACTCCTGACCCCTTGGTTCGTAGCCAAGTACTCTATCCAGCTGAGCTACGGGCGCATGTAACTAACTTCAAATTACTAAGACCAACATTATACGTGATGCGGCTTATTTCTAAAAGGAGAATGTTCTCTAAATAGACTGTATTACTGGCGGAGAGCGAGGGATTCGAACCCTCGATACAGATTTAAGCCCGTATGCTTCCTTAGCAGGGAAGTGCCTTCGACCACTCGGCCAGCTCTCCGTTTACTTCAACTTCGCTTCACTAATGTTTCTCGTGAGGGCGCGATATTACTCGAAACCCCTCTAAAAATCAATCACAAAACGATGGCTAAATATTACAACTTAACCTTAGTTTTGCAAATGCGTTTTAAGCTTCTTCCAATTCAAATGCTTTGTGTAGTACGCGCACAGCGAGTTCCAAGTATTTCTCATCAATCACCACAGCGATTTTAATCTCTGAAGTTGAAATCATCTGGATATTGATACCTTCTTCAGCAAGCGTGCGGAACATTTGGCTAGCAATGCCAACGTGTGAGCGCATGCCAACGCCTACTACTGAAACCTTGGCGATTTTGTCATCACCATTGATCTCGCGCGCGCCGATGTGACCTTGTACTTTATCTTTTAGTATGGCTAATGCTTTATTGAGTTCATTTTTATGCACAGTGAACGTGAAGTCAGTTGTACCATCTGCACCAACGTTTTGGATGATCATATCCACGTCAATGTTAGCATCTGCCACTGGGCCTAAGATTTGATAAGCAATACCTGGGCGGTCTGGCACGCCTAATACAGTGACTTTGGCTTCATCGCGGTTAAATGCAATGCCTGAGATAATTGGTTCTTCCATATCGTTTCCCTTACCATCTTCTTCAAATGTAATCAGTGTGCCATCGCCTTCTTCTTCAAAGCTGGAGAGCACACGCAATTTAACTTTATATTTTCCTGCAAATTCCACTGAGCGAATTTGCAGTACTTTTGAACCTTGTGAAGCGAGTTCTAGCATCTCTTCAAAGGTGATTGATTTTAAGCGACGTGCTTCAGGTACTACGCGCGGGTCAGTGGTGTACACGCCGTCTACATCGGTATAGATCTGGCATTCATCAGCACCAAGCGCTGCAGCGAGTGCCACGCCTGTGGTGTCAGAACCGCCACGACCTAGTGTCGTGATATTGCCTTTTTCATCCACACCTTGAAAGCCGGCCACCACGCATACATAGCCTGCTTCTAA
Organism: Methylotenera sp.; assembly: GCA_035460465.1. Taxonomy (GTDB): domain Bacteria; phylum Pseudomonadota; class Gammaproteobacteria; order Burkholderiales; family Methylophilaceae; genus Methylotenera. The sequence goes on along the minus strand of DATHWQ010000022.1, from coordinate 49,993 downwards.
GTCAGCTTTAAGATTGCTTTGGTCAATATTCAGAATACGTGCTTTGGTGTGTGCATCATCTGTTAAGATTTTGACTTGAGCGCCAGTGTAGCTTTTAGCTTTAATGCCAAGTTCAATCAATGCCAGAGCTGTCATGCCGATGGTGACTTGTTCACCAGTGGACACCATCATGTCCAGTTCTCGCGGGTCTGGGTCTGCCATGAGTTCTTTGGCAAGGCCAATCAATCGATTAGTTTCACCTGACATGGCTGATACCACCACCACGATTTGGTGTCCCATTGCCTTATAGCGCGCTACACGTCTTGCGACATTGCGAATCCTTTCGGGATTCGCTACTGAAGTCCCACCGTATTTTTGTACAATCAATGCCATTTTGAACTCTTTATTTGACCATTCTGATTATTAAATTAAACTAATTTACTCGTAACCCAGTCTTTAACGCTGGCTAATGCTTTAGGTAATTGGCTTGCATCGGTGCCGCCAGCCATTGCCATGTCTGGTTTACCGCCACCTTTGCCACCTACTTGACTGGCAACATGGTTCACAAGTTCACCAGCCTTGATTTTTGCGATTAAATCGGCAGTTACGCCTGCAGCTAAGCTCACTTTACCGTCATTGGTAGTCGCTAGAACAATGGCAGCTGATTTTAGTTTGTCTTTCAGCTTATCCATGGTTTCGCGTAGGGTGTTGGCATCAGCGCCTTCCAGCGTTGCGGCTAATACTTTGAACCCCGCAATTTCAATGGCTTGGGCTGCTAAGTCATCACCTTGCGAAGAGGCAAGTTTCGATTTTAAACGCGCCAATTCTTTTTCTAACGATTTAACGTTATCTAAGATTTGCACGATTTTTGCGGGCAGTTCTTGCACAGGAGCTTTAAGCTCGCTCGCGGCTTGGTTGAGTAAAGCTTGTTGTGACTGAATCAGTTTGAGGGCGCCTTCACCCGTAGTGGCTTCAACACGGCGTACGCCAGCGGCTACACCTGATTCGCTCAGTATTTTGAATAGACCGATATCGCCGGTGCGACTGACATGCGTACCACCACATAACTCGCGTGAGCTGCCAATATCCAGTACGCGTACTTCATCGCCGTATTTCTCGCCAAATAACATCATGGCGCCAGTTTCTTGAGCAGACTCAAGATCCATGACACGTGCTTGTGTTGAGACGTTAGCAAGAATTTCGGCGTTGACGATTTGTTCGACTTTTAGGATTTGCTCGTCTGTCATCGGCGCATTATGCACAAAGTCAAAACGGGTTTTATCGGTATCGACCAGTGAGCCTTTTTGTTGCACATGCTCGCCCAGTACTTCGCGCAAGGCTTTGTGCATCAAGTGCGTGGCAGAGTGGTTACGCATGGTGTTGGCACGTGCATGCATATCTACTTTAGCGATAATTTGATCACCGACTTTCAGGCTGCCTGTTTTCAAGGTGCCATGATGACCAAATACAGCGGCTTGAATCTTTTGCGTATCTTCTACGGCAAAAATGCCATCACCACCTTTTAGTTCGCCACTATCGCCAATCTGGCCACCAGATTCGGCATAGAAAGGTGTGTGGTCAAGCACGATAATGCCGAGGTCACCTTCATTGAGGACATCAGTGGCAATGCCGTCTTTATACAGTGCGAGTACCTTGGCTTGTTTTTCTAAAGTTTCATAGCCATGGAAAGCCGTTGCTTGGCCGCTATACTCTAAATTTGCCGTCATCTTGAATTTACCGGCAGAGCGAGCCTGGTCTTTTTGGCGCGCCATTGCGGTGTCGAAAGCAGCAGTGTCTACTTTAACGTCACGCTCACGGCAAATGTCTGCGGTTAGGTCGAGCGGGAAACCGTAAGTGTCGTGCAGCTTAAAGGCGGTTTCGCCATTGAATACGTCTTGAGTGTTAGCAAGCTCAGTTTCTAAGATTGCCATACCGTTTTCAATAGTCTCAAAGAAGCGATCTTCTTCTTGTTTGAGCATGTCCATGATACGGGTTTTATTTGCTACAAGTTCTGGGTAAGCAGTACCCATCGCTGCAACTAAATCTGGCACGATTTTATGGAAGAAAGCAGTTCTAGAACCTAACTTATAACCATGGCGAATGGCACGGCGAATGATGCGGCGTAGCACATAGCCACGGCCTTCATTGCCCGGAATCACACCGTCTGCAATCAAGAACGAACATGCACGAATATGATCTGCGAGTACTTTGAGACTTGGGCTGTTCAGGTCTGCGGTTTTAGTTTCACGCGCGGCTGCAGCAATCAGGCTTTGGAACAAATCAATCTCGTAATTGGCATGCACGTGTTGCAATACCGCTGAAACACGTTCTAAGCCCATACCAGTATCAACAGAGGGTTTTGGCAGTTTGTGCATTACGCCCGCTTCATCGCGGTTGAACTGCATGAATACATTGTTCCAGATTTCGATGAAACGGTCGCCGTCTTCATCCGGGCTGCCTGGAGGGCCGCCAAAATGATGATCGCCGTGATCGTAGAAAATCTCGGTACATGGGCCACATGGACCAGTATCACCCATCATCCAGAAGTTGTCAGAAGCGTAGCGTGCGCCTTTATTGTCACCGATACGAATCACGCGTTCAGCTGGCACACCTATGGTTTTGGTCCAAATATCGTAAGCTTCGTCATCTTCTGCATACACAGTGACGGTGAGTTTGTCTTTTGGCAGCTTGAATACTTCGGTCAGCAATTCCCACGCGTAAGCAATCGCATCTTGTTTAAAGTAATCGCCAAAGCTGAAGTTACCTAACATCTCGAAGAATGTATGGTGACGTGCGGTGTAGCCTACGTTCTCAAGGTCATTATGCTTGCCGCCGGCACGTACACACTTTTGGCTAGAAGCTGCACGAGTGTAAGGGCGCTTGTCGAAGCCTAAGAACACATCTTTGAACTGGTTCATGCCTGCGTTGGTAAAGAGCAGGGTAGGGTCGCCGTGTGGTACCAGCGAGCTTGAAGCGACTACCTCATGGCCTTTAGAGGCGAAGTAGTCCAGAAAGGCCTGGCGAATCTCATTGCTTGAGGGATTGTTGCTTAATTTAATCGTCATTTTCTGTCGTTGTATTCAATACTTTTTTTATAATTTCAAACCCAAACCCACGGCTCTGTAAAAATCTTGCCTGTTTTGCCCACTCGTCACGCGATTTTGGTGGGCTGTTATATTTTTTACGCCAAATCACAGTTGCATTTGCAAGTTCATTCTCTTTTACATCTGCAATTGCATTGGCAATCAAATCATCTGCCACACCTTTTTCACGTAACTCGTGTGCGACCCGCGCACTGCCAAACTTGCTTTTACGTGCATGCACAATTTGTTCTGTAAAACGTTCATCCGATAACCAACCACGCTTTTTTAAATCTTCAAGCAGCGCCGGAATATCGTCAGACTCTTCCGCAAAAGTTTTTAACTTTTGTCCTAATTCAGCATATGAATATTCACGCTTACCTAGATAGTCGAGCGCGCGTTGCCGTAGGTTTTTAGGCTGAAATTCGATTCTTTAATTTCCTAAAACTCTTAGTCGTCTTCAGTACGAACGGCAGTCATGGTTTCGCTTAACTGTTTGATGTTGGCGCGAATCTTTGCGTCAATCTCATTGGCAATGGCTGGATGCTCTTTCAAGTATTCGCGCGCGTTGTCTTTCCCTTGACCAATTTTTTCGCCGTTGTAGCTATACCAAGCACCGGCTTTTTCTACGAATTTTGCGTTAACGCCCAACTCGATGATCTCGCCTTCGCGTGAGATGCCTTCGCCGTACAGAATATCGAACTCAGCTTGTTTGAACGGAGGTGCCACTTTGTTTTTAATGACTTTTACACGTGTTTCAGAGCCAGTGACTTCATCACCTTTTTTGATAGCACCGGTACGACGAATGTCTAAGCGTACAGAAGCATAGAATTTAAGTGCGTTACCGCCAGTCGTAGTTTCCGGGTTACCAAACATCACGCCGATTTTCATACGGATTTGGTTGATGAAAATCACCAGTGTATTAGTACGTTTGATGTTGCCTGTGAGTTTACGCAAGGCTTGGCTCATTAAACGGGCTTGCAAGCCCATGTGTGAATCACCCATTTCGCCTTCGATCTCGGCGCGTGGTGTAAGCGCAGCAACCGAGTCAATGACCACGATATCCACAGAGCCAGAGCGTACTAACATATCGGCGATTTCCAGCGCTTGTTCACCCGTGTCTGGTTGGCTGATTAAAAGCTCAGGCACGTTGACACCTAATTTAGCCGCGTATTGTGGGTCTAGCGCATGTTCCGCATCAATAAAAGCAGCGACGCCACCGATTTTTTGCATCTGTGCAATCACAGATAACGTTAATGTTGTTTTGCCTGATGATTCAGGGCCGTAGATTTCTACGATACGGCCACGTGGTAAACCACCGATGCCTAATGCAATATCAAGACCTAATGAACCCGTAGAAACTGCTTGGATGTCCTCGCCAATGTCGCTATCACCCATACGCATGATAGAGCCCTTGCCGAATTGTTTTTCAATCTGCGATAGTGCGGCGGCAAGTGCTTTGCTTTTGTTGTCATCCATAGTGTTTTGCCTTTATTTTGAGGTACTTAAATTAACCTCTAATTATTCCATAATTTGCTATTTAGCGTAAGTGTAATCCTGAAGTTTCGGGGCGTCTTAACAGATGTAATTTCATGTAAAGGTGGTTGTTGAAGGATGTTTTTGGTCAACTACTAGGAATAAGATACGTTCTAGGGAGTGTGGAAAATTTTTTATGGAGATTAAAATGAAAATCCTACGTACACTCTTAGCAGTATCAGTGATTGGTCTTGCATCTATATCTAGTGCCAATGCCCGTGATTCTTTTAGCTTTGGCTTAAATATCGGAGGCTATGGCCCACCACCAGTGGTGAGGTATTATTCTGAGCCACCGGTCGTATATTATGGTGCCCCATCTTATTATTACGCGCCTCAGCCTTATTATTATGGTCCGCGTGCTAGCTTCCGTTATTACGATAATGACCGCCACCATCGTCATCATGGTTGGAATCGTGGCCATGGCCGTGACTGGGATCGCGGCGACCATCGCGGTGGCCACCGTGGTCGTGACTAATTAATCAGTCCAGTTTAATTAGTTCAGCGCCGCAAGAAGATTCGTCAGCAAGGCTGTAACCGCTTGCTGGCGAATTGCGTGCCTGTCGCCTTGAAAATGTTGCGTAATCGTTTGCAAGGGTTGGTGCGTACCCATCCAAGCAAAACAAACCGTGCCTACGGGTTTTTCTATGGTTCCACCATCAGGCCCGGCAATTCCTGTAATACTGCCAGCAATGCTTGCGTGACTGTTCTTTAATGCGCCCAGCGCCATTTCTGTGGCTGTTTGTTCGCTCACCGCGCCATAAGTTGAGATTGTTTTAGTTGCAACATTCAACATCTCTTGCTTGGATTGATTGCTGTAAGTGACAAAGCCACGGTCAAACCATGTTGAGCTGCCAGCGATGGCTGTCACCGTTTGTGCCGCCATGCCGCCAGTGCATGATTCAGCAAGTACCAGTGTTAGATTGCGCGCTTTGAGCGCAGCGCCTAACTGATCTGCAAGATCTAAAAGGTCGTTGTCATCCATAGCAGTACTTTTAAGCTGATAATCGCGTAAACAGCAGCCAGTAAATCATCAAACATTACACCAAAACCATTCTTAAGTTTGGCATCTAACTGGCGTATTGGGTAAGGTTTCCAAATGTCGAACAGGCGGAATAATAAAAATGCGGTAAGCCACCAAGCCCAAAAGAGTGGCGTGAAAGTTAACACTAACATCATTGCCACAATCTCATCCCAAACGATACTGCCATGATCGGCTACACCTAGATTTTTATTTGTGATTGAACAGATGAAAATGCCAGCAACAAACAATGACGCAATGATTAATAATTGTGTGTATAGCGGTAGGGTGGAAATTAACCAAGCCAGAGGCAGGGCAACCACAGTGCCAGCAGTGCCTGGCGCTTTAGGAGATAAGCCGCTACCAAAGCCTAAAGCAAAGAAATGTGCGGGGTGACTGAGCAAAAATTGAAGGTTAGGCATGGAATAAAGGTAGTAAATTCAATTGAAATGATTATAGCCAGTGTTGGCAAGTTCGATTATCTGGTTGTTGGTATCAAATACATTCAATCTCAGTGAATTCAAACCCGGTGAAGAAGTGATCTTGCCAATTTTGCTCAAGGGTAAATTTAGATTTTTGCTCAATCTATGCAGGTAAGCTTCATCGTTGGGTGATGCGGTGAAGCATAGTTCATAGTCATCGCCACCAGCTAATACGTATTGTTGAAACTCTACCTTGCCTATATTGCTGCTAATAAACTTTGAAGTCAGAATGTTCTGTAGTTGAATATTGGCACCAACCTTAGATGCCTTAAGAATATGCCCCAAATCTGCTAGCAAGCCATCGGAGATATCCAAGCAGCTTGTTGCGATGTCTCGCAATGCCAGGCCGAGTGCTATACGTGGCTGTGGCATATGTAGCGCATCTAAGTGATCTGTTAACTCGGTATCAGGGATGCTTTGTGACCCTAATAAATGTGCGAGCGCAGCGGCAGCTTTGCCTAGCTCGCCTGATACCCAGATGTCATCCCCTACTTGTGCACCGCTACGTCTAATCGCTCTTCCTACAGGCACTTCCCCCATGATTTGAACACTTAAAGTAAGTCCGTTTTCATGTTTGGTCCTAGTTGTATCACCGCCGATAAGGTCTATATCAAAGGCTTCTGCACATGCAAAAAAACCATTTGAAAATTGGGTAAGCCATGTGGTGTCGTTATGTGGCAGTGCAATGGTGAGCGTTGCCCACTTGGGATTGGCACCCATTGCTGCCATGTCAGACACATTTACGGCAAGCGCTTTCCAGCCGAGCTGATAAGGGTCGGTATCCGCAAAAAAGTGAGTACCCGCTACCAGCATATCGGCAGAGATGGCCAGTTCCATGCCTTCAGAAACTGCAATCAACGCGGCGTCATCACCGATGCTGAGATTGGTATGCCGAGTAGTGCGCGTAAAGTGTTGTTTGATTAAATCGAACTCGGACATAAACGTTATGCGCCAGATTTAGCAGCAGATTTTGGGCGAAACGCTTTGACGATAGCTTCATTGGTTTCAAGATAAGGCATCGCGCTTTCGGGTGTTGCCAGTAAGTCTAGGCAATAAGGCACAGCTGCAAAAATGCCATGCACTTTAATGTTACCTGCTTCATCCTTGAGGCCTTCAAGTGTTTGGGCAATTGCTTTGGGCTGGCCTGGCAAGTTGATAATTAGGCATTGTTTGCGAATGACCCCAACTTGTCTGGATAAAATGGCAGTCGGTACAAAGTTTAGGCTAATCTGGCGCATTTGTTCGCCAAAGCCTGGCATCGCTTTATCAGCAATAGCGAGCGTTGCTTCTGGTGTTACATCGCGCAAGGCTGGCCCTGTGCCGCCAGTGGTGAGAATCAAATGACAGCCTTCAAAATCAACTAAATCAATCAGTGTAGATTCAATCTCGGTTTGTTCGTCAGCAATTAACCTTGCAACTATTTGCATAGGCGTAAGCAGTGTATTGCTAAGCCAATCTTTCAGCGTTGGAATGCCAAGGTCTTCATATACACCGCTACTTGCGCGGTCACTGATGGAAACTAAACCGATTTTAATGAATTCTTTTGTCATTCGTGTGTCATTAAGTGTGCTAAAGCTTAATAATACCATTACCGACTATAAAGGATTTCTTCATGGGGTCTAACACTAAGTATTCAATGACAAAAATGTCTAGTTCAGCGGTTGCCATACGCAGTAAAAAAATGATGGTTAGCTTGATGCTGCTTAGTTTGCTTGCACTGGGTACGTTGTTAGTTGCCGGTGGGTTACAAGCGGCAGAAGTGAATCCTTATGCGAAGAATTACAAAGAGCAGAACAGTAATCAACTTAAATCGCTGGCAGCTAATCCTGATACCAAGATGTACGTGAGTAATCACAAGGAGGATGACAACATCAGCATGCTGGAAAATGGCTACGATATGATGGGTTCATCAGGGTTTGAGGCGGGTGATGTGCCGGCAGACTTAGCGTTACAACATGGCAAAAATATCAAAGCAGATACCGTGTTGGTTTACAGTAAATATGGCTCAGCCAAAACTGCAGAGTCAAAAATGCAAGCCATAAAAGAAGCTCTAAAAAAGAAAGGTGAAGTGACTGAACAGGATTTAGTTACAGAACCGACGGAATACAAATACTACGCAAGTTACTGGGCGAAGTTGCCCATGCCGTTGTTAGGTGTGCATATCATCAAGCTGAAACAGAAAGTTGCCGCGGAGTCTGAGGCGGCTATCCCTGAGCAAAAAGGCTTGAAAATCATTGCCGTGATCAAAGACTCACCAGCCGCCAAAGCTGCTATTACCAAGGGTGATTTGTTACTTAAAATTGGAGAGGTCGATTTGGTAAAACCAGACGATCTATTTGCAGCAGTTAAACGTTACGCGGGTCAAACGGTTCCGATAGAATTGCAACGAGGTGGCGAAGATATTAAAACTGCCGTAGCGCTGAACTCACGAAAATAGACTTGTCACTAAGACTGTAAAAAGCCTGCTAAATGCAGGCTTTTTTGTAGTGACTTTTAGTGATGGTATTGGTTAATTTGGTCAAATTAAGAATAGCACTGCAGCGACTATTGTAGGAGGCAATGCTCCCAGAAAAAGCGCACCAGCACCGATAGAGCCTTCGTTAAACCCATGTTTTAGCAGGGCAGCGCCAGCAGGGTTGGGAGCGTTCGCAATGATGGTTAAGCCACCGCCAGTCACAGCGCCTGCCATCAACATGTACTTTGCCTCATCAGACATACCAACAATTAATGACCCCAAATAGGTCAGTGCCGCATTGTCTGTAATCGCAGTGAGCGCTGTTGCACCAAAGAATAGTTGCAGCGGTGCTAAGCTGGACACGATAGGCTGCAGCCACCATTGTTGCATTCCGCCTAGCACTACAAGCCCCGCTAGAAAGAAGCCCACAAGCAGACCTTCTTTGAGAATTAGCGGAGACTGATAGCGCTCATAAGCTTGTGTAAAGCCTAAGAACAATAGAAATAGACCAAAAAATATCACGGGGTGGTGCGCAAAGATCACGACACCAACTAAAAACATAATGTGAATTAAGCTCACCATGAATGGAACTCTGGTTTTAATCATGGTTTCTTTCATAGATTCTTTGAGGGCATCTCTAGCTGCCGGCATGCTTACGATATGTTTGCGGAGGAAGTAGCTGATAACAGTTGCATTGATTACTACCGCAATCGCAGCCTTCCAACCGAAGGTAGCTGCCATAAAAGCAGAGTCCCATTGCCAGGTGCTCGCTACCATTAACACAGGCGGCGCGGCATATGAGGTGAGTGTGCCACCTATCGAGATGTTAACGAAGAGTACGCCTAAGGCAGCATACTTTAACCATTCTGGTATGCCTTGTTTGAATATTAGAGGGGCTAATATCAAGGCGGCTAGCGTCATAGCAGCAGGCTCAGTGATTAGTGAACCCAAGAGTGGAACAATGGCTAAACCTAGCCAGATTTGAGCGAGTGTATTGCTGATAGGTATGATTGAAGCAGTGGATTGTATGGCGCTTTTTACGACTTCAAGCACAGGACGCGAAGCGGCTACAACCATAATGACAAAAACAAATAGTGGCTCAGTATAGTGACGTGATTCGACGTAACTTATTGCTTGTTGACCACCTGAGAATACTGCGAGTATCCCAATTAAAATAAATGCCCAAAAACCGAAGACTACTTCAACTTCACCAAGTAGATGAAATAGCCCCGCATGATTTGGATGTCGATGAGCCAGTGTTTCAAATGATTTTGCAGTGAATGTATGGACTAAAGCTAGCGCGAAAATAACAGCCGCAACGACATTCATATCGTGAGATATCAAGTCTGTTGATCGCTTTCGGTAATTTCACGCAAAAGCTTGAATATCTCACGACTACTTTTTGGCGGCTTGTTGGCAGCAAGTTCTTTTTGCGCATTACGTACCAAAGTGCGTAGTTGCTGGCTATCTGTCGTGGGATGCAATGCGATGAATTCTGATAATGCGTTAGGGTCATTAATCAAACGATCACGCCAGCGTTCCAAGCCGTGAAAGTAGGCATTTTCAGCGGTGTGTTTGCCATCCCAACGTGCCAACTGTTCCACAATAGGGGCAGTATCAATCTCACGCATAAGCCTGCCCAGGTATTGGCGATGACGTCTGATTGCACCGTTAGCGGTGATTTTCTTAGTATCAAGCACGGCAGTATGTAGTGCTTCAGGCAGGTTTAACTTTTCTAGTTTGTCTTTTGGCAGTTCAGAAAGGCGCACACCTAGTGCTTGCTGCGCATCTGCCTCCGCCTTGAGTTTAGTCTTACTCGGCGGCAGATCAGCTTCTAAATCAGTGTCATTGATTAATTCAATGGCTGGGTTTGTCTTTTTGGGTTTCATACTGCGGTATTATAACAGCCTTAAAGTTCAGTTTTTAATGCATATTTTAGCGCCTGTGATTTAGTGCGCTGTTGAGAGATGAAAGAGTTATGGCAGATTCAGGATTTACCTATTCTTTAGATGAAATTAAGCAAATGTCTGAGGATGTGCTGAAAGTCGCAAAGTCACATGGCGCCACTGAAGCGGAAGCAGAATTAAGCTTGAGTATCGGACAGAATGTCTCAGTGCGTATGGGTGAGACCGAGACTATCGAATACAACCGCGATAAAGGTATGTCTGTCACTGTTTATTTTGGTAAACAAAAGGGCCACGCCAGCACTTCCGATTTGAGTGCGCAAGCCTTAAAAGACACGGTTGCAGCCGCTTGTAATATCGCTAAGTACACCGCAAAAGATGAATTTTGTGGCTTAGCTGATGCGAGCTTGATGGCAACCAATATTCAAGATTTAGACTTGCATCATCCTTGGGATATTTCTGTAGATGAGGCGATTGCGATTGCAAAAGTGTGTGAAGCCGCAGCACTGAATGAGGATACGCGTATTACTAACTCCGAAGGTGCTAGTGTTTCAACTGGGTCAGGCTATTTTGCCTACAGTAATAGCCACGGTTTCACAGGAGGCTATCCAAGCTCGCGGCATGGCGTCAGTTGTTCAGTGATTGCTGAGTCTGAAGCCAATATGCAACGTGATTATTGGTATAGCACAGCACGTGATGCTGCAGATTTGCAGACCGCAATGGAGATTGGCAAGATTGCCGGTGAACGAACAGTGCGCCGCTTGGATGCAAAAAAAATCAAAACTTGCCAGGTACCGGTTTTATTTGAAGCGTCACTGGCGAGCGGTTTGATTTCATCACTGATTAGTGCGATCTCCGGCGGTAATCTGTACCGTAAATCATCATTCCTTCTCGATAGTTTGGGTAAACAGGTTGCTTCTCCATTATTGAATATCACGGAAGAACCGCATCTCAAAAAAGGACTGGCAAGTAGCCCATTCGATAGTGAAGGGGTAGCCACGAAGCCTCGTCAATTGGTGCAAGATGGCGTATTACAGGGCTATGTACTCTCAAGTTATTCAGCGCGCAAACTAGGTATGCAAACTACCGGTAATGCTGGTGGCAACCATAACCTGATTGTGCAATCCGGCACTCAGGACTTTATGGGATTATTAAAACTCATGGGTACCGGGTTGCTGGTGACAGAGTTGCTTGGCCATGGCATGAATATGGTGACTGGTGATTACTCTAGGGGTGCGGCAGGTTTTTGGGTTGAGAATGGTGTCATCGTGCATCCGGTAGAGGAGATTACGATTGCGAGCAATATGATGGATATGTTGAAAACAATTGTTGCTATTGGCAATGATGTACTGATACAAGGCTCAAAACAAGTTGGGTCTATTCTGATTGAGCGCATGACGGTGGCGTCTGAGTAAGCCAGTACAGACTGAGACCTAAGCGGTTTTAAGATGTGATTTAGCAATAAAAAAGCCCCAGATTCAGGGGCTTTTATAATTGAACATTATTAATGACTACTTGTTACTTTGTCATCAGGTTCGGCTTCTTCAAAATCATCTTTAACTAATTCTTTTGGTACTTTTCCATCCTGTACCTGACTGGCGCGCCTCTGTAGATAAGCATCGCGCGTAAATGCATAAGGGTCTAACGATGCTTCGTCAATCAAGTCGCTCGCAGTGAGTAACTCGGTACGTTTGTCTATGAGTTGTGCAGCACGTAATTGATTGTGCAATCTTATTTCGCCAATGTTATGCGTGTAAGTAATCGGGTCGCTGGTTGCGGTATCAACCATTAAACCAGTTGCATCTCTTAGGCTAGATGGGCCAAGTATCGGTAATACTAGGTATGCACCAGAGTCGACACCCCAATAGCCCAGTGTTTGGCCAAAATCTTCTTTGCGTTTTTCAATGTTATCCATCGAGGCGACATCGATAAAGCCAGCAATACCAAATGTAGTGTTGATCACAAAGCGTCCAGCATCAGTGAAGGCGTATGCAAATTTAAATTGCAGCAGGTCATTTAAAACGGTGGTGAGCATGCCAAGATTGTTGAAGAAATTGTTGATCCCCGTGCGTACAGGGGTAGGTGCGACGGCTTTATATGCCTTTGCTACTGGTTTTAGCACAGCCTTGTCAGTGACATCATTGAATTTATAGATGCCCCGATTCATACCCTCAAGAGGATCTTTATTTGACTGAGAGGCGCAGCTGGCAAGCAATAAAGCTAAACCAAACGTCATAACTAAGCTTAATAATTTTTTATGCATTTTTAGAATTCTTTTAAGATAAATACCCTACATAGCGATTATTCATGAGTAAGTGATTTCTGTCTATAGATATAAAAAGTTGCAGATTCGACAAATTCTGATTGTTGCAGAAATACAACAGTCATTTCATGTCAAACTTTAATCAAATCTCGACCAATTGAATCTAGTCAGCAATTAATATGCCTATATTGAGTTCACATCATTTTCAGCTCAAAAACTATTACTCGTTGTCCAGACTCATCTCGTGATCAGCAGTGCAGTTTTTATACAAACTCAATGCCAGCGCTCTTTGCGCAGCATGCTCAACAATAGGTGAAGGATAGTCTCGACCAATGACCAGGCAAATGGATTGCTGACGTAAAGGTGGCATCAACCAAGGCGCATGAATTTCTTTGTCATTACAGTTGACCAATTCCCTTACATATTTGCGGATAAATTTACCATTTGCGTCAAATCGTTCGCTTTGCGTAATGGGATTGAAAATCCTGAACCATGGCTGTGCATCGCAACCTGTACTCGCCGCCCACTGCCAGCCGCCATTGTTGGCACTTAGATCAAAATCAATCAGTTTTTCTGCAAAGTATTGTTCACCCCAACGCCAGTCTATGAGCAAATCCTTTACTAAAAAGCTCGCAGCCACCATGCGTAAGCGGTTATGCATAAAGCCTGTGGAATTGAGTTGGCGCATCGCTGCATCGACTAATGGATAGCCGGTTTTTCCATCACACCACGCCTTTAATAGTGCTACATCGTTTGGAAATGCCAGTTGCTCATACTCAGATTTAAAAGATTTTCCTACAGCAAGATGTGGGTTGTGATGCAGGATTTGGAAATAAAAGTCACGCCATATCAGTTCATTCAACCAACTTTGACTGCCCATATTTGCGGCCTGCATAGCCTCACGAGCCAAATGACGAATAGACACGGTGCCGAAACGCAAATGCACAGAAAGGTAGGACACACCTTTAATTGCAGGGAAATCACGAGCCTCTTTGTAATGACTCATGCGTTGTTTGAAGTCATCAAACAGGGCTAAGCCACCTCGCATACCAGTGGGAAGGCGCATGCTAGATAAATTGGTGCGCTGAAACCCCATGCCTTCCAAGCTAGGTAATGCTGTGGGAGTGGGTTTGGCTAGGTTTTGTATATAACTATCAACCGGGTAAGGTTTTAAATAGAAGTCATTTACAGTCTTAAGCCACATATTTTTATATGGGGTGAATACGCTGTAGGGTTTACCAGCCAAGTTTAGAATTTCACTTTTTTCAAAGATGACTTGGTCTTTGTAGTGCTGGAATGCGACTCCATGTTTTTGTAGTGTATTCGCTACATGCCAGTCACGATCAATAGCGCTGGGTTCGTAATCATGATTGGTAAAGACTGCTTCTACTTGCAGCGATTTAGCCAGTTGTGGAATTTCGTCTTGTGCTTTGCCATGTAAGACGATGAGGTCGCCGCCCTTAGCTAGCAGTGCAGCTTTTAACTCATTGATACTTTCCCAAATGAATTCAACGCGGCGATCCGCCTTGTCTTGCAGGTGGTCGAGAATGTCAGTATCAAATATAAAGGTGCAATATACCTGAGTTGATGTTTTGAGTGCGTGATAGAGTGCGGCGTGGTCATAATCACGTAAGTCACGCCTGAACCAAACCAGAGATTTTGTGTAAGTCATGCAAACCAAAGACAGCCAGTGGGCTGTCTAGTTTAACAAGACTTCAGAATTTTATTGCTATTGAAACTGTATAAACTTAGCCTCTAGCGCCAAACTTGTACTTATCAGTGACGTTGTCTGGTTTCTTGCTAGGCTCTTCTACAGCTTTGGCTGCACCTAAAGTGCCGAGTTTATTGCGTAATGTGAGGGATAACAGCAGGAGCTCTTCTTCCGCATTGGCATCAATTTGTTGAAATATGCTATTGCGATAGATTTCGTCGTTTGCGAGCAAGTTAGAATCTACAGCACCAATTAGTTTGCGCGCCTGAATAGTGAAGCGCGCAAGCAATATCATTGTATCGTTATCCATCAGATGATACCCCCATAAATTTATTATTTTAAGAGCACGGTTCATCTCAACGACGTTGCTGAGTATTGTTTGTATCAAGCTTCGTTGCTTGGGACTATCGACTGTGCGACTTATAAGTCAGCGGCGATAATACGGCATTGCAATCATTATTGCAATATAAGCAATAACTCTATTCTCTTGATTTGATGAAGCTTTCGAATCAAGAGATTTAACCGGAAAAAACTGTGTTGAATTTAACTAGCTTCTAGCACCATACATATATTTTTGTTCAACAGCTTCTAAAGGTTTGATAGATACTACCTTTGTTGCAGAAGGAGTTGCAGAGACAGCCATCAAGCCAAGCATATTCTGTACTTCCAGCGATAGCAAAATGAGTTCTTCATCTCCCATTTCAGATACTTTTTGGAAGATTTGTGCGCTGTACTCACTGTCTTTAATCAATTTGGCCGGGTTAACAACGCCAATGAGTCTTCTGGCAGACACTGAAAACTTCGATAGTAA
Source organism: Methylotenera sp. (assembly GCA_035460465.1). Taxonomy (GTDB): domain Bacteria; phylum Pseudomonadota; class Gammaproteobacteria; order Burkholderiales; family Methylophilaceae; genus Methylotenera. Next base: position 34,754 of record DATHWQ010000022.1, on the reverse strand, counting down.
AACTAGGCCTCGGTTTTCCATATAAAATCCTTGATCTTAATATTGTCTCAATATGATGCTCAAATTATAGAGCAATTCCTTTTTTTAGTGCGCTTTCTATCCAAAACGAGAACTTATTGCCATTTCATAAGTAGTTAAGCATTTAGTATGCCAGATATTAACAATTATTCGCGATGATAAGGATGGTTGTGAATCACTGAGTGTGCGCGGTAGAGTTGCTCGGCTAGTATGATGCGTACCATAGCGTGGGGGAGCGTGAGTTTGGATAAGCTCCACAGCCAGTCGGCCTTTTGTTTGACTGAGTTATGTAAGCCATCTGCGCCGCCGATGATTAGTGTAATATCACGCCCTGAGTGTTGCCAAGTCTTGAATCTTTCAGCAAGTTGCAGGGTAGTGACCTCTGCGCCACGCTCATCAAGGGCAATCAGCATGTCTTTGCCAGCAGCCTCGATAATACGCTTAGCTTCAATGAGTTGGATGTTTTCTGTACTGTTGCCGGCGGCGCGCTTCTCGGGTTTGATCTCGACAATCTCTACCGTTGCTTCGCGGGGCATACGTTTGGTATATTCTGCGCAAGCTGTTTCAACCCAGCCAGGCATTTTGTGACCAACAGAGATAATACGTAGCTTCAAGTATTATCCTTGGTCTGTTTTGGATTATTTATACAGCTTTGATGTGACCACGGCGCGATTCAGCCTCGCCCCATAGTTGCTCAAGATTGTAATAAGCGCGAGTGGTTGGCACCATGATATGCACGACGATATCGTCCAAATCGACCAATACCCATTCACCTTCTTTTTCGCCTTCAGTGCCGCGGATAGAAAAACCTTTTTCTTTGAGTTTCTCGCGTACATTATCAGCAATTGATTTAGCCTGACGGCTAGAGTTTGCTGAAGCAACAATCATGTAGTTGGTCATGGAAGTCAGCTTGCGCACATCCATCACGGTAATATCAAAACCTTTAATATCTTCAATCGCATCTACTACTGCGAGTTTCATTGCTTCTAAATCAAATGTCATCTAAGCTGCCTGTGCGGGAATCGCGTTGCGTTGGGACTGTATGCGATTTTCGCTATCAACATACACAAGTTGTGGACTGTACTTATCAAGTTCTATTTCGTTATAGACAGCAAAACTTGCAATAATAATTATATCTTTTGGGTGTGCTTTATGTGCTGCTGCGCCATTGACAGAGATGATGCCAGAATTACGTTCTGCACGAATGGCATAAGTGGTAAAACGCTCGCCATTAGTCACGTTGTAAATATTGATCTGCTCATATTCATGAATGTTGGCGGCTTCTAGTAACACCTCATCAATCGCACAGCTGCCTTCATAATGAAGTTCAGAGTGCGTTACATGAACGCGGTGTAACTTAGATTTAAGCATGGTTCTTTGCATGTGCTTAACTGCTTTTTAAAAGCGAGTAAAATTATAAAGGACTGGCATTATAGTCTTTTCAAACACTTAGCGCAAAAAATCAATATTATCAATCAATCGTGTATTCCCTAATTTTGCAGCGGCTAATACCACTAAGTGTTTATCCTGCGCCGTTGCGGTGGAGAGAGTCAAGGCCGAGCGCACTGAGACATAATCAACAAGCCATCCCTGCTCATTTAACGTATGAGTGGCAGTTTGCGTTAATGTTGCAAAATCGGTATCGCCAGCTTGAATCTTTTGGACGATATATTTCAAACATTCTTGTAGTTCTGCCGCTTTAGATTTTTGTGCATCAGTTAAGTAGCCATTGCGTGAACTCATCGCTAAGCCACTGGCTTCGCGTATTGTCTCACCCGCGATGATCTCAATTGGCAAATTAAATTGTTTCACCAGTTCACGGATAATGAACAGTTGCTGAAAATCTTTTTTACCAAATACTGCAAACTGCGGCATGACGATATTAAATAACTTCATGACCACGGTGGCTACACCGTCAAAATGCCCCGGTCGTGATGCACCGCATAATTCATTGGCAATAGGCGGCGCATGGATGGTCATAGTTTGCCCTAAATCAGCACCGTCAAAATTTGGGTACATTTCCCCTACACTAGGTGTAAATACAATCGTTGCGCCTGCAGCTTTTAATTTCCAGCAATCTGACTCTAGCGTGCGCGGATAATTGGCCAAGTCTTCATTCGCACCAAACTGCAGAGGATTTACAAAAATACTTACTACTACACACTTGGCTTGTTGTTTAGCGATTTCAACTAGATGTACATGACCTGCATGCAAATTGCCCATCGTCGGCACGAAAGCGACGCTACTATACTGTTGCAACGTGCTTCTTAGTTCGTTGATAGAGGAAATGATTTGCATGGGTAAATATATGGGTAAATTTAATAACTGTGTTCAGATGCAGGAAAGCTTTTATCTTTCACTGCCTGTACATAAGCCGCAACGGCAGCTTGAATGTTGCCGGCATCTTTTAGAAAGTTGCGCACGAAACGTGGGCCTTTAAATTCATTTGGTTTTTTATGCGCCGGGCCGTTGTAAATGCCCAGCAGGTCTTGTAGAACCAATACCTGACCGCTGCAGTCAACCCCTGCGCCAATGCCAATGGTAGGCGTGTTGATGGTTTCAGTGATTTGTTTAGCTAGTAGTGCAGGCACCATTTCCAGCAGTACAAAACTGACACCAGCATTGCTCATTGCAATTGCGTCTTGCAGGATTTGTTGCGCACTTTCTTCAGTTTTACCTTGAATGCGATAGCCGCCTAATTGTTCTACAGACTGCGGGGTGAATCCTAAATGTGCACAGACAGGAATGCCTTGCTCAACCAGATGCTGCGCGGTATTGACCATGGCACCGCCGCCCTCAAGTTTCACGATATGAGCACCTGCAGCGATAAGCAGTTCAGCATTTTGATGCGCAAATTCAACGTCAATCTCGTAAGTGCTATACGGCATGTCGGCAATGATCAAGGTGTTTGGTGCCCCGGCAGCGACACATCGGGTATGGTAAATCATATCCGTCATCAACACATTCAGGGTATTCTCAGCACCATGCAGTACCATGCCTAATGAATCGCCGACCAGCAAGATATCTACACCGGCAGCTTCTGATAGTTTGGCAAAAGTAGCGTCATAGCAGGTGAGCATGGCGATTTTTTCACCTGAGCTTGTGAGTTGCTCAAGCTTATCGGTTTGTTGAGATTTTAATATCTTCATTGCTACTCAAAGTTCGGGTTAAAGAATTCACGCTGTCCTTGAATCTGTGAGATTCGCGTCAGTAATAATTCCAGTGCACTTTCATTCTTTAGTATATTGAGCTTCTCGTTGTTCACAATCAACACTGGCGATGCGTCGTAATTATGGAAAAATTCACTATAAGCATTGGCTAGACGCTCCAGATATTCACGTGGAATATCTTGTTCATAACTCACGCTACGCTCTTCAACGCGCTCCACCAGGGCGTCCAAAGGCGTTTGCAAATAGATGACTAAGTCTGGGGTTGAGGCTTTTAAGTGTAAGTGATGATAGATTTGATGGTACAGCGCGTACTCTTCGTCATCCAGATTCAGTCGTGCAAAGATGGGGTCTTTTTCTAAAAAGAAATCAGCAATGACGGGCTTGGCAAACATATCACGCTGTGCCAAGTCTTTCACCTGATTTGCCCGTTGAAATAAAAAGAATAGCTGTGTCGGTAGCCCATAACGTTGCGCATCTTGGTAAAAGCGCGGTAGAAAAGGATTGGCCTCCGCTTTTTCAGATAGGTAATCGACAGGGAACTTATCTGCCAGCATTTGTGCCAGTGTCGTCTTACCGCTACCGATTGGGCCTTCAACGACGATGTATGGGTATTTAGTAAAGATGCTCATGCTTATAGTTTTAAGGTTCTAATTTCTGTATGCCGCTAAATAGGCTTGGATTCATCAATTGCGATATTTTGCCATGATTCGGGATGGATACATGCGGCGCGATTTCAAATAGTGGTAATAAAACAAAACCGCGCATATGCATGCGAGGGTGCGGCAAAGTGAGTTTTTCAGTATTCATGACGATATCGTCATACAGCAATAAATCGCAATCCAACACACGCGGCGCATTTGGGTAAGGACGTTCCCGGCCAGCACTGTTTTCAATCTCGAAGAGTGCATCTAATAGTTCTAGCGCTGTTAAATCAGTCTCAACTGCTGCGACGGCATTGATAAAATCAGGTACTTGCGTTAACTGCTCAGTCTCGTAACCTATAGGTGCGGTTTGATATAAGGAGGATTTTTTTGTCACGCGTGTACGAGGAATTCGCTCTAAAGCAGTAAAAGCTGATTTAACTTGCTGGATAGGATCTTCTAGATTGCTACCCAAGGCGACAAAAGCTTGTTTCATACAAAATTCTTATTGTGCTTCAGGTATAGCCGTAGTGCCGCTAGCTTTTTTACGGTTTCTTTTTTTACGTTTTTTAGGCGCAGTATCTACCTGCAACATAGCCGTACGTGTTTCTGCATCAGCCTCGGCAAATTTTGTCCACCATTCACCAAGCTCTGCAGGCAGTTCACCAGATTCACAGCGTAGTAACAAGAAGTCATAACCTGCACGGTAGCGTGGATGAGTAAGCAGGCCAAAAGGACGCTTGCCGGCACGCTGTTCGAAGCGCGGCTGCATACCCCAAATCTCTTTCATGGTAGCGGTGTAGCGGTTATGTATCGCTAGTTTTTCGGCTTGGGTGGCGATTACTTCGCTCATCGCCATGTGTAATGCTGGTATGGTATGGTGACCATCTTTTTTGTAGACTTCCCAAGCGGCAAGCATCTCGTGCCAGAGCAGGGTGGCAAACAGAAAGCTAGGATTAGCTGATTTGCCAGACAGGATACGGTCATCCGTGTTTTGTAATGCCAGCATCACAAACCGTTCGCCCATGGGTTGCTCAAGTACTACATCTAGCATTGGCAGTAAGCCGTGATGCAAATGCTGCTCACGCAAGGCACTTACGCTTTCTATCGCGTGACCGGATAAAAACAACTTGAGCATTTCATCAAACAAACGGCTTGGTGGTACGTCTTGCAATAGATCCGCCATCTTGGCGATAGGTGCCATTGTGGCCGGTTCTATTTTTAAACCTAGCTTGGCGGATAAGCGCACCGCACGCAGCATGCGCACCGGGTCTTCCGCATAGCGCGTTTCCGGTTTACCTATCATGCGCAAAACACCTGCCTGAATATCGGCAAAGCCATTATGGAAATCAAGTACTTCTTGGTTGGTTGGGTCGTAATAGAGCGCGTTGGCAGTAAAGTCGCGACGTACTGCGTCGTCTACAATCGAACCAAATACGTTGTCGCGAATGATGCGCCCGGAGTCGGTGACTTTAGAGTCGCCTTCGCTATCTAAATGACTTCCTCTAAAAGTAGAAACCTCTATGGTTTCATCGCCAAACAATACATGCACTAATCTAAAACGGCGACCAATGATGCGTGACCGTCTAAATACGCGGTTTACTTCTTCCGGCGTGGCGTCGGTGGCGACATCGAAGTCTTTTGGAATGCGGTTGAGCAGTAAGTCACGCACTGCGCCGCCAACAATGTAAGCTTCAAAGCCTGCTTTTTGTAAGCCTTCTATTGTTTTAAATGCGCCATTGCTCAGTAATTTACGGTCAATCTTGTGGTTTTTTTGCTGGATAATCTGCGTGCTATTTTTGCCAGAATCTGCATGTTTGCGCGCAGGCTTTTTGGTGCCGAGTATGGGACGATTAGATTGAGATTGTTTTGATTTATTGGCTTCGTTCTTGCCGGCGTCAGCCTTGGTATTTTTGGGCTTAAAAATTCTATCGAGCAGTTTTTTAATCATGCGTAAATTATAGCGTACGAAAGGAACTTCTAAAAATTAAGTATATAAGGCTTGCTTATTTAGCATGCTCGTTTTTCCAGAGCACGTCACTAACGCCAGCCTCTTTGTTAATAATACGGCACATCACAAATAGCAAATCAGACAGGCGGTTCAGGTACTGCAATGAAATGTCGGTGACCTTTTCAGTACGATGTAACTGAATCAGCTTGCGCTCAGCGCGGCGACACACTGTACGCGCAAGGTGGCAATGCGCCGCTGTTTTGGTGCCGCCTGGTAGAATAAATTCTTTCAGCGGCTCAAGGTCGTCATTCAGCGTATCAATTGCTTCTTCTAAATCTTCAATACGTTCTTTTTGCAGAATCACGTAACCCGGAATGCAGATTTCACCGCCTAGATTAAACAAATCATGCTGAATCTGTGTAAGCGACTCTACCAGGATTTCAGGCACGGCTTCTGTCATCATGAGGCCAATAACCGAGTTCAATTCATCAACGTCGCCCATCGCATCTACACGCAAGCTATCCTTGGCTATGCGGCTACCGTCACCTAAGCCTGTAGTGCCGTCATCGCCGGTACGCGTGTAAATTTTACTCAGTCTGTTGCCCATGGAAAAACTCGTTCCTTTATAATCTGCCTATTGTAACTGATGACGACCTTGCAATGAGTGCTCAAACCACTAAGCCACATCAAACTTTAACTGCCAATAATCCAATAGGAGTCCTTGATTCCGGTGTCGGTGGCATCTCTGTCTTAAAACATATCTACACGCTTCTCCCCCACGAACAATTGCTCTACGTCGCAGATAGCAAATATGCGCCTTATGGCAATAAGACCCAAGATGAAATTCGAGCACGTTGCTTTGAAATTGCAGATTTTCTAATCGCCAAAAATGTTAAAGCTTTAGTAGTAGCCTGTAACACCGCAACTGCCGCGGCGATTGATGAGTTGCGCGCGAGATATACATTGCCGATTATAGGCATGGAGCCTGCGGTAAAACCTGCTGCAGAAGCCAGCAAAAACGGCATCATCGGCGTGTTGGCAACCGTAGGTACGCTCAAAAGTGCACAATTCGCCGCCTTGTTAGAGAGTTATGGGCGAAATGTAAAAGTAGTTACGCAAGCTTGTGTAGGTCTGGTGGAATGTATCGAACGCGGTGAGTTAAATAGTAATAGCACGCTTGAACTGATTCAACGATATTGCAAACCATTGTTAGATGAGGGCGCGGATACCATTGTTTTGGGTTGTACACATTATCCGTTTGTTAAGCCGCTGATAGTGCAAGTGGTTGGTGAGAACGTGACTTTGATTGATACGGGTGCAGCGGTAGCAAAGCAATTACAAAAACGCTTGCAAGAGTTTGATCTGTTGGCTGATGCTTCACGTCAAACAGCGGATGTGACCTTTTGGACAAATAGTGAAACGGAAAACGCGAGGCAAGTGATTGAACAGCTGTGGGGCGCTAATCCAGAGGTATTCTATTTTTAGTGTTCATTCTGTCTAGTTGTCTTACTTGAACTTCACTGCTGAAATAAAAGTCGAATATAAGTAGTTATGAATACGTTCTAAAAAGTACTAAGTAGTAATGGATCAACCAATTTTGAAAAAGGATTGATCATGAAAAAATTAGTAGCAGTATTATGTTTAATAGCGGTGGGTTTGAGTGGCTGCATTATCCATGATCACGGTCACCACAGAGGTCACCATTATGATAGAGGTTATCATCATGACTATGATGGTCATCGCGGTGGTCGCTATCATAGGTAGTGAAGTTCTACTTTACTAGCATAAAGTGCGAGCTACACGTAAAGCATCAGCTTGTTAATGATGCTTTACGTGCTCACCAGCCTTGAGTTTGTATGTCGTTCCGCAATAAGGACAAGATACTTGCCCTGTCTCGGTGATGTCTAAAAACACGCGTGGGTGCGATGCCCAAAGCGCTACCTTTTTGGTTGGGCAGTGCAAGGGCAGGTCTTTTGCAGTAACTTCCGTGAATTGGATATCAGGTGCTTTAACGTCAGACATTTGAGTGCTTTCTAACGATTAAACTAACGTTAACCAGCCTGCATGTTTGGCAGATTTACCAGTCACCGCATCAAAATACATTTTTTGTAATTGTTTGGTCACTGGGCCGGCTTTACCTTCGCCAACATTACGGCGGTCAAGCTCGCGAATCGGCGTAACTTCAGCCGCTGTACCAGTAAAGAAAGCTTCATCCGCTGAGTAGACTTCATCGCGCGTGATGCGTTTTTCAATCACGGTTAAGCCGATTTCTGCAGCCAGTTGAACGATAGTGTCGCGCGTGATGCCTTCTAGCGCAGAGGTTAAGTCTGGTGTGTAGAGTTTACCGTTACGTACGATAAAGATGTTCTCACCAGAACCTTCAGATACAAAGCCATCAACATCCAGCAGTAGCGCTTCATCGTAACCATCTTGAGCAGCTTCTTGGTGCGCTAAGATAGAGTTCATGTAGTTGCCATTGGCTTTGGCTTTACACATGGTGATGTTCACGTGGTGACGCGAGAATGAAGAAGTTTTAACACGAATGCCATGATCTAAAGCTTCCTGACCCATGTATGCGCCCCATTTCCAAGCGGCAACGATGACGTGGGTTGATAGTGTTTTTGCAGAAATACCCATCGCTTCAGCGCCGTAGAATGCCATTGGACGCATGTAAGCTGATTCCAGGTTGTTTTCACGCACGGCTGCTTTTTGCGCTTCCATCATCTCTTCTTTGGTGAACGGCATTTTCATACCTAAGATGTGTGCGCTGCGGAACAGCCTGTCAGTATGTTCTTTCAAACGGAAAATCGCAGTGCCTTTGTCGGTTTTGTACGCACGAACGCCTTCAAACACACCCATGCCATAATGCAATGTGTGGGTCAAAACATGGGTAGTGGCATCGCGCCAATTCACCATTTTACCGTCATACCAAATTACGCCGTCGCGGTCTGCCATACCGCCAGAAGTTGCTGCTGGGTTCGCCATACTATTCCTTAAAGCTCTGATTTTGCAAAACCGTTATTGTAAACGAGTGCGGGCCTGCTTTGCAGCTAATTATCAGCTTTGTCTAGATATTTTTTAATGCAACGTATTGAATTTACAGGTGTCATTCACAGAGTTGGGTATTAGCCATGTTAAAATGTTATTTAGTAATTGATAACTGAACTTTAAGAAAGTAATGATGAAACCTTTGTTAAAACTAATCGCTTCCGTTTTACTGGCCGGCATTTTAGCCGCGTGTAAACCGGCTACTGAGACTACAAAATTAGTCGCTACAGATATCACTGGCGCTGACTTTGCGCAAAGCTTGAGCTTAACTGATCACAACGGTCAACCACGCACACTAGCTGAGTTTAAAGGTAAGGCTGTGGCTTTGTTCTTTGGCTACACGCATTGCCCGGATGTGTGCCCCACCACGATGACGGACATGAAGCAAACCATGAAATTGCTTGGTCCGCGTGCGGATGAAGTGCAAGTGCTGTTTGTGACACTAGACCCAGAGCGCGATACGCAAGAGATTCTAGCGAAGTTCGTACCTTCATTTGATAAGCGTTTTTTAGGCTTGCGTGGCACCAATGAAGAGATTGCGGCGACTGCAGCGACCTTTAAGATTTTTTCAAACCAAGTGAAAACTGAAGGTAAGGCTGGTTACACTATAGACCACAGCGCAGGTATGTATGTGTTTGATAAGATGGGGAAAATCAGGCTGTATGTCGATTACGGTGAGAAGCCAGCAGATATCGCGAGCGATATCAAGACGATACTTTAACGGGCATCAGTACTAAAAAAGCAAAAGGGGCGATAAGCCCCTTTTTTATTTGTACCACTTTTGAAATGGCTAATCTAACTCGTTGCTGGCAATCCAAATTGGTTGTCTGCTGAGTCACCTTCTTGTGCGCACCAATAGATTAGTATTATCCAGCCCAATACCGGTATCAACCCAAGCAATTGCCACCAGCCTGAGCGACCAATGTCGTGTAGGCGGCGTGCGCCGACAGCGAGTGAAGGCACAATAGTGAGTAAAGAAAACAACATGGACAAGATACTACTTACAACGCCCAACACTAAGCTACCTACAAATAAGAACAGTACAAACCACCAAAATTCAGGTCGTTTGGCGCGTCCTTCAAAGTCTGCGTATTTCTGAAAACATAACTTGATTGATTCTTGGAAAGTCATTTTAGTGCTCCCTTAAATTATTATCGTCAAATTGTCATCGAAAATCATGTCGCGTGCACATACTAGCACGCTGATTATTAAGTGCAAATTACACTAAATCCGATGCAACTGCGGGGAGAGCGCTTTCAGTTCTTTTTCTGCAGATTTGTAATCAGGGTAGATACTAGCGACCACGGCCCAGAATTTAGCTGAGTGGTTCATTTCTTTGAGGTGGGCTAACTCATGGCAGATCACATAATTGATGATGTGCGGCGGTGCTTGCAATAATCGCCAATTCAAGCGTATTTCTTTTCTAGAGTTACAACTTCCCCAACGTGATTGCGCATTGGATAAAAATAACTTGGGTAATGCCACACCTAATTTTGCAGAAAGTATTTCTAAGCGCCTTGCGAAATCGACCAAGGCCTGTTTTTTATACCACTGCAGTACTTTGCGTGAAACTGCAGTTTCGTCGTTGTGATTCGGCATAGCCAACTTTAAAACACCAGGTTCGTAGTCGACAGCTTTAGAACGTACATCATGCTTGATGGCTAGCGTGAGTGGGTTGCCTAAGAGTAATAGCTGCTCACCATCTTGCCATTGCAAGTCGGGGATTTTATTTTCAGAAAGTGAAGCTAATTTTTTACGTATCCAATCCGCTTTAAGCACAATTAGGCTTTCAAGGTGCGATTGCGAAAGGCGTTTCGGGGCGTGTATCACCAAACCAGTGGCGGTGATTTTTAGACCGACAGTACGGCGCTGTCTGCGCTCTAGCTGATAGTGTAATTGGTCGCCCGAGGGCAGGGTAAGCGTGTGAGGCATCAGCTATTCCAGAGTCGCCATTTCAGCTTTTATCCAACTCTCAACTTGTGTGTTCACTGCATCTGGCTTTAAGTCTGTGCAGTCGATTGGTTTACCAATACTCACGGTGATGACACCGGGTTTTTTGAGGATGGTATTTTTGGCCCAGCAATGTCCTGCATTATGCGCCACTGGCAATACAGTCGCTTTTGCGCCACTGGCAAGCCAAGCGCCGCCGATGTGAAATTTGCCATGTTTCTTAGGGGCTATACGCGTACCTTCGGGAAATACAACGACCCACAAGCCGCTCGCCAAGCGTTTTTTACCTAACGCAACCAGCTGCTTCAATGCTTCACGGCCCGCACTGCGATTGATGGCGATTGGTGAGGTCATGGCCAAGCCCCAGCCAAAGAATGGTATCCACAATAACTCACGCTTCATCACATACACTTGCGCTGGAAATATCAATTGAAACGCTAATGTCTCCCAAGCTGATTGATGTTTGGCGAGAATCACGCATGGTGTGGAAGGAATGTTTTCTGCGCCTTTGACTTCGTAGGTGATGTTGCAAGTGACGCGCAGCCACCACAGCATACTGCGTGCCCATAAACTAATGATTTTGTTGCGAGTAACGCGAGAGAACGGAAAAGTGAATAGTGCAAGAATGCTGAAAATCGGGGTGAATAACCATTGGCCAATGGCAAAAATAATCGAGCGCGCAATCAACATATAAAGAATTCTGCGTATGAAATTAAAACCATAAAACTTATAGGTACTCGGTGATGATGCGCTGTGCAGCTTCGTTTAAATCTGCACACACCCAAGTATTCGCCGGCAAAGCTTTTGCAGGGTCTTTTTGCGAGGCCATCAATGTTTCTTCGCCTTTGCCGGTACGCACTAATATGGGTTGGCAGCCCGCATCAGAAAACGCTTGTAGATCGCGTAAGGAATCACCAACTGCGGCTACCTCATTCAATTCTACGGAGAATCGTTTGCCGATCTCTTCTATCATGCCAGTTTTTGGTTTGCGACATGCGCAATGATCATCTGCGGCGTGAGGGCAGTAAAACAGGGCGTCTATACGACCACCGACTTGTGCCAACTCACGGTGCATTTTGTCATGAATGCTATTCAGCGTTGCCATATCAAATAAGCCACGGCTGACGCCGGATTGGTTGGTAGCAAGCGCTACTCTAAAACCAGATTGATTCAGCGAAGCAATCGCATCTAGGCTACCCGGAAGTGGAATCCACTCGTTAGGATTTTTGATGAAATTGGCGCTATCTTGGTTGATGACGCCGTCTCTATCTAGAATCACTAATTTCATTATTAGCTCGCTTTGTTGATTAACTTGCTAGTTTAGACAAATCTGCAACGCGGTTCATCGCTTGGTGCAATGTCGCCAACAAGCCAAGGCGATTCGCTTTAAGCGCAGGGTCGTCAGCATTGACCATTACGTTATCAAAGAATGCATCTACTGGCGTTTTGAGTGCGGCAAGTGATTTGAGTGATGCTGTGTAATCACCACTTTCAAATAGTTTATCTGCTTCAGGTTTTACTGTGATTAACGCTTCATTCAACGCAATTTCAGAAGGCTCTTGCAGTAAGTTAGTGTTTACTTTTGCTTCAACTGTGCCGTCTGCTTTTTTCAGAATATTGCCTACGCGCTTGTTGGCAGCGGCGAGGGCTGGAGCTTCTGAAAGTCCGGCAAACGTGCGCACTGCGGCAAGTCGTTGCGGCACTTCGCTCAGCAGTTCAGGTGCTAGGGAAAGTACAGCATCCACTTCTTGCGGGCTAGCGGTTTGCTCTCTCAAATTCACGCTTAAGCGGTCATAGCAAAACTCCTGTATCGCTAGTGCAGCCGCTGCATCACCATTAAATTGCTTCAGTGCGTCTTGCACGAGTTGGCTGAATTTGAGTGGAAGTTTACTTTCAATCAGCATGCGAATCACGCCTAAAGCTTGGCGTCTTAATGCAAACGGATCTTTGTCACCCGTTGGTTTTTCACCGATGCTGAACAGTCCGACCAGTGTTTCTAATTTATCCGCCAGTGCTACGCAAATCCCTACTTGGTTGCGCGGCAGGCTGTCACCGGCAAAACGTGGTTTATAGTGGTCTTCAATCGCGAAAGCAATGTCATCATCTAAGCCTTCATGTTGCGCATAGTAACGCCCCATAATGCCTTGTAGCTCAGGGAACTCACCCACCATGTCGGTAATTAAATCGGCTTTAGATAACTTGGCAGCGATTTCTACTTTTTTCACTAAGTCGCCATCACCAATGTGTGCTGCAATCGTTTTGGCAATGCTAACTACGCGGCCGTTACGTTCGCCTTGCGAGCCTAGTTTGTTGTGGTAAACCACTTTGTTTAAGCCTTCTAAGCGGCTTTCAAGCGTTTTCTTACGGTCTTGGTCGAAGAAAAACTTAGCATCCGCCAAGCGTGGGCGCACCACGCGCTCATTACCGCCAACCACTGCGCTTGGGTCTGCAGGGCTGATGTTAGAAACAATCAGGAATTTATTGGTCAGCTTGCCGTTTGAGTCTAACAACGGGAAGTATTTTTGATTCGCCTTCATAGTGAGAATCAAGCATTCTTGTGGCACTTCTAGATAAACTTCTTCAAACTGCCCGAGCAACACATTCGGGCGCTCAACGAGTGCTGTCACTTCATCTAACAGCGCGTCATCTTCAATCGGTTTGAGGTTTTCTTTCGCAGATGCCGCGGTAAGCTGGCGCACGATTTCGTCACGGCGCTCTGCAAAGCTGGCAATCACAGCACCATCAGTTTTCAGCTGCTCGGCGTAGCTATCGGCATCTCTCAACACTACTATCGGGTTCTTAGCTTCAAAGCGGTGACCTTGTGTTTGTTTGCCAGCGTTTAAACCTAGTACGCTGATAGCGATAACATCACTGCCATGCAGCGCAACCAAGCCGTGTGCTGGGCGCACAAAATTCACGCTGCTCCAGCCATCGGCTAATTGGTATGTCATTACTTTTGGAATAGGCAGTTTTTGAATCGCTTCTTCAATCGCTTTTTGTAGCGCGTCTTGCAAGTTAGCACCTGCTTGCACTGCATCTAAGAATAGTACATCGGCTTTGCCGTCGTTCTCTTTCTTTAAGCTAGCCACCGCAGATTCATCTGCGCCAAGTGCTTGCAGCTTTTTAAGTAGGGCAGGTGTTGCATTGCCATTGGCATCTAAACCCACGCTGGCAGGCATTAGCTTTTGTGAGATTTGTTTATCCGCACCTTTAGCAGCAACATTAGTGACATGCGCTGCTAAGCGGCGCGGGCTTGCGAATGGCGTTACTACAGAATCAGCAGCGGTTAAGCCTTGTGATTTCAAGCTCTCAGACAATGTGTTTGCAAATGATTCACCTAGTTTTTTTAATGCTTTTGGTGGTAGTTCTTCTACAAATAACTCAACTAATAGGTTTTTATTGATATTGGTACTCATGCTGCTGCTTTCTTATCAATCTGTGTGAGCACTTCATCTGCCCAGTTTTTAGGTGCCATCGGGAAGCCAAGTCTGGCACGGCTATCCAAGTAGCTGGCGGCTACTGACCTAGCTAGGTTACGAATACGGCCGATGTAGCCTGCACGTTCTGTCACCGAAATTGCGCCGCGTGCATCTAGCAGGTTGAAAGTATGCGCAGCTTTTAATACTTGTTCGTAAGCAGGTAAGGCTAATTGGTTTTCCATCAAATGCTTGGCTTGTTTCTCATGGGCGTTGAATGCGGTGAATAAGAAGTCTGCATCGGAGTGCTCAAAGTTGTAGGCGCTTTGTTCCTGTTCATTTTGCAGGTACACATCGCCGTAACTTAAGGCTTTACCATTTGAATCCAGTGTCCAAGTCAGGTTGTAGACGTTATCTACGCCTTGCAGGTACATGGCTAAACGCTCTAAGCCGTAAGTGATTTCGCCAGTGATAGGTTTGCAATCAATACCGCCAACTTGCTGGAAATAGGTGAACTGTGTAACTTCCATACCATTCAGCCAAACTTCCCAACCCAAGCCCCATGCGCCTAGCGTCGGGTTTTCCCAGTCATCCTCCACAAAGCGGATGTCGTTCTTTTTAAGGTCGAAACCCAGTGCTTCCAGTGAGCCTAAGTAAAGCTCCAGAATGTCAGCCGGTGCGGGTTTGAGTACCACCTGGAATTGGTAGTAATGCTGTAAACGGTTTGGGTTCTCGCCATAGCGGCCGTCTTTTGGGCGACGGCTAGGTTGTACGTAAGCCGCTTTCCATGGCTCTGGGCCTAGCGAACGTAAGAATGTTGCAGTGTGCGAAGTGCCGGCGCCGACTTCCATGTCGTATGACTGTAGCAGGGCGCAACCGCGCTCTGACCAGTAATTTTGTAAAGTAAGGATGATTTGTTGAAAAGTTAAAGCCATGATTCCATTTCTAAACTAAAAAAATACATTGTCGGCATCACCTCGCCGTACTAATCGTACTGTCTTCGGCTCGCCTTCTCGTCTTTTTTGTTTATAAACGGAATTGAATCGAAGAGTGTGGATTTTACTTTGTTTTGCCTGACCTTGCCAAAACTTTAGGCAGAGTTAGAAACGCAATCGCAATGAAGCAGATGATTAGAAATAACCAGTTACCAAAGCGCACATAAGGCGTGCTGCCGCTGTAACCTTGAGCTGAGACATTGAGCGTGGTTTGTGTGAAGTGTGGTGCGTGTGCAAGCAGGCTGCCATGCGGGTCAATGGCGGCGGTAGCGCCGGTATTAGTAGCACGTAGCATGGTGCGGCCAGTTTCCAATGCGCGTGCTTGTGAGATTTGTAAGTGCTGGTGTGCAGCAGGTGATTCGCCATACCAAGCATCATTGCTAACGTTCACTAGCATCGTGGCTTGCGGCAATTGGCGAATGATTTCTTCACCAAACACGTCTTCATAGCAAATGTTAAGTGCGACTTTTTCACCGGCAACACCCATAGGTTGTTGCAGGATGCTGCCGCGTGACAAATCACTTAAAGGCATATTCAGTAAGTCGCGATAGATCCAGCCGAAAGCAACTTTAAGTGGGATGAACTCACCAAACGGCACTAGATGTGATTTTCGATAAACCTGTGATTCAGCGCTGCCGAAGCTAATCATGCTATTAAAATATTCACCATTTTCACGCTCTACCAAACCTACCAAAATGTCACCTTGGTTTTTAATGGCATGTGTTTTGAGTCTTGCTACAAGCTCCGGGGCCATTTCACTAGACAATATAGGCAGCGCGGTTTCCGGCATCACAATTAACTTGGCATCACTGGCTTCTGCCATCGTTAAGTATTGTTGAAGCGTGCGCTCAGCGACTTCTGGTGCCCATTTCAGGCTTTGTGAAATGTTGCCTTGTAATAATGCTACAGAAATTGGCTTGCCAACAGGTGTAGTCCACTCTACCAATTTTAATAAGCTACCGCCTATCCAAAGTACTAAAAACGCAGCAAGTAAAATAAGTTTTGCGCTGCGAGTTTTGGGTTTTTTAATGAGCCAATACGCAACCAGGCTGGCAATCAATACAGTAATGAGCGATACACCATATACGCCTACAATCGGCATGTAACCGGCTAGTGGACTGTTTGGCGCTTGTGAGTAGCCCATTGTGAGCCATGGAAAGCCGGTAAATATCCAGCTTCTTACCCAATCTGCTAGCGCCCAAAATACCGGGATTGTGATCAGTAGATGCTTGGGTTGATTTTTGGATATACGTATACTTAGTGCACCGACTGCTGCTGGAAATAAGGATAAGAACGCACATAGCACAAAGGTAGAAAAAGCCGCCATGACACCCGGCATGCCGCCGAAATCATGCAGGCTGATATATATCCAATAGATGCCTGTGCCGAATAGCCCTAAGCCATAGATAAAACCAGCTAAAGCAGCCTGTTTAGGTGTGTTGCAGTGATACCAAAAGTAAAGCAGGCCAACTAATGAAGCGATTGGTACCGGATAAAAGTAGAAAGGAGCGAACCCCAATACGGAGATGGCTCCAAGTGAAAATAATAAAACTGCTTGCAGCGTTTTTGACTGAGTTATTGTTGGCATGGCTGAATTGTAGCTTGATACGGCATGACATCAAAATGGATGGTCGTAAATCACTTGTAATTGACACGGCATCTCAATAAGACCTATATTAGCCGTGCTAGAACGCGTTAATAACAGATATTAAATTTAATTCGGGGGATGTATATGAGTGTGTCATCAGAATTCAAAGAGTTTGCCCTTAAAGGCAATGTGATGGACTTGGCGGTCGGTGTAATTATCGGCGCCGCCTTCGGTAAGATTGTAGATTCACTGGTCGGCGACATGATCATGCCGGTGGTGGGTAGAATATTTGGCGGGCTGGATTTTAGTAATATGTTCGTACCTTTAGCCGCTATCCCAGAAGGTAACGTAGGTACTTATGCTGCATTGAAGGCTGCTGGGGTGCCGATGCTGGCATACGGCAACTTCATTACGATCGTGCTGAACTTCATCATTCTGGCATTTATAATTTTTTTGATGGTCAAGCAAATGAATAAGCTGAAAAAAACCGCGCCAGCTGCGCCAGCGCCGACACCAGAAGATGTGGTGCTGTTGCGTGAGATTAGAGATGCATTGAAAAAGTAAGTTATTTAATTTTGAATTTACACAATAAAAAAGGGCTGAGAAGCCCTTTTTTATTGTGTTTGGGTAATGAATGACTTGGTCGGCTATAGTTGTGGTTCCATTGCTGGCGGCATTTCGCCATCAGGCATTTCGTAACGTTTGACGTCACCTTGGCTCTCAGAGCCATCATTGTTCATAAATACTACCATCACCACTTTATCATCAATAAAATCCAATTCAGTGGTTTGGTAATAAGAGCCATCAGGAGCCGTATTGATGTAGTGGTAATGCCAGATTGAAGCGACTACTTTTGTCGTGTCTTTGATTTTTACATCTTCTGCTTTAGCTGGTTCACCAAACTGCGCAATGATTTTAGCTTTATCAAAGCCATTGATGGCTTTTACAAAATCTCTCTCTGCAGTGGGGATGGTTTGATTTGCAGGCACCTCTTCTGCAATAGCAAAATGTGCAAATGAAAAGCCAGTAAGCATTAGAGCGGCTGCAGCTAGGTGTTTCATGGGGTATCCTTAAAGTGACAAACTTTAAGCTATGAACTAAAAATCAAGTATTTAGTTCCACTTTTAAAGCATCAATAAAGTTACTATCGCTACTTATCAGGCAATCAAACTTTGATTGCCTGATAAGTTTGATTGCTTAGGTTGAGAGCTCTTCTAAATCAGTCACGCCCGGTAGCACTTCCACCATGATGGTATGTAATCGGCGGCTATCAGCACGCAATACCTTGATATGCAGACCACTAAATACGGTTTCTTCATTGCGTTTTGGCAGGTGCCCAAATTGATTGACCACAAGCCCGCCAATGGTAGAGAACTCTTCATCGCTTAATGAGGTGCCGATGACTTCGTTAAAGTCTGCAATTTCTGTTAAGGCTTTTACGCGATATTGGCCATCTGCATTCTGAATGATGTTGTCTTCATCTTCGTCGTAATCGTATTCGTCTTCAATGTCTCCGACGATTTGCTCCAGCACGTCTTCAATCGTCACCATACCAGCCACACCGCCGTACTCATCGACCACGATAGCAATGTGGTTGCGGTTGCTGCGGAACTCTTTGAGTAGGATATTGAGGCGCTTAGCTTCGGGGATGAATACTGCAGGGCGCAGCATGTCGCGCACTTCAAAGTCTTCACCGGCGTAATAGCGTAACAAATCCTTGGCGAGCAAAATGCCAATCACATCATTCTTATTGTCTTCAATCACCGGAAAGCGTGAGTGAGCGGTTTCGATGACATGCGGAATAAACGTTTCAGGTGGGTCAGTGATGTCGATGACATCCATTTGTGAGCGCGGAATCATGATATCGCGCACTTGCATTTCGCTTACTTGCAGCACGCCCTCTATCATGGCGAGCGAGTCTGCATCCATCAAACTGTTTTCGTAGGCACCGTGTAACAGCTCTACCAGTTGTTCACGATCCTCTGGTTCTCGTAGTAAAAAATTGCTTAGACGTTCTAGTAAACCAGGTTTGTTGCTTAACTTTTCCGAGTCGGAAGCCATTAGTAGGCACCCTATGTAATGAGATAAGGAGAAGGATACCCTAATTTTGTGACAATTGCAGTTTCTAAGCCTTCCATTAGCTCGGCTTGTGCTTCTGTTTCATGGTCGTAACCATGTAAATGCAAGATGCCATGCACGGTTAAATGTGCGTAATGTGCCTCTAGTGTCTTATTTTGTGACTGTGCCTCCGCTTCAACCACTGGTGCGCAGATAATAATGTCGCCCAGCAAGTGTGGCTCTTCAGTGAGTGGGAACGTCAATACATTGGTCGCATAATCTTTACCGCGATACATGCTGTTGAGTTCGCGGCCTTCATCAGCGTCCACAATGCGTATGGTTACCTCAGTATCCACGCGAATAGTTGCTTTCACCCATTTTCTAAAAAGTGTGCGGCTTGGAATGTTGGCAAGTTGGCTTGCTATTTGGATATTAAAACTTAAAGTAGGCATGATCCGATTATATAATTAAATTACCATCTTATTATTAGCTTAAAGAATAAGCCATGCTCGACTTAAGTTTTACTTTTACTGGAACGTGTTGGATATGGCAGGGCAAAGGCACTTGGTATTTTATTACTTTGCCTCAAAACAAATCCGAAGAAATTAAATTTTTTAGCGAACACTATAGTGGGAAAAGGCGCGGTTGGGGCGCTGTGCGGGTGCAGGTGACAATAGGCAGCACGACATGGGAAACGTCAATCTTCCCGCACTCGAAAGTAGACGCCTACATATTACCTGTGAAGGCGGACGTTCGGAAATTGGAAAAAATTGCCGCGGGAGATAACGTGAAAGTAAAGTTAAAAATCAATATATGACCTAAATGATTTTAAACAAATATGTCCTGATAGGTAATATCCATGCGGTCTTTAGAGCATCAGTTTTTTGCTTGGCGGTATGAATAAAATACCTTTCAGCGTATGATGTTTCGTTAATACGTCGCAGGGTATATAACAATCATTATGCAAAATACTACCATTACTAAATTTCTTGCAGATCACCTACAGGGGCTGCATAAAGTAGCACTTACTCTGATGTTGGACGACATTATCAACGCGTGCAAGAAAATTGCAATTGCAATTGATAGCGGTGCACTGGAGGGCAATATGGGTAGCCTGGGTTCGGAGAATGTGCAGGGAGAAGTGCAAAAAGCGCTTGATGTGATTACCAATGACATCTTTATTGAATCCAATCAGCGTAGCGGCTATGTGGCAGGCATGGCTTCTGAAGAGATAGATGATGTTATAGAAATTGCCGAAAAGCATAGGCAAAACGGACAGTATCTGCTGTTATTTGACCCGCTAGATGGCTCATCCAATGTGAATGTGAATATCTCGGTAGGCACAATATTCTCGGTCTTGAATTCAGTGCAGAGTGCACCAACTTTGGCCGATTTCCTGCAACCAGGCACGGCGCAAGTCTGCGCCGGTTATGCGCTGTATGGCACATCGACTATGCTTGTATTGACGGTCGGCAATGGTGTAAACGGGTTTACGCTAGACCAAGAGTCCGGAGAGTTTTATCTTACCCATCCCAATATGCAGATTGCTGCTGAAACGCAGGAGTTTGCTATCAATATGTCTAACTATCGTTTCTGGCAAGAGCCGGTCCAGCGCTATATTGATGAATGCCTACAAGGTGAAGAGGGTGATCGCAATAAAGATTTCAATATGCGCTGGGTGGCGTCTATGGTGGCAGAAGTGCATCGTATTTTGATGCGCGGCGGTGTATTTATGTATCCGATTGATACCAAATTGCAGGCTAAGGGTGGCAAGCTACGCTTGTTGTATGAGGCTAATCCAATGAGTTTCATCGTGGAACAAGCAGGTGGTGCAGCAACTACCGGCACGATGCGGATTTTAGACTTGGTGCCAAGTAACTTACATCAGCGTGTGCCTGTCATGATGGGTAGCAAGAAGGAGATTGAAAGAATCGTTTCTTATCATCAACGCAAAATTAGACATTAATTTAAGAAGCTTGCCTGGCGTTGTTGCGAGAACCTGTTAAGTTAATTCACGCAAGCAAGTACTAGAGGCAACGCTGTTAGCAACCTGACAAATCGCTACAAACTCATCTGCCAGCAATGAAGCGCCACCAATCAGGCCACCATCTACATCCGGCATCGCGAATAAGGCTTCGGCATTATTGGCCTTAACGCTGCCGCCATAAATAATCCGTACTTTGTCAGCAGCTTCTGGATGTCGTCTAGCCACGCGTTGGCGAATAAATTGATGTACAGACTGCGCTTGTTCTGGCGTTGCGGTTTTGCCGGTACCAATCGCCCACACTGGTTCATAAGCAAATACCATATTGAGTTGCATGGCTTTAGCGAAATCTTGTTCACTTAAGGTTGCCATGACCGCATCCATTTGACTTGCCACGATAACCTCGGTTAGGCCTGCGCTATGTTCGGCCAGCGTCTCACCCACACACAATATAGGTGTCAAACCAGCCTTAATGGCTGCGTCGAATCTGGCAGCGGCAGTTAAATTTGTCTCATAAAACAAGCTGCGTCGTTCCGAGTGTCCGAGCAGCACATAGGTGCAACCTAAATCGGTGAGCATATGCGGCGCAACCGCCCCAGTAAACGCACCTTCTTCGTGCTGGTTCACATTCTGTCCACCCCAGGCAATATTGGTATTTTCCAGCAGTGCACGCGCCTGAAAAAGGTAGGGGTTAGGTACGCACACCACGTAATCTGCGTGAGTTAGGTCTTGCAGTCCATCAATGACCTTCTCTAGCAAAACCTGATTGCTCTGGATGTTTCCATGCATTTTCCAATTGCCTACTACTAAGTTACGACGCATATCACTTTTCCTTCTTTATCTTTAGCAATTTATGCAGGAATAACAACGGCTTGCAGCTTGCCTGACTTGTAGCGCTCAGCCATTACATCACAAGAAATAGGTTTGATCGCTGCGGCATAGCCGGCAGAACCAAATGCTTCATAACGTGCTATGCAAATGGCGCGCATGGCGGCTGTGGTAACACCTAAATACTTTCTAGGGTCAAACTCTTTGGAGTTTTGTGCAAAGAATCTACGTAAGGCCCCAGTGGAGGCCATGCGTAAATCAGTATCAATATTCACCTTGCGTACGCCGTGCTTAATGCCCTCTACTATTTCTTCAACCGGTACGCCATAGGTTTCGCCCATGCCGCCGCCAAACTCATTGATGATTTTCAACCATTCTTGCGGTACTGAAGATGAGCCATGCATGACCAAGTGCGTGTTCGGAATACGGGCATGGATTTCTTTGATGCGGCTGATAGCAAGTGTTTTCCCAGTAGGTGGACGTGTAAATTTGTAAGCGCCATGTGAAGTACCAATGGCGATTGCTAAAGCATCTACGCCAGTGAGCCTGACAAAGTCTGCGGCTTCTTCCGGGTCGGTAAGTAGTTGCGAATGGTTGAGCTTGCCTTCGGCGCCAGAGCCATCTTCATCGCCAGCCATGCCGGTCTCAAGCGAGCCCAATACGCCAAGCTCACCTTCTACAGATACGCCAATGGCATGCGCGAGATCGACAATTTTTTTGGTGGCCTCTACATTGTATTGATAGCTGGAGGGGGTTTTGGCATCTTCCATCAGTGAGCCATCCATCATCACGCTGGTAAAGCCTGAGCGCATGGCTTGAATGCACACTGCTGGCGTATGGCCATGGTCTTGGTGCATCACAACGGGGATATGTGGATAAGCTTCTACAGCCGCTAAAACTAAGTGACGGAGGAATGCCTCGCCTGCATATTTACGAGCGCCTGCAGACGCTTGCAGGATGACGGGGCTATTCACTTCGTCCGCCGCCTGCATAATGGCCTGCACCTGCTCCATGTTATTGACATTGAATGCAGCGAGGCCGTAGTTGTGTTCTGCAGCGTGGTCTAGTAATTGACGTAATGAAACAAGTGCCATTGGTGCCCTCTTAGCGTATTTAAAAGTGAGTAATTAAGGCGCATCGTGTGCGCAATACTTGCTTGGCTAGCTTACATCACAATTTTGTTGCGATGTTTTAACTGGGGTGAAATATAACACTTATGTCTTATATAAGACAACTAATACAAGACAATTTTTTGCAATAAGTACCAATCAAGAATCCTGTGTTTAGTACACTAAATTACAGTGTACCTTACAAATTTCCAGTGACTTTAATAATACTGTGGCTTACGGCTTAGGTTCGCTATGTTTGAGTTCGTAATCCTCATAGGCATTGATGATTTTCTGCACCAGTGGGTGACGCACCACATCGGCAGATAAAAATTGCGTCATGGCAATGCCTTTAATATCTTTCAGTATTTTCTGCACTTCAACCAAACCGCTTTTTTGATGACGTTGTAAATCAATCTGCGTCACGTCACCAGTAATTACTGCTTTAGTACCAAAACCGATACGCGTTAAAAACATCTTCATTTGCTCTGGTGTAGTGTTCTGCGCCTCATCCAAGATAATGAAACTTTGATTAAGGGTACGACCACGCATATACGCTAAAGGTGCCACTTCAATCGCACCGCGTTCAAACATTTTATTCACCGTGTCATAACCAGCCAAGTCGTACAACGCATCGTAAAGTGGGCGCAGATAAGGGTCAACCTTCTGGTTCAGGTCGCCAGGTAAAAAGCCCAGTTTCTCGCCAGCTTCCACCGCTGGGCGTACTAAAACAATTCTTTTAACTCGATCACGCGTCATTGCATCTATTGCGCTGGCAACTGCTAGGTAGGTTTTACCTGTACCGGCAGGGCCAATACCAAAAGTGATGTCGTGATCCTGAATCTGCTGTAGATACTCAATTTGACGAGGGGTACGACCATGCAGATCCCCACGTCGTGTCATTAGCACAGGCATCGTGCTAGAAGTCACATCTTCGGGTTTTAGTTTATCGATTTCGACCAAGCCTAGTTGAATATCTTCCAACTCAACCGGTTTTGTAGCGCGTATGTAAAAGTTTTCAATTAGTTGTGCAGCAAGCCTGACATTGTTTAGTTTGCCAGTAATGTTAAACGAACCGCCACGGCGATTGATATTAACCTCCAGCGCGGTTTCAATCTGCTTGATATTTTCGTCCAGCACGCCGCAGAGGTTGGCGAGGCGGACGTTGTCTTCTGGGCTTAGGGTGATTTGCATACTATCTATTCTATTTACAGAATTTCGCCAGTTAAGCGTCTAGGGTTAGAAACGTCGGTGATTCTAACGTTGACGAATTGATTGATTAAGCTAAGGTCGCCAACTACATCCACCACGCGATTGTTGTCAGTTTTACCTGCGAGCAGGCTGTCATCTTTTCTCGAGGCACCGTCAATCAGCACACGTTGTACGCTGCCGAGCATGGCGCGGCTGATTGCATCGCCTTGTTCTTCATTCATGGCTTGCAGCTTGCTCAAACGTGCGAGTTTCACTTCTTGGGTAGTCTCGTCAGTTAAATATGAGGCTGGTGTGCCCGGGCGTGGGCTGTATAAAAAGCTGAAGCTGTAATCAAAGCCCACATCTTGCATGAGCTTAGCGGTAGCTTCAAAGTCAGCCTCAGTTTCACCGGGGAAGCCGATGATAAAGTCTGATGTAAATGTCAGGTTCGGACTTGCTGCACGCAATTTACGTATGGTAGATTTGTATTGCAGCACAGTGTAATTGCGCTTCATTGCCATGAGTACACGGTCGCTACCTGCTTGCACTGGCAAATGTAGCTGCACTGCCAATTTTGGTATATCGGCGAAACAGGCAATTAATCTTTCAGTCATTTCATTCGGGTGGCTAGTGGTAAAGCGTATGCGCTCAATTTGCGGGATTTCGGCGATGTACTCAATTAACATGGCTAGGTCCGCTTCTAGGCCTTCATATTCAGCGCGGTAGGAATTGACGTTTTGCCCCAGCAAAGTAATCTCTTTTACGCCTTGCTCAGCCAGTTGAGCGGCTTCTAGCAATATGGCCTCAAAAGGGCGCGATACTTCTTCGCCGCGGGTGTAAGGCACTACGCAAAAACTGCAATACTTGCTGCAGCCTTCCATAATGCTCAAGAAAGCAGTGGCGCCTTCTACGCGTGGGGGCGGTAAATGGTCGAATTTCTCGATTTCCGGAAAGCTGATATCCACTTGTGAGGTGCCACTGGATTGGCTGCTTCTAATCATCTCAGGCAGGCGATGCAGTGTTTGCGGGCCAAACACCACATCCACATACGGTGCGCGTTTGATGATGTTGTCGCCTTCTTGCGAAGCAACGCAGCCACCAACGCCAATCACCAAGTTAGGATTTGCCTTTTTGAGTGGGATGAAACGTCCCAAATGACTGAATACTTTTTCTTCGGCTTTTTCGCGCACTGAGCAAGTGTTGAGCAAAATCACATCGGCGTCTTCTGGCGTCTGCGTTTCTACCATGCCGTTGTCGGCATGCAGCATATCCGCCATGCGCGAAGAATCGTACTCATTCATTTGGCAGCCAAAGGTCTTGATGAAGACCTTCTTAAGTGTTGCGGCTTTGACTACTGGATTTTCTTTAATGTCGTTCAAGGCTTTGAGTCTTAAATTACTAAGATGTAATTACTAAGGCGTAATTTTAGCGTATTTGAACAGCACAATGTAAAATAGGCTCATTCCTTTAAAAGTACCATATTTAAACCCGAGATTTAAGCCATAAGTTATGCAAGCACTCCCCATCTTTTTTAATATCAAAAACCGCCCGTGTGTCGTCATTGGAGGCGGTGATGTTGCGACACGCAAAGTGACGATGCTGCTAAAAGCAGATGCTGCGATTACGCTCTATTCGCCAGAGATTTGCCATGAGCTTGAAGAGATGGCAAATGCGGGAAAAATTAAGTATATCAAAGCAGATTTCGCAGAAAGTCAGCTAGCAGGCGCATGTCTGGTGATTGCGGCGACGGATGATGAGGCGGTGAATGTCGCGGTTTCAGTGGCAGCTAAAGCACAGAATATTCCGGTAAACGTGGTCGATGCACCTGATTTATGTACGTTCACCATGGGGTCGATTATTGACCGCAGCCCGGTAGTCATTGCAGTTTCTAGTGAGGGTAATGCGCCAGTATTGGCGCGTTACATCCGCACCAAGATTGAAACCATGTTGCCAGCAAGCTATGGGCGCATCGCTGCCATTGCCGGTGAGTTCCGTGAGCAAGTTAAAGCTAAGTTTGCTACAACCCAAGCCAGACGGCGTTTCTGGGAGGGTGTATTGCAAGGCCCAATGGTAGAGCGTGTATTGTCTGGCCAAGAACAAGCGGCACGCGAGTTACTGGGCAAGTTGTTAAATGATGCAGATGCTAGTGCCAACAAAGGCGAGGTGTTTCTAGTTGGCGGTGGTCCAGGCGACCCGGATTTGCTGACCTTCAGGGCATTACGCTTAATGCAGCAATGCGATGTTTGCGTGTACGATAAATTAGTCAGCCCAGAGGTGATGGAGTTGGTGCGCCGCGATGCAGAACTTATTTACGTGGGTAAATCGCGTGACCAGCATACACTGCCGCAAGAAGAGATTAACGAACTGTTAGCCAGGCTGGCATTGCAAGGTAAGCGTGTCTTGCGCTTAAAAGGCGGCGACCCGTTTATTTTTGGCCGCGGTGGCGAAGAAATTGAAACACTCATGGCGCACGGCGTCCCATTCCAAGTAGTGCCTGGCATTACCGCGGCAAACGGCGTTTCTAGCTATGCCGGTATTCCGCTGACACATCGCGATTATGCACAAGCTTGCTTGTTCATTACTGGTCACCTGAAAGATGGCACCATTGACTTGGATTGGGCGGCGATGGCACGACCTAAACAAACGGTGGTGATTTATATGGGCTTGGTAGGCTTGGCAGATATTTGCAAACGCTTGATTGCCGAAGGTGTATCGTCAACCATGCCGGCGGCAGTAATTCAGCAGGGTACAACGCAACGTCAGCGCGTGGTCACGGCTACATTAGCAGACTTGGCGGAGAAAGTAGGCGCGGCAGAAATGAAACCACCGTGCTTAACCATCATCGGTGAAGTCGTGCAGTTGCGTGATAAGTTGAACTGGTTTGAACCAAACACAACTGATCATTAAGGCTAATTTCTTAGTTTTTGATTAGCTATTTTTAATCGGTAAACTCAGCCGCGCTTCTAAACCGCCTTCAGGGCGGTTAATCAGTTCTAGTTTACCTTTGTGTAGTTTGGCGATACGGTCTGCAATCGCCAAACCTAAGCCGCTACCACCTGCGTTAGTGCGCGCAGTATCAAGGCGTTCAAATGGGCGCAGCAGTTTTTCTACGTGGCTTTCCGGGATGCCTGGGCCATTGTCAAATACGCTAATCACAATATATTCCGCTTGAATTTCACTGGCCACGCTTACTTCGCCGCGCCCATAGGTATAAGCGTTTCCGACTAGATTGTCTAACAGGCGTTGCATGGCCAAAGGCCTGATTGGTACAAAGTAAGTAGGCGCTAACTTCACTTTTAGGTCACGTCCAGCGCGTGATTGACGCTCGTGCAATGATTGCAGCAGCATATTGATATCAACCATCTGCGTTGGTTCACCTTCTACGCCACGCACAAAGTCCAGGAACTGATGGATGATATTATCCATGTCAGCAATGTCTTCTATCATGCCGTTCTTCAGGTTGCCACAATTGTTGTCCGGTAGCATTTCTACTGATAAACGTAGCCTTGCCAGCGGTGTACGGATGTCATGTGAAACACCCGCTAAAATCAGTGTTCTCTCGGCATCCAACTCAGCCAGCGAATCCGCCATTTTATTGAACGTGCTACTTACCTCACGCAGTTCTGTGACGCTATCTTCCGGCAGTTTCTCAGGGCGTTCGCCATTGCGCAATCTATCCGCCGCATTCACTAAAAGGTTAAGAGGGCGATTAATACGCGCGGCTAGGATATAGCCACCGCCTAACGAGAGCAATAGCACTAAAGCGCCCCAGCCTAGCCACTGCCAAGGGAATGGTCGTTCTATATGAAAACGCGGAATGACTACCCAGAAATCATCTTGCCCGATGTTGAAGCTGACCCAAAGGCCCTCAACACCATAATGATTCACCGTGATAATGGTTTCTACACCTAAGCGCTCACGAATCTTTTCTGCCACCATATTGATGAATGGATCAGGTGGCAATGGCTCAATCTCCTCCATGAAGTCTGCGTAATAAATACGCACACCTTCTTTACCAGTCAGCTCTGAGAGCAAGGCCAGACGCAGATTCTCTTGTGACGCGATGAGTGAAGCACGGGTGTAGTTCACCACTGTCACCGCTTGTAAAGCAGTGGCCTCTGCACGTGGTTCTCGTTCAAAGTATTCAAAAATCTTGAGTGAGGCGACCTGGCCGACAGCCAGTAGCACCGCAATCAACAGCATGATTCTAGCGAGCAGGGTTTTGGGTAAAAGGCGCAATTTGTGAACTACTCTTTAATGACTTGAATTGATATATAGTAGATTAGACTATTGATCTACTTTACTGATCCACTTCACCGTCAGGAATAAATACATAACCAAAGCCCCACATGGTTTGCAGGTAGCGAGGGTGCGCTGGGTCCGGCTCAACCAGTTTGCGCAAGCGCGACACTTGCACATCGATACTGCGGTCAAACACATCCAGTTCACGTCCGCGTGCCAGTTGCATCAGTCTATCGCGTGAGAGCGGTTGGCGTGGGTGGTCAACAAACACTTTAAGTAACGCGAACTCACCGCTGGTAATGGTAATTGCCATACCATCACGGCTGAGTGAACGTGTAGAAGCGTTAAATACAAAGTCACCGATCGTTACATTGTCGCTATTGGCTGCAGGTGCGCTTGGTTGCAGGCGCTCATGGCGACGCAGCACGGCATTGATACGAGCGAGTAATTCACGTGGGTTAAACGGCTTAGGCAAGTAGTCATCGGCGCCCATTTCCAAGCCGATAATCCTGTCTACCTCGTCGCCACGCGCTGTAAGCATGATAATTGGCAGCATGGCACCCGTACCGCGCACTCTACGGCATATAGATAAACCATCCTCACCTGGGAGCATCAAGTCTAGTACTAGCAGATCTACTGTTTCGCTTGCTAACACCGCATCCATTTCTTTGGCATCAGACACACCCTTGATGCTAAAGCCTTGCTCGGTAAGGTAGCGCTGCAATAATTCGCGCAAACGAATATCGTCATCTACAACTAAGATTTTTTTGTTTTGATCGACCATGATGTATTTTCAGCTCAGATTTTAATTAAGTTTATGTTAATGCTGGATTATATTGAAAATTTACATAATAAAAGTAAAATTCAAAAGAATGCAAAGTGTATGCTAATTTTGGTCAATATCAAACGCCAACGCGCAAACTAAACCCATTGTTGCTTGTCTATTTTTAATAATTAACTTGTTACAATTGTTTACAATTTCACCTTTTAATGAAACATTCGATTAACAATCGTACTTCATGATTACGGGTCTTAATTGAAGTGTTTAATATAATAAAGTTGATTAATTGAATTTAGCCACGCATAAAAGTATTTCAATCGGAACATGTGCCTGCTTAGCAATGTGCATAGGCCTTGGATTGTCATTGTATGCGGAAGCGGCTGATAGAATCAACCAAGCTAATGGCGACGGGTTTATCAAGCGTGTGGCAGACGATGAATCGGCCAATGAAGGCACCCAACAAACACTCAATCTCAATTTCAGCCCAGAAGACAGAGTCAGACTGCGCAAAGCACTAGATGATTACGCGCGCTCGGTTGACCCGGATCACGAACAAATTGAAGAACGCCGCCGTGCGATGCAAGAAAGTATAGAAGCACGCTTTTTGGCGACAGATAAAGATAATGACGGTTCCATAGACCGACAAGAAGCAACAGAAAGTCTCCCACAGATCGCTCGGCATTTCAGCCAAGTAGATACTAATCAAGATGAAAAAATTACGTTAGATGAGCTAGAAGCCGCTCAGGCACGTATCCTCGAACGTAGAAAAGCCGCAGAAGCGGCACTGGAAGCACAAAAGCAGCAAGAAGCCGAAGCCGCGGCAGCTGCTAAACGTAAAAGTAAACAAGCTGCCAACCCTCGTAAACAACGCGCGCTCTAAGTCGTTCCGAACCCCAAGTAGTCCTCCCACCCCGTTTTATTTGTTTCACCTAAGTTATTTGGTTCATAGGCTCAAACTAATTTGGCTTGTGATGTTCAGAAGTAGGTAATATTGTGTTCTGAACAACTCTTATTAAAATCTCCCAATGAGTCTCACGCTGGAAATTATAGAGAGCATCTGCGAAGTTAACGCACAGCATTGGAATGCCTTGGTAGGCGATATGCCATTATTGCGCCATGAGTTCTTGAGTGCATTGGAAACATCTGGCTCGGTGGGTAAGGGCACTGGCTGGCAACCTCACCCGATGTTGGTGCAAGAAGCTGATCAGTTGGTTGGGGCGATGCCGCTCTATCTTAAAACGCACTCTTATGGCGAATATGTGTTTGATTGGGCATGGGCAGATGCGTATCAACGTAGCGGCCTAAATTATTACCCAAAATTATTATCTGCCATTCCCTTTACGCCCATCAGCAGTGGCAGATTACTTTCCTCTAATCCGCAAATTCAGACTTTAATGATAGAAGCGCTGAGTGAAACCATGTTCAAGTATCAGCTATCGTCAGTCCACGTGATATTTCCTAATGAAGATTCCGCAACAGCCTTAATGCAAGCGGGGTGGATGCAGCGCCAAGGCGTGCAGTTCAGGTGGCAGAATGAGAACTTTGCAGATTTTGAAGAATTTCTTCACACACTCAGTCACGATAAACGTAAAAAAATCCACCAAGAGCGTAAGAAAATCGTGGCCTCAAATATCGTGTGCAAACGCTTCAAAGGCGTGGATATCACAGAAGAACAGTGGGATTTCTTCTATCAATGTTATGCCAATACCTATCGTGAGCATCACTCAACCCCTTATCTGACAGAAAAGTTCTTTAAGAAAATCGGGCAAACCATGCCTGAAAATATTTTGCTGATACTGGCGTATGAGGGAGATGAGCCTATCGCCAGTGCACTCAATATTTATCATCAAACAACGCTGTATGGCCGTTATTGGGGCGCATTGAAATATGTGCCAAACCTGCATTTTGAGCTTTGCTACTATCAGGCACAGGAGTTCTGTATTGCCGAGAAGATTCAATACTTTGAGGGAGGCGCGCAGGGTGAGCACAAGCTAGCGCGTGGCTTTAAACCTAGGCCAACTTGCTCATTTCACAAAATCGCACACCCTGATTTTGAGAATGCTATACGAGATTTTGTAACCAGAGAATCGCATGGTATCGCTTCATATGTGACGGAACTAGAAGAACGCGCACCGTTTAAAGTCAGCTAAATCTGTAAACTACTGCTAGCGTTACCACTCGATTTCTTGACCATCAAAAGCAATAAACTTACCGCTATTTGCAAGTGATAAGTGAGCAATCACTCGCCGTAAACCCAATACACTGGTTTGTGTGCTGATAAGTGCGTTATGGCCGCCCATGTCAGTTTGTACCCAACCCGGGTGTAAAGTCACCACGCTAATGCCGTAAGGTTTAAGGTCAATCGATACACTTTTCATCACCATGTTCGCCGCAACCTTACTGGTGCGATAGATATAACTGCTGCCACTCGTGTTGTCATCTATGCTGCCCATTTTGCTACTCAGTGTGGCAATCTTTTTTAGCTGGCTTGCAGCTACATGCGGCGTAAAAGCCTCAATTATTTTGTATGGCGCCATGCTGTTAATCTTGAACGCCAATGTCCAGTCATCAAAATCTATATCACCCAAACTGCTTGCAGGATACACACCAGCGTTGTTGATCAGCACATCAATCTTCTGGTCTTTAAGCTGCAAAGCCACCGCATCAATCTGTGCAAAATTGCCTACATCCAAAGCAACGATTTTAATGTTGTGATGTGTAGTTGCCAGTGCTTGCAGATCATGCGCAGAGTGCGGGTCACGGCAACATGCAATCACATTCCAGCCTTCGTTTGCATATTGATTAACGAACTCTAGGCCAATGCCACGGTTACTACCTGTGATGAGTACTTGATGAGGGGTGTTATTCATGATGTGCTTTTGATGTAAAGCTATTAGGAGGTTTTAATGTGACGAATGTTCAATTCAATAAGGTATTAAATTTTTATAATGAATATGTTTGTACACTTGCCTTTTACGCACAGGATTGTTTTTGCAAAAAAGAACGCCCCATTCTTTCGAATGAGGCGTCTTTGTTGGTGGTGAAAGAGGGACTTGAACCCTCGACCCCAGGATTATGAATCCTGTGCTCTAACCAGCTGAGCTACATCACCTTGTAAACCGTTTTGCGTTTGAAATTGAATTTCAAGCAAGCCCGCGATTTTAATGTGTTAGCGCATAATTGTCAAAATAATAACGCGCTAAATTAAGACCTAAACGTTAAATCTCGCAGCGCTAAACATTAAATCTGAAGTGCATCACATCGCCATCTTGCACGATGTATTCTTTGCCTTCCAAACGCATCTTGCCTGCTTCTTTTGAGCCTTGCTCACCTTTGTTTTTAACGTATTCGTCGTATTGAATTACTTCTGCACGAATAAAGCCGCGTTCGAAGTCCGTATGAATCACGCCAGCCGCTTGCGGTGCGGTTGAGCCTTTTTTCACTGTCCAAGCGCGTACTTCCTGCACGCCAGCGGTGAAGTAGGTTTGCAAGCCGAGTAAGTCGTAGGCTGCGCGAATCACACGGTTTAAGCCTGGTTCATCTTGACCTAGTTCGCTTAAAAATAGCAGTTTGTCTTCATCATCCAGTTCAGAAATTTCACCTTCAATTTTTGCGCAGATACATACAACTGGCGCATGTTCGGCTTTGCCTAGTGCTACAACCTTGTCTAATAGCGGGTTATTTTCAAAGCCAGCTTCATCGACGTTGGCTAAATACATCACGGGTTTGACCGTAATCAGGCACAACGGTTTAAGCAGTTGTAGTTCGTCAGCATCTAAGCCTAGCGTACGCACTGCTTTGGCTTCGTTTAAGCAAGGCAATACTTTTTCTAGCACTGCCATTAAAGCAATAGCGTCTTTGTCGCCAGATTTCGCTTTTTTGCCCTCGCGCTGCATGGTTTTTTCTACAGTTTCCATGTCAGCAAGCGCTAACTCAGTATTGATGACTTCAACGTCTGATAATGGGTCAATTTTGTTCGATACGTGAATGACGTTGGCATCTTCAAAACAGCGCACCACGTGAGCAATCGCGTCTGTCTCACGGATGTTGGCTAAGAACTTATTGCCTAAGCCTTCGCCTTTTGATGCGCCTGCAACCAAGCCTGCGATGTCTACAAACTCTACAATCGCCGGTTGTACTTTTTGAGGCTTAACGATATCAATCAACGGTTGTAAGCGTGGGTCAGGTACTTCCACGATGCCGACGTTAGGCTCAATGGTGCAGAATGGATAGTTCTCAGCCGCGATGCCAGCTTTAGTTATCGCGTTAAACAGCGTTGACTTTCCAACATTCGGTAAACCTACAATTCCACATTTCATATCTTTTTCCAGTTCATCTTTAACGTCATAATTGCGTTGTATTCGTCTTCATCGATTTGTCGTACTTAATGTACTGCCTCATCGCCTCATCCTCTACGCCTTATTCTGACGTTAAATCTGATTGGAAAAAGCAGCGCTTTAAAGTAGCGAAAATTATTTGGTATGCAATTTTAGCATTGCAGTTTCAAAGTCACCTTTGAGTAATTGCGGTACAACCTCAATACTTTTATCTATACATTGATTGATTGCAGTTTGTTCATCTTTTGTTGGGGCTTTTAATACGAAGTTGATGACTTCGTTACGGTCACCCGGGTGGCCAATGCCAAGGCGCAGGCGCCAGAAATCGGGTGTGCCAAGCGCCGCAGCAATATCTTTTAAGCCATTGTGGCCGCCATGACCGCCGCCTTTTTTAAGTTTGACAGTGTCCGGTGGTAAATCTAATTCATCATGAATCACTAAAATCTGCTCAGGCAGAATCTTGTAGTAATTGGCCAAGGCTGCAACTGCCTTGCCGCTGGCATTCATGTAGGTGGTTGGTTTGAGTAACCAGGTATCTGCTGTTGGGTTCAATTTTCCGGCGATGCCAAAAAATTTACTGTCTAGCGCTGGCTTGCTATTGGTTGAAGCGGCTAGTTGATCCAACCACCAAAAGCCGGCGTTGTGGCGCGTGGCTTCATATTTGTCGCCAGGGTTACCGAGACCAACTAATAATTTAATAGTCATGCGCTAGTGTAAATAAAAAACGCGCACTTTATGATAAAAGCGCGCGTTATTTTCCATGCAACTAAACTTAAGCTTCTGGGGTAACTGCCGATGCTTCTGCTGCGTCAGCTGCAACTGCAGCATCTGCCGCGTCATCAGCAACACTGCCGCGTGTTTTAGCAATCGCTGCAACAGCTGCATCGTTAGCATGCGCTAATTGAACGAACTCAACACCTTTAGGCAATTTAACTTGTGAAAGATGTAGAGATTGACCAATTTCAAGACCAGCTACGTCAACTTCAATAAACTCTGGCAAATCTTTTGCCAAGCAGCTTACGTCAGCTTCAGTCATGATGTGTGCCACGATACCGCCGCCTAATTTAACGCCTGGAGCGATTTCAGCATTGATGAAGTGGAAAGGCACTTTAACGTGGATTTTCTCAGTTGCACTAACACGTTGAAAGTCAATGTGTTGGATTGTGTTGCGTACTGGGTGCATTTGGAAGTCACGTAATAATACGTTTTCTTTTTTACCATCTAAGTTAAGACTTAGAATTGAAGCGTGGAAAGCTTCGTGGCGGAATTGTAAGAACAATTCTTTGTGGTTGATTTCAACTGGCACAGCTTCTTTGCCACCACCGTATACTACGCCTGGCACAGTGCCAGCACGACGAAGACGGCGGCTCGCACCCGTACCTTTTGCGTCACGTTTTACTGCATTGATTTCGATATTCATTTTACTACTCCTAAATTTACTACTAAGCTT
>DATHWQ010000021.1:0-2250 GCA_035460465.1 Methylotenera sp. | reverse complement strand
TAATTTGGTGCCAGAGCCGGTAAGCTCAATGGTAAAACTGCCGTCAGCCACATCGATAATACGGCCACGGAAAATATCGCACATACGTTTCATTTCTTCTCTAAAAGCACCGGTAGCTTTGACTTTGACCAGCATCAATTCACGCTCGATAAATTTACCGTCGTTCAAATCAAGCACCTTGACCACGTCGATCAACTTATTTAGTTGCTTGATGATTTGCTCAATCACTTCATCTGAACCAGAAGTCACGATAGTCATACGGGATAGTGTCGGGTCTTCAGTAGGTGCAACAGTCAGGGACTCAATGTTATAGCCACGTGCAGAGAATAGACCAGCAACGCGTGACAATGCGCCGGATTCGTTTTCCATCAATAGTGAAATAATGTGGCGCATTATAGTTCCTCCGCCATAATCATTTCAGAAAGGCCTTTGCCGTTCGGAATCATCGGGAATACGTTTTCAGACTGGTCGGTCATGAAGTCCATAAACACTAAACGTTCTTTCAATTTAGGGCTAAATGCTTCTTTAAGTGCATCTTCAACGTCTGCTGGATTCTCAACGCGAATACCTACATGGCCATAAGCTTCAGCCAATTTAACGAAATCAGGCAAGGCTTCCATATAAGATTGTGAATAACGGTTGCCATAGAAGAACTCTTGCCATTGACGAACCATACCCATGTAGCGGTTGTTCAGTGTAATCACTTTGATAGGCAAGTTGAATTGTTTACAAGTAGAAAGCTCTTGGATACACATTTGTATCGAAGCCTCGCCAGTAATACAGGCTACTTGCGCATCGGGATGGGCCAACTGCACGCCCATGGCATACGGCAAGCCAACGCCCATGGTGCCTAAGCCACCTGAGTTAATCCAACGACGTGGTTTGTCGAACGGGTAATATTGCGCTGCCCACATTTGATGCTGACCTACGTCTGAAGTAATGTAAGCATCACCATTCGTAACCTTGTAAAGCTTCTGAATCACATCTTGCGGCTTAATAAGCTCAGTACTGTGAGCAAAGCTCAAACAGTTTTTGCTACGCCAGCCTTCGATTTGTGTGAACCAATCTTTAAGTGCAGCAGTGTTTTGCGCAGGCTTTTCAGTGGCAATCAATTCGTTCATGTCAGCTAATACTGATTTAACGTCACCAACGATAGGCACGTCGATTTTTACGCGTTTCGATATTGATGATGGATCGATATCAATATG
The DNA here is from genome assembly GCA_035460465.1 of Methylotenera sp. Classification (GTDB taxonomy): domain Bacteria; phylum Pseudomonadota; class Gammaproteobacteria; order Burkholderiales; family Methylophilaceae; genus Methylotenera. The sequence continues at coordinate 1,042 of DATHWQ010000021.1, read as the reverse complement.
GATAATCGTACGCGGACGTGACAAGAAGTGCGTAGGGTTGCCAATTACGCGGTCATCAAAACGTGCGCCAACAGCCAGCAGAACGTCACATTCTTGCATCGCCATGTTGGCTTCGTAAGTGCCGTGCATACCCAACATACCCAAATGTAATTTGTCAGTAGCAGGGTAGCCGCCTAAGCCCATCAATGTGCTAGTGTTAGGTAAGCCTAATGATTTGATTAGCTTGATTAAATGCTCAGACGCATCACCCAACACAACGCCACCGCCGGTATAGACCATTGGGCGTTTCGCTTCTGCTAATAATTTAAGCGCTTTTTTGATTTGACCCAAATGACCTTTAGTCACTGGGTTGTATGAACGTAGCTGTACAGATTTCGGATAGTCGAAATCGCCTAATTCTGCGGTAATGTCTTTTGGGATATCTACCAATACCGGGCCCGGACGACCGCTAGCTGCCACATAAAAAGCCTTCTTCATGGTAGATGCGATATCTTTGATATCTTTAATCAAGAAGTTATGTTTTACGCATGGGCGGGTAATACCAACGGTATCGCATTCCTGGAAAGCATCTTCGCCAATAGCGTAGGTAGGCACCTGGCCGCTGATAATGACCATTGGAATTGAATCCATATAGGCAGTCGCAATGCCAGTCACTGCATTGGTTGCACCTGGGCCGGAAGTAACAAGCGCTACACCGACTTCACCAGTTGAGCGCGAGAAAGCGTCTGCAGCATGGATAGCAGCTTGCTCGTGGCGAACCAGGACGTGTTTGAACTTGTCTTGTTTAAAGATAGCGTCGTAAATATTCAGTACTGCACCACCTGGGTAGCCAAATACGAATTTAACTTTTTCCTCATGCAAACATCGGATTAAGATTTCCGCGCCTGTGAGTTGTGAACTTTGTTCCATGCTTTTTTCCATACTTTTTGCTGCTTGTACAATTTGTAATTACCAAGTTGTGCTAAGCAACGAGCTTTTCCTAATATCGCTAGTTAATATTGTTGGTTTTTTTGCTTATTTGAGTGCTAACTTAATGTTTTTT
>DATHWQ010000020.1:0-34495 GCA_035460465.1 Methylotenera sp. | reverse complement strand
ATATATCCTGATGTTTTTTTAATAAAAAGACATCGGCTACGAAATGCACCGAAATAATAATTGCCACATAAGAGGACGCCCAACAAAGTATTGAAATGATTAGGCGCATATAAAAAATATTTTTGTTTAACTTTATTTCCTCTTGAGGGAATTTGGGTGTGTTAGTTTTAAATTTATGTTCAATATCTAATTCTGGATTGAAAATTTTACACTTAGGGCATCGAGCATTTTTAATAGCCTCATCCCAAGCTTTATCGGCCTCAGTAAAGCTAAAAGAGCAGTTAGAGCATTTAAAGTTAATCATACGACCTAACGTTTGAATTAAGGGGCTGGCTTTAGCCAGTCCCGCTTGAATGATGGGTTAGGTGACATAGCTTATTTGCTCCAATGTGATGTGTTTCTCGTTACCCTCGCCAGCAACAACCAACTCCACTAGTACGGCTGCGTTTTGACTGACTGGAGTAACACACTCAACTAAGGCATACAACGGAATGCTATTAGGCTGAAAGTACTTAACTTGGATTGATTGTTCGGTGTTGCTCGAAGGGCTCTCGGCCTCAGCAATACACTGAGCGAAATCATTTTCGATTGCTAGGGCTGGGTTGCGGTCATAAGAAAGTGCATACCCGAATCGTTCTGCCAGTGCAGAAAAGTCACGCTTCTCAACCATAGCAACAGCCTCACGCCCAAACTGGGTAAGTGATGCCACATCGGTTTGGCTCGAAGAAAGTTTCATGTCACCTAACGTTTGAATTAAGGGGCGCCGTTAGGCGTCCCGCTTGAATGATGGGTTAGGTGCAAAACGTGAATAGACCGCAAACGCTAAACCCAAACCGAAACCTAAAATAAGTGAAGAGTCAAATTGCCACACAGCAACTGCAAAGCAAACAAACGCAACAGTCGGTAACCAATTGGCTAATGGGACAAAGTTTGAGCTTTGAAAGCAAAACGAAATGCTAAGTGCTGTGACAATAATGGGTGCTACAGCAAAGAAGATGAAGAATGTTCGGTTTTCATGGTTTGGTGCAAACATAAATTCAAGCTGACTTATCGCTCGCTCAGGTGGCGACAGAAGCAACAACCAACTAGCCCACAAATAAATGGCCAGAATTGCGAACTGAATTGCGGCAAAGTGACGAGGTTTCAAGATTTAAGCGCCTAACGTCTGAATTAAGGGGCGATGCGCGTCAGCGCAGCGTCCCGCTTGAATGATGGGTTAGAGCACATTATTGCTAACCTCAAGCAATGGATGGCTCTGGGGTGCAACGCGATTTAAATTTGATTGAAACTCAGCAGTTGTTGCTATTGATGTAGGAATAAATAACGAGCCACGGTTTTTTGCTGATTGAACAGCCAAACCTTTGATACCAGAGAATGCTGTGATTGGTTTAAGGGTAATTGGGTCGTCCCATTCGATTGTAGCTTTACCACCTCTAGGGTTTAGACCTTGAATGCCCTTAGATGATAGATAGACCCACTTATATTGCTTGGTGTAAAAGTACAGGCCAACAATAAGTACAATTAGCAAAATGGCCGTTTTAAACATAACGGCAACTGTGCTTAGACCGAGCAAAGGTGCAATTACTAACCCAACAGCAAACATAGGCAGGCGACTTAAATATACTTGGTTTAATGCTTTTGGGGGAAGGATGTATCCAGTTGAATCAATCATTTTGTGCTCTAACAGTTAATATAGAGACCCATGGGTCTCTATATTAATAATTGAATGTTCGTGGAACATGACTGGAAACCCTTATTTTTTCTACTTTTTATTGTGTCAGCGTTTCTATATTGAAATATTAATATAGAGACAGAACATGGATTAATTTAATTGTAATTGAAGAACTTCGTTTATAGGAAATTAACAACGAAATGAATGTCTCCTTGGGCCGAAACAGACTATCAAAATTATGTTTTTATAGATAAATTATCGACATCAAATGTCTATTTAAACGCTGGAAAGGAAAAAACGTGAATTACGTTTTAATAGATAATTGTTACTCATTAAATGACTTGTTCCGGTACGCAAAAAAACCTGCCAATCATCTTGATGTATCTGACTATCATCCCCCATCACCAGCGCCTGAATAATGCCGGTATAAGGCTTGTCTTTTAATGTGTCACCAATCCTTTGTTCCACTCGCTCTCGGGCACGCTCAACCATATATTTTGGCTGCCTGACAAAGGTATTGAGTTTTTTGTGAGTGGGTTTGCCTTTGATACTGCCAGTCGCCCGTATATTTTCCGCCAATGCCCATGATTCGAAATCAAAGCCATGAGGATTTGCAGTGCCATGCGGTCGCTTCAATCGTACCGATAGCTGCCAACGCTCACCTGCATGGAACAATGCAGCATCCTGTTGCTGAGCATCAGTATATTCACGGTATTGATTAAGGCTGATATGCCGAGGAACAACTGCATCTGGTGTAAGAATCTTCTCTACATCAAAACGAAAACGCTCACCGCGCTCTGTGGTTTCAGGCACGCTCGCAACTACGCCAATGACTTCTATTGTTTTTTGTTCCCAAGCGTGCGGTAGCTCATCACCCATGCGCCATAGGGCAATACTGGTTGCCCAACAGATGCCAAACAGAAACGCGCCAGAACTCAACAAAAAGTACCGTAAAAGCCTTGGTGTAGATAGTGGGGTTTGAAAAGAAGCTAAAAAGCGCAGATGAATCTGTGTAAAAACTATCGCCACTGAAACAACAACGGCGCATAACAGCCAAGTCAAACTTGGCAATTGCGCCATCTGTTGTACATTCCAAGCACCAAAAACAAACAGCAGTGCGAATGGAATCATGTAATAAAAACTGTGCGTTAGATTTGCTGTAACTGACCGTCAACCAAGCGGTATTGACGTTGCATTTTCTGGGCAAGCTCTTGGTCGTGCGTCACCACTACCAAACTCAACTGTTGCGTTTGGTTCATCTCCAGCAACAAATCAAATACTGCGTGTGCGGTATGGCGGTCTAAATTTCCGGTGGGTTCATCCGCTAAAATGCACTGTGGTTGCGTGACTAACGCACGGGCCACGGCAGCGCGTTGCCGCTCGCCACCAGAAAGCTCGCCCGGCATGTGTTCAAGCCGATGTTTCAAGCCGACTTTTGTGAGGGTTTCAGCCGCTAAAGTTAGCGCTTGCTCACGCGGTAAGCGGCGGATTAACAAAGGCATGGCAACATTTTCTAACGCCGTGAATTCTGGCAATAGATGATGAAACTGATAGACAAAACCAAGCGATTGGTTACGCAATAAACCCTTTTGGGTCTCATTTAACTTTACTAAGTTCTTGCCCAGAATATGCACGTCCCCACTGCTCGGCGCATCTAAACCACCCAGCAAATGCAACAGCGTGCTTTTGCCAGAACCTGAAGTCCCCACGATGGCAACCTGCTCACCTGGATGCACAGTCAAATTAATTCCGTTCAACACGGCAACTTCCAAACCCTCATAGGTTTTATGCAATGCGCTACAAGAAACGATGCTATTTTGAACAGTATTACTCATAACGTAATGCCTCAGCAGGGTTTGTCTTACTGGCTTTCCAGCTAGGGTACAGCGTTGCCAACAAGCTAAGTACAAAGGATAAACTGACAATGGTCACAACATCAGACCAAATCAAATCAGAAGGTAAGTCACTGATGTAATACACATCTTTCGCCAAAAACTGTACCTGAAATAAACCCTCAATAAACGGGATGATGGTGTCGATATTCAGCGCAATCAGAATGCCAAAGAACGCACCGGCCAGCGTGCCTATCACACCAATCAAGGCGCCTTGTATAATAAAAATAATCATAATGCTTCGCGGGCTGGCGCCAAAAGTACGCATAATCGCAATATCAGCGCGCTTATCCGTAACCGCCATCACTAGCGTGGAAACGATATTAAACGCTGCCACTGCAACAATCAGCGTCAGGATAATAAACATCACGCGCTTCTCCATCTGCACGGCTCTAAAGAAATTCGCGTGCTGCTGCGTCCAATCCGTAATGAAATAGGCACCGCTTTGACTAAGCTGCTCAGTAAGTTTCGCAGCAATTAGCGGCGCATCAAACAAATCGTCCAACTTCAAACGCACGCCAGAGACCTTATCCGCCATGCGATACAACTTTGCTGCATCGTCAATATTAATCAGCGCTAAGCCCGCATCATACTCATACATACCAATTTGAAATAAGCCAACCAGCGTGAATTGCTTCAAACGCGGCACTACGCCAGTTGGAGTGAATTGACCTTGCGGTGCCAATACCACGACCTTATCGCCAATCTGCGCACCTATATTGAAAGCCAAATCCGCACCTAAAATAATGCCAAACTCACCTGCACGCAGGTCTTTAAGATTGCCTACCTTCATGTGGCGACCTAAATCAGCCACCTTATCTTCATCCACAGGTGATATGCCGCGAATAATCGCCCCTTGCACGCCTTGCCCATAGCTCAACATGCCTTGCGCCGTAATGTAAGGCGCACTGGCTAACACATGCTGGTTTTTGCTAGATTCGCTCACAACAGCTTGCCAGTCAGCAAGTGTGTTATTGCTGCCGGTGATTTCCAAATGCGATGCCACACCTAAAATACGTGTACGCAACTCTTTCTGAAAACCATTCATGACCGAAAGCACTACAATCAGTGCCGCCACGCCAAGTGCAATGCCGACCATGCTGGTAAGGGAAATAAACGAGATGAAATGATTTTTACGCTTAGCCCGCGTGTAGCGCATGCCGACGAACAATTCAAACACAGCGAGCTTGGCAAATGATGATTTTATTATTGATAACATAAGCAGAATTCTAACAGGGTTGTGCGTTTGGTTAGCAAGCGATTGTATGGTTCAATCCTTACTACAATATTGCAATTATCAACAATTGCCAAACCTAAACAACAATCTCACTTATTGCTGAAACACCTCTCCAACCTTATCTGCTAAAATTACGCCATGTTTACAGGCATCATTCAGACCGTTGGTCAAATCGAACACACAACGCCCATGGGCGAGGATGTTAAGCTCCGCATCACATGCAACGGGCTAGACATGCAAGACGTAATTATTGGCGATAGTATTGCCGTGAATGGCGTATGCCTCACTGCAACCAGTTTATCTAACAAGCATTTTGAGGCGCATGTCTCCAAAGAGACTTTATCCGTTACCGTGGGTTTTGAAGCTGCTGAAGAAGGCCACACCAAACCCGTGAATCTGGAAAAAGCATTACGCTTAAACGACCGATTAGGCGGTCACTTGGTGAGCGGCCATGTAGATGGCGTTGGGCAAGTAGTGCGTTTTGAAGAACTAGGCGATTGCTGGCGGCTGGATGTTCGTGCACCTCATGTACTTTCAAAATACATCGCGATTAAAGGTTCTATCTGCATTGATGGCGTAAGCTTAACCGTGAACAGCGTAGAAAAAGACATCTTTAGCATGAACCTGATTCCGCACACACTGGAAAATACCACACTTAAATATTTAGGCATCGGCAGCCGCGTGAATTTAGAGGTTGACCAGATTGCACGTTACGTAGAACGTATGACGGAATGGATGACTCAAAGCAATACGGATGAACCAGCTTGATACGCGCGCAACACACGACAATGAAAGCTAACAAATAATGAATAAAGCTGTAACGATTAGCTCCGCAAAAGAAATTATCGAGGAAATCAAACTCGGTCACATGGTCGTGCTGGTAGATGACGAAAATCGCGAGAACGAAGGCGATTTGGTATTGGCCGCAGAATTCACTACCGCTGAACATATCAACTTTATGGCGAAGTTTGGCCGCGGGTTGATTTGCCTAACGCTGACTGAAGCGCGCTGCAAACAGCTTAACCTGACAAAAATGGTACAAAAAAATGGTGCGCGCATGGGCACCAACTTCACAGTGTCTATTGAGGCGGCCGAAGGCGTGACTACAGGCATATCAGCGGCTGACCGTGCACGTACGGTGAAAGCAGCGGTAGCAAAAACTGCCAAACCTAAAGATATAGTCAGCCCCGGGCATATATTCCCGCTTGCAGCCATGGATGGCGGCGTACTGGTGCGCGCCGGCCACACTGAGGCTGGTTGTGATTTAGCACTTTTAGCAGGCTGTGAGCCTGCCAGTGTCATTTGCGAGATTCTAAAAGACGATGGCAGCATGGCACGCCTGCCAGATTTGATGCAGTTTGCCGCTGAGCACCAACTAAAAATCGGTACGATTGCAGACTTGATTCACTACCGCGCACAAACCGAAAGCTTGGTAGAGCGCGCCGCAGAACGTACGATACAAACACCTTATGGAGAAATGCAGCTGATCGCGTATCGCGACAAGATTGCCAAAGAAACCCATTTGGCTTTGGTGAAAGGCACGCCGACAGCTGAACAGGAAGTGTTAGTGCGTGTGCATGAACCACTCTCTATATTTGACTTGCTGGATAGCACCAGCTGCACGCATAGCTGGAACACCTTACAGGCGATGAAGGTTATCGCCAATGCAGAGACTGGTGTCATGGTGTTGCTACATCATCAGGAAAATGGCGACGCTATCGTTGAGCGCATTTTAGGTGCTGATGAACCCATACGTATTAACCAAGAGTTGCGTACTTACGGTATAGGTTCACAGATATTGCTGGATTGCGGTGTACGCAAAATGAAATTGCTAGCTAACCAGCGCAAAATGCCAAGCATGGCAGGGTTCGGTTTAGAAGTGACTGGCTATCTGGAAGCTGCTGCTTTTGAATTTGTAGCGCTTTGAAATTGTAGTACTTAAAAATTACGCCTGGTGTTTATATGGATTTTCACCATATAAACAATGGTTTACTAAACAAATATCTATGGTAAAATAATGTCATTGGAAAACATCAATCTTACAGGTCACTTTCTCATCGCGATGCCCGCTTTGACTGACCCTTACTTTTCCAAATCGGTCACATTCATCTGCACTCACAATGAAGACGGCGCTATGGGCGTGGTCATCAACCGCCCAACTGATATCACATACGATACTTTGTTCGAGAAAATCAATATCGAACTACACGATAGCAGTCTTGCGAATGAGCCAGTGCTGTATGGTGGCCCTGTACAGCCTGATCGCGGCTTTGTATTACATCCCGCCGACTTTAAGAATTTACAAAATTCCGATTGGGATAGCTCAATCACCATCGCTGAAAATACAGCACTCACGACTTCAAAAGACATTCTGGAAGCTGTAGCACTCGGTACTGGCCCTGAAAAAATGTTGCTGACCTTGGGCTATGCTGGCTGGACACCCGGTCAACTTGAGCACGAGATCGCTCAAAACGCATGGTTATCAGTACAGCCTAAAGATGTGCCTACTCTACATAAGATTCTGTACGACACCGATCATGAAGCAAAACTGGATGCCACTATGGCATTACTAGGCATCAATTTCGGGATGCTATCCGATGTGGCGGGTCACGCTTGATGCAAGCCGTTAAACATGGCTTGCTGATTGATAATGAAAACGTTTATGTAGCAGAAGCAGTTCTCTCAGGCACTGTGCTGGGATTTGACTTTGGTGAGCAGCGTATCGGTGTCGCGGTAGGTGAGCACTTACTGGCAACCGCAAATCCGCTCACTACCATTGATAATGAAAGCAATGAAATACGCTTTCAAGCGATTGCTGCAATCATCAAAGAATGGCAGCCAAAGTTACTGGTGGTAGGCTTGCCGCTGAGTTTAGATGGCAGCGAGAACCAGGTGACGCAATTGTGCAAAAAATTTGCCAGACGGTTAAATGGCCGCTTTAACCTACCTGTGATGTTGATTGATGAACGCTATAGTTCTGCAGAAGCGAGTAATCTGCTGAACGAAAGTGGCATTAAAGGCAGAGCGCAAAAAACGATGCTAGACCAAGTAGCCGCGCAGACTATCCTGCAAAGCTATTTTGATGGCCTCAAGAATACAGTTCACGATAAAATAACCAGTGAAAAGAATATTCAGTAAAATAATAATATGAATAAATTCGATACCACACTACCTGACGCCGAAGTCCTGCTCAAGACACTTGCGCAAAAACTCAAGCCTTTGTTGCAACCCAACACGGCTTTAGTCGGCATTCATAGTGGCGGTGTGTGGCTGATGCATAAGCTGCTGGTTTTGTTAGAGGACAGTATCACCGCTAACGCCATTGAACATGGCACACTTGATGTTTCATTCTACCGTGACGACTACGCACAGCGTGGCTTAAAAGCCGAGAACCGCCCAAGTCAGATTCCATTCGACGTCGACAATAAACACATCATTCTGGTTGACGATGTGTTTTACACAGGCCGCACTACACGCGCTGCTATGAATGAGTTGTTTGATTATGGTCGCCCAGCCAGCATTACCTTAGTTGCGCTGGTGAATCGTTGCGGACGCGAACTGCCTATTGCACCGCAAATCGTCGCAGCTGAGATTCCACTCGATGCGGAACAGAACCTGCAATTGATACAACATGCAAACGGCACACTAGGCCTTGAACTTATTAATAAGCCCTTTTAAGAAATTGATAATCCTAAAAATATGAACAATCCTCAACTAGACAAAGATGGTCGCCTACGACACCTGCTCTCGATTGAGGGATTACCTAAAAATATACTAAATCAAATTCTCGATACGGCCGAATCCTTTGTCGGCGTTGCGGAACGAGAAGTCAAAAAAGTACCGCTACTACGCGGCAAGACCGTATGTAATCTGTTCTTTGAAAACAGCACCCGCACCCGCACCACCTTTGAAATCGCAGCTAAACGACTTTCTGCTGATGTCATTAGCTTAAACGTCAGCACCTCGTCGCAATCTAAAGGTGAAACCATCTTAGATACAGTTGATAACCTGATTGCCATGCACGCGGATATGTTTGTCGTGCGTCATTCACAGTCTGGCGCGGCGCACTTTATAGCCAAGCATGTGCCTGACCACATCCATGTGATCAATGCAGGTGATGGTCGTCATTCACACCCCACACAAGGTTTGTTGGATGTATTTACCATCCGCAAATACAAGCCAGACCTGCATAATCTAAGAGTGGCGATTGTCGGCGACGTACTACATTCTCGCGTTGCCCGTAGCGAGATACACGCACTCACCACATTGGGCGTGCCAGAAGTACGCGTGATTGCACCCAAAACCTTGTTACCGGCCCATGTAGAAAAGCTAGGCGTGCAGGTGTTTCATGACATGAAAGAAGGCCTGAAAGATGTAGATGTGGTGATGATGCTACGACTGCAAAATGAGCGTATGAATGGCGCAATGCTACCAAGCGCACAAGAATACTTTAAGACCTATGGCCTCACCCAAGAAAAACTCAGCCTCGCCAAACCAGATGCCATCGTACTGCATCCCGGCCCAATGAACCGTGGCGTAGAAATCGACTCCAGTGTCGCGGACGGCGCGCAATCCGTGATCCTGCCGCAAGTGACGTACGGCATCGCTATCCGCATGGCAGTGATGGCGATACTAGCTGGCGGCCAAGGCAATAGCAGCCATGGAGGTCAAGCATGAAAATACATATCAAAAATGGTCGCTTGATTGACCCTAAAAACAATATCGACAGCAAACTTGACGTTTATATTGCTGCCGGAAAAATTCTCGCGTTAGGCAATTGCCCTGAGGGGTTTGTTGCTAATCAAACCATCGACGCCAGCAATCAAATCGTCTGCCCTGGACTGGTAGATTTATCAGTCAGGTTGCGTGAACCGGGTGACGAATATAAAGCGACTCTTATCAGTGAATTACAGGCTGCGGTCGCTGGTGGGGTCACTAGCCTTGCCTGCCCGCCAGATACCGACCCGGTGTTAGACGAACCCGGCTTGGTCGAAATGCTAAAGCATCGCGCCAAACAACTTAATCTTGCACACGTCTATCCATTAGGCGCGCTCACTCGCCAGCTACAAGGCAAGGTACTGTCAGAGATGGGTGAACTGCGTGAGGCAGGCTGTGTGGGCTTTTCTCAGGCGAATATTGCCATCGTGGATACGCAAGTATTGTGGCGCGCCATGGAGTATGCCGCCACCTTTGGCTATACCTTGTTTTTACATGCGGAAGAACCATTCTTAGCCAAAGACGGCGTTGCACATGATGGTGAAGTAGCGAGCAGATTAGGACTGAAAGGTATCCCTAGCGCTGCGGAGTCGCTCGCACTCGCCAGCATCTTGCGTATTGCCAAAGAAACAGGCGCTAAGGTTCATATCAGTCGATTATCTACGGCTGAGGGTGTTGCCATGGTGCGCGACGCCAAAAAACAAGGCTTAAAAATCACGTGCGATGTCAGTGCAAACCATCTACATTTGACCGAACATGATATTGCTTACTTTGATGCCAACTGCCATCTCAAACCACCGCTACGAGCACAGCGCGACAAAGATGCGCTCAGCGCCGGCTTAAAAGATGGCACCATCGATGCGATTTGTTCTGACCATACCCCAGTTGATGACGATGCAAAATTAGCACCCTTTGCCGAAGCCGAAATTGGCGCTACAGGTTTGGAGCTGCTGCTGACGCTTACCTTAAAATGGGCGCAGCAAGAAAAAGTAACGCTCTTGCATGCTATCGGCAATATCACTCAGGCGTCGGCACAGATATTAGGCATACAAGCAGGAGACCTAAGCGTTGATAGCGGCGCGGACATCTGCATTTTTGATGCGAATGAATACTGGAAAATCTGCCCCAGCGCACTAAAAAGCCAAGGCAAGAATAGTCCTTTTAACGGCCTGGAATTAGCGGGGAAAGTTAAAACCACGCTGGTACATGGCCAGATAGTTTACCAAAACTATTAGCACAGATTGCCCACCTGGCACTGTAGGCCAATCGGCACTCTTGACGTAGCGTAGCAACAGGCGTTCAATAGTAACGCTATCTACCTACAATTTATGGAGTCGATCATGTTTTCAAGCTGCGTTTGGTGGTTCTTATTGGGTCTAGTCATCGGCGGCTTAGTTTCCTGGTTTGCATGCCGCTACTGCTGCAAACGCATGGAATCTAGCAATGGTGCCATGGATATGCAAACTAGAGATACGCAAACTAGCACATTACTTTCTTCAGCCCCACCCGACACGTCCATCTCTGCTGTCAAAGTCAAAAAAACAAGAGTCAGAAAAACTGCCACTAAACCCAAGAAGGTTAATCCCAATAGTCCTAAAACTTACTTGTTAGACTCAGTTGCAGCAAAGGCAGCTGGATTCCAACTCAAAGGACCGAACGACCTGACCGTGATTGAAGGCATAGGCCCTAAGATTAATGAGCTTTTTAATAAAGCTGGCGTTGCATCATTCGCGCAACTTTCAAAACAAACTGTACCGCAAATGCAAAAAATATTAGACGATGGTGGCGACGCCTACCACTTGGCCAACCCAAGCACATGGGCTCAACAAGCCGTTCTTGCCAACGAGAATAAATGGGCTGAGCTTAAAGCGTTGCAAGACTCCTTGACTGGCGGCGTATAAGGTATCGGTCTCCACCCATCACACCGCATTTGATGTGACAAACAACACAGCCAACAGCATGAAAATGATTGCGACAGAGGTGATTGGTCATACGGATGACGAACTGCGGCTGCTAGAGCGCTACTCGGGTCGCAAGCCATTGTTTGACTTGTGACCCAGACTAGGCGCATCTACACAATATTTAAACTATACAATTCCTAGACTATACAATTCCCAAGCTATCTAGGCCTGCAGACAAGTCTTTGCCGTGCGCGCCTTTGCCTTCCAGCTTGATTTTGAGGCGGATATCATTGACCGAGTCAGCGTTGCGTAAAGCATCTTCGTAAGTAATGACATCGGCTTCGTGCAAGTCAAATAAGGCTTGGTCAAAAGTCTGCATGCCCAGTTCACGAGATTTCGCAATAATCTCTTTAATCTCATGTACATCGCCTTTAAAAATCAAATCTGAAATCAACGGTGAGTTAATCATGATTTCCATCGCTGCCGCACGACCTTTACCTTCTTTTTTAGGGATGAGACGTTGAGAGATGAACGCACGCGTATTCAAAGACAGATCCATCAACAACTGGTGACGACGCTCTTCAGGGAAGAAGTTGATGATACGGTCCAAGGCTTGGTTGGTACTATTGGCATGCAAGGTTGCCATACATAAGTGACCAGTTTCCGCAAATGCAATTGCATAATCCATCGTTTCACGATCACGAATCTCACCAATCAAAATCACGTCCGGCGCTTGGCGCAGCGTGTTTTTAAGGGCGATATGCCAGCTGTCAGTATCCACCCCTACTTCACGCTGGGTGATGATGCAGTTTTTATGCTCGTGTACGAATTCAACCGGATCTTCAATCGTAATAATGTGACCATAGCTATTTTGATTGCGATAACCCACCATCGCCGCCAAAGAGGTTGATTTACCTGATCCCGTACCGCCAACGAAAATCACCAGACCACGCTTGGTCATGGCAATATCTTTCAGAATATCAGGTACGCCTAGCTCTTCGAACTCTGGAATCTTGGTGGTAATTGTCCTGAACACCAGACCCACTGAACCGCGCTGCACAAAAGCATTGACGCGGAAACGCGCCACACTCGGAATACCAATCGCAAAGTTACACTCATTGGTCGCATCAAACTCCGAGGTTTGTTTGTCATTCATTATGGCACGTGAGATTTCACGGCATTGCTGCGCAGATAACACTTGGCTACTGACTGGCGTCATCTTGCCATCAATCTTCATGGCTGGCGGAAATCCAACCGTGATGAACAGATCCGATGCTTTTTTTGCCAGCATCAAACGCAATAAATCAAATACAAACTTTTCTGCCTGGCCTTGTTCCATGGTTTACCCTTACATTTCTTCTTTAATCTTCACTTGTTTAATCTTCATTAGATTTTGAGCTTATTGGATAGATCACTAGCCCATAATAGAGTCTTTATTCGCCGCTTTGCCGCGTGCTTCAGCGGCTGAGATGATATTACGTTTCACCAGATCTTGTAGGTTTTGGTCTAGCGTCTGCATGCCGATGTTTTGGCCCGTTTGAATCGCAGAGTACATTTGCGCCACTTTATTTTCACGAATCAAGTTACGAATCGCTGGTGTACCAATCATGATTTCATGCGCCGCGACACGGCCTTGCTCATCTTTGGTTTTACATAGTGTTTGTGAAATTACCGCACGTAATGATTCAGACAACATGGAACGTACCATCTCTTTTTCAGCCGCTGGGAATACATCAATAATACGGTCGACCGTTTTTGCTGCTGAGCTGGTGTGTAGCGTACCGAATACCAAGTGACCTGTTTCCGCAGCGCTTAGTGCCAAACGTATCGTCTCCAGGTCACGCATCTCACCCACCAGAATCACATCCGGGTCTTCACGCAATGCAGAGCGCAAGGCGTTATTGAATGAAAGTGTGTGCGGGCCTACTTCACGTTGGTTAATCAAACACTTCTTTGACTGATGCACGAATTCAATCGGGTCTTCTACCGTCAGAATATGGCCGAATTCGTTATCGTTAATGTAGTCAATAATCGCTGCCAGTGTTGTTGATTTACCTGAACCGGTAGGACCGGTAACCAAGCAGATACCGCGTGGCGTATTAGCAATGTCCTTAAAAATTGGCGGGCAGTTTAATTGTTCTAATGACAGAATTTTAGAAGGAATGGTACGAAACACCGCACCAGAACCACGATTATGGTTGAAGGCATTGACGCGGAAGCGTGCCAGGTTTGGAATCTCAAATGAAAAGTCACACTCCAGCGTCTCTTCATACACCTTGCGCTGACCATCGTTCATGATGTCATACACCATGTCGTGCACTTGGCTGTGATCCATGGCAGGCACGTTGATTTTTCGTACGTCGCCATGCACACGGATCATCGGTGGCAAACCCGCCGAAAGATGCAAATCTGAGGCTTTATTCTTGACTGAAAACGCGAGTAAATCTGAAATATCCACAACCTGCTCCTGTTATAATTTTCAATTGTGACAGTTGTTGTTAGCATTCGCTGATACGTTCAACTGTACGTTCTTTTGGGCTTGGTGAATTATGACCACAATTAGCAATCGCTTGCAAGGTATTCTAGCAAGTATTCAGTTGGCAAAAGTGGCTGGCAACAGCCCACAAAAAGTGAGCCTGCTGGCTGTGAGCAAAGCGCATCCATCTTCTGCGATACGTGAAGCTTATAGTGCTGGCCAAACCATGTTTGGCGAGAACTACTTGCAGGAAGCACTGGATAAACAAGCGGAACTCACGGATTTAGCTGTTGAATGGCACTTTATTGGTCCAATACAAAGCAATAAAACACAAGCAATTGCACAGCATTTTGACTGGGTGCACAGCATCGATAGACTTAAGATCGCGCAACGCTTGAATGATGCACGGCCAGCAGATTTACTACCTTTGCAAGTATGCATTCAACTCAACATCAGTAACGAAGCTACGAAAGGTGGGGTTACACCGCATGAGGTTGAACAGTTAGCACAGGTGATTACGACAATGCCGCAATTGAAGTTGCGTGGACTGATGGCGATCCCCGCACCAACAAATGATAAGAATCAACAGCGGGCGCAATTCAAACAAGTGCGAGAATGCTATGATGCGTTGTTAGCAAAAGGCTTTGCATTAGATACGCTTTCTATGGGCATGTCTGACGACTACCCAACCGCCATCGAACAAGGTGCGACTATCGTACGCATTGGTTCCGCATTATTCGGCAGCAGAAAGCCAATGTTATAAAATAAAACCTCTTAAAGTTAAAGACATTGAGATTGGATAAATGAGTAATGAAGATTAGTTTTATTGGCGGCGGCAATATGGCACGTGCCATTATTGGCGGCTTAAAAAATAATGGTTTTGATATGAAAGCAATCACGGTAATAGAACCTGATGCAGAAAAACGTACGCAATTAGCCAATGAATTTAATGTTCAGATCAGCGACAGTTCTGTCGAAATTCGCAACACTGATGTGGTTGTTTTAGCTGTTAAACCGCAACAACTTCGTGAAGTATGCCATCAATTAAGCCAATTAATCAGCAAACAATTGATCATCTCAATTGCAGCGGGCGTGAGAAGCACAGATATCTCTCGCTGGCTCAACGATTATCAATCTATCGTTCGCGTTATGCCTAACACCCCGGCGCAAATTCAAGCTGGTGTTTCAGCATTGTTCGCGACGAAAAACGTAAGTACCGCACAACGTGAGCAAGCCACCACCATCTTAGCTGCCGTAGGTAAAATATTATGGCTGAATGATGAGCATCACATGGATGCGGTTACTGCCATTTCCGGTAGTGGGCCGGCTTACGTATTCTATTTAATTGAGGCCTTACAAGAAGCAGGCGTTGCCTTGGGCTTGGCGCCAGAAGCCGCAAACATGCTAGCGTTGCAGACATTTGCAGGAGCTAGTTTGCTGGCGACACAAAGTGCAGAAGACGTCAAAACTTTACGTGCACAAGTCACCTCAAAAGGCGGTACCACTGAGCAAGGCATACTGGCTTTAGAAAATGCCAACCTCAAAGGTATCATCATGAAAGCGGCTAAAGCCGCCGCAAATAAATCGCTCTCACTCGGTGATGAGCTTGGTCAATAGGCTGTAAATATAACTTTGGTAAACAAAATTAATGTTAAATAATGCGATTATATTTCTGTTACAAGCCTTTCTAGGCTTACTCACACTAGCATTCTTGCTACGATTTTATTTCCAACTGACGAAAGTCTCGTTCCAGCATCAGGCGGCGCAAGTGATTGTCACACTTACCAACTTCGCAGTAAAACCCGTGCGACGCATTATTCCTAGCTTCAGAAAATTAGACCTTTCTACATTATTACTTGCTTACCTGACACAGGTCATACTCACGCTGTGCACCTTGTGGCTCAAAGGCTTTCCACTACTCATTGCGGGTAATGGTATTTGGCTAACAATCTTGCTGGTTGCCCTCATCGGCATCATCAGCTTCAGTATCAGTATCTTTATGTATGCGGTGTTGATACAAGCCATATTAAGCTGGATTAATCCTTACACGCCAATTGCACCAATTTTGGATAACCTGACATCCCCTGTCTTACGTGTGCTGCGAAGATTCATACCTTCTGCAGGCGGCATAGATCTAAGTCCTCTCATTTTCATCATCGCGGCACAGTTATTGCTCACCACTGTACTATTACCTTTGGAAAACAACTTCTTATCTACGCTTTAGCAGTTAAGTCTGAGTAGATAAAAATCATTTGAAATGTGAATGATTTTTTGCAAGAAGTTTGCATTTCTTATGAAGACAACCGAGTCCAAATTGAGCATACAACTAAGCAATGTCACATTGATATGATGAGTGCACACACTACATCCAGCACATCAGGCTGTAACACATCTGGCCAGCAAGATGTTGTTACATCCAGCTTGAGCACAAAAATTTACGAATACAGTCAATGGCGTGAAAACCTGATTGCAACGATAGATGAATATGTCGATTGGCTTGCTCAAGCAGAGTCACTCGACGCGATACAAGAGTTACGCCTTTACGATATCAAAGAAACTCTAAAAAAAGATCATCTGGTACTAGCATTTTTGGCAGAGTTTTCACGCGGGAAAACTGAAACCATCAACGCGCTATTCTTTTCTGACTTTAATCAGCGTCTGCTACCCAGCGAGCCTGGTCGCACAACCATGTGTCCAACTGAAATTTTTTGGGATGAACGTGAAGAACCCTGTATCAAGTTATTGCCGATTGAGACTAGACAAACCGACGACACACTGACTTATCTAAAAACCGCACCCAGCATCTGGCATAAGATTCGTTTAGACACTACTTCCCCTGCAGCGATGAAAGAGACTTTAAGAGCACTGGTACAGAAAAGAGAAGTTGACCTAGAAACAGCCAAAAAATTAGGGTTCTGGAATGAAGATGACCCTAGCATGCGTCGTTTACTTGCAGAAAAAGGCATGGTTGAAGTTCCGGTCTGGCGACATGCGCTCATTAATTACCCACACCCACTACTGAAAAATGGACTGGTAGTCATAGATACACCTGGCCTTAATACCATGGGTGCCGAACCTGAACTGACACTCAGCATCATCCCTAACGCACATGCCGTACTATTTTTAACCGCAACTGACACTGGCATTACTAAATCTGACATGCAGATTTGGGCTGAATACGTACAAAAACGCTCAGCGCATAAACTGGTAGTGCTCAATAAGATTGATATTTTGTGGGATGGTCTTGAATCTGATGCAGAAGTAGACACACTGATACAAAAACAAATAAAGAATACTGCGCGCGAGTTAAATTTAGACGCATCTAATATTTTCGCCATGTCTGCACAAAAAGCCTTAGTTGCCAAGATTAGAAAAGACCATGTATTGCTTAAGCGCAGTGGAATTGGCTTGTTAGAAACCGCATTGGCCAACCAAATGGTCGAAACAAAACATGAGATTCTCGGCCGCGCAGTAGTGACCGAATGTGCATCCATGATTAAATCATCGCGCAAACTTGCGCAAATGCGTATCAACGAGATTAAAAGCCAGCTCGCAGAGCTGCGTGAACTGCAAAATAAAAACCGTGATACTTCTAAAGACATTCTGGCTACAGTGATTGCAGAACGTAAACGTTACGAAGCTTCAGTGCTCACGTTTAATCACGGTAGCACCAAAATAAAACATTTGGGCGATAAACTGCTACGCCAATTAAGTTTAGGCTATCTGGATACCACTTTAGCGCAGACCAAAGAAGACATGGGCGATAGTTGGACAACGATAGGCTTAAATAAAAGCATACTTGAGGTTACTCGGCTTGCCACTAGCTTAGCTAAAGACATTACAACTGAAGGCCAAGTAATCAAAAAACAAGCTGATGAGTTGTACCGATTATTCTGGAGTAAGCATGGTTTTGAAAAAACTGAAGCAATAGCACTGAATATGCAAACGTTTGTTCATAACATGCAGGCACTGGAAAAAATTACTGATGATTTTTGTAGCGATCCTGTTAACGTACTTATAGAGAAACGCTTTCTTATCCGTAAATTCTTTTTAGGGTTAGGTGCGCAGATTCAAGCCATATTCGAGCAAGCACATACCGATTGCAATCGCTGGCTCAATGACGTGATTGGGGAGTTGAGAGCACAAATCAACATCCACAAAAACTCGCTTGATAAGCGCGCTGAGTCCTTAATGGAATCTCACAGCAGTGCTGACAAACTGATCAAAAATCTTGATCTGTCTGAAAAGGAGTTTGCTAGATTGCAACTACAGTCGAATCAACTCGACGCAACGCTACTAAAACTCATGCGTAGTGCAAAATTTAGTGTGGATAAACCAGTAGCGTCTGAAGCAGGTGAAATGCCCAATACAAAAAAGTTCGAGAGCGACTTCGTTAGCAAAACGGTGATGTTGCAAAACGCACCGTTTATTGGCGGCAATCCGCAAGCCGCCAACTTGTAACAAGCCCATTCTATATTAGCCCAGACTACATCAAAATAATATCGAATGACTCCTGGCTGTAATTAGATTCAACCTGTAGAGAAATCGGCTTACCAATAAAGTCCGACAGGTTTGCCAAGCTCTGCGACTCTTCATCCAGCAGCATATCTATCACTTTCGGTGCTGCTAATACACGCAACTCGCGTGCATTGAACTGACGCGCCTCACGTAATAATTCACGTAAAATCTCATAGCATACGGTTTGTGCTGTTTTCTGCTCGCCACGACCCTGGCAAGCAGCACAAGGCTCACATAAGATATGCGCCAGGCTTTCACGCGTACGTTTGCGCGTCATCTCTACCAAGCCTAGCGGCGTAAAGCCATTCACCCCAGTACGTGCACGGTCACGCGCCACAGCTTTTTGCAACTCTTCCAGCACCGCCTCGCGCTGCGTATCTTCATCCATATCAATAAAGTCAATAATGATAATGCCGCCCAAGTTTCGCAAACGTAACTGACGCGCGATGCACTGTGCCGCTTCCAGATTGGTTTTGAAGATGGTATCCGATAGATTTTTGCCACTAACAAAACTGCCTGTGTTCACATCCACCGTGGTCAATGCTTCTGTCTGGTCAAAAATCAAATAGCCGCCAGACTTGAGTTCCACCTTGCGTGACATGGCTTTTTCGATTTCCTGCTCAATGCTGTACAAATCGAATAGCGGACGCTCACCCTGATAGTGCACCAGCTTATCCAAGGCAGTAATTGCATATAGGTTAGCGAAATCCACTAACTTCTGATATGTCTCGCTAGAGTCGATGCGTACCATCTCGGTCTCGACGCAGAGCACATCACGCAACACACGCATGGATAGATTCAAGTCTTGAAAAATCAATGAACGTTCTGGTACTGTGGTGCTTCCTGCACGAATGTGCGCCCAGGTTTTGGTCAGGTAATCGACATCCGCCAACAACTCTTCATCCGAAGCGCTTTCAGACATCGTTCTAATAATATAGCCACCGACACGATCTTTGGGTAACAGGTCAATCAAGCGCGTTTTGAGTAGTTCACGTTCTGCTTCTAGCTCAATACGTTGCGACACACCAATGTGATCTTGCTGTGGAAGATAGACTAAAAAACGCCCGGCAATACTGATCTGCGTAGTGAGACGTGCGCCTTTGGTGCCGATTGGCTCTTTGATCACCTGCACCATCAAGGACTGACCTTCACGCAATACTTCTTGAATCGGCCTTTGTGCATCCGAATCGCCACATTCAAGAATATCGCCCGCATGCAAGAAAGCCGCGCGCTGCAAGCCAATTTCCACAAATGCAGATTGCATGCCAGGTAGCACCCGACACACTACACCACGATAGATATTACCTACCAAACCTAGCGACGAGCTACGCTCAATCTGTAGTTCTTGTACCACGCCATTTTCCATCATGGCGATGCGTGTTTCTTGGGGCGTTACGTTAATCAGTATCTCTTCACTCAATTTTTTGTCTTTTCTTAAATTTTTACGTGCTGTATTTAAATAGTGCAGTATTTTAAATAGTACTGTTTAAACAAAATTATTTTTAAACCATGTTGTTTTAAATTATTACGGTGTGATTAATTTAAAAAACGCCGACACCGTGTTTTCTGAGTAAAGCTGCGGTTTCATATACTGGCAACCCCATCACCCCGGTATAACTACCTTCTATATGCTTGATCCAGGCACCGGCAAGCCCTTGTATACCATAGCTACCAGCCTTATCCCGATGCTCACCCGTCGCAATGTACGCATCGATTTGTGCATCGGTCAGCACCATCATCTCTACACTGGTGGTCGACAAAACGACCTCTATCGTACCTGCAAATGCCAGCGCTACCGCAGTATGTACCTGATGCACACTACCAGACAAGGCACGCAGCATATTGCGCGCATCGGCATCATCCATAGGCTTGCCTAGTACCGCCCCAGCCAATGCGACAGTCGTATCAGCCGCTAAGACTGGATATGTACGTTGTATAGCGCTTAAACCGTGCAAACACGCCTCGGCCTTTTGCTGCGCCAGTCTGACCACGTAATCTTCAGGCAATTCATTGAGGTGTTGTGTTTCATCAATATCTGCTGGCAATATCTCACACATGAGGTCGATCTGTTTTAATAGTTCCACCCGACGTGGACTGCGTGAGGCAAGGTAAATGGGGGACTGTAAATGTGTATACTTTTTCAACTGTTGACTCTTCATTTATTATTCACGCGACAGCAGCACTTTAATTTACTATGCGGTAATTGACAAAGCGTTAATTGCCGAAGCGTTAATTAATTAGGTTACCATTTAAATTCAATCTAGCGTCTCATTTAAGGACTTTTAGTATGTTTGAGAATTTAACATGACAGAATGGGCTGTTCTTTTTAAAGTGACGATTGCCTTATTTGCCATTGTGAACCCGATTGGCAGCGTGCCAATATTCATAAGTGCGACCGATGGCTGGAGCAAACAAGATCGTCAAAAAACCGCTAGAACTGTGGCGTCCACCGTATTCATCGTACTTGCTGTTTCAGCGTTTCTAGGCGACAAGATTCTCAATTTCTTTGGCATCAGCATTCCTTCTTTTCAGGTAGGCGGCGGGATCTTACTCATGTTAATTGCCATCTCCATGATGCATGGCAAACAAAGTGGTACGCGACAAACCCCTGAGGAAGCGCAAACATTGGCTGAGCGTGAAGTCATTGCAATAGTACCGCTGAGCATTCCTTTACTAGCCGGCCCAGGCGCGATTAGTAACATGATTATTGCTGCACAGCAAAACCCTGGCTTTATTGGTCACCTTGCCTTAATCATTCCAGTGTTGGCTATCTGCATCATCATTTGGCTAGTACTGAGCCTATCGGTGCGTATTTCTAACCAACTTGGCACCATCGGCATCAATATCGTCACACGCCTAATGGGCTTGATACTGGCGGCCATGGCGGTTGAATTTATTGCACACGGCCTGATTGGTTTGTTTCCAAAATTAGCGATTTGAAGCATGTACTTACCGTTAATACAAACTACTAACCTTCGCTAAACAGGCCATTAGGGTTAAAATAGCAGAAATCAAACTAAAGACTCACACAATGCAATGGATGCCTCATGCCACTGTCGCGGCAATCGTAGAAGATAACGGCAAGTTCTTATTGGTAGAAGAAACCACCGATCGCGGCAACCGCTTTAACCAACCAGCCGGCCATTTGGAAGACAACGAAACTCTGCTGCAAGCAGTAGTGCGCGAAACAATGGAAGAAACTGCTTACACCTTTGAGCCAACTTCATTGCTGGGTATCTATCACTGGAAACATGAGCATAACGATACGACCTACTTACGCTTTGCCTTTATTGGCAGTGTCAGCCATTACCAGCCTGAACTGCCTTTAGATGAAGGTATCATTCGCGCCGTGTGGATGACCGCAGACGAGATCCGAAGCAAAGCCAACCTTATGCGCAGCCCACAAGTACTCACCTGCATTGAAGATTATTTAAGCGGCCAGCAGTTTCCGCTATCCGTCGTAACTCACTTATAGTATTTAACATCATGAACCTGAACAAATCTCAAAAAAAACGTGTCGTCGTCGGTCTTTCCGGCGGCGTTGACTCGTCTGTAACCGCCTTGTTACTCAAGCAGCAAGGCTATGAGGTCACCGGTCTTTTCATGAAAAACTGGGAAGATGACGACACCGACGAATACTGCTCCAGCAAACAAGACCTGATCGATGCCGTTTCTATTGCCGATAAGATAGGCATAGATATCGAAGCGGTGAACTTCAGTGCGGAATACAAAGACCGCGTATTCACTAATTTCTTGAGTGAATACAAAGCCGGGCGTACGCCAAACCCGGATATTTTGTGTAACGCCGAAATTAAGTTCAAAGCTTTTTTAGACCATGCTATGGATATGGGTGCCGACCTGATTGCTACGGGTCATTATGCACAAGTACGTGAAAACCCATTAAAAGCAGGTAGCTACCAACTTCTAAAAGCCGATGATGGTAGCAAAGACCAAAGTTACTTTTTATACCGCTTAAATCAGGCACAGCTTTCCAAAACTTTGTTCCCACTTGGCACCTACTTGAAACGTGAAGTGCGCGAGATTGCACGCCAAGCAGGCTTGATCAATGCGGAGAAAAAAGACTCAACCGGCATTTGCTTTATCGGTGAGCGCCCTTTCCAAGAGTTCTTGAGCAAATATCTACCACGTGAACCCGGCGACATGAAAACGCCTGAAGGCAAACTAGTCGGACGTCACGAAGGATTGATGTACTACACGCTAGGGCAACGCCAAGGCTTGAAAATCGGCGGCAGCCGCGAGAGCAATGGTGAGCCATGGTTTGTTGCTGCTAAAGACATGGAAAAGAACGAGTTGATCGTGGTGCAAGGTCATGAGCACGCCTTACTGTTAAATGATGGTTTATTGGCAGGTCAATTGCATTGGATTGCTGGCAATGAAAATGAAACGCAACCAATCACCAACTGGGTGTACGCAGCTAAAACGCGCTACCGTCAGCCAGATGCACCTTGCGAGATTGATCGCTTAACCAGCGATGAAGTTGAGATTAAATTTGGGCAAAAACAGTGGGCAATTACACCGGGCCAATCTGCTGTTGTTTATGAAAGCAATGTCTGCCTAGGAGGTGGAATTATTACCACCGCAATCTAAATTAAAAAGCTTGGCGGTATTATCACAGCCGCCATTTAGCTGACCCAATTAAGCGACAGGCAGGCTATCTTTGAATGACTGGCGCTTGAGCAAAGCGGTGTTGAGGCGCTCTAGATTCGGATAATCTTTAGCCAACTTAACTACCGTGCTGAAGCGTAAATTGAGATAACCCAGCAGACACCCCACCGCAACATCGGCTAAGCTAAAGGTGTCATCCACACACCACTTTTGTTTGCCCAAATCTTTATCCAGCACTTGCAAGCCGCGTGTAACTTTATCCATCTGCTTTGTAATTAGCGCCGCATCTTGCACGTCCTTGCGTTGTTCCATGATTACCGCAACCGCCGCATCACATGCACCATCTGCCAGCGCTTCCCAGCGACGCACCCAGACCCTTGCATTGTGGTCATGAGGCAGCAAATGCCCCAAAGGCGTGCGATTGTCCAAATACTCTACAATCACCCGCGAATCATACAAACTATCCCCGTCATCCAAAATCAATACAGGCACCTTACCCAGTGGGTTGTATTGCTTCACCGGGCAATCAGGAGATGCCAACATGACCTCCTCAAGCACCATCTCAATGTGTTTTTCAGTCGCCACGATACGTACTTTGCGTGCATAAGGGCTATTGGTCGTATATAGAAGTTTCATAATATTTGCTGATTCTTATGGTTTGATAGCATTATAATTCGAACATTATCGATACTATGACAGCAATGACGCTATTTAATCAATCCCATCCTATTCCATCAACCGCTTTTCATCAGCTAGTCGCGCATCAAGTAACGGTTGCGCTTGATGAAGACGTTGGTAGTGGTGACCTGACTGCACAATTGGTTCCTGCCTCGCAGCTTGCCACTGCCACCATTATCGTACGTGAAGCTGCCATTATCTGTGGCTTGGATTGGGTGAATGCCTGCTTCAAAAAAATAGATACTGCTACCAGCATTACTTGGTTCGTCACTGAAGGTGGGCGTGTACATGCCAACCAAGTGTTATGTGAAATTAAAGGACTAGCACGCTCTCTACTCACAGCAGAACGCTGCGCGCTGAATTTCCTACAGACGCTTTCTGCCACAGCAACCGAAACACGCAAATATGTAGATGCGATTGCCGGCACCTCTGCGCAGATTTTGGACACACGCAAAACGATTCCTAATTTAAGATTGGCGCAAAAATATGCAGTTACGGTAGGTGGTGGCCACAACCAACGCCTAGCTTTGTATGATGGTATCTTGATTAAAGAGAACCATATTGCTGCCGCAGGTAACATTCAAAGAGTGATGCAACAAGCGTTTGCACTAAACTCTGGCAAAACTATACAAATCGAAGTTGAAAATCTAGCACAGTTGGCAGAAGCCTTAAACGCAGGCGCTACCAGTGTTTTGCTAGATAACTTCAGTACCGATACACTCAAAGAAGCTGTCCAAATTAATCAGCAGCACAACAAGTCGGCGATTTTAGAAGCTTCTGGCGGCATTACCTTAGACAATGTGCATGCAATTGCACTCACTGGTGTTGATCGCATCTCTATCGGCTCGCTTACAAAAAACGTGCATGCAATTGATTTATCTATGAGGATTAAGGTAAAAGAGGATTGAGGTATAAGTCGTATTACGTTATAAAGATGTTTGCAACATCACCAATAATAAAGGTCTGTCATGAGTAAAGTTGCTACGCTATCTAATCCGAACGGTCGCCTTACCTTGGGCGATGCCCTACGCATGCTGGTAAACGACGGTGTGGTAGATAAGATACAAGCAGAAAAACTATACAAAGACCGTAAACTCGATAGCTCAAACTTACACCCGCTCGTGGTGATTGGTGAGCAAAAATGGAAAAGCCTAAAAGCGCCAAACAAAGCGATTACCATTGAAGTGCTAAGCAACTGGCTAGCCGAGCGCGCTGGCCTCGATTACTACCATATCGACCCCCTCAAACTGGATTTCGGCGCTGCCGCGCAGCTAGTTTCAAAAGGCTACGCAGAGCGTTTGCGCATCATGCCGATTTCAGCAAAAAACGGCGAAGCGGTAATTGCCACCACCGAGCCCTATAGCACCGATTGGGTCCCTGATCTTGAGCGTGTGCTTAAGATGAAAATTAAGTTAGTAGTAGCCAACCCACTTGAAGTTAGCCGCTACCTGCCGGAGATATATAGCCTAGCCAGTTCCATGAATGCCGCCAATGCCGCCAAAGCCGGGCAGATTGTCGGTGTACAGAACTTTGAGCAACTGGTCGAACTTGGCAAAGACAAAAACCTAGACGCCAATGAGCAGCATGTAGTCAATATCGTTGACTGGTTATTCAAATACGCATTTGAACAACGTGCCAGTGACATTCATCTAGAACCGCGACGCAACATGGGCATGATGCGCTTCAGGATTGATGGGGTATTGCATCAAGTCTACCAACTACCGCCCAACATCATGAACGCCATTACCAGCCGCATCAAGTTGCTGGGACGTATGGACATGGTGGAAAAACGTCGCCCGCAAGACGGCCGTATTAAAACATTGACAGCAGAAGGCATCGAGATTGAATTGCGCTTATCCACGATGCCTACCGCGTTTGGTGAAAAATTGGTCATGCGTATTTTTGCACCTGATGTTTCAGCAAAGGATTTCTTAGCTTTGGGTTTTGCAAAGGAACAAGCAGAAACTTGGAACAATTGGACCAAGTCACCTAACGGCATCATCTTGGTAACTGGCCCTACCGGTTCTGGTAAAACCACTACGCTTTATGCAACCTTACGTTTGCTGGCGACGCCGGAGGTTAATGTCTGCACGGTAGAAGAGCCGATTGAAATGGTAGAACCGCTCTTTAACCAGATGCAAGTACAAACCAATATCGGGCTAAATTTTGCCGATGGCATCCGCACATTGATGCGCCAAGACCCCGACATTATCATGGTGGGCGAGATTCGTGACTTGGAAACGGCCGACATGGCGATTCAAGCCGCGCTTACAGGACATTTGGTTTTATCAACCTTGCATACCAACGACTCGCCATCAGCAGTAACGAGATTGTTAGATTTAGGCGTGCCATCGTATCTCATCCATTCAACCGTTCTAGGCATCATGGCGCAGCGCTTAGTGCGTACTCTATGTACCAGTTGTAAAGCCGCAGAACCTATTGAGCAAAGCACATGGGACTCGTTAGTAGGTACATTTAAAGTACCAAAACCTGCGCATATTTATAAACCTGTCGGCTGCCTGGAATGCCGCAACACTGGCTTTAGAGGCCGTAGTGGTATCTACGAGATGCTTACCATCACGCCCGCATTAAGAAAACTAATTACACCGGATACCGATCTCGCCAAACTCACCAAACTGGCACGACAAGAAGGCATGCAACCGTTAATCATCAATGGCGCAGAAAAAATAGCTGCTGGTCTGACAACGATTGAAGAGCTACTTAAAGTTGCGCCACCACTTGAAACTGATTAAAAAACCGCTTCTTTCGATTTAACACTCGCATCATTCTGCGGCCATTCATCACAAATGCAAGTTTGTCATTAAACTTTCATCCTTGACCAAACACCCTCAAACCGTTATCGTATAGGGTTGCTATATAAACACTTAAAAACATTAAGTTACAGCATATAACAAGCAAAAAACTAGCGATATTGAGGAAAAGTTTACTGCATCATATAAAAATATGAATTTGCAGTGGCTTTCATAAGCAAAAAACAAGCATGGAAAAAAGCATGGAACAAAGTTCGAAACAACTCACGGGTGCGGAAATTTTAATTCGCTGCTTGCATGAGGAAAAAGTTAAATTTGTATTTGGCTACCCAGGTGGCGCAGTACTGAATATCTACGATGCTATCTTTCAGCAAAACAAATTTAAGCACGTCTTAGTACGTCACGAGCAAGCTGCCATCCATGCTGCAGATGCTTTTTCACGCTCAACGGGCGAAGTTGGTGTTGCACTAGTCACATCTGGTCCAGGCGCAACTAATGCGGTTACCGGCATTGCTACGGCTTACATGGATTCAATCCCAATGGTCATCATCAGTGGTCAAGTGCCAACTTATGCCATTGGTCAAGACGCTTTTCAGGAATGCGATACCGTTGGTATCACTCGTCCATGCGTAAAACATAACTTTTTAATTAAAGATATTAAAGATATCGCTTCTACCATGAAGAAGGCATTCTACGTGGCTGCTAGCGGTCGCCCAGGCCCAGTGTTAGTCGATATTCCTAAGGATATTACTGCACAATTAAGTGATTTTGAGTACCCAAAATCGGTACAGCTGCGCTCATACAACCCTGTGACTAAAGGTCATTTAGGTCAAATCAAAAAAGCACTCAAATTATTGGCCGAAGCTAAACGCCCAATGGTGTATACCGGCGGTGGCGTTGTGTTGGGCGATGCGTCTGAACATTTAATCAAATTTATTAAATCATTAGGATTGCCGAACACCAGCACCTTGATGGGCTTAGGTGGTTACCCAGCAACTGACAAACAGTTCTTGGGCATGTTAGGTATGCACGGTACTTACGAAGCCAACATGGCGATGCAGGAATGTGATGTATTGTTGGCCGTTGGCGCACGTTTTGATGACCGCGTGATTGGCAATACTGAGCACTTCTTGTCACGCCCGCGTACCATTATCCATATTGATATTGATCCATCATCTATCGCGAAACGCGTAAAAATCGATGTGCCTATCGTGGGTGACGTTAAATCTGTATTAGCAGATATGAATGAATTGATTGCAGCTGAGAAACCTGTTCAAGACACTGCTGCGCTTAAAGATTGGTTTAAACAAATCGAACAATGGCGTAGCAAGAACTGTTTAAGCTTTGCGCACAGTACAGAACTCATCAAGCCACAAGATGTTATTCAAAAGCTCTACAAGGTGACCAAAGGCGATGCCTACATCACTTCTGACGTTGGTCAGCATCAAATGTGGGCAGCACAATATTACCCATTCGACAAACCACGTCGCTGGATTAACTCTGGCGGCTTGGGCACCATGGGTGTTGGCTTGCCATACGCGATGGGCGTGCAGCTTGCGCATCCTGACGCGCAAGTGGCCTGTATTACCGGTGAAGCTTCAATACAAATGTGTATTCAAGAGCTTTCTACCTGTAAGCAATTCCATCTACCAATCAAAGTAATTACTTTAAATAACCGCTACATGGGTATGGTGCGTCAATGGCAAGAGTTCTTCTATGGCAACCGCTACTCAGAATCGTATATGGAAGCATTGCCGGACTTTGTTAAATTGGCCGAGGCCTATGGTCACGTTGGCATCCGCGTTGAGAACCCTGCGGATGTTGAAGATGCGCTTAAAGAAGCATTTAGCCCGAAATTGAAAGAACGCTTAGTATTTATGGACTTCATGACAGATCAATCTGAGAATGTATTCCCGATGATTCCGAACGGCAAAGGTTTGTCTGAAATGATTATGGCGGAGGAACTGTAATGTCTAACAATTCAGCGCGCCACATTATTTCACTATTAATGGAAAACGAATCCGGCGCACTTTCACGCGTTGCCGGCTTATTCTCTGCACGTGGCTACAACATTGAGTCTCTCACTGTCGCGCCAACGGAAGATCCAACTTTATCACGCATGACCATCGTTACTTCTGGTTCAGATGAAGTCATTGAGCAAATCATCAAACAACTGAACAAACTAATTGACGTAGTCAAAGTGCTCGACTTGAACGACGGTAAATTTATTGAACGTGAATTGATGCTGGTCAAAGTCAAAGCGACTGGCGCGTTCCGTGAAGAAATGAAACGTATGTGCGATATTTTCCGCGGCCGTATTATCGATGTGGCTGACGGCAGTTTTACCATTGAGCTTACCGGCTCTGGCACCAAACTAGATGCTTTTATCGAAAGCCTAGACAAAGCAGCAATTTTAGAGACAGTGCGAACAGGTGCGTCAGGCATTGGTCGTGGTGACAGAATACTTAAGGTTTAAGTACCTAAGTTTTAAGTACTTGAAGTTTAATCCTAATATTTATAATTTTATAGTCAAATCCTCATATTTGGCATTTGCATTGAAAGGCGAGAAAGAAATGAAAGTTTATTACGACAAAGACGCAGACCTGAGCTTAATTAAAGGTAAAAAAGTAACTATCGTAGGTTACGGCTCACAAGGCCATGCACATGCTGCAAACCTTAAAGACAGCGGCGTTAGCGTCACAATCGGCCTGCGTAAAGAAGGCACCTCATGGGCTAAAGCTGAAAACGCTGGCCACAGAACTTTAGAAATCGCTGCTGCGGTTAAAGAAGCTGACGTTGTAATGGTATTGTTACCAGACGAAACAATGGCTGGCATTTACTCAGCAGAAATCGCGCCTAACCTTAAAAAAGGTGCAACATTAGCTTTCGCGCACGGCTTCAACATTCACTACAACCAAATCGTGCCTAGCGCTGACTTAGATGTGATCATGATCGCTCCAAAAGGCCCAGGCCACACAGTGCGTTCTGAGTACCTAAAAGGCGGCGGCGTACCTTCATTGATCGCTGTGTACCAAGATAAATCAGGTAAAGCAAAAGACATCGCCCTTTCATACGCAGCTGCAAACGGCGGCACTAAAGGCGGCGTGATTGAAACTGACTTCCGTGAAGAAACAGAAACTGACTTATTCGGCGAACAAGCGGTATTATGTGGCGGCGCAGTTGAGTTAGTAAAAGCTGGTTTCGAGACACTAGTTGATGCTGGTTACGCACCTGAAATGGCGTACTTTGAATGCTTGCACGAATTGAAATTGATTGTAGATTTGATGTACGAGGGAGGTATCGCGAACATGAACTACTCAATCTCAAACAACGCAGAATACGGCGAATACGTAACTGGTCCTAAAGTGATTAACGATGAATCACGTTACGCAATGCAAGAAGCTTTAGCTAACATCCAAAACGGTAACTACGCTAAACAGTTCATTTTAGAAGGTCGTACTAACTACCCTGAAATGACTGCGCGTCGTCGTTTGAATGCTGCTCACCCAATTGAACAAGTTGGCGGTCAGTTACGCGCGATGATGCCTTGGATTGCTAAAAACAAGTTAGTGGATCAATCTAAGAACTAATTAATCTGCATGTCCATGTAACAAATTAAAAGGGCAAAACGTATACGTTCTGCCCTTTTTTCTTGAATAAATTTAGGATTAAATTGAACAGTCGCATTGCAGTATTAGCCCAATACATCATGCCTAAACAAGCCATTACAATGCTTGCGGGCAAGCTTGCCAACTTGGAAGCAGGCAAGCTAACCACCGCCGTCATTCGTTGGTTTGTGCAGCGCTATAACGTCAATATGGCAGAAGCTGCTGAGCCAAACATTGGCGCATACCAAACTTTTAATGAGTTTTTCACACGTCCGTTAAAAAGTGACGCGAGACCATTGGCAAAAGCCGATTTTATCTGCCCGGTTGATGGTGCAATCAGCCAGTTTGGTAAAATTGAAGCAGACCAAATCTTTCAAGCTAAAGGTCACTTTTACTCTACTGCAGCTTTATTAGGGACTAATGACAACTCTGCTCAAAAATATCAGAATGGTCTTTTTGCATGTTTGTACTTAAGCCCTAAAGACTATCATCGTATTCACATGCCATGCACTGGCAAACTGTTAAAAATGACTTATGTGCCAGGTGCTTTATTTTCAGTCAACCCGACCACAGCACAGGGCGTACCGGGTTTATTTGCACGCAATGAACGCGTAGTTTGTGAATTTCATTCTGAACAACACGGTAATTTCGTGATGGTATTGGTCGGCGCAACTATCGTTGGTAGCATGGCGACCACTTGGCATGGCGTAGTGAACCCGCCACGCTCAGCAGGCATCCGCGAGTGCTCTTATAACGATCAAAACATAACCTTAAAACAAGGTGATGAAATGGGTCGATTCTTGCTCGGCTCAACAGTGGTGATGCTATTCTCAAAAGACAGCTTAAGCTTTAACGAAACATGGCAAGCTGAAAAATCAATCAAACTAGGCGAAATGATGGGAATGAAGCCATAATTAATCTCAAAAAAGTGCTTCGCATTCATAGTTAAACACCAATAAAAAAACCTGCAGTAGCAGGTTTTTTTATTCATCACTTTATTAAGCTGACGATTACTTATATCTTAGCTTAGGTTTTTTCTTGCTCATGCTGCTGCGGTTTTTTAGGTGCTTTATGATGCAGATGCGGTGCTAACTCATTAAGAGCGGACTCATACACCGCACGCTTAAATTCAATCACATCCTGTAAAGGCACCCAGTAGTCACTCCAGCGCCAAGCGTCAAATTCAGGATGATCACTGGCACGCAAAGAGACATCGCTATCACGACCTACCATGCGTAATAAATACCAAATCTGCTTTTGACCTTTATAGCTACCGCGCCACTCACGCTTAACCCAACTGGTTGGCACTTCATATCTCAACCAATCCTTGGTACGCCCCAAAATTTTGACGTGCTCTGGCTTTAAGCCAACCTCTTCCATCAGCTCTCGGTACATGGCTTGTTCAGGGCTTTCACCATACTTAATGCCGCCCTGCGGAAACTGCCAAGCATGCTCGCGGATACGCTTACCCCAAAATACCTGATTGTTGGCATTACATAAGATAATGCCAACATTCGGGCGAAACCCGTCACGATCTAACATAGCGTTATACTGCCTCAATTATGCTTTAATTATTCTAGTGCAATTTTTTCATATTTCGACCACTATTGAAAGCCACCATTTGTATATAAAATGTAACTCCATGAATATGAACACGAAAATTAATAACTTTATTTTATTATGTGCCTTTGCAATCCTCAATATTAGCTGCAATGCCAACATTGATAACCCAAACCACCATTTCGCTTACATTACCAACCAAGGTGACAACACGGTATCGGTTATAGACACCTCCACAAATCAACTGATTAAGACTATTTTGGTGGGTAAAGCGCCCGTGGGGGTTGCAGTTTCAGTCAAATTACAACGCGCCTATATCTCGAATGTTGAAAGCCAAGACATTACGGTAATTGATACAGCAAACAATACAGTCATAGAAACCCTCAAAATTAAAGGCTCCCCAGTTGGGCTGGCGATAACGCCAGACAGTAAGGTGCTGTATGCGGCTGATTGGTTTGATAATCGTGTATTAGCGATTAGTACAGATCCAAACCATACAACACGCGAAGTAAAAGTAGGTGACGCCCCCGCTGGCTTAATAGTCAGCCCGGATAATCAATGGTTGTACGTGGCTAATAGAGATAGCAATGACGTTGCATGGATAGATACTGCAACACTAACAATTAAAAAGCGTGTCCCTGTAGGCAAACATCCTTTTGGTTTGGCTTTAAGTAAAAGTGGTTTATTGTTAGCCAGCGTGAATGTGAAAGATGATACGGTCAGCATCATCAATACAAAAACTGGGCAACAACAAACTTTAAAAGTCGGCTACCACCCCTACTGTGCAGCAATTAGCTCAGATGAGAAAACGATTTATGTCACCAACACGCAGGATGACACAATCTCCATCATTGATATCAACACGCAAAAAGAATTAGCAACTATTGACGTTGGCAGCACGCCAGAAGGTATTAGCCTAGACCATGCCAACAGCCGTGCCTACATTGCCAACTGGGGTAGCAGCAGCGTTAGTGTCATAGATACCCACACCAACAAATTGCTGACTACAATTAAGACTGGTGAAAAAAGTCGCGCATTTGGGCTGTTTATATTGAACAACTAAAGGCTTACCTGCATGCCTCTGATTAGCAAACTTGCCGCAAAATAACAAAAAGTGTCAACCAAGCTATTAGTGCATCGTTAAATCAATCACAAAC
This sequence comes from Methylotenera sp., assembly GCA_035460465.1. GTDB lineage: Bacteria > Pseudomonadota > Gammaproteobacteria > Burkholderiales > Methylophilaceae > Methylotenera. The sequence goes on along the minus strand of DATHWQ010000020.1, from coordinate 1,683 downwards.
AGCAATGCATTTAATAAAATGTGTATCTCATTATATAATATGCCGTTGTTTTTAAATAAATCCTCTCATTTTGAGAGTCATGGAGATAATAAATGAAAAAGGTTTTAGCGTTACTTGCACTTAGCATGGTGTCGTTTACAGCAGCTGCACACGGCCCTACCCCACAGAAAGTTGAAAAAACAATCACAATTAAAGCCGACCAAGCAAAAGTTTGGGCAATCGTTAAAGACTTTGGCAATATGCAAAAATGGCATCCAGCCATTGCTAGCGACAAATTAGAGAAAAAAGGCGCTGATACTTATCGTACACTGACTTTGAAAACTGGCGGTACGATCTACGAAAAACTACGTAGCATCGATGAAGCAGACATGAAGATCAAATATGAGATCGTAGAAAGCCAATTACCATTCACAGACTACAACTCAACCATGACTGTAACTAAAGGCGAAAATGCCGGCGAAACTACAGTGACTTGGGTAGGCCGTTTCTACCGTCTATATAAACTAAACCCACCTATCCCAGCTGGTCAAGATGACAAAACTGCAACTGATGCTGTTACTGGTATTTACGATGCAGGTTTAGCTAACTTGAAAAAAGTAGCCGAATCTTCAAAGTAAGTGACCGCAAAGAGGTGACAAATTGGTCACTCTGGAAGTTCTTGAGTGACATTTTTTGACAGCTATTAGCGGCTAGTATTAAAAAATAGTTCATTAGAAAAGCGGAATTTTAAATTCCGCTTTTTTGTTTAAGAGATTATGAATGACGTAACTAACAGTTCTTAATCACTAAATAGTATTCCCAATCAGCAACCACACTTCAAATCAGGCCTAACTTAACCTTAGCTCTACTGCACACACTCCATTTCATTGAATTGCAAACGTTGGCATGCCTATTGCTAATCATTACTCGAGTACTGTAATACAAGCTCTGTTTATTAAATATTTAAACTTTATACAAAGGAATTTAAAATGAAACAAGTACAAAAAGGTTTTACCTTGATCGAGCTGATGATTGTTGTAGCGATTATCGGTATTTTGGCAGCTGTTGCTTTGCCACAATATAAAACATACACACAAAAATCTACCGATAGCGCATGTTTATCTGAAGCTACAGGCATTGCACGTGGCGTTACTGCGGCTGTATCTAATACCGACTCAGATTTATTACCAGTCATTACTCTAAAATCATGCGCCTCAATAACTCCTACCACTGCTATTAGAGCATCTACAAGTACTACAGGTAGTCTTCCAGCTGCAGGCTCTACTTTAGCTTTTACCGTTCCAACAGGTAAAGGTACTGGTAAAGCAGTTAACTGTGAAGTTGATACAGGTAATTGTTCATTAAGCTAAGATTTATTATATGAATAAAAAAGAGGCATTTTGCCTCTTTTTTATTATTCAAATTATTCAATATCTTTTCATAAAACCTAATCATGCTAGGCTTGATCGCAAAAGGTTTAATTAAATAAAGAAACAACCGAATCGGCCAAATATCATGCACCGTGACAAATTATCTACCATTATGCAAACTTTGGTTTTACTTGCATATATATTGTTAATTACATTTTCACCTAGTATTCATTTTATTAATTATATTGAATTCCATGATTGCCAGCGTGTTATACAACTCTTATTACTTGGATTAGTACTACTTGATTGGGTATTAATTAGGCAGCACAAATAC
>DATHWQ010000019.1:0-36512 GCA_035460465.1 Methylotenera sp. | reverse complement strand
TTTCAATCGTCGCATTAAACCTGAGAATTTTGTGATGGTAATTGTCGGCGACCCAAGTGCTAAATAGAAGCCACCGAAATAAGTAGTAAAATGCTGGTTATTGAGAAAAATAACATTGCATAAAAATGGCTGAAAAAAAATTAAACACAGTACGTATCAACGCGGGCGAATGGCGTAGTCGCTTAATCAAGTTCCCTGATGCAGAAGGCCTGCGTCCCACGCCGGAACGTGTGCGACAAACGTTGTTTAATTGGCTAGGGCAAGATTTAACCGGCTATCAATGTTTAGACTTGTTTGCCGGCACTGGTGTGATGGGCTTCGAGGCTTTGTCTCGTGGCGCAAAAAGCGTGGTGATGGTAGAGAAATCAACGCCCGCCTACAAAGCCTTGGTAGACAATAAGCAATTGCTCAAAGCTGAAGCTGCTACAGTTCTGCATCAAGATGCGCTGCAATTTATAAGTGGTACTGCGCAACAATTCAACCTGATTTTTTTAGACCCGCCTTATCAGCAGCAGTGGTTGCCTAAAGTACTGCCAGAACTGCATCGGCACTTGCATAACGAAGGCTTTGTGTATGTTGAGGCTGAATATGAGTTGCAATCAGATACAGACTGGCAAGTGGTTAAACAAGGCAAAGCGGGCAATGTTTTTTATCATCTGCTAAAATCATTGCATGACTGACCATACACACAATACAAAAGCCCTTAAAGTGGTTTACCCGGGGACTTTTGACCCGGTGACGCTAGGGCATGAAGACCTTGTGCACCGCGCGGCGAATTTGTTTCCGCACGTGATTGTTGCCGTTGCTGGAAACTCCAATAAAAAAACCATGTTTAGTTTGGAAGAACGCGTTGAGTTAACTAAAGCGGTTTTTAGTAATCTAAGCAATGTTGAAGTGTTAGGTTTCTCCGGGTTGCTTATGCAATTTGTACAACAGCAGAACGCTCACATGGTGATTCGCGGTTTACGCGCTACCGCTGATTTTGAATATGAATTCCAGTTGGCGGGCATGAACCGCAAGCTCTACCCTCAATTTGAAACCTTATTTCTGACGCCGGCTGAACAATTTATGTTTATCTCATCCAGCCTGGTACGTGAAGTTGCAACGCTAGGTGGCGATGTGCATGAGTTCGTGTCACCCGTGATTGAGAGTGCGATTAAACAAAAGCTTAAGGGTTAAACCATGGCTTTGATGATTACAGATGAATGCATCAATTGTGATGTATGCGAGCCAGAGTGCCCGAATGGCGCAATCTATCAAGGCGAGCAGATATATGAAATCAACCCAAACTTGTGCACGGAGTGTGTAGGGCATTTTGATAAACCGCAATGTGTGGAAGTATGCCCGATTGACTGCATTCCGTTGAACCCCGACGTGGTCGAAACCACAGAGCAACTGCTTCATAAATACTATCAATTAACATTAACTAAATAATAGTCAGGGATATATCCATATGCGTATGTTACACACCATGCTTCGTGTAGGTAATTTGGAGCGCTCAATTAAGTTTTATACAGAGATTTTGGGTATGAAAGTGCTGCGTCAGCATGACTTTCCTGAAGGTAAATTCAGCCTGGCGTTTGTGGGTTACGGAGCAGAAAGCGACCATACTGTATTAGAGCTGACTTATAACTATGGTGTAGAGAGTTATGACATGGGTAAGGCGTATGGACATGTTGCTTTAGAGGTTGATGATGCCTATCAGGCATGTGAAGCAGTAAAAAAAGCTGGTGGCAAGGTCGTGCGTGAGGCTGGACCTATGATGCACGGGACGACGGTTATTGCATTTGTAGAAGACCCGGACGGTTACAAAATTGAATTTATCCAAGCGGGGACTTACTAAATATTCTTAAATCTAATCAGCGTTATTAGCCCCTAATGACTTGGTTTCTATATTTGCTGGAATGCAAAAACGGTGCTTACTATGCAGGCATCACGAATGATATTGAATCAAGGTTTGCTGCACATCTAGCGGGTAAAGGCGCACGCTACACACGTGCTAATCCGCCGATCAGGGTAGTTGCTTCTAAATCGTATACCAATCGCTCTACAGCAAGCATTGCTGAAGCACAATTAAAGCAGTTGCCCAGACACAAAAAGCTGCAGTATTTTCATGAATAAAGAAAATTTAACCATTGCTGTAGAAGCGGCGCTTAAGGGCGACTGGGATACTTCACACAATATCGCGCAGGATTACAGTGATACTACGGCTAACTGGCTGCATGCGGTGCTGCATAAAATTGAAGGCGATGAGTGGAATAGCCGTTACTGGTATGCAAGGGCTGCAGGTCGGAAATATGAGGACTACTTAGATAGCGTCGAAGAGTTGAACGCTATTTTGAAACATTTAGACGCTAGTTAAAGCAATTTAACTCAACAAATCTAAAATTTTGTTGAATGCAGTCATAAAAACACAAAAGGCTCAAAAATATGAGCCTTTTGTGTTTTAAGAAGGTGCCTTAAATCTTATTCAAAGAAGCCTTTAACCTTGTTCATCCAAGATTTATTGCGCGGACTATGTTTACCAGAATCTGCTTGTGTACTGATTTCAAGCTCACGTAATAATTCTTTTTGTTTCTCTGTCAATTTAACTGGGGTTTCAACCACTACATGTACCATTAAATCGCCATGGTCAGATTGGCGGAGTGGTTTGATACCTTTGCCTTTTAGCCTGAATACGCCGCCGGTTTGTGTCTCGGCCGGTATTTTCATCTTGGCTGAGCCACCTAATGTTGGCACTTCGATTTCGCCACCAATTGCTGCGGTGCTGAAGCTGATAGGCATTTCGCAATGTAAATTGCCACCATCACGTTGGAATATTTCATGTGGTTTTAAGTGAACTACAACATACAAGTCACCTGTAGGGCCGCCATTCACACCTGCTTCGCCTTCGCCACTTAGTCTGATTCTATCGCCTTCATCTACACCTGCAGGGATTTTGACTGATAAGGTTTTGTTTTGTTTAATGCGGCCTGCACCATGACATGTGCCACATTTATCCTCGTCTTTAATGGTTTTACCGCCACCGTGACATTTAGGACAAGTTTGCTGTACAGAGAAGAAGCCTTGTTGCATACGCACTTGACCATGACCGTTACAGGTTGTACATGTGACCGGTGATTTACCAGGTTTCGCACCATTACCTTTACAGGTTTCGCATGTGGCTTGTACTGGAATACGTATTTTGGTTTCAGTGCCTTTGGCCGCTTCTTCCAGGGAGATTTCCATGTTGTAGCGTAGATCTGCACCGCGATACACATTGTTACGTTGACCACGCGCGCCGCCACCGAAGATATCACCAAAGATGTCGCCAAACGCATCGCCGAAGCCGGCACTACCAAAGCCATTACCACCTCCTGCCATGGATGGGTCAACGCCTGCATGACCATATTGATCATAAGCTGCACGCTTTTGATCATCCGATAACATCTCATAGGCTTCTTTAGCTTCTTTGAAATGCTCTTCAGCATTTGGGTTGTCTGGATTGCGGTCAGGGTGATACTTCATCGCTAGTTTGCGATAAGATTTTTTAATTTCTTCATTCGAAGCATCTTTATTAACGCCTAATACTTCGTAATAGTCTTTTTTAGCAGCCATTTTTTATCCAAATACTTAAGTGGGACAGGTCAAGTTGGGCAAAGACAAAAGCCACGAAGGTCGTGGCTCTTGTTGTTTTGCTTATCTCTAACTTTTAATACATACCTTCAACGTTAGTCTTTTTTCACTTCTTCAAACTCTGCATCTACCACTTCGGCATCTACAGTTTTTTCACCTTGTGGCTGTGCACTTTCCGTATTGGCTTGCGCTTGTTGTTCAGCGTAGACTTTCTCACCAAGTTTTTGTGAAGCTTCCATCAGTGCATTGGTTTTAGTTTCAATGGTTTCTTTGTCATCTGACTTCATTGCTTCTTCAACATCTTTAAGCGCAGTTTCAATCGCTTCTTTTTCAGCAGCATCTAGTTTGTCGCCATGCTCTGTCAGAGATTTTTTCACAGAGTGAACCATGCCATCAGCAGCATTACGTGCATCTACAAGTTCGCGCAATTTGCGGTCTTCTTCAGCGTATTTAACTGCATCTTCTTCCATCTGTTGAATTTCAGCTTCTGACAAGCCGCTGTTTGCCTTGATGGTGATCTTATTTTCTTTGCCAGTCGCTTTGTCTTTTGCAGACACATGCAAAATACCGTTAGCATCGATATCAAAAGTCACTTCAATTTGTGGCATGCCACGTGGTGCTGGTGGAATGTCGCTTAAGTTGAATTGACCCAAGCTCTTATTGCCAGATGCCATCTCACGCTCACCTTGCAATACTTGAATGGTCACAGCGTTTTGGTTGTCATCAGCGGTTGAGAACACTTGTGATGCCTTGGTAGGAATCGTGGTGTTTTTCTTGATGAGTTTAGTCATCACGCCACCTAGTGTTTCAATACCTAATGACAATGGTGTCACGTCCAGCAACAATACATCTTTAACGTCGCCTTGTAATACGCCACCTTGAATCGCAGCACCTACTGCAACTGCTTCATCAGGGTTCACGTCTTTACGTGGCTCTTTACCGAAGATCTCTTTTACTTTCTCTTGCACTTTAGGCATACGGCTTTGACCACCAACTAAAATCACGTCAGTGATTTCGTCGATTGAAACGCCTGCGTCTTTAATCGCGGTGCGGCATGGAGCAATCGTACGCTCGATAAGGTCATCTACTAGTGCCTCTAATTTCGCACGTGTGATTTTTACTACCAAATGCTTCGGCCCAGTTGCATCAGCAGTGATGTATGGCAAGTTAACTTCAGTTTGTGTTGCGCCAGAAAGCTCGATTTTTGCTTTTTCTGCAGCTTCTTTTAAGCGTTGTTTAGCCAATAAGTCGTTACGTAGATCTAAGCCATTTTCTTTCTTGAATTCATCAGCCAAGAAGTCAATCAAGCGGTTATCAAACTCTTCACCACCGAGGAATGTATCGCCGTTGGTTGAAAGCACTTCAAATTGGTGTTCGCCATCAATGTTTGAAATCTCAATGATAGAGATGTCGAATGTACCGCCACCTAAGTCGTACACGGCAATCTTGCGGTCGCCTTCTTGCTTGTCCATACCGAACGCTAGAGCAGCAGCAGTAGGCTCATTGATGATACGTTTTACTTCCAAGCCTGCGATACGGCCAGCGTCTTTAGTTGCCTGACGTTGGCTGTCGTTAAAGTAAGCAGGCACAGTAATCACGGCCTCGGTCACTTCTTCGCCTAAATAGTCTTCCGCAGTTTTCTTCATTTTGCGTAATACTTCAGCAGAGATTTGTGGCGGTGCCATTTTTTGACCGCGCACTTCTACCCATGCATCTCCGTTATCGGCTTTAGCAATGGTGTAAGGCATTAGTTGAATGTCTTTTTGCACTTCTTTTTCTTCAAAACGACGACCAATCAAACGCTTCACTGCGTACAGTGTGTTTTTTGGGTTGGTCACTGCCTGGCGTTTGGCTGGTGCGCCAGCCAAGATCTCACCATCTTCTTGATAAGCGATGATTGAAGGTGTTGTGCGTGCGCCTTCAGCGTTTTCAATCACGCGAGGTTTGCCACCCTCCATCACTGCTACGCAAGAGTTTGTAGTACCTAAGTCAATACCAATAATTTTTCCCATTTTGTATCCTTACCTAATTCAGTTTATGAACATCTGTTGATGTTTCCAATGACATAATCATTGGGATTGTTTTTTAATTTTCAAGTCCCTAAATTTTTTAGGGTTTATTCTTTTTGGTCTTATTTTGCTTTTGCGACCATCACCAATGCCGGGCGTAATACACGCTCATTCAAGGTGTAACCTTTTTGCAGTACATTGATTACAGTATTTGGTTCTTGGTCGCTTTCAAGCATGCTGATGGCTTGATGTTTATTTGGATCGAACTTCTCACCAGCTGGATTTATTTCTGCAATATTGAATTTATCAAACACAGAAACCAGTTGTTTGGCTGTAAGTTCAACGCCATCTTTGTAGCTTTGTACATCCGTCGCTTCAATCAGTAATGCTGCATCTAAGCTGTCTTTTACTGCTAATAATTCGTTTGAGAATTTTTCCAAGGCGAATTTACGTGCTTTGTCTATATCCTCAGTAGCCCGGCGGCGAATATTTTCACCTTCAGCCTTGATGTATAGCACTGCGGCTTGAGCCTCAGCAAGTTGCGATTCCAACTCGCCGATACGCGCATCCAATGAACCTGCAGCGCCGTTTTCTTGCATTTGATCTTGTGCTGTTTGCACTTCAGGAGAAGCTGGCATGTCTGTTTCTATATTTTGTGCTGCTTCCGGATCCGGTTTTTTGTGATGCATGAATTTTTCCCCACTAAACTTTTCGATTAGAAAATTTTGTTCGATTAAATAATCTTGTCAGATTAAATAACAATGATTTAAAGCTGGGGTTGGCTGAGATGATTTCAAGCCCAAAACAACAAATTAATTGTGGTTTTAGAATTAAAAATCGTTAGTACAAAGGTCGCAGACTAATTTTTAAGCTTTTTTCTGGGGTAATACACTAGAAAGCGCCGTTAATACTTCGGCTACTGATGGAGGCTGTTGTTTATTGCCAAGGTTGATTGCAGGTGCATGGGCCCCTGCACAAACCCCTGTTAACTCCGGATTGGTGTCAGTATAGATTGCAACAGTCGGAATATTCAGGGCAGCCGCGAGATGTGATAAGCCAGTATCAACGCCAATGGCAGCCTGTGCTTTGCTGATGATGGCGGCCAATTCAGCAACTGTCATTTTAGGTAAAACGACTGCGTTCATCACGTTGCTGGCAATATGCTGTGCACGTTGAAATTCAGCTTCATTCGCCCAAGGTAATACAAGGTAAAGCTGTTGCTCGGCTAGTTTATTGCCTAAGTCAATCCAGCATTCCGTTTGCCATAGCTTACTGTCACGGCTAGTGCCATGCAAAGCTACAACATAAGGGTTCTGTAGCGCTAACGTTGGTTGCGCTGCAGCTTGAATACCATATTCAGGCAGGCTTGTAGGGTTCTGATAACCAAATGCTGACGCAGCTAAAGCCCGATTGCGTGTCACTGCGTGTTGTGCGCGTGATACTTGATGCGTGGTGTCATAAAAGCTGCTTGCAACAGGTTCTCGGATGGAGTTTCTGTTGTAGCCATGTTTCTTACCGCGACTAAAATAGGTGAGTAAGCCACTTTTTAGTAAGCCTTGGCTATCGAGCACAATGTCGTAGTGCTTTTGTGAAATTTGCTCTTTAGCAGCCTTAATTTCCTGCCAAGTCTTTTGATGGAACAAATTTTTTCGCCAACGGCGAACTGCAACTGGAATTACATGATTCACTGCAGGGTGTAGTTTGGGTATGTCGGCAAAACTGGCTTCTACCAGCCAATCAATCTCAATCTCCGGATGATGGGCACGAATGTCCGCAATGATGGGCAGGTTATGGATAACATCACCTAGAGACGATGTTTTAACGATAAGCAATTTCAGCATAGTTGTGATTTTCGCATACAATTTAGTTTTTAATGATTGAAGTGCGTAATTTTGAAATTTGCTTTTCTGATTTTTAAGTACTTTCCTTACGGTGGCATGCAGCGTGATATGTTGCGGACAGCAAACGAATTAGTTAAGCGTGGTCATACAGTCGAGATTTTTGCGATGTCTTGGCAGGGTGATGCACCATCTGCTGGTATTAAAGTACGTGAAATTCCAGCAACGGGATTGTTCAATTACCAGCGCTATCAAAAGTTCATCAATCAAGCGCACACGGCGATTAACAATGCTGGCGATTTTGATTTTATCTTTGGCTATAACCGCATGGCTGGCTTGGATGCACACTTTGCCGCAGACCCATGTTTTATCGAGCGCGCGTATAAACAGCGTAGTTTTTTGTATCGCCTATTGCCTAGAGTAAAATGGTTTTCTGAGTGCGAGCGCGTGATATTCGCCAAGGAATCTAGCACTGAAATCTTGATGGTGTCAGAAACTGAAAAAGCACATTTTCAGCATTGGTATCAAACACAGAGTGAGCGTTTTCATTACATTCCACCATTCCTTTCTGCTGAGCGTTTTAAGCTGGAAGATAAACAGCAGATGCGTAGTCATCTAAGAAATACCTTTAATTTTGGCCAAGATGATTTTGTGTTCATGTTGACAGGCTCTGGCTTTCACATGAAAGGTTTAGATAGAGCGATCAACGCATTAGCCGCTTTGCCAGCAAACTACAAAGAATGTGTGCGACTGATTGCAGTGGGACAAGATAACCCCAAGCCATTTGAAATAATGGCTAAAAAGTTAGGTGTTGCCAAGAATCTTGTAGTTTCAAAAGGGCGTCCAGATATTCCACAGCTTATGCAAGGCGCGGATGTGTGTGTACACCCAGCGTATCGAGAAAATACGGGTTTAGTGATACTGGAAGCACTTGCTTGCGGGGCTCCGATGCTGGTGACAGAGAGTTGTGGCTATGCAAAACATGTAGCGCAAGCCAATGCCGGGATTGTTGTTGAGCTACCTTTTGATCAAGCGAAATTTAATCAAACGTTTTTAACGATGATAGAGACTCCAAACAAGCAAGAATGGGCAGCGAATGGTTTGAAATATGCCCAAGCCTTGATGCATGAGAATGATGGCAGTGCTGAAGCGAAGATTTTAATTGGGCTTGCCGAAAGTAAAACCGCCGAACGTAAAGCCGAGCAAAAGAAGCTGCAAACCGCAGCATGAATGAACCAATGAACCGCGCTGACTCAATAGAAATACCTGCCGAGATTACCCGATATTTGGGTGAGGGTGACTTGTTTCAGCAAGTGATGCATCTGCAAGGTAAAGCGTTCCGCGATGTGCGTGGGCGCAAAACGATACAAGTGAAACTAGGTAACAATAGCTACTTTATTAAGCAGCATTTTGGTGTGGGATGGGCTGAGATTTTTAAGAATCTGCTGACCCTGCGTATGCCAATTCTAGGCGCTAAGACTGAGAAACTGGCGATTCAAAAGCTCGATGAAATCGGCATTGCTACTACACCCTTAGTGGCGTTCGGTGAACAAGGTTGTAATCCCGCCAAGCTACAGTCTTTCCTCATCACTAAGGATTTAGGCGATATCGTTTCACTGGAAGAATTATGTGCGACCTGGAAACAGGATTCGCCAACACTGGCGTTAAAGCGTAGACTCATCATTGCAGTGGCTGAATTGGCGCGTAAACTCCATCAAAGTGGCATGAATCACCGGGATTTTTACCTGTGTCATCTTTGCCTGGATGCTGCAGCGTTTCATAAGGGTCACATTCATTTATACCTCATTGATTTGCATCGTATGCGCATGCACCAACAGCCTGATATTCAGGATAATATGAAAGATATGGCCGCTTTATATTTTTCCAGCATGGATGTGGGCTTAAGTGCCCGAGATTACCTGCGTTTCAGGCATTACTATGCTAATTCAAAAAATTCTAAGAATTCAAATAAGCCCGATGCGGTCTTTTGGCAAAAAGTGATTACGCGGGCGAATAAACTGTATGCAAAATTTCATAGTGATAAATTCCAGAATCGCTTGCAGCTGGAAAAGAATGCGTTAAACCATGATTAATACTTTCATCAATCCGCAATTCCAATCATTACTTGAGCGCTATCAACTGAATAGCTTTAGCGCGCTATGGGATGTGAAAGTCAACTGGTTTGAAGAGCCTAATGTGCGCCGCGGCGGCTGGAGCGGCGTAGGGCAATTACGCCTGAATGAGGAAAACGGCAACGAAGTGTTGATGTACGTCAAGAAGCAGGAAGATCATGGGCGGCGGACGTGGCGTCACCCGATAAAAGGCGAGCCGACGTTTAAGAGGGAATTCAACAACTTGCAATTCCTCGATCAGCATGCTTTTACTGCGCCGCGCGTGGTTTATTACGGACAAGAAGAAACTTCAGATCACCAACGCGCTGTGTTAGCCACGCTGGCTTTAGACCAGCATCAAAGCTTGGAAGAATGGGTGCATCCCAATTATGAACAGTTAAACGAGATTGAAAAAACACAGTTTTTGTTGATGCTGGCAGAAAAAATCAGGCAGCTGCATTCATTAGGCATGGTGCATCGGGCACTCTACCCAAAGCATATATTCATTAACCCCAAGCTCGCATCCAATGTTGCCGTGATCGACCTGGAAAAGGCGCGCTTGACCACTCTAGGCTGGTACCGGACTTTTTTTGACTTGGCTGCATTATTCAGGCACTCCAACTGGAGTAAAGATGAACAGTTGATTTTCTTCAAAGCTTACTGTGGTAAATCCCAACTCAGCCACTCAGAACAATGGCTGTTTGAAAAAATTCAGCTTCGTGCGTCGCGCTGACTTGGTAAAAACCTTTAACTATTCAAGCCCAAATTGAGCACATCAGCTGACCCGCATTTGCAAGATTTCCATCCACAGAATCTTTACTTTTGGTGGACGGTAGCGCATTAAAGCTAAAGCGTCTAGTCCGGGAAGTGTCTGGCAAGCGATTGTTGTACCAGGCTTTTATCCGAAATACATTTTTATTCATAAGCAGAAACCAACTCAGGAAATTGCTGTCATTAATCTTGAAAAAGCACATTTGACCAGCTGTGGCTGGTATCGTACTTATTTTGATCTTGCAGTATTATTCAGACATGCAACTTGGCGGAGTCAGGGTGAGCAACTGACTTTTTTCAAAGCCTATTGTGTAAAATCCCAATTAAATAGTTGTCAGCAATGGTTGTTCAGAAAGATATTGAAACGTGCTTCTCAATCAAGAAACTAATGTAACGCCCAAGTTCAGTATTGCACTGGTGAATTACAAAACACTGGCGTTAACCAAGACCTGTTTAACCTTACTTAAGCAGCACCTGGACGATGGCGCATTTGATGCTAATCGTGTGCAAGTGTGGGTAGTGGATAACAATTCGCAAGATGCCAGTACCGAATATTTGCGCAGTTTGGATTGGATTCATTTGATCGAACGCTTGCCAGAAGGGCATGAGGAAGGCTTTGCTGCACATGGTAAGGCGCTGGATATGATTCTGGAAAAGGTTCAGGATGATTATTTATTCCTGATGCATACTGATACTTTTGTCTATGAGCCTGAAGTTTTCCACGAACTATTGCAAAAGTGCACACAAAAAACGGTGGCGGTAGGTTGTTTGGAGCAGCTTAACCGCGGCTACTTCAAAACTAGTTGGCGCCTATTCTCACGTTTCTTCAAGCACTATATTAGACGTGGGAAACGCTTGCTAGGTTTGAAAGCCCGTGAGCCAAAACCATGGCGTGAGCAGTATATCAAAAGCTTTTTTGCATTATGGGATGTGAAATGGATGAAACAACACGGATACACGTTCTTCATGCAAAACCGCATCCCTACTTACGCGCTTCAAGACATACTGGAGACTCAGGAAAAGTATATCCATACAGTCTCACCGATGTGGCTGTTTAAATTCCTAGATCATGTGGAAGCAGGCACCGTTGGGCTGGTGGCGGGCTACAATGACATGAATCGTCGTGTTAAGCGTAAAATGGCGATTCTGAAAAAAATTCACCAATCTTGAAGTTAATATCTTGAACGCAATGACAACGAATGGTTTTTTACCGGTAGAGTTAAAAGACGGCCTACATTTAGATAATGTACTCGCACGCGAAATAGGCGAGGCGGGCATGGGTGAATATGCATTTGCCGAACCATTTGCCCATACCGTGATAGATGGATTTTTACCTGCTGTTGTCGCTGAAGAGTTACTGGCACATTTCCCCGCTGAGAAAAAGCAACACGATAAAGTCTACGACAAAGGCTATGGTGGGCAATTCAAGCGCCAAGTCTCTCCTTATGACTGTGATGAGTGGCTTAAATGTGCTTTTGCATTTTTCAATTCGCCCGCGATGCTGGAGTTTCTGGAAGGGTTAACCAATATTAAAGGGTTGATTCCTGACCCTTATTTTAACGGAGGTGGCCTGCACGAAATCAGTACGGGCGGCATGTTGGGTATTCATGCCGACTTTCAGGTGAATGAGGCTTTGCAGTTAAGGCGTCGCATCAATGTCTTGATTTATCTTAATAAAGACTGGCAAGCGGCTTATGGCGGTGAGCTGGAGTTATGGGATAAAGGAATGCAGCACAAGGTGAGAAGCGTCGCGCCGTTGTTCAATCGCTGTGTGATATTCAATACCGATGCCGATAGCTTTCATGGTCATCCAGATCCGTTAACGACGCCTGCCGATATCACGCGCAAATCTATCGCGCTTTATTACTACACGGCACAGCCCATTGAAAACAGTTCGGGTGAATCACGGCACACGCTTTATGTGGCGAGGCCTAACGACACCCCTGAAAATATTGCTCAAGCCAAGAAATTAGCAGCCAAACGCGATAAGCGGGCTAAAAAAATGCATGTGGGAAACTCCACCGGTTTGCGGAATAAAATCAAGAGTCTGCTTGGTTTAGATTGATTATCAAGACTAATTCTATTGTGCCTAGTACCGACACTGTGCCAGATATTGCATTGGCAGATGGTAGCTCGCTCAGCCAATTGCAGCCAGTACGTAGCGTGCCTGGTAAACGCCTCGTTTGCCAAGGCATATGGAACCAGCATAAAGTCTATGCGAAGGTTTTCATCGGCAACGATGCGGAAAAATACGCTTTACGTGACAAATCAGGCATTCAGCAATTATTGGATGCAAAAATCGCCACCCCTAAGATATTGTTCTATGGCGTTGCAGCAGACCAAACCAGTTATGTGCTGATTATCGAAGAGATAGAAGACGCTGAAAATGTTGAAACTGCATGGAATCGCTTGGCGCTTTATTCCAGTCAGCGTCTACAATTAGCTAAAAAACTGGTAGTAGAAATAGCAAAACATCATCAAGCGGGTTTGCTGCAAACTGACCTGTACCTGAAAAATTTTTTACTGCAAGGTGACTTCGTTTATACACTGGATGGTGATGGCATACGCCCTTTGCCTAAATTCAATGAAGGGCAGACGTGCTTGAGAAATTTGAGTGCCTTGCTTTCAAAGTTTGATGTGCTTGAGTTGGAAAAATGGTTACCACAGTTGCTCAAAACCTACGGTGATGCCAGACACTGGCAAACATTACCTAGGCTCGCGCTTTTGCAGCACCTGATTGCGGTGCATCGCAGCAAAACCACGAATGCCTATGCGAATAAAAAAGTGTTTAGAACCTGCACTGATGTGCAGGTAAGCAAACAGTCGTATCAATATCTGGCGGTGGCTAGCGCATATGCAGATATTGATTTAGGTAATGTGAATCTCTTAGATAATTGCTTACAAATACCTGATTTTAAAAGTGGCAATACCTGTACGGTTGGTTTATTAACGACTAAAGATGCGCAAAAAATAGTCATCAAGCGGTACAATGTCAAAAGTGTATGGCATGGCGTAATGCGTAGTTTCAGAAAAACACGTGCAGCCATTTCATGGGCGAATGCCCATCGTTTGAAATTACTTGGATTAGCGACGATTCAGCCTGTAAGTTTACTGGAAGAGCGTTTCTTTTTTGGCCGATTGAGTCGAAGAAGTTACTTCTTAAGCGAGTATTTGGATGGTCTTGATGCGGATGCTTTTTTCGCGGCAGAGCGCGATAAAGTGAAGCGGGCAGAGGTAGTAAAGCATATTGTTGAATTGTTCTATCGCTTGTATTTGCTCAATATTTCTCATGGGGATATGAAGGCGAGCAATATTAAAATCGTTGATAATCAGCCTGTGTTGATTGATTTAGATAGTATGAAACAGCATCGTTTTGGGTTGATTGCAAAGCATAAACATGCACGCGATTTGCGCCGTTTTATGCGTAACTGGCAAGCTGATGAGGCTTTGACGAACGCATTCAAAAAAGTATTTAAAGTGGTATATACAGACCATCAGCCATTAAAATTGGCACATATTGAATAATTAGATTTTTTTAGAGATCACTACATGATTGTTTTAGGTTTATCTGGTGCTTTAGGTCACGATGCTTCAGCGGCTATTTTGGTGGATGGCAAGATTATTGCCGCGGCGGAGGAAGAACGTTTTATACGTGATAAACATGCCAAAAATCAGTTTCCATACGAAGCAGCAAAGTTTTGTTTAAAACAAGCTGGCATTAAACCCGAAGATGTGGATATTGTTGCCTTCCCTTATGCGGAGATTCCACTCAGCACCAACGCGCGCTGGCATTATGCCAAGCGCCACTGGTATGCGCCGGATCGCGCTTTAGATGCGCTGTTTAACGGCAACCGTCGTTTCCGTCGTAACCGCGATAAATCGTTAAAACTAATGGCCGATCTTGGTTTAAGCAAGGCGAAGTTTGTACCAGTTGAACATCACTTGGCGCATGCTTCTAGTGCTTATCATCTGAGTGGCTTCAAAGAAAAAACAGCCATTGTTGGTATCGATGGCAAAGGCGAGTACGCAACGACATTCTTTGGCTATGGCGAAAATGGCAAGATTCATAAGATCAAAGAGTTTTATGATCCGGATTCTCTAGGTGGTATGTATGGTGCCATTACTGAATACCTCGGTTTTGAGATGCTGGATGGTGAATTTAAAGTCATGGGCATGGCGCCGTATGGCGATGCCAGCAAATATGACCTGTCAAAATTAATTACCTTTGAAGATGGTGATTTACGCGTCAACACCAAGTTGGTAAACGTGGTTGGTTTGCGCCGTTACAAAGAAAATGGCAAAGGCTATTATTTCACGCCAGAGTTGATTGAATGGCTAGGCCCTAAGCGTCACGGTGACGAGATTGATGATCCGTACATTCATTACGCAGCATCAGTACAAGCACTGCTTGAAGATGTCGCACTGAAGATGATTGACTATTACTTGGGCGATATCATCAAAGAAACAGGTCGCATTGCCATGGCAGGCGGCGTTGCACTTAATGTTAAATTGAATCAGCGTATCATCGCCATGCCGCATGTGAAAGAGTTGTTTGTGCAGCCTGCGTCAGGCGACAATGGTACGTCATTAGGCGCTGCTACCTATGCTGCACATTTGGCAGGTGATGTGGTTGAGCCGATGCAGCATGCTTACTTAGGCCCAGCTTTTACAACAGAAGAATGTATCGCGGCGTGCGAAGCGCATCCGGCTAAACCTAAATTTACCCGCGTTGAAAATGCGCCACAAAAAGGTGCTGAGTTGCTTGCAAGTGGCAATCCATTGGCATGGCTACAAGGTCGTATGGAATTTGGTCCACGTTCATTAGGTTGCCGCAGTATTCTGGGTGATCCGAGCTACCCTGGCGTGGCTGATCGTATCAACGCACAGATTAAATACCGTGAACGCTGGCGTCCGTTCTGTCCGAGCATGTTAGACCGTGTGGCGCATGACATTCTGCAAACTGAGCATCCTGCACCCTACATGACGTTTACATTTGATGTCGCGGACAGTTGGAAATCACGTATCCCTGAAGTCGTGCATGAAGACGGCACAGCGCGTGCGCAAGTAGTGACAAAAGAAACCAATCCACGCTATTACGAGTTGATTGAGCATCTGGAGAAATTACGCGGTGTACCGGTGGTGCTCAATACTTCGCTTAATCGTCGCGGTGAGCCTATGATTTGCTCGCCTACAGATGCGCTCAATATGTTCTATGGTTGCGATCTGGAATATTTGCTGATGGAAGATGTCTTAGTTACTAAAGCCTAGAGTTACTAAAGCTTAAGCCTAAAATTTAAGTGTATTTTAGGCTTAAGTCATTCAATAAACAGGCACATATTACATAAGTCTGTTTGACGATATGCCCCGCTTTGGGGATAATTGAGCTAGTTTATTAATTTTTGCACTGTCGTAGAACATTAGCGACATTTGCCACGAAATAAGTGATCACATGAAACAATCCCATATAGAAGTTACCGAGCGCATCATAGAGCGCAGTCGTCCAACTCGTGCTGCCTATTTGCAACGCGTAGATGCGATCATCAACCGCCCAAAGGGTGCTGATAGGCTAGGCTGTGCCAATGTGGCGCATGCATTCGCTGTGTTGCCCCAGAATGACAAACTGCGCCTGGTTGCAGAAAAGAATCCGCATATTGGTGTCGTTACTGCCTATAACGAAATGCTTTCTGCGCACCAGCCTTATGTGAATTATCCGGACATTATTCGTGATGAAGCTCATAAACGCGGCGCTACTATGCAAGTTGCAGGTGGCGTGCCTGCGATGTGTGACGGCGTAACGCAGGGTGAGCCGGGCATGGAATTGAGCTTGTTCAGCCGCGATAACATTGCGATGGGAACTGCTATTGCTTTATCACATGACGTGTTTGATGCTGCTTTATTATTAGGTGTCTGTGACAAAATCGTGCCTGGTTTATTGATCGGGGCATTACATTTTGGTCATTTGCCATGTGTATTTGTGCCAGCTGGGCCTATGAGTACCGGCTTGGATAACACAGCAAAATCTAAAGTGCGTGAGCAATATGCGCAAGGTAAAGTAGGTCGGCAAGAACTGTTAGATTCAGAATCAGCGGCTTATCATGGTGCAGGCACCTGTACGTTCTACGGAACAGCCAATAGTAACCAGATGTTGCTAGAAGCGATGGGCTTACATGTGCCAGGTGCAGCATTCGTACACCCACATGATGGTTTACGTGAAGAGTTAACGCGTGAAGCGGTACGTTTGGTGCTTGCGAATACACAAAAACAACGTTTTACACCGATAGGTAAATTGGTGGATGAGCATGTAATCGTTAATGCCATGGTGGCCTTATTAGCAACGGGCGGTTCAACTAACCATTTGATTCACTGGGTTGCTGTAGCGCGTGCGGCAGGCATCATCATTGATTGGACCGATTTCCACTACTTGGCTAAAGCAACGCCATTATTAGCCAGCGTTTATCCAAACGGTAAAGCTGATGTGAACCAGTTCCAGGCAGCAGGTGGCCCAGCGTTTGTGATTCGCGAATTGATCGATGCGGGCTTCATGTTCCCAGATGTATTTACAGTGGCTTATGGTGGTTTGCGTGATTACGGTAAATTACCGACATTGGAAACAGACGCAAAAAATAACAAAACCATTGTTTGGAAAGATTTGCCGAAAGACAGCAGCGATGAAACTATCGTGCGTACCGCAGCATTCCCATTCAATGAATCTGGCGGCTTGCGTTTGCTAAAAGGCAATTTAGGTCGTTCAGTCATCAAAATTTCAGCAGTGCCTGAAGACCGTCATATCATTGAAGCGCCAGCTATTGTGTTTGATGCTCAAGAAGAATTGTTAGCAGCGTTTGACCGCGGCGAGCTAGAGCGCGACTTTGTGGCTGTGGTGCGTTTCCAAGGCCCTAAAGCTAACGGCATGCCAGAGTTACACAAGCTCACGCCACCATTAGCCGTATTGCAAAACAAAGGCTTTAAAGTCGCTATTGTGACCGATGGTCGTATGAGTGGCGCATCCGGCAAGATCCCAGCAGCTATCCACTTGAGTCCAGAAGCTTCTGCAGGTGGTGCGCTGGCTAAAGTGCGTGACGGCGATATTATTCGCTTAAATGCTGCTGTAGGTACATTAAATGTGCTGGTCGATGAAGATACTTGGGCCGAGCGAGAAGTAGAAGAGTTGTCCGACAGCAAACGCCATAACAATTCACATGGTATTGGCCGTGAGTTGTTTGGTGGGATGCGTAGAAACGTACTTTCAGCTGAAGAGGGTGCGATTACCTGGTTGTAAACTTTGCTAATCTAACGATAACTTTGTTGCGCTCGTTTGCCGTACAAAATGTACTGTCTTCACTCGCGCGCCTCGTTATCCTTCGATTATCAAAGTCTAGGTTTTAAATCCTATCCTAGTAAACATAAATAATTCGAATCAACTTAATTAGAGAGCAATATGAGCACACTAGATTTAGCCAATCATGGCCCGGTTATTCCTGTTATCGTTATCAATAAAGTAGAAGATGCTGTGCCTATGGCAGAAGCTTTGCTTGAGGGTGGCATTAAAGTTTTAGAAGTAACTTTACGTTCTTCATGCGCCTTACAAGCAATGGAGCAAATTGCTAAGCACGTACCAGATGCGATTATGGGTTCAGGAACAGTGCGTAATTTGAAAGATGCGCAAGCTTCATTTGACGTCGGCTGTAAGTTTGCAGTAAGCCCAGGCTACACATCAGAATTAGGCCAATTCGCGCGTAAAATCGGTTTGCCATTGCTACCAGGTGTTTCTACTGGTTCAGAAATCATGATGGCGAATGCTGATGACTACTACTTCTTGAAATTGTTCCCAGCAGTTGCTGTAGGCGGTATCAATCTGCTAAAAGGTTTTGCTGGCCCGTTTGGCGACGTGAAATTCTGTCCAACTGGCGGCGTAACAGTTGAATCTGCTCCTCAGTTCTTG
Source organism: Methylotenera sp. (assembly GCA_035460465.1). GTDB lineage: Bacteria > Pseudomonadota > Gammaproteobacteria > Burkholderiales > Methylophilaceae > Methylotenera. Next base: position 18,226 of record DATHWQ010000019.1, on the reverse strand, counting down.
AGTTTGCCAAATGTTGTGGTATGCGGTGGTACATGGTTGACTCCAGCGGACGCAGTAGCTAGAAAAGATTGGGCGCACATTACCAAGCTAGCTAAAGAGGCAAGCGCTATCAAGCCTGCCTAAGTTGGCTTAAGGGTTATAATCAGGGTTTTGTTCCTTTAGGTTAAGGGACAAAACCCTTTTTTATTGGGTAAATTTTTGAAGTATTAGTTTTCTAAGTAAATTGATTAAAGTTTGGAACAGAGTTTGAAAATAGAATTACAAAAATATAAAACCATTGTGTTTGATTGCGACGGTGTCGTGCTTGATTCCAATATTGTTAAAACAGAGGCATATTTCCGCACGGCAAAAACTTTGGGTGCGACCGATGATCAAGCCCAGGCCCTGGTCGATTACCATGTACGCCTTGGCGGCATATCGCGCTATCATAAATTTGACTGGTACTTGCGCGAAGTATTGCTTCAACCAGTGACAGACGCGGCGATGCAAGCGTTGTTAGATGGTTTTGCTAAAGAGCTTGAGATCGGCTTAATGGAGTGTGAAGTAGCTACTGGGCTTTCGGCACTACGTGCGCGTACTAGCTCTGCAAACTGGCTGATTTTGTCAGGTGGTGACCAAGAGGAGATTCGTACACTTTTTGCGAAGCGCCAATCGGATGGTGGTGAGCAGTTAGATGGGATGTTCGATGGCGGTATCTTTGGAAGCCCAGATAATAAAGATACGGTATTGGCGCGTGAGCTTGCTAATCAAAACATCTCGCTGCCAGCACTATTTGTTGGTGATAGCAAATATGACCATGAAGCCGCGATACGTGCGGGCATGGACTTTGTGTTCTTAAGCGATTGGACAGAAGTGCCAGATTGGCAAGAATACTGCAAATTGAATAAGATACTGGTATTGCCTAACATTCAGTCACTGATAGAACATGCTTATTAGAACTAGCCACCCATTAACTCAAGACGAATATGTGGCCATGCAAGTCGGGGCGCAAGTGCTTGAGCAGGATGAAAGAGGTCCTAAGGTCTGGTTGTTAGCTGACAATACTATTTTAAAAATTTTTCGGCCGCGTAGTCGTTGGAGCCGCGATACGCTTTATTCTAATGCCAGAAGTTTTTGTCGTAATGCAGATCGATTGTTAGCACTGGAAATCCCTACAGTAACAATACTCAAATTATTTGCATTTGAGAACTCTGTAGAAGATGCGGTGTTATATCAACCTTTGCCTGGAACTTCGCTTAGACACTTATTAGAGGCTAAGGCAATAACGCAAAAAGTATGTCAAGATTTAGGAGCTTTTGTTGCCAATCTGCATCAGCAGGGCATCTATTTTAGGTCTCTGCATTTCGGCAATATTTTGTTAACAGATGATCAAAAGATTGGTTTGATCGATATTGCAGACATGAACATTTACTGGTGGCGCTTACAGTTGCATACTCGTATACGCAATTTCATACGTATACAAAAATACCACAAAGATATGCTGTTGTTAGGACAAGAAAACCGCTTAGCCATCATGGATGCATATGTCCAGCATTCCAATCTCTCAAAAAAACAAGTGCAAAAACTGTTGAGTAACATCGTATATCAAGCGCATTTGCATCATAGCGAGGGCTAGTGATGCAAATACTACAAATATGCCACAGCTATTACCCGCCTTTTCTGGACTGTGCGAGACAATATGCCGCACTTTTTCATGGTACTGAGTACCAAGTCGTTACAGTATATTTAACTGGCAAGGCAGACCCAGAAGTCGCGACCAAAACTTGTTCAGATGAAGTGATATTTCTAGGTTATAAAAGCAGCCAGGTTCGTGGGCTTAAGTTAGGTGCAATCCTTAATCTCAGAAAAATTATTCAGCAGAACCAATTTTCTTTTTGCATAGCTCACCGTGTGAAACCGACTTATGTGGCGTTATTAGCAAGCAAGTTGCCTGTAATTAGTGTGCACCATAATTACAATGATTACACACGCTTATCACGTAGATTGTTCATCAATCTATTCAAGAACAGGGTTTTGATGTTAGGAGTTTCAGATTCTGTGCGCGATGATTTGCGCAGAGATTTATCAGATTGGCCTCAAGATAGAATTCAAACTTTGTATAACCATATTGATGTGGCCGTGACACAGGCCGAGATGGTAAGTAAAGATGAAGCTCGCAAGACTTTGAATTTTCCATCCAAGGCATGGATTGTTGGTAATGTAGGTAGGCTGCACCACGATAAAGATCAAGCAACGCTAATTAAAGCATTTCATTTGGCCTTGCCTAGTTTGCCAACTAACAGCCTGCTGGTGGTGATGGGAGCTGGGCCCTTAGAGCACGAACTTAAAGCCTTGGTTAAAACACTTAGAATTGAAAATGCCGTGCTATTTACGGGTAATGTGCCAAATGCGAGAAGGTATTTCAAAGCCTTTGACCACTTTGTACTTACTTCTGACCGCGAGCCATTTGGGATGGTGCTACTTGAAGCGATGGCAGCAGAGCTTCCGCTTATTTGTTCTGATTGCGGCGGCGGTGCAGAGGTGGTGAATGGGGTGGGGGAACTGTTTCCTTTTGGTGATGATTCTGCATTAGCCCAGAAATTGATTGATGTATATGATGCTAGGAACACTATATCAACCCAAGTGTTGAACAAATTAAGTAACTATTTTTCAGACGAGGCAGTTAGGTCTCATTTTTGGAAAATACCATTGATTGCTGAATTTATTAAACCTAAATAACTAACTATAAAAACCTAAGAGTCAGTAATGTTCAATCAAAAAATAATAACGATTAAAACAAAAAACGGCCTCACTTTGACAGCATTTGAGGGCGATTCAATTACCAAAGAGATACAGGGCTGCGGTGAGTATGACGGCAATACTCTAAAGTCTATCCGAGATGTTTTGTCGTTAATAAAACCTCAAATGAGTTTAGATGTAGGCGCAAACATAGGTAATCACGCTGTAGTGATTGCGCCGCTTACAAAAAAGCTCATTGCATTTGAACCGGTAACCTTTGTCTACGATGTTTTGAAAAGTAATTTGGCGCAGAATAAATTAGGTAACGCTATTGCAGTTAACTTTGGACTGTCTACCAAGCAATCAATAAAAGAGATTTTTATTCCAAAGAATGGAAATCTTGGGTCTTCGAGTTTAGAAGCTGTAGATGGTGAGGGGGCGTTTTTACAAATTAACACGATCTCTGGCGATGATTATTTGGCAGGGCTTTCCCGAACTGAACAGATTGATTTTATTAAAATGGATGTTGAAGGTCATGAAGCTGCTGCATTATTAGGCCTAGAAAATACAATCCAGAAATATCAGCCGTTACTACTGCTAGAGTGGAAAAGTGCGAATACGATGATGTCTTTTAAGGACTTAGATTTATTCAATAGATTGTTTTCAGGATACAAATGTTATTCATTATCGTATACAAATAATAAAAAAGTACACCCTAGAAATTGGATTGGATTTTGTAAACGTATTTATTATAAGTTGACCATAAGTAAATGGTGCTTATCTAGTTTTGATCCAGATAAAAGTTACTCTAATGTTTACTTTGTTCCAGAAAGATATCAAAGTGCTTTTGCAAGCTTTAAATACCTAGAGCAATAATAACGAACAATTAATAAGGTAGATTAGAAATTAATAAACTTCTGATATTAGATGGAATAAGTGGTGTGCCACTCGGTAAGGAAATGTATCAAGCGTTTCGTGATATCAACATCGATGCTGTTTACGCAGACTTTAGGAAGTTTAAACAAAAACGATTCTATGCGTTGAGGTCCGCTTATCGCAAGGCACTCAATAAGCGTGAGAATGCAGATAGTTTTTACCATTTCCCCAAAGTGATTGAGGCGAGTTTTGAAGCCTACATTCAAGAGGAGTCACCAACAGTTATTTTGGTCATAGGATTTGCATATAAATTTTTGAATCCTAAGTTCTTAGAGAGAATTAAGCGCCAATATAATATTTCTATATTCTTATATGACACAGATAGCTGTAACTTGTATTCGAAAAGAAGAGAGTTCGTATTTTTTATTGAGAATGAATTGCCGATTTATAACGAAATATTCTCCTTTTCAAAGGTTACGACGCATTTCTTCAATGACACAAGAAAATTAAAAGCGACCTTTTTCCCATTTGGGGCTGTTAAGTTGAGTCCAACTACAAACTTGCATCCATCCAATGACGTATTGTTTGTAGGTAGTTGTGATCTCAGACGTATTTTCCTGCTAGAGAGCATTAAAGATAAGGTGACAATTTATGGTGAGCGATGGAAAAGAAATGTCCCGCTGATTTCAAACGAGCTCATACAAAGAGTGGTAGATCATGCAGTATGGGGAGAAAGTTTATACAAGCTATTGCATGATTCTAAAATAGTTTTAAATATCACTAGAAGCCAGTTTTATGGAGCAGAAACTGGTGTGAATTTGAGAATATTTGAGGCGTTATCGGCGGGTTGTTTTTTGCTCACCGACTATTGCGAAGAAGTTGCTGAGTTATTTATCGTCGGTGAAGAGATCGAGGTATTTAGAAACGCCAACGAATTAAAAGAAAAGGTTGATTACTACCTTAATCATCCTGAGGAGCGCAAAAGGATTGCGGCTCGTGGGCATGAGCGATTTTTAAGAGAATATACTTGGGATGCCAGAGTTAAGCAGCTTGTACATGAACTATGTTTGTTAAAATAATTTAGTCGAACATTAACTCAGACTCAGTTCCTTTGATAAATCACGACTGACTTTTTGTAGTTTGCATCGCTGAATTTTTTTATTGGACTATATTGTGGGATTTCTTTAGCCAATATCTGCTCTCTGTCAGGATGCTTGTATGAGTGGTTAATAACTAAAAATTCGTATTGATTGATATTGTTACTTTCTATCGCAGTTTTAACCTTGATCCAGGTATCATCCCAAGTGCCAATAAACGGCGCGCCCGCATAGTATCTAGTCCTTGAGTCGTCATAGAAAACCGGTTGTTTTGATTCATTTTTTGTATTTAACCAAGTCACAGCATCTTGCATGTAATTGTAACCATTGCGTTTAGGCAGGATGTTTTTTATTAGGCTTAACGACATAAACACTATCAAGGCAACCACTAACCATTTCATTTTCTTTTCAGTTTTGGATGGGGTTAGTAAATATTTAAAAAGTTCTGCCAAGTAGAAAGATGCAAAAATCATCAGAATCAAGGATAAAGCCAAGACATAGCGACCAGATAGTACAAAAACTTTTGTAATGATTAATGCCATATTAATGACTGCAATCATTGCGGTTGCTTTTAAGATGAAGGAAACTTCATTATTCAATATAGACTTTTTAAACCATATTGAGACTGCTGCTAGACCTACATTCACCAGCCCTGTAGCTGATATGGCTTTTGCAACCATCACATATATGAATGTCAGTAAAATCCCTTGAACGGCAAACTCATCAAGGTAACTTCCCAATACATCTTTACCCATAATTGCTGATTGGCTAAATAGCTTATTGGTTAATTCATCATAAAAACTGATTGTAAATACTTCATTTAGTCTACCTAAGTTATCTACTGAGATAGCTTTTAGTATGAATACTGCAATCAAAATAATGATGATTGAAATGATGTTAATGAAGTTACATTTAATGAAGTTGCGAATAGATATTGCAAATGATGACTGATGATTGAAAAGTAAAATCAGTGGTAACGCAATTAAGTAAGTGATGCCTTCAATTCTGAAGAGGGTAGCAATAATGGCGCTTACCTGCCAAAAGAAAGCGTCTTGATAACGGTGTGTTTTATAAAACTGGATAAAGAACACCAGGCTAGTGAGAAAGAATGCCCAGAATCCCTGGTCTCTCATCAGCATTTCAAGTGCATCACCTACTAGATAGCTTGAGCTGAAGAGTATTAAACCACCTGCAAGCATGACTTTTTTGCCACCACCACCAAGCTCAATGATTTTCATAAAACTTGCTGTAGTGATACCAAAGAAAATCACACTTAATAACTGAGCCGAAGTTTGAATATCCAGCGTTGTGACATTATGTATAAAAGCAATCGACAGGGCATATAGGGGCCATTTAAATATGCTGAAACCTTGTTGCCACTCACCGTTTGCAAATAATCTCGCAGATTCAAAATATAGAACAGAATCTGGATTAATCCAGCCATGTTGAATGTATTGGATTTGAATAGTGAGCAACATCGCCAGCAACACTAGAATGAGCTGTAACTGAGTTACTGATATTTTTTTAGTTTTATTGATGCGTGTTGAAAGCATGGAATTTTATTTGTAAAGGCGCCCGCTTACTTGTGTCGGGTGTATATGTTTTAAGCAGTTTAAGTGTTTTAAAGGACATTCTCTTTGAAAGCAGGGGCTGCATTCAAGCGCTAAATATTCAACAACAGCTTTGCTGCTCATTGGTGGCGTGTGGTGCGGGTCTGACGAGCCATAAATGGCCACTAACTTTTTATCTAAGGCAGCGGCTACGTGCATTAAACCTGAGTCATTGCTAACTACCGCGTCACATAACGACATCAAGTCAATTGCCTCACCCAGCTTAGTTTTACCACCTAAATCTAGACATTGGTTGTTAGTCATTTGGTTGATAGCTGTGGTGACCGGAATATCTTTATCAGAACCAAATAACCAGACCTGCCAGCCTTTGCTCAATGCATCGCGTGCGACTTCTGCGTAGTATTCAGCTGGCCAGCGTTTTGCTTCACCATATTCAGCACCAGGGCATAGCCCAAGTACTTTTGTCATTGGTTTTGCCAACCCAAGCTTTTGCAAGGTATTCAGTGCATTTTGGGCATCAGCAATCAGTGATGGATTGGCTATCAGGGCAGGCAAGGGTGCATTTGGGTCTAGGCCTAAAGTCACGAATCTATCTACCGTGCGAGGCAGCTTAGTTTTATCTAGCAGACGAATGTCGTTCACTAAACCATAGCGCATTTCGCCCAAGAAACTAGTGCGATGTGGAATGTTTGCAGCAAACGGCAGAATGGCCGACTTGAACGAGTTGGTCAGGATGATGGCTTGGGTATAGGCTTCATGACGTAAACTTTTGCCGAATTTTATGCGTTCGAATAAAGCAAACTGCCCATGTTTAAAAGGCAGTGCGATGCCCTTATTCACTTCCGGCATACGTTCAATCAGCGGTAAGGTCCAAGCGGGCGCCGCTACATCAATGATGCAATCCGGATTTTCTTGTTTAAGTATTTTGAACAGGCTTTGCGCCAACACCATGTCACCCACCCAAGCAGGACCTAGCACCAATATTTTTGGATGTGCTGATTGCGGGACTGTCACCGTTTAAGTACCTAATTTTTTGATGATATTGCTCGTGCTGCGGCCTTGCACCAATGGAATCAGCTTGACGCTACCGCCCCATGATTTGACTTCCTTGCCGCCTACAACTTGTTCTTCAGTGTAATCATCACCTTTGACGATGACGTCAGGACGTATCGCATCAATCAAACTTAATGGCGTGTCTTCATCGAATAAGATGACCGCATCGACTGACGCCAATGCAGCAAGTACGCGTGCACGATCCTGCTCATGGATGACCGGACGTGTAGGGCCTTTCAATGCGCTGACCGAGCGATCTGTGTTCAGGCCTAGAATCAGTTTGTCCCCGGTTTTTCTAGCAGCTTCCAAATAAGTGACATGACCTGCATGCAGCAAATCAAAACAGCCATTGGTAAACACTATCTTTTGCTTGCTAGCCTTCCAATGGTTCACCAGTTCTAACAGTTGGTGTTGATCACAAATCTTGTCAGCTTGCGATTGGCCATCTTCACTTACCAAGGCTTTCAGTAGCTCAGACTGTGTGACTGGGACTGTTCCCACTTTACCTACTACAATGCCTGCGGCGATATTCGCTAGTTGTAGGGCATCATGTGGATTGAGGCCATGCACTAAACCAGCAGCCAGTGTAGCGATGACTGTGTCACCCGCGCCTGACACATCGAATACTTTTTTAGCCGTGGCTGGAATATGTTCGGTATGGTTTGCATCAATGAAAGAGATACCTTCTTCGCCTCGCGTCACTGCCAGAAAGTCCAGTGCCAGCTTGTTTTTGAGTTGTTGCGCGGCAAGTAGTAGCGCCTCTGTTTCATGCGGTGCAACACCACAGGCTTCTGCGGTTTCTTTTTTATTGGGGGTGAGGGCGGTGGCGCCCAGATACTTGCTGTAGTCACGGCCTTTGGGGTCAGCAATCACAGGAATGCCAAGTTGTTTACATTGCTTAATGATTGCCTTGCAGGTAGCATCGCTCAAAACACCTTTGGCGTAATCAGACAAAATAACCATGGCAGGTTTGTCGCTGAGCGCACGTGTTACATGGCTGAGCAGTTGTTTGGTTTCGTCATCTGTAAATGCAGCAGAGCTTTCGTCGTCGATGCGCACGATTTGCTGATTGCCACTCATCACTCTGGTTTTAGATACTGTTGGACGCAATGTAGAGGCCATCACATTGTCAATCTGAATGCCAGCATCTGTAATAATTCTTTTCAGCGCATAACCGCTATCATCGTCGCCAATGCAACCGATGACTTGCGTATTGACGCCTAAGCCACTCAAGTTGGCAGCCACATTGGCAGCGCCGCCGGCACGTTGTTCTGAATGGTTGAGGAGCACAACAGGAACGGGTGCCTCAGGAGAGATACGATTGACGTTACCCATCAGGTAACGGTCTAACATGAGGTCGCCAATCACCAATACTAGCTTCTTAGAGCCAGTGAAGCGGCGAACAGTCTCGATTAAATGCGCATTCATGTGTGGTAAATCCTAATCAGCTTCTAACATGCCGCACAAACTGTGGCCAACGAAGATATGTGCTTCTTGAATACGTGGTGTATCGCTGCTTGGCATTACAAGGTTGAATTTGCATAACTCAAGTAGTTTGCCGCCAGTACCGCCAGTCAGGCCAATTGTAGTTGCGCCAATCGCATTAGCTTCAATGATGGCATTCACTACATTCTTGCTATTGCCAGAGGTAGTGATGCCAATTACAGCGTCTTCCGGGCGGCATAAGCCTTCGATTTGGCGTGCGAAGATGTAGTCATAACCATAGTCGTTGCCAACTGAGGTCAAAATAGACGTATCGGTAGTCAATGCAATTGCTGCCATACCACGACGCTCTTTTTTGTAACGACCTACGATTTCCGCTGCGATATGCTGGCTATCTGCTGCGCTGCCGCCATTGCCCATAATCAGAATCTTGCCGCCACGTTGTAAAGTAGCGCGTAACTCATTCGCCACGGCAATCATTTGCGGGAATATGCTGTGCAACTGCGCATACATATCCAAATGCGCTTGTAATTCACTTTGCAGGAACGCGTCTTGTGAGGTGTTGGTTGGGCTCAAAATTGGTCTCTTTTATCTATGTCTTAAAAGCAAGTCTTAACATCATGTCTTAACAATAAGCATCATCTTGCATCAAGTAATTCTGTACGTAATCCTGCACGCCATCTTCTAAACTATGAAAAGGGTGGTCATAGCCGACAGCACGCAATTTAGCGATAGTGGCCTCGGTAAAGTACTGGTACTTGCCTTGTAAGTCTTCTGGCATGTCAATGTAGGTAATATGTGGCGTTTTTCCCATACTGGTCATCACTGCAGTGGCTAAATCTTTAAAGGCTCGCGCTTTGCCAGTGCCGACATTATAGATGCCGTTAGCACATGGGTTTTTATCTAAGGCTTTGTCGAGGAAATGCGCTACTACGGCTGCCGCATCTTTCACATAGACAAAGTCGCGTAGCTGCATGCCATCTGCATAGCCTTGTTTGTGACTTTTAAACAACTTCACCTTGCCAGTTTCTTTGAATTGGTTAAAGCTATGAAACGCCACACTGGCCATGCGCTCTTTGTGATATTCGTTAGGGCCATACACGTTAAAGAACTTGAACCCAGCCCATGCAGGGGGTGTTGCTTGTTTATTAGCTACCTGGCGCAATGCCCATTGGTCAAAGAAGTGTTTAGAGTAGCCGTAACCATTGAGTGGGCGTAGGTTGTCGATAGAAGCATCGTTATAACCCTGTTCGCCATCACCGTAAGTTGCAGCAGAACTGGCATAAAAGAATGGTACTTTGTTGCTCGCGCACCAAGTCCATAATTGCTGGCTGTAGTGAATATTGTCTGTGACAAGTTTGTTAAAGTCGCGCTCGGTAGTGGCGCTAATCGCACCCATGTGGATAACGGCAGTAATGTCCGTACGGCCTTGAATCCATTGCATTAATTCAGTCTTATCCAAATAATGCACATATTGGCGTTTAACTAGATTCTGCCATTGCTCGGTATGCGTGAGATGGTCAACAATGACAATGTCATCGCGCCCATATTTTGTATTCAAGTGCCAGGCAATGATAGAACCTATCATGCCTGCGCCACCAGTAATTACTATCATAAATTCATCAGCTTTAGCTTAAAACAAAAGTATAACGCTTATTGTTTCGCGCCCATAGCCTGCGCTCTTAATTTCGTCATTTCAGCCTCTTTTTTGGCTTGTTCTCTGTTCCAATCGGTGCTCACCCAGCCTTGCAGGTTTTCCAGTGCAATTGTAGTCATGGCGTGTATCCAAGCCTCGTTTTCGTTAAGAGCCGGGATGTAGTGGTACTCGCCGCCGCCCGCATGTTTGAATATCTCTTTACCTTCTATGGCGATTTCTTCCAAGGTTTCCAGGCAATCGCTACTAAAGCCAGGGCAGACTACATCGATACGCTTGGTTTTGGCCTTGCCTAGGGTTTCCAGCGTATTTGCCAAGTAAGGCTTCAGCCATTCTTGTTTGCCGAAACGTGATTGAAACGCAACGGTGTACTCATCTTTATTGAGTTCTAGTTCTTCTGCCAATAAGCGTGCTGTTTTATGACATTCGCAATGGTAAGGGTCACCTTTCAGCAGGTGGAACTTCGGTACGCCATGAAAGCTCATGACTAACTTAGTCGGTTTGCCATTGATTTGCCAATGCTGGCGTACGCTAGCCGCCAGCGCTGCAATATAGGCCGGGTGGTCGTGATAATTGCGTATGGTGCGAATCGCCGGCACGTTACGCATTTTGAGCAGCGTCTTCCATACAGAGTCTAAGGCTGCCGCAGTGCTACTAGCTGCATATTGGGGATACAAAGGGAACACTAAAATCTTGTTACAGTGCTGAGCCTTGAGTGACTCGATTGCAGATTGCATGCTGGGGTTACCATAGCTCATGCCTAGCTCAACCACAAAAGGGGATTTAATCTTCTGACCTAGAAATCCACGTAATAACAATGCTTGTTTTTGTGCATGCACTAATAATGGCGAGCCATCTTTGGTCCAAATTTGCGCATATTTTTCAGCGGACTTCTTTGGGCGAATAACTAAGATGATGCAATATAAAATGCAGCACCAAATGAAGCGTGGGATCTCCACCACGCGTCTATCCATGAGAAATTGCGCTAGATAGGGGCGTAACGCTGATGCAGTAGGAGCATCTGGAGTGCCTAGGTTGGCAAGTAAGATACCTACTTTAAGTTGGTCGCCGTGTTGGTAGGGTGGTTCTGGATTATAGTAAGTCATGAAGGTGATTTTAGAGCAAACATGTACTAATAGCTATTAAGAAAGCGCTTCGTGTCGCTTAATTGAATGCAGCCTACAAGGGTAAACAGGGATTAAAAAAAGGCGCATTTCTGCACCTTGTAAGTAATGATGTATATCAATTCCGCCGGTTAGAGATAAGTAAAATCCCGCCAAGAGCTAGGGCCGCAATGCTGCCCCATAGTGGAATGTCTACACGCTTATTTTCTTGAATTTTCAGTTCAATTGGGCCAATTTTTGCTGCAGTACTATCTTTGGTATAACTAAATCCACCATAAACTAAGCCCAAACCACCTAGTATTAGCAAAGTAATACCAATTATTTTTGTTGTATTCATGCAGAACTATTTACCAATTTGGTTACCAATAATACCGCCTACGGCTGCGCCGCCGACTGTACCAAGCGCGCTACCATTTGTGAGTACTGCGCCACCAACTGCGCCTACACCAGCACCAATGGCAGTACTTTTATCTCGTGCTGACATGTGTCCACATGCGGTCATGCTCAATGCGCAAGATAATGCCACGAGCGTGGTCAATTTTTTTGCGATTAATGTGTTCATTTGATTTCTCCTTACGAGTGATCTGCTCAGCGAGAACGCTAGTGCATGACGTTCATTCTCTAGATAGATGGCTTGTTAAGGAATAGGGATGTGTCTGTTTATGTTGTCAGAGAATTCTGACAACAGGTTTAGATCTGCTTGAAGGCAATAGCCAGGCTTATGAGTTGGATAAGGCATTTGATAACAGTTTCGCTGTGACATCCACAATAGGGATCACACGCTCGTAAGCCATGCGAGTCGGGCCAATCACGCCTAATGTGCCTACCACTTGGCCGTCAGCTTCATAAGGCGCGGTGACCATGCTGCACTCATCTAAAGGTAAGTACCCACTCTCACCTCCAATGAATATTTGTATGCCTTCAGCGCGTTGGCTGTTGTCGAGCAATTGCATCAATGAGGTACGGCGTTCAAAGATCTCGAACAGTTTGCGCAGGCTATTTACATTAGTAGAGAGTTCATCCACCTGCAGCAAATTACGTTCACCGGCAATCACTACACCATCATTCTCGACCGCTTTGCTACTTGCATCTAGCGCAGCTGTCATCAGGCGGTTCATATCGGTTTGCATCTGTTGGAGTTCAATGTGTAGTTTTTGTTGTACTTCTTCAAAGGTTTGCCCAGAGAAATTTGCGTTGAAATAATTGCTCGCTTGGGTTAGCTCGCTGGCTGAATAAGGTTTGTCGGTGATGATGATGCGGTTCTGCACGTTGCCATCACTGGTGACAATAATCACCAGTGTTCTTTTATCGGATAAAGGTAAGAATTCCAGATGTTTGAAAGCAATACGTTTGCGTTTTGGAATCATCACTAAGCCAGCAAATTGTGTAAGCTGGGACAGCATGTCAGCGGCGCTAGAAATAAGCTCGCTCGGGTTGGGCGATGACAAACCGCTTTTCAGTTGCTCAACCGCTCTTGTCTCTAGCGGCTGCACCGTAAGCAGTGAGTCAACGAATAAACGATAGCCTTTTTGTGTAGGGATGCGACCGGCAGAGGTGTGTGGGCTGGCGATGAAGCCTAGATGCTCTAAATCGCTCATTACATTGCGAATCGTCGCGGCACTGACATCCAAGCCAGAGTGCTGCAATAGCGTGCGCGAACCTATAGGCTGACCATCACTGATGTAATGTTCAACCAAGGTTTTTAGTAAGATTTGTGCACGCTTGTCCACAGATTAATAAAGTCCGAACTATGAATATTAAGGCTAATTATGACCTAAGTGAGTATTTTGCCCGATTTAGTTCAAACCTTGTAGTGTTAATAGCAAAACGTGTTTTATTTCCAGATTCAGTGGATATCTTTTCATGCTTCTATTTTAACTTTGGGTTTAACTTGGGGATTTACTTTGCGAGTACAAGCAACTGTGATTTAATTTCGACATGCAAAATTCTTTCAAGACCATTGTCATTATTGGCAAATACATGGACCCCATCGCTATGCTGAAAATGCAGGCGGATTTAGTGGGTTTAGTGCAACATTTACAAGCTAGTCAAATCCATGTTTGCATTGAAGAAAACACTGCAAAACACGCGCAATTAAATGGTTTTTCTACAATTGCTTTAGATAAAATCGGTGAAAAGGCTGATTTGGCGATTGTCATGGGTGGCGATGGCACGATGCTGAGCGTGGCACGCAGCTTAATTGATGCAGATGTGCCTTTGGTGGGTGTCAACCGTGGTCGTTTTGGCTTTTTGACTGACTTACGTACGGAAGATATGTTGGCGTCTATTGACCGTATTCTTGCGGGCGAATATACGAAAGAGCCGCGTATGCTACTTGCAACGCAGGTAATACGTGATGGCAAGGTGCTGCACTCTAATTACGCTCTCAATGATGTGGTGATTAAAAGCGGCTTACGTTTGATTGAATTGGAAGTACATATTGATGATCAGTTTGTTTATAGACAACGTGCGGACGGGCTGATTTTAAGCACACCTACCGGCACTACCGCTTATGCACTTTCTTCCGGCGGGCCAATTTTGCACCCGAATTTAGAAGCCATCACTCTAGTGCCAATCTGTCCGCACACATTGAGTAACCGGCCGATTGCGGTACCTAGTGCTAGCAAGATTGAAGTGAAGTTGGTGCATTTTGATGAGTCGCAATTAAGTTTCGACGGGCAGCATCAAATCACGCTGGAAATGGGTGACAGCATTTTGGTGCAGCGTGCAGAGAAAACTATTTCTTTACTGCATCCAACTGAATATTGCTACTTTGATATGTTACGCAACAAGCTTAACTGGGGCTAACTAACTTTGCTAAAACTCCAGAAATGACTATGTTGACTTCGTTTCGCCTTACCATACATAGTGTCTTCAACTAGTCGTTTTGTCATTTCTGCTCTTTAGATAAAATTTAATAACGGATACCAATAACGGAAACCAAGATAAACTATAACCATGCTACAAAGCCTTTCCATTCGTGATTTTGTCATCGTCAGCCAACTCGATTTAGAGTTCGCTGCGGGCTTTACCGTGCTAACTGGCGAGACTGGCGCAGGTAAATCAATCTTGATTGACGCGCTCTCATTGACGTTAGGCGCGCGTGGCGAAGGTGGTGTGACGCGTGCGGGTTGCGAGAAAGCGGAAATCAGTGCCATATTTACTATTGCCAGTAATGTAGAAGCCAAAACTTGGCTTGCAGAAGCTGAGTTAGGAGCTGACGCAGATGAGTTGCTATTGCGTCGTGTGATGTATGCAGATGGTCGTTCACGCGCTTTCATCAATGGCGCTACTGTTACTGTTGCTCAATTAAAAGAGTTGGGCGAATTGCTGGTGGATATTTATAGCCAAAACGCGCATCACTCGTTGTTGAAGTTAGCTACTCAGCGTGGTGTGTTGGATAACTTTGGTGGTTTGTCTGAGTCGGCAAGTCAAGTCAGCACGCATTACAAAGCTTGGCATCAACTGCATCAACAGCGCGTAGAGGTGGAAAAGAATGCCACCCTATACGCGGAGGAGCTAGCAGAGCTGCGTGACCAAACTCGTGAATTGTCGCAATTAGCGTTAACAGCCGCGGAATGGGAAGAATTGCAACAAGAGCATCATCGACTTTCGAATGGCGCAAGTTTAATTGCTGGTGGTGAAGAGTGCAGGGAGTTGCTCAGCGAAGGTGAGTTGTCTGCGCTACGCATGCTGAGCCAAGTGCAGCATAAACTGCAAAACCTGTCTGAATTTGATAGCACGCTCACAGAGGCTTCTGAGGCGCTGGATTCTGCTATTATTCAGTTAGAAGAAACGGATCGTTTCCTCAATCGTTACCTGCAACGTACCGAATTAGACCCAGCGCGCTTGGCTGAGCTGGAGTCCAGAATCCATAGTATCCACAATACTTCACGTAAGTATCGTGTACAACCTGACGACCTTGGTGAGTTGTTAACCAAATCTCAAGCGCGCATGGCGGAGTTAGAGCTATTTGCCAATGATGGTGAGCTTGCCAAACAAGAAGCTTTGGCTTTGGCTGCTTATATGCAACATGCAAAAGAGTTGAGCGCTGGGCGCCAATCTGCGGCGTCAAAACTTAGCTCATTAATCAGTACTGAAATGCAGCGTTTGTCATTAAGTGGCGGTAGGTTTGAGGTGGCATTAACCGAGCAAGCGCCGAGTACAAACGGGCTTGAGCAAGTGGAATTTTTAGTGGCTGGGCATGCGGGTGTAATCGCCCGTCCACTGAATAAAGTCGCTTCTGGTGGTGAGTTGTCGCGCATTAGCTTGGCAATTCGCGTAGTAACGGCGAAAAAAGAAAATATTCCAACCATGATATTCGATGAGGTGGATGTAGGTATCGGTGGTGGTGTGGCTGAAGTAGTAGGTCAGTTATTGAAACAGTTGGGGCAGCACGGCGCTACGCAGCGCCAGGTACTGGTAATCACGCATTTACCGCAAGTTGCCGCACAAGGTAAGCATCATCTGCGCGTTAGCAAGTCGCAAGTCAATCAGCAGACTTTAAGTACTATTGAAGTGTTAAGCGAGTTGGCGCGTATCGATGAGGTGGCGCGTATGCTGGGCGGTATCGAGATGACTGAAACGACGCGCCAGCATGCAAGAGAGATGCTAGCGCGTTGATGAAGTGTTAGTTTTTAGTACAAGGTTGTTTATTGCAAATACCGTAAATCGTTAATGAATGGTCTTGCATTTTAAAACCGTGTGCTTCCGCCGCACTCTGTTGCCTTTTTTCAATTTCTGCGTCGTAAAACTCTTCAACACGTCCACATTTCACACACACAATGTGGTCATGATGGCTGCCGCCGTTAAGCTCAAACACCGCTTTACCACTTTCAAAATGATGGCGGATCAATAAGCCGGCCTGCTCGAATTGGGTCAGTACACGGTATACCGTTGCCAAACCAACATCTTCACCGGAATTAATCATAACTTTATAGATGTCTTCAGCGGATAGATGACGTTCTTTGCTGTTCTCAAACAAGCTTAATACTTTTAATCTAGGTAATGTCGCCTTGAGGCCAGCGTTCTTTAAGTCTTTTTGATCATGCATGGTCGTTTACTCACAATTAACAATGACAGTGTTTTGGGTTAGCTGTCTACGTGGTATATTAACGCCAATTCAAACTAAAGTCATGGTATGCGTTACTTTTCCACTTTACGAAATCTTCTCATTCTCTCAGTGCTTTTGTGTGCCTCATGCGGAACGGCCTTACCAACGGTAAAGCCTTATAAGCTAGATGTACAGCAAGGTAACGTTGTCACTTCTAAAATGTTGTTGCAATTACGACCTGGTATGACCAAGTCGCAAGTGCGCTTCATTATGGGGACACCGCTCATTCAAGATAGTTTCCACGGTAATCGTTGGGATTACGTCTATCAATTGCGTGAAGGTGGGAAAATCAAAGAACAGCGTCGTGTGATATTGGATTTCGAGAATGAATTACTCAAATCCGTGCGCGGTGATGTGATACCGGCGGGTAGCGATAAAGACAAGGCGGCTGATGAGGCCACAAATAAAGGCACGCGTGTAGTTAAGCCGAATTCAAAACCAGAAGACAAGAGTCTGATGGATAAGTTGAAGTTCTGGAAAAAAGATGAGGCACCAGCAGACGCTAAAAAAGAAGCAGGTGAAGCGAGTCCAGCAACGGTGGCCCCTGTTAAAGAGGAGGCAGTAACTCCTGCAGAACAAGCTGCGCCTGCGGAAGAGCCCAAGTCTCCAGAAAGTAAATCTATAGAAGAACCTAAGTCTTTATTGGTGGTACCTGTAGAGCAAATGGCAGTGCCAGAGACGCCTGTAGTCAACACGCCGCCAGCTGAGCCTGCTGTAGCTCCAGTTGTGGTGGAACCAGCAAAGGCTGAGTCAGCGCCTGCAGAGCAAGCTAAAGTTGAGCCTGCGCCGGTTTCTGTACCTGAGCCGCAACCAGAAAATGCGCCTCCCTACGAATCTGGATCTGGTATGCAGTTCGATAGAAACTTGAAACTTGCCCCAGAAGAAGTTGCAGTAGAGCCTAAGCCTGTTGTGGCCGCGCCGCGCGCTGGCAACAAAACGCCACCTAAACCAAGAGACTTGCCGGCTGAAGGTGACCCAGGGTTTTTTGAGCGCATGTTAGAGAAAATAGGTTTTTAGATCGTAGGTTTTAAAGTTATGGCAAATCCATTAAAAGTTGTAATCGCCGGTTGTTCCGGCCGCATGGGGCATGTATTGCTGGAGTGCGTATTTGCAGATGCTGATCTCGTACTGCATGGTGCTTTAGATCGGGTTAATAATCCGCAATTAGGCCGTGATGCTGGCGAGCAGCTAGGTCAGCTATCAGGCGTAAAAGTGACTGATGATATCGCGCTGGCCTTGCAGGGTGCAGACGTATTGGTCGATTTCACTCGTCCTGAAGCGAGCATGTTGTATCTGGAAGCATGCCAAAAAGCCAATGTGAAGATGATCATTGGTACTACTGGTTTTTCAAGCGAGCAAAAACAAGCAATCGAAGCTGCGGCAAGAAATGTCGCCATCGTCTTTGCGCCGAATATGAGTGTGGGTGTGACTTTGCTGATTAATCTCGTGCAATCTGCTGCCAAAGTATTGAGCGAGGGTTATGACATCGAGATCATTGAAGCGCATCATCGTCATAAAGTAGATGCGCCATCTGGCACCGCATTGCGTCTGGGTGAGGCGGCTGCGAGTGCGTTAGG
>DATHWQ010000018.1:0-43313 GCA_035460465.1 Methylotenera sp. | reverse complement strand
TTCGGTGTCTTAATCTCTTCTTTGGGAGCTTCAACCGCTGGTAATTTACCAAGTAAATAATAATCCATCACTTTTCTGGCAATCGGGCCCGCGGTCGAACCACCATGCTTACCATTCTCTACAATCACTGCTAGCGCGATTGTCGGGTCTTCTGCAGGCGCGTATGCAATAAACAAAGCATGGTCCAGATGGCGCTCATTGATGGTGCTCTCATTGTATTTTTCATTTTGTTTGATGCCAATCACTTGGGCGGTACCGGTTTTTGCAGCAATGCTGTAGCCAGCATTAGCACCTACGCTGGCAGCGGTGCCGCCAGGTAAGGTGACATCAATCATGCCACGTTTCACGATTTCTATATTGGTTGGATCAAGCACCACTTTATCTTGCACTACCATAGGCATTACTTGGCTTTCACCAGTCATTGCTTTTTGAATCTGTGTGACCAGGCGTGGTTTTATTGCGACGCCATTGTTGGCCAGAATTGCTGTGGCCTGTGCCAGCTGTAAAGGCGTGACTAGAGTATAGCCTTGGCCAATACCAACAATCACGGTTTCACCCGGATACCATTTTTGTTTAAAACGACGCATCTTCCATTCGGGGGTCGGCAACAGTCCTTCAATCTCACCTTGAATGTCTAGGCCGGTTTTTCTACCAAAACCAAAGTGTCTGACAAATGAAGTCAGTTTTTCAATACCAAGTTCCATCGCCAAGCCATAAAAGAAGGTATCGCAGGAGATGGTAATAGCGCGCTGCATATCGACCATGCCATGGCCGCCAGGTTTCCAGTCACGGTAGCGGTGTCTATTGTTAGGCAGGGTAAAGTAACCTGCATCATGAATCGTAAATGGCGGCGCACGCTTACCATCTTCCAAACCTGCCAGCGCGGTAAACGGTTTAAAGGTTGAACCAGGAGGGTAAATGCCCTTAAGCGGGCGATTAATGAGTGGCTTATCTAAAGACTCATTGAGTAACTTCCAGTTCTCAACATCAATACCATCTACAAACAGGTTGGGGTCAAAGGTTGGTTGGCTCACATAGCTTAATACTTCGCCTGTTTTGGGGTTGATAGCCACCAACGCGCCGCGATAGTTACCAAACGCTGTTTCAGCGATTTCCTGTAATTTGCTATCTGCGGACAGAATGAGATTGTCGCCTGGCACAGGGGCTGTGCTTGATAGCACACGTACTGCATGGCCATCAGCATCGATTTCAACTTGTTGAAAACCAGTGGTGCCATGCAAATAGCGCTCATAGAATTGTTCGATACCACTTTTGCCGATGTGGTCTGAACCCTTGTAATTGGAAAGGTCGCCAGACTTTTCAAGATTGATTAGGTCTTTGTCATTGATACGTCCGATATAGCCCACCATGTGTGAGCCAAGCTTGCCCAATGGATAGTGGCGGAATAGTCTGGATTTGATTTCTACCCCAGGAAAGCGGTAATGGTTGACGGCGAACTTTGCTGCCTCAACCTCATTTAAGTGGGTGCGAATCGGCACACTCTCAAAGCTATGACTTTGCTCACGGAATTTTTTGAAGCGTTTCCGATCAAGTGTACTTATCTCGACAAGCTGGCTGATTTCGGCAATCGTGTCCTCAAGGTTCTCTACTTTTGAAGGGGTGATTTCTAGCGTGTAGACAAAAAAATTGTGCGCGAGCACTACACCATTTTTGTCGAGAATCAGGCCACGATTCGGTACGATGGGCACTAGGGAGATGCGGTTGTTTTCAGCAAGGGTTTGATAATGCTCATATTGTTTAACCTGCAGATAAAAGAAGCGAAAAGCCAGTAAACCAAACAAGCCCAATACGACAAAAGCAGCAAAGCCTAGTCGAAGCTTGAAATAATATTGCTCATGCTGATAGTTTCTAAGTTCAGCGCGCATACCTAAAAATCAAACACCACGTGAACGCCCACCTGTATTCAAGCCGAAGAGAATAGCGATTTGCCATAATAAAATGCCTGTAATACTCGGTAATAAGTAAGACCAGCCTAAAGCTTCTGCACCACTAAAGGTTTTGAGTATGAGTAAAGTGATCTGCGAAATAATCAGCAGTAAGAATACATAGAATACTTGTTGAGTACCGTTGAACAATACTAAGCGTCGCTGATAAACCACGGCAAAGAATGCAGTCACAGTGTATGCCATTGCATATTGGCCAAAAGTACCGCCCGTTGCTAAATCTACGAATAAGCCAACACACCAGGCAGTGCCTACGTTACATAGATTGGGTGCGCGTATCAGCCAGAAGATGATGACGAGTAGCACAAAGTCGGGGCGTAATTTTAGCGCTAGACCAGACCAAGGCAATAGTAAACAAAGGTAGGCCAGTATCAACGATAAATAAATAGATTTGAGCTTACTGGAGTGCATTAGGTTTGCTCATAGTGTTGGGTTGTTTTGCCGGCAATGGGTCTGCTGTATTTTGAGGCGGTGGAGATTTCGTATCTATTTTTGCTTGCTCTTTCGTTGCTGGGAAGTCTTTGGTTTCTTCTTTTGGTAGAACATCAACTTGTGGAATGCTGACTAAAAGTACTTGTCTGTGGTTCTCTACACCGCCGGTAGGTACGCAGATAATGCGTGCAAAAGGCGAATCTGGCGTAATTTCTATCTGTGAAACTGTCGCAACTGCAAGCCCTGCGGGGTAAACACCATCGATGCCTGATGTGACCAGTTTGTCACCACGGCGTATGTCTACATTGGTAGGTAGATATGGTAAATCTAATGTGTTATCACGACCATGGCCAAAAGCAATGGCGCGTAAACCATTGCGTTCAACCTGTATAGGAATTGCCAGTGACTTATCGGTAATTAGTGTGACTTCGCTGCTTAGCGGATAGGTGCGCGTCACTTGACCAATCACGCCTGTGGCATCAACCACTGCTTCACCTGTGAGGATTTGATGAGATTCACCGCGATTGACGATAATTTTCTTGGTGAAAGGGTCGCGACCTACATACATAATTTCACCCAAGACACTGTTTTGTACTAGCGCTTTGTTTGCTTTTAATAAATGACGTAGATGCTCATTCTCAAGTGATAGCGTATCCAGTGTTTGTAGTTGAATACTTTGCTCCAGCGCCTGGCGTTTTAACCGCTCATTCTCGATCAACAAATAGTGGTGTGTAGAGAAATATTCACCAGTATCACGATAAAGTTGAGATGGCAGATTAGCAATTACCTGTAGTGGGTGCAGTATGGCCACTAGGTTTTGGCGCAGACTGACAAGGTATTGCAAGCGTGAATCTGTTGCCATTAAGGCAAGAGATAGAGCAGAAAAAAATACTAGGCGTGCAAAAGAACTAGGCCCACGTGCAAAGAATGCAGGTGTTTGTTGTTGCTCGAGTTTGTGGTTAAAGCCGTGCATCATGAATTAGACTATGCTCTATATCTCTGTAAATTAAATGTTAGTCTATGTTTCAAAAACAATGTTGTAAGGACAATCGTTTATTCTTCCGAGTGCTTATTCCGCCTGGTGCTTATTTCATGAGTGCTTACCATATAAAATTAGGCCGTATTAAACGGCCTAAAATCATACGCTCACTTAGCTCTGCCTTTAAGCGTTATCAGTACCAGCTTAATGCTTAAACTATTCGTGGGCGAATACACTACCCAATTTATCCATTTCTTCCAAAGCACGACCACAGCCACGCGCCACGCAAGTGAGTGGGTCTTCAGCGACGATGACTGGTAAACCAGTCTCTTCAACTAATAGTCTGTCCAAATCACGTAACAATGCGCCACCGCCAGTCAATACCATGCCTTTTTCAGCAATGTCAGCACCGAGTTCTGGCGGGGTTTGTTCGAGTGCAGATTTTACTGCGCCTACGATTGAGTTCAATGGTTCCGTTAACGCTTCTAGAATCTCATTGCTAGAGATTGTGAACTTGCGTGGCAAACCTTCGGCAAGGTTGCGACCAGTCACTTCCATCTCTAATACCGCAGAGCCTGGGAAAGCTGAACCGATTTTTTTCTTGATTGCCTCAGCGGTAGGCTCAGAGATTTGCATGCCATAGTTACGGCGAATGTAATCAATAATCGCTTGGTCGAATTTGTCACCGCCAACGCGTTCAGATTTAGCGTAAACAATACCGCCCAGTGAGATGACACCAACTTCGGTTGTACCACCACCGATATCCACCACCATTGAGCCTGTCGCTTCGGCTACTGGCATGTCGGCGCCAATCGCTGCAGCCATTGGCTCTTCAATCAAAAATACTTGTTTGGCACCAGCGCGCTCAGCGGATTCTTTAATCGCACGGCGTTCTACTTGAGTTGAACCGACCGGCACACAAATAATGATGCGCGGACTAGGCGAAAACCAGCGTGAATCATGCACGCGGCGAATAAAGTATTTGAGCATCTGCTCAGTAATAGTGAAGTCAGCAATCACGCCATCTTTCATTGGGCGAATCGCTTGAATGTTGGCAGGCGAACGACCCAGCATGCCTTTGGCCTCAGCGCCTACGGCGAGTAGGATTTTTTTGCCTTGCGGACCGCCTTCAAGGCGAATGGCGACGACTGAAGGCTCATCTAGAACGATACCTCTGCCACGCGCGTAAATTAGTGTGTTTGCAGTACCCAAATCGATGGCAAGATCATTTGAAAAGTAGCTATTTATAAAACCGAACATTATGTTTTTCCCGTATTCAATACAAATGCGATGCTGGATGACAGCTTAATCTATTTTCACGATTAAGGTGCGCATAAAATCAGGGTATAATACCGCATATCTTATTGAAAATTAAGATGTGATTACATCTTGTTACAAAACTAAAACAATAAGCAAAAGTTACTGGGCAGAAGTCAGTAAATCAAAGTAATTTGATGATTCAGCCAATTGAACTGTATTAATTAAATATTAATTAAAATTTCGGATTATTGAAGCATGGCACTTAGCATTGAAGATATAAAAAAAATCGCACATTTAGCGCGAATCGAGGTTAATGACAGCGATGCAGCAGCCACGCTTACTAAGCTATCAGGCATTCTAGGCTTGATAGAGCAAATGCAGGCGGTGGATACCACAGGCATCGAGCCCATGTCGCATTCACAAGACTTGAGTCAGCGCCTTCGTGATGATGTCGTCACCAAAACAAATCTACGTGATGAATTCCAAAAAACAGCGCCTGTTCTGGGTAATGGCTCGACTGAGCAAGCCGTGGCGAATGGCCTGTATCTTGTACCTAAAGTAATCGAATAATAAATATGATAAACAGTTCCTTAAAACAGCTTGGAGATATGCTCCAAGCGAAGAAAATCTCTAGTGTTGAATTAACGCAATCATTCCTTACCCGTATTCAGCAATACAATCCCAGTATCAATGCTTATATCGCTTTGGATGAAGCTAAAACCTTGGCACAAGCCAAGGCGGCAGACGCACGCATTGCTACAGGCAATGCCGCACCGTTAACGGGTATTCCCATTGCGCAGAAGGACATTTTCTGTGCCAAAGGCTGGCAGACGACTTGTGGCTCCAAAATGCTCGCCAATTTTGTGGCGCCCTATGATGCGCATGTGATTACCCAGTTTGATGCTGCAGGTGCAGTGAATCTGGGCAAAACCAATATGGATGAGTTCGCCATGGGTTCATCTAATGAGACCAGTTACTTTGGTGGCGTGAAGAACCCTTGGGATTTTGACCGTGTGCCAGGCGGTAGTAGCGGCGGTAGTGCGGCTGCGGTAGCGGCAAGGCTTTGTGCGGCAGCAACAGGCACCGATACCGGCGGTTCCATCCGTCAGCCGGCAAGTCTTTGCGGCTTTACCGGCTTAAAACCAACCTACGGCGTGGTGTCTCGCTTCGGGATGATTGCCTTTGCCTCTAGCCTAGACCAAGCAGGACCAATGGCTAAAAGCGCGGAGGACTGTGCCTTGATGATGAATGTGATGGCGGGCTTTGATGAGCGGGATTCCACCAGCTTAAATCGTGAAAAAGAAGATTACACCAGGGATTTGAATAAACCGTTGCAAGGCTTGCGTATTGGTTTGCCAACTGAATTCTTCGCTGATGGCTTAGATGCCAATGTCGGCAAAGTGATTGAAACGGCGATTGCTGAATACAAAAAGCTCGGCGCTGAGATTGTGGAAATCTCATTACCAAACACTGGTTTGTCGATTCCTGTGTATTACGTGTTGGCGCCAGCCGAGGCTTCAAGTAACTTGTCACGCTATGATGGCGTGCGTTATGGTCACCGTGCTGAATCGTACACAGACCTAATGGACATGTACTGTAAGAGCCGCGCAGAAGGTTTTGGCGCGGAAGTGAAACGCCGCATCCTGATTGGTACCTATGTATTAAGCGCAGGTTATTATGATGCCTATTATCTCAAAGCCCAGCAGATTCGCCGCTTGATCGCGCAAGATTTTGAAGAAGCCTTCAAACAATGTGACGTAATCATGGGACCAGCTGCACCTTCTACGGCCTTTAAAGCGGGTGAAAAAGTAGATGACCCGGTCGCGATGTATCTGCAGGACATTTACACTATTTCAACCAACTTAGCAGGCTTGCCAGGCATGAGTGTGCCAGCTGGTTTTAGTGCCGGTAGCGATGGCAAGGCTTTGCCGGTTGGTTTGCAAATCATCGGTAATTATTTTGATGAAGCGCGCATGTTGAATGTGGCGCATCAGTATCAACAAGTGACGGATTGGCATAGCAAAATGCCTGAGGAGTTGAAGTAATGGAGTGGGAAGTCGTCATCGGGCTGGAAACACATACCCAGCTACAAACAAACACCAAGATTTTTTCTGGCGCATCTACCAAGTATGGGGCAGAACCGAACACCCAAGCCTGCGAAGTAAGCATTGCCTTGCCAGGCGTATTACCAGTATTGAATAAAGAAGCGGTGCAATGTGCCATTAAATTTGGTTTGGCAATTAATGCAGAAATCGCGCCGCGTTCAGTGTTTGCGCGTAAGAATTACTTTTACCCAGATTTGCCTAAGGGCTACCAAATCAGTCAGTACGAATTACCGGTAGTCGGTAAGGGTGCGGTGACGATTCAAGTGCCTGCAGTAGGCAAAAATCCGGCGTATGAAAAGGTCATCAACATTACCCGTGCGCATCTGGAAGAAGATGCCGGTAAGTCGGTGCACGGTGCGGTTGAAGGCATGAGTGGTATCGATTTGAATCGTGCCGGTACGCCGTTACTGGAAATTGTGACTGAGCCGGATATGCGTTCTGCGGCTGAAGCAGTAGCTTACGCGAAGAAGTTGCATGAGCTAGTGCAGTGGATAGGTATTTGCGACGGTAATATGCAGGAAGGTAGCTTCCGTTGTGATGTGAACGTATCAGTGCGTCCCAAAGGCAGTGAAAAGCTTGGCACGCGCCGCGAGATTAAAAATCTCAACTCTTTCAAATTCATGCAGCAAGCCATTGAATACGAAACTCGTTGGCAGATTGAGACGCTAGAAGATGGCGGTATGATTCAACAGGCAACGGTGCTATTTAACCCAGATACTGGTGAAACACGCTCTATGCGTAGTAAGGAAGAAGCAAACGATTACCGCTACTTCCCAGACCCTGATTTACTGCCATTAGAAGTGACTGAGGCGGATAAAGCAGCGGTAAAAGCCAATATGCCAGAATTGCCAGAGGCAATGAAGGCGCGCTTTGAAGCGCAATTTGGTTTATCTAGCTATGACGCTAGCGCGCTAACCACTTCACGTGATTTAGCTGCTTACTTTGTGGCTACTGTGGATGCAGGCGCTGAAGCCAAACAAGCGGCAAACTGGGTAATGGGTAGTATTTCTGCCAAACTCAATGCAGAAGACCAGCCAATTTCAGCTTCACCTGTAAGCGCTTCCCAACTCGCACAGCTTTTAAAACGCATTGCCGATAACACCATTTCCAACAATGCAGCAAAGCAAGTGTTTGAAGCAATGTGGGCTGGCGATACGGAGGTGGATGCGGTCATTGAGAAGCTTGGGCTCAAACAAGTTTCCGATAGTGGCACAATCGAAGCAATCATTGATGAAGTATTAGCTGCAAATGCTGCAATGGTTGAAGAGTTTAAGGCAGGGAAAGAAAAAGCATTTAATGCGCTAGTCGGTCAAGCCATGAAAGCCTCAAAAGGCAAAGCCAATCCAGCGCAAGTGAATGAGGTTTTGAAGAAAAAACTTACAGCCTAGTTGTTATTTATGGTTTAGTTGTTAAAGGAACTTCAGTTGGAGCAGCGCTACCATTGGCGGGGCTTCTTAGTAAGATATAACGTTTTTTATCATCATCAAAACGTTTACGCGTGGCATACATTGCAGCTTTGCGATCAGCGATTTGCTTATCTATTTTTGAGATCTCAGCTTGATTGGTTTTGATGTCTGTTGCGAGATCAGCAGGGATAGGTTTTTTATTTTTCATGAAGCTATTAGCATACTTTTGACTTTCAGCCAGACGTTTTTGGCTGTTAGTTTTTTGTAGTTGCAAGCCTTCTAACGTAACTTGATCGAGCTGTAGATTACGGTCGCGTGCTAAATCAATTTCACTTTCGTTGGTAAAGGCGCTCAATAGCGCTTTGTCTTTTTTATCTTGTTCTATTTTTGCCAGTGATAAAGATTCATCTTCATAGCTTATAGGTTTATTACGTTTAACAGTAATGCCTTGTTTATTAATGAGTGAGTTTTCACGATTAGAGTATTGGGCAGGAATACTGTCGCCATAGTGGGTGACGCCTTTATCATCTTTCCATTTGACAATGCGTTTTGCTTCTTCGGCATGTATATGCTGGGCAAAAGTCATCAGTAACAATAAAATCAAGGAATAAAAGCTTACCAATCTGCCTTTGGTTTTATATTTATAGATGTTTGTTGTTAGCGATTGAGTCATGAAGCCCCTGTAATATCAGTCTACGCCATATAATTGGCGATACGCTGTCACAGCATGCAAATTGTGCGCCATCTCTTGCTGGTTTTGCAAATATTTCATTAAATCACTTAGATTTGCAATCGCACACACCGGAATCTGATTATTTTTGATGACTTCCTGCACAGCAGACAGTTCGCCTAGTCCTTTTTCTTGCCTATCGATTGCAATTGCTACACCGCTAGCAGTAGCGCCGTGGTTGCTGATAAGCTCAACTGACTCTCTAACCGAAGTACCTGCTGAAATTACGTCATCAATGATGAGTACTCGACCTCTAAGTGGACTGCCTACTATCAGTCCACCTTCGCCGTGATCTTTGGCTTCTTTGCGATTATAAGCGTACGAGATATTGTGACCATTTTTGGCAAAGGCGATGGCAATGCTGGCCACTAATGTAATACCTTTGTACGCTGGACCAAACAGCATATCAAACTCAATACCGGAATCTTTGATAGCTGCTGCGTAGAATTCGCCGAGTTTCATCAGGCTTTCGCCGTCATTGAACAGCCCGGCATTGAAAAAATAGGGGCTTAGGCGACCGGCCTTAGTTTTGAATTCACCAAAGCGCAGTACGTCTTTTTTGATGGCAAATGCGATAAACTCTTGTCTAAAATGATCTTGGTCTAAATTTTGGTCTCGGCTCATGGTATTTAATTTCATGTAAAAGCAAATAAGGATAAAGTTTTGAGGATTATATCGCTAAACCTAAATGGCATACGCTCAGCAACCAATAAAGGTTTATATGCCTGGTTACAAACACAAGATGCAGATGTCATTTGCATGCAGGAAATCAAGGCACAAGCGGCTGACATGACCGCTGAGATGCTCAACCCAGCTGGATATTACGGTTACTTTCATTATGCCGAAAAGAAAGGCTATAGCGGTGTGGGTATTTACTCAAAAAAACAGCCAGATGTGATTATTGAGGGTTTAAATATTCCAGATATTGATAGCGAAGGTCGATATATCGAATGCCAATTTGGCAATTTGAGCGTTGTGTCGCTCTACTTGCCATCAGGGTCTAGTGGTGAAGAACGCCAAGCGTTCAAGTTCAGTGTCATGGCGCGCTTCATGCCGCATTTACAAGCACTAGTCGCAAGTGGCCGTGAAGTGGTGATTTGTGGCGATTGGAATATCGCACACAAAGAAGCGGACCTGAAAAATTGGAAGGGCAATAAGAAGAATTCAGGTTTCCTTCCAGAAGAGCGCGCATGGCTGACCGAGTTATTTGACCAGATTGGCTGGGTTGATGTGTATCGTGGGCTGCATCCAGAGACTACGGATGAATGCTATACCTGGTGGAGTAACCGCGGCCAAGCTTGGGCTAAGAATGTGGGTTGGCGCCTTGATTATCAGATAGCCACGCCCAAAACTGCCGCGCTAGCAGCCGCAGCCAGTATCTACAAAGCAGAACGTTTTAGTGACCATGCGCCGTTAATTATTGATTACTCGTAGCGATTTTGTCAGCTGTATTGCTAGCTACAAAATGGTAGTTGCAGGCTTTGCATAATCTCACCATTACGTGAATCCTGCACAAAAATCACCGCACCAGCATTACGACCCCTCCACTCAGATTTCAAGGTGATGTTTTTGCTAAACTCGTTTTTGTAATTGAGTTGATAGGCACCGAGTAAATCTCTCACTACATAATCATGCTTGAGTTCACGACCATTATTTTCGCCAGCATGGACTTGGCTGACTAATTTATTTTCGTAGATAGCGATAAAGATATCTGTGTTTTTGACGTCGTTTGCTTTCACAGCTTGTGCAGTGGCATTAAGAAAAGTCTCGCCATTGGCCTGACTAGAAGCACTTAAAGTCAGATTTGCGCGTGCAGCTTGTTTCAAGCTGTTTTCCACCCCTTGATTTAAACGCGAACCACCCCAGCCTCTAAAGTCTTTACCGTTAATTACAAATTGTGGTGTGTATACAAAGCCGGCACCACCAAAGGCAGCTGTTTTGCGTTGTCTGTCGCTGTATTCCGGCTTTGAAAACTTATCCTTCCAGCCAATGTAATTCCAGTAGTCCACATGAAACGCCAGGGGTACTACTTTGTCAGCACCCAACTTGAGACTGCTTAACCATTTGTCGGCAGGTGGGCAGCTGCTGCAACCTTCGGAAGTGTAAAGTTCAAGCAATGGCGTAGTTTGTAAGCCACTTTTGGCAGAACATTCAGCCGCAATTAGCGCGTTTGGCATGATGGATAAGGCTAATGGCGTAACAAGATAGGTAATGACATTCAAAAATCGCATAACTTTCTCCTTGGAAGGTTAATGCTTTGTCGTTAAGTTTGCGTAAAACTTACATCACAATTTGTAGGTCTATACTGAATTGATTGTTTCTAGGTAAAGCATTTTTTTAATTCAATGCGCATGAGTTTGAAGCGCGTGCATTTAATCAAAACAAACAAATTAACTTCGTGAAAGCTGAATTATTATTAAACTTTATAATCATTCAGTACTGCCTGGTTTAATACTCTTAACAATGACGTATTTGAGTAGCAATACTGCTGTTGCCCAAGAACTCTATCTCCATAATATGCCAGACAGTGTCAGCGATATTTATTCAGATGTTGATATGCGTGTGCGTCTTGCCAATAAGCCTAATGAAGATGCCTGTGCGCTTGAGCAGTGTGCATTGAATGCTGCATTCGATGCGCAAGTGCAGGAATTAGGAGGGCAATTGGCGAGGGCAGCTTATAGACTGTACCCGGGTATCAAGGAAAGAGTTTCACTGTTTTCGTTCAGCGTAGTGGATAAAAAAGAAGCTGGCCTGGCTTCAAATGCGGCTGGAAAAATTGTGGTGTTTCGCGGAGTACAGCGTCTGGGATTGAGCGAGGATGCATTAGCTTTTCTAATCGCGCGTGAGATGGGTCACGTGATTGGACGCCACCATGATAAAAATACTTCGACCAAAATCATAATCTCTGTGTTGGCCAGCGTTTTATTTCCTGTGGTCACGATTTTTAGCGCTAATTTGGTCGCGCAAGCTTCTAATGCAACAAGTTTGGTGACTAGCGCGGCTTCTACGGCCACTTCATATTATGGTTCTGAAGTTGTGTTAGCTAGAGTCAAACCAAGTCAACTCAAAGAGTCAGATGATATTGCGCTCCAATTGTTAGAGGCTGAGGGGCGAGACATACGTTCAGTTACAAGCATATTGCAACAGAACAAGCTGGCGGATGGTAACTGGTCGAAAGACTTACAAATTACTGCACAGTATCTGGATAGGATGTTAGTAAAAGTGGATGCTGCATGGGAAATCGAGCGTTTGGCAGATAAGAATTTGAAATACTAGTGCCTTTTAGAGTTTTGCTTCTCCATTTTCATGCCATGGCGCAATTTTTATTAGCAACAACATGCCAGGGATGGCTGCCAAAAAGCAAAAAATGAAAAAGTTCTTCCAGCCCAGGTCTTCAACTAAATAGCCGGTAGCCGCATTGGCGAAGGTACGTGGTACCGCCGCAAGACTAGTGAACAAGGCAAACTGGGTGGCGGTATATAACGGGTGCGTGGTATGGGCAATAAAGGCCACAAAAGCAGCCGTGCCTAAACCCACGCCAAGCGCTTCAACACCAATCACAACACCTAATATGAATAAATCATGACCGACAACAGCTAACCAGGCGAAACCTAAAATAGCCAGCATTTGGATTGCACCGAAAATCCATAAAGCGCGGTTGATACCGAGCTTTACCATCCACACGCCACCTAACAAGCCGCCTATCACGCTGGGCCACAAGCCTGCATTTTTTGCGATCAAGCCAATTTCGGTTTTGCTAAAGCCCATGTCCAAATAGAACGGCGTTGCTAATGCGGTTGCCATGCTGTCGCCTAGCTTGTAGAAGAAGATAAACGCCAATATCAGTAAGGCAGTTTTGATGCCGTTACGGCCAATGAATTCGTGGAAAGGTTCTACGACGGCGGCTCTGAGTGTTTTGGGCGTGCCATTTTTTATGATGGGTTCTTTCACAAATATTGTCATGGCCAAGCCAGGCAACATAAATAACGCCGTAATTAAAAATACACTGTGCCAAGGTAAGAAATCGGCCAAGATCAACGAGAGCGAGCCTGGAATTAACCCCGCAATTTTGTAAGCATTAACATGCACCACATTGCCTAAACCCAGTTCAGCATCGAGCAGCAATTCACGGCGATAAGCGTCTAGTACGATGTCTTGCGAAGCGCTAAAAAAGGCAACGACACCAGCTAGATAGGCGATAGTCCAAATATCTAGCGTGGGGTTGAATGCGCCAAACAGCGGAATCGATAGCAGCAGTAGAATCTGGGTGATGAGTAGCCAGCCACGTCTACGACCTAACGGCGGGATATAGCGATCAAAAAATGGCGCCCACAAGAACTTCCAGGTGAATGGCAGGCTAATCAATGCGAATAAGCCGATGGATTTGAGGTCGACTCCTTCGGAGCGCAACCATGCGGGTAATAGGCTGATGAGTATATACAGCGGCAACCCGGAACTGAAGCCGGTGAAGATGCAAATCAACATGCGTTTGTTCATTAAAGCTTGCCAAACGCTGGGAGTATTTGTCATGTGTTAAATAGCTTGATTAGCTTCTAAGCGATACATGGCCAGACTGCCCATCAAGTTAGGCATGAATGTCACTGGCTCATTGTCAGTTAACACCAAGCGTTCTTTCACTTTGATATTGCAATTGACGCAAAATTTATCAAAGTCGTAGATGGTGCAGAGATGCACGTTCGGCGTGTCATACCATTGATATGGCAAGCTTTCTGAAACCGGCATGCTGCCTGTTGTGATCTGTAGCCTATTGCGCCAATAGCCAAAGTTAGGAAAAGTCACAATCACTTCGCGACCTACGCGTAGCATCTCGCGTACGATACCTTCGGTGTTATGCATGGCTTGTAAAGTTTGTGAAAGTATCACGGTATCAAATGATTGATCTTCAAAGCCGGATAAGCCACTTTCCAAGTCCATTTGAATGACATTGATGCCGCGTGACATACACGCCAACCAGTTCGCATCGTCTTTTTCCACGCCGTAGCCACGTACTTCCAGTGAAGCTTTCAAGTACTGTAACAACGTGCCATCGCCACAACCTAGATCAAGCACTTTGGCGCCAAACGGCAACCAGCTGGCGATGATGGCGAAGTCGTGTCTGAACTCGGCTAGGTTGGTATTTATTTGTACGTGTGCGCTCATGCCAGCTCCCCTACTTCAATATTATTTAGGTAGTTGCGCAGAATATGGTGGTAATGCGGGTCTGGCATCAAGAAGGCGTCATGGCCATGGGCTGCTGTCACTTCAGCGTAGCTAACCGTACGTTCGTTATCGAGCAGTGCTTTGACAATTTCACGTGAACGCGCAGGTGAAAAACGCCAATCGCTCGTGAATGACACGACTAAGAATTGTGCTTTAACCTTGGCCAATGCTTTGGTGAGATCGCCATCGTATTCCAGTGCTGGGTCAAAATAATCCAGTGCACGCGTCATGCGCAAGTAAGTGTTTGCATCAAACTCACCAGCGAATTTATCACCCTGATAGCGTAAGTAAGACTCCATCTCGAATTCAGCATCAAAGCTGTATTTGATACCATCTTTGAGTTTACGTCCAAACTTGGCGCCCATGGCGTCATCACTTAAATAGGTAATGTGTCCTAACATCCTTGCGATACGTAAGCCGCGTCTTGGTACTACGCCATGTGCGTAATAATCGCCATTGTGAAATTCAGGATCCGTGATAATCGCTTGGCGTGCTACTTCGTTAAACGCCATGTTTTGTGCAGTCAAGTTAGGGGCTGAGGCAATCACCAATGCATGACGCACACGCTCCGGGTAGGCTATTGTCCACTGCAAGGCTTGCATGCCACCTAGGCTGCCACCTACTATTGCGGCTAATTGTTTGATGCCCAAATAATCTGCTAGTAAGACTTGTGATGTCACCCAATCTTCAACTGTAAGTACCGGAAACTGGGAACCCCATTGTTTTTGTGTTGCGGGGTTGATGCTGGATGCGCCCGTACTACCGTGACAGCCGCCCAAATTGTTGACGCCAATGACAAAGAATTTATTGGTATCCAGCGGCTTGTTTGGGCCAACCAGGTTATCCCACCAACCCGGATATTTATCATCCGCTGAATATTTACCGGCCACATGGTGTGTGCCAGATAGCGCATGGCAGATTAAAACCGCATTGGATTTATCTGCATTTAATTGACCATAAGTCTCGTACACAAGGTCGAACTGTGGTAATACAGCACCACTTTTTAATGTAAGTGGTTCGTTAAAATGTGCAGTTTGGGGGGCAACTATGCCAACGGAGTTATTTTCGTACATCGCAAGATTATACTATGTGCAACTAAAAAAAATCATTTTATGAGCGCATTGCTACGTTGCGCGTTACTCCCAACCTCGCTGTACAGAACGTACTATCTCACTTGCTGCGTTACTTGTGTCTTGCACTTCGTTTAGAGATGTTTATTAAAGCATCAATCCCAATGCGTACTGACAATGAGCGAATTTTTGCCAATAGTAACGCGATGATTGCCGCCTAAGTCTTTGAGTGTGGTGATATCTACCAAACCAGTTTCTGCCATTAAATCTGCAACTTGTTCAGCTTGATCGTAACCGTGTTCTAACATCAACCAGCCTTGTGGTTTTAGGTGAGTCAAACAGTTAGCGATAATGTGACGGATATCGTCCAAGCCATCGACACCAGATGCGAGTGCGCTGACTGGTTCAAAACGCAAGTCGCCTTGCAACAGATGTACATCATGTTGTGCGATGTATGGTGGGTTGCTGACAATGACATCGAATCTCTCACTGGCGAGCTCGTCAAACCAATTTCCTGATACAAATTCAACATTCGCAAAGCTTAACGATCGTGCATTGCTTTGCGCAATCTCCAGCGCCGCTTCAGAAGCATCAACGGCAACAACATTGGCTTGCGGACGGTTCTTAGCAATTGCCAATGCAATCGCACCCGTGCCGGTGCCTAAATCTAAAATTGAGCTACTTAAAGTTTCCGGGATTTTTGCTAAAGCCGCTTCTACTAATGTTTCGGTATCGGGGCGTGGAATCAGGGTGTCGGGCGTGACAGTCAAATCTAAACCGTAAAACTCGCGGTGGCCGAGTATATAGGCTATTGGTTCACCTATTAAACGGCGTGTAAGCAGTGCCTGAAACTCCGCATGGATATTGGCTCCCAGGGCATCGTTTTCATGCGAAATCAACCATGCGCGATCTACTTTTGCGACAGTTTGTAACAGTAGTTGCGCATCTAACCGCGCTTCGCTTGGTCCTAAATGGAGTTGGTCAGCGAGTTGATGTTGCGCTTCTAGCCAAGTATTGCGTACAGTCTGAATCAATTAGGGTCTTAATTTTAGCTTAATTATCTTCACCGAGGCTTGCGAGCAAATCTGCCTGATGTTCAGCCGCTAATGCGCCAATCAATTCGTCCATATCGCCTTCGGTAATCGCATCAATCTTGTATAACGTGAGGTTGATGCGATGGTCGGTGATACGGCCTTGCGGGTAGTTGTAGGTTCTAATGCGCTCACTGCGGTCGCCAGAACCAATCAAGCTTTTACGCTCGCTGGCAATCGCGCTATTTTGTGCATCAACTTGTTTTGATTTAATGCGCGCCGCTAATACCGCCATCGCTTGCGCTTTGTTGGCGTGTTGGCTTCGACCTTCTTGGCACTCAACGACGATACCGGTTGGGTTATGGGTAATACGTACGGCAGAGTCAGTTTTGTTGATGTGCTGACCGCCCGCGCCACTGGCACGATAGGTGTCGATACGAATATCGGCAGGGTTAATCACCACATCATTGATTTCATCCGCTTCAGGTAATACTGCTACCGTACAAGCCGACGTATGGATACGGCCTTGCGTTTCAGTGTCTGGCACACGTTGCACACGATGACCGCCTGATTCGAATTTCAATTTGGAATAAGCCCCTTGTCCCTCGATTTTGGCGATGATTTCTTTGTAGCCGCCCATTTCGCCTTCGTTGGCAGACATGATTTCTACTTTCCAGCGTTGGCGCTCCGCGTAGCGGGAGTACATTCTGAATAGGTCGCCGGCAAACAAGCCCGACTCATCGCCGCCAGTGCCTGCGCGAATTTCCAAGAAGATGTTTTTGTCATCATTCGGGTCTTTCGGTAATAGCAAGGTCTGCAGATTTTTCTCTATTTCTTCAAGCTTGGCTTTACCTGCTTGAATCTCTTCCTGCGCGAACTCCTTCATGTCTGGGTCGCTCAACATGCTGTGGGCTTCTTTAATATCAGCCTCGGCCTGCGTGAAAGCGTGATACTGCTCAACGATAGGTGTGATTTCCGCATGCTCTTGTGTGATTTTGCGGTAATTGTCCATATTGTTAGTAACGCCTTCACTGCTCATCAGGCGATTCAGTTCATCTAAACGCTCGCTCAGGTTAGCGAGCTTGGTAATCATGCTAGGTTTCATGGTTAATTCTTAATTTGATAAATTTGTTTCATAAGTTGTTCAAGTCTGGTGTGCTCGTCACCATGCGCTTGGTTAAGTGCGTGGCTAGGTGCATGCAAGAACTTATTGGTCAGTGCGGTGCTAAGCACTTCCAGTACTTTGTCTGGGCTTTCACCTTTTTGAATCAGCTTGAGCGCTTTCTCTAATTCAGCTTTGCGAGTCGCTTCGGCTTGGTCACGCAATGCTTTAATGGTTGGCACCGCATCGCGTTTTTTCATCCAACTCATGAAGTTTTCTACGCGTGCTTGAACGATCATCTCGGCGTCAATCGCCGCTTCCTGACGGTTGACCATGCCATCAGTCACTACCTGGGCTAAGTCATCTACTGTGTACAAGAACACATCATCCAACTCAGCGACTTCCGCCTCAATGTCGCGCGGTACGGCTAAATCCACCATAAATATCGGGCGGTGACGACGCGCTTTAATTGCGCTTTCCACCATGCCTAAGCCGATAATCGGCAATTGGCTCGCGGTAGAAGTGACGACGATATCAAACTCGGCAAAGCGTTCTGGCAGGTCGTTCAGCAGGATAGCCTTCCCGCCAATTTTTTCTGCCAGCTCTTCACCACGTTCCAAAGTGCGGTTTGCCACAACCATAGCTTTTGGCTTTTGCGCAGCAAAGTGGTCTGCGCATAAAGCAATCATCTCACCCGCGCCTATAAATAATACTTTTTGAGTGCTGATATCCCCAAAGATGCGTTGTGCTAATTTAACTGCAGCAGCAGCCATGGAGATAGAATTGGCGCCAATGTCTGTGTTGGTGCGTACTTCTTTGGCGACTTCAAACGTGCGCTGAAATAATTTATGTAGCAAGGTGCCCAATGTGCCTGCATCTTGCGCGATTTTCACCGACTGCTTGAACTGACCTAAGATCTGCGGTTCGCCTAGCACCATGCTGTCTAAGCCAGACGCCACGCGGAAGGCGTGCTTCACGGCTTCATTATCAGGCAAGGTGTAGATGTAAGGCTGAATACTATTGGTTTCCAACTTGTGATATTGCGATAGCCATTGCAGCGGTTTGTCAGGGTTATCCGTGCTGCAATAAAGCTCAGTGCGATTGCAGGTGGAGAGAATCGCTGCCTCACTCGCGTCGTGCAAAGTCAGCTCGCGCAAGGCGCTACCTAGATGTTCGCTATCGAAAGCAACATGTTCACGGATTTGGATGGGCGCGGTCGTGTGGTTAACGCCGATGACATATAACTGCATAAGTGTAATTTTCGCGTATTGGCTTATGTTAAGCAAGAAATACAGTTAAAATAACGATTTAGTACTCATTTCAGTAACATTTAGATAATGGATTTTTACCATGGATAAAACTTTTAGAATCGCCCCTAGTATTCTTTCTGCAAACTTTGCCAAACTTGGTCAAGAGATTGAAGATGTCATTACCTCTGGTACTGATATCGTTCACTTTGACGTGATGGATAACCATTACGTTCCTAACCTGACGATTGGGCCTTTGGTATGTGATGCAATTCGCGAAACTGCGAAAAAAGTAGGCGCGCTAATCGACGTGCATCTGATGGTGAAACCTGTAGACCGTATCATTCCTGACTTTGCTAAAGCTGGCGCTAACATCATTACGTTCCACCCGGAAGCGTCTGACCACATCGACCGTAGCTTGGCGATGGTACGCGATTTAGGCTGTAAATCAGGCTTGGTGTTTAACCCAGCAACATCTTTAAGCTATTTAGATCACGTGATGGATAAAGTCGACATGATTTTATTGATGTCAGTGAACCCAGGCTTTGGCGGTCAAAAATTCATTCCAGAGACTTTAGAAAAACTCAAACTTGCACGCGCACGTATCGATGCCTATTACGAAAAAACCGGCCGTCAAATCTGGCTGGAAGTGGATGGCGGCGTAAATGCACAAAATATTGCTGACATCGCTCGTGCCGGTGCAGATACGTTCGTCGCCGGTAGCGCGATTTTTGGCTCACCAAAAGATACTGACAAAAATCGCTACAACACTGTAGTGAGCGAGATGCGCGCTTCACTTGCAGCCGTAAAATAAAACTCAAATATCAGCCAATACTTTGCACGACACAAATTTAAACACTCACATATCACACGTATGCAGGGTGTTTAAATTTTGTTGTGGCCAAGTTTGTTTAGATAATTTTGTTTAGATTTTTGAATTCCCTAAAGTTAGATGAAATTTAAAGTAAAAGCCGTCATGATAGATCTTGACGGTACGCTGATTCATACCGCGCCGGAAATAGCGCGGGCAGCGAACCATATGTTGATAGCCCTAGCGTTGCCGTTATTAAGCGAGTCGCAAGTTGAGGCTTATATCGGCGAGGGCGCGATCACGCTGATCAATCGGTGTTTGGCGCAACAATTGGATGGTGTGCCGGATGCTGCGTTGCTGGCAAATGCGCAAAAATTATTTTTTGATAGCTACGCAGAAATTGTTGCTGAGAGTAAGCCTTATCCACATGCGATTGAGGCTTTACAGCTCATACAAAGTGCAGGTTATCGTCTGGCGTGTGTGACGAATAAACCAGCCAGCTTCACATTACCTTTGCTAGAAAAAACAAATTTGCTGCAATATTTTGATTTGGTGGTGTCAGGCGATACCTTGCAAAAAAAGAAACCTGAACCGGACCAGCTTCTTTACATTTGTGACAAGTTTGAGATTGCGGTGAATGAAGCGGTATTGGTCGGTGACTCAAAAACAGACATTACCGCGGCACGTAGCGCAGGGTGCTATGTATTTACAGTGCCTTATGGCTATAATCAAGGACAGCGCATTGAACCGCATGCAGTAGATGCCTTAATTAACAATATGAGCGAAGTGCTCGATTTAATAGATTCAGCCCATTAACCAAGTTGAATAAGAGCCAAGCTGAATAAAACCGGGTTTAATAAAACCAGGCTAAACAATTAACATGATTAAAACAGATAACAAAACAAATAGTTGGCGATGGTGGCGAAATTAATAAAGGGTGATGCATGAATAGTGCGAATCACCTAAATAACACCATTTACCCAATTAAGATGTTAGGAATTTTATGTTTAGCACGATCAACTTAGAAGAATTCAACGCGCTCAGCGCACAAGGTTATAACCGTATTCCGCTTGTATTGGAGACGTTTGCCGATTTAGATACGCCTTTATCGCTATATCTCAAATTAGCCAATCAACCCTTCTCCTATTTGCTTGAATCAGTACAAGGTGGCGAACGTTTTGGACGCTACTCGATTATTGGCTTGCCTGCAAAAATACGTATCGTTGCGTACGGCAATCAAGTGCAGGTGCTGGAAGGCGATAACGTCATTGAGTCGGCCGATACCAATCCTTTAGATTTCGTCAAAAGCTATCAATCACGTTTTAAAACTCCTCCCTATCAGGGTTTGCCGCGCTTCACTGGTGGTTTGGCAGGTTACTTTGGCTATGAAACTGTGCGTTATATTGAAAAGCGCCTGGCTGATGTGCAAAAACCAGATGCGATTAACACGCCAGATGTGTTGTTGATGGTGTCTGAAGAGTTGGCGGTAGTCGATAATTTGAGTGGTAAGCTCTATTTTATCGTGTATGCAGACCCTGCTATTGATGGTGCCTATGAAAAGGCACGCAATCGTTTGAACGATTTAGTCAAAATGCTGCGCAAAACGGTAGCGATTCCTGAATCAAGCCCTACTGCTACATCACAAGCCAGTTCTGAATTCGGTGAAACTAATTTCAAAGCGGCTGTGAAGCGCGCGCAGCAATACATTCTAGATGGCGACATCATGCAGGTCGTGCTGTCGCAACGCATGTCACAAGAGTTTTCTGCACCACCGCTTTCCTTGTACCGTGCGCTACGCAGCCTCAACCCATCACCTTATATGTTCTACTACGATATGGGCGACCATCATGTGGTGGGCGCGTCGCCAGAAATCCTGGTGCGCCTGGAAAACGGTACGGTAACTGCCCGCCCAATTGCCGGTACCCGACCACGCGGCAAAACGCGTGAGCAAGATATTGCACTGGCAGAAGAATTGTTAGCTGACCCTAAAGAACGCGCAGAACATGTGCAGTTGATGGACCTGGGTCGTAACGATGTAGGTCGTGTCGCGGTGACGGGCTCGGTTAAAGTCACGGATAATATGATGATTGAGCGTTACTCGCACGTGATGCACATTGTGAGCAACGTAGAGGGCAAGCTGAAGGCGGGTATGGATGCGATTGACGTCATCAAAGCCACCTTCCCCGCCGGTACTGTATCTGGCGCACCTAAAGTGCGTGCGATGGAGATTATTGACGAGTTAGAACCAAGCAAGCGCGGTATCTACGCCGGCGCAGTGGGTTACTTGGGTTTTAACGGTGATATGGACGTGGCGATTGCGATTAGAACCGGCGTGATTAAGAACAATATGTTGTACGTGCAAGCTGGCGCAGGTATCGTGGCAGACTCAGTACCACAGAGTGAGTGGGAAGAAACTCAAAATAAAGCAAAAGCAGTATTGCGTGCAGCCGAGTTGGTACAGGCTGGACTTGACCTAAATTAGCAGGTGTTGGGGTAGAATAAATGTAAAGTCGCCCATATGCATATTGATATCAACTCAAACATAGCGAAATTTACGCTGGTCGCGTTAGCCTACTTCATCACGGCTAAACTTGGCTTGATGGTGCCCTATAAAGAGTTTATTGCTACCTTAATCTGGTTGCCAACTGGGATTGCAGTCGGAGCAATGATGCGTTGGGGCAATGTCAGTCTCCCTGCTATATACCTTGCGGCAACTTTTGTTAATGTGTCGATGGGGGTGTCCTTACCCACTTCGCTTACCATTGCTTTTACTAACACCCTCGCACCTTTTCTCACAGCTTATTTGCTGAAAAAATCACAATTTAACGACAGTTTAATCAGCCAAAAAGATATTGGCCTGATGATAGGTGCTGCCATGCTTGGTATGTTGGTATCCGCAACAGGTGGCGTAATTGCTTTATATTTTGATGGTTTTGCTACGGTCGAAAATGTCATCAGCGTTTGGTTTATCTGGTGGGTGGGCGACACCATAGGCATATTGCTTGTGCTACCGCTAGTGTTGAATATCCGTAAACACAGCATGCATGTGAGTGCGCAACAATACTATCAATTATTGGGTTGGCTGGCTTTTTTCATTGTCTGTGAATTGATTATTTCGGCGATGGTCATGAGCCTGAATAAACAATTCATGTTGTCCATCTTTTTGATTTTACCGGTGTTGATTTGGGCTTCCATGAATTTCGGTATCGTGGGCGGTTCGCTCGTGGTCATTGTGCTATCAAGTATTGCGGTATGGACTACTGCGCAAGGCTATGGTGCTTTTTATAGCATCAATGCGAGTGAGGGTATGTTCTCGTTGTGGACATTCATGATTACCTTGGTTGTGATGATGTTGTTGATCTCGGTGCTGCAGTCGGAGAGGAATCTGGCTGAAAGAGCGATGCGCAATAATGATAAGAAATTACGTGCTGTGATCGATGGCGCTTTAGATGGCATTGTTACGATTGATGAATCAGGTGCACTGATGGAGTTTAATCCAGCAGCAGAACGTATTTTTGGATACAAAAAAGAGGATGTGCTAGGTAAGTCCCTAGCCGAGATGATGGTGCCACCAGCGCTACGAAACGCGCACACAGAAAAACATCGCCAGTTTGTGCTGACAGGCGAGAAGCATATATTTGATCGGCGGGTCGAACTTACCGCGATGCGGGCTGATGGTAGTGAGTTTCCAGTAGAGCTAACGCTTACCGCACTCCAAGACAACGGCGTATCGTTAGTGACAGGTTTTTTGCGCGATATCTCGCAACAAAAAAAGGCACAGCAGGAAATTGAGAACTTTGCCTATTACGATGTGTTAACAGGCCTGCCTAATCGCCGTTTGCTGACGGACCGTTATCAGCGTGCCGTGTTGAATAGTAAACGTGCAAAAAGCTATTGCGCACTCATCTTTATAGATCTGGATCATTTCAAAATACTTAACGATACCAAAGGTCATGATGTTGGCGATCACTTGCTGGTAGAAGTGGCGAATAGAATACAGCATACCCTTAGGGCGGGTGACTCAGTCGCTCGATTAAGTGGCGATGAATTTATCCTTATTATCGAAAATCTGCATGCTCACCAAAATGTTGCTTATAAACAAGCATCTGAGGTTGTACAGAAACTCATGGTAGAACTAAATAAAAGTTACCAATTGGATATGTATGAATTCAGCACTACTGCCAGTTTAGGGGTCACCTTATTTAAAGATGATCAATTGAGTTTTGAGGACCATTTAAGGCATGCGGATACTGCCATGTATCAATCCAAAGCAGCCGGGGGAAATATCTATCGATTTTATGATCAACTGACGCAAGAGAGCTTGGATAGGAGCTTTGCGTTAGAGCTGGCTTTACAAGCGGCACTGCGGAACAATGAATTCCATCTGAACTATCA
Organism: Methylotenera sp.; assembly: GCA_035460465.1. Taxonomy (GTDB): domain Bacteria; phylum Pseudomonadota; class Gammaproteobacteria; order Burkholderiales; family Methylophilaceae; genus Methylotenera. The sequence goes on along the minus strand of DATHWQ010000018.1, from coordinate 19,561 downwards.
GACGATAGTGGATGTTAATCAAGAGGTGATTGCTGCGGAGGTGTTATTAAGATGGGCGCATCCAGAATTGGGCGAGGTGAGTCCAGTCGAATTTATACCGATTGCTGAAAAAAATAATCAAATTATTAAGATTGGGCGCTGGGTATTACATCAAGCTTGTATCCAACTAAAGTCTTGGGAAAACATGCCTAAGCTCAATCAAATCCGGCTTTCGGTCAATATCAGCGCTAAACAGTTTTTATATATCAACTTTATTCATGAGTTACGTGAAATCATTACATCAACTGGTATCAACCCTGATTTTTTGAAGCTGGAACTGACTGAAACGGCAGTGATTGATAACATCGATGACGTTATCAATAAGATCAAAATATTAAAAGATTTAGGGATACGCATATCACTAGATGATTTTGGAATGGGGCACTCTTCACTGGTGTATCTAAAAAAACTACCAGTGACCCAAATTAAAATTGATCAATCGTTTGTACATGATGTGCTGACCGATTCAAATGATGCAGCCATTATTCAAATGGTATTGGCAATTGGTAAAACGATTCAATGCAATATTGTGGCTGAAGGTGTTGAGAGCTTAGAACAGTTTGAAAAACTGAAAGAGTTCGGCTGTCGTTACTTTCAAGGTTTCTATTTTAGTACCCCACTAGATATTCATGACTTTGAGCGTCATGTACAAGCCAATACAAGTTTAGTCACATATTAATTAGTACGAGATTAAATTGCGACTGATCGTACCTGTGCGATATCGGTATGGCCTTGTAGGACCTTAGTAATGCCATCTTGCTTGAGCGTGCACATCCCTGCAGTCAGTGCGCCATCTAATAGCTCGCTTACCGGGGCACGTGTTTGAATCAGCCGTTTGATCGGCGGCGTAACAACCATTAGTTCGTGTATACCAATACGGCCACGATAACCAGTTTGATTACAATATTCACAGCCTACAGCTCGATATAATTTAAATTTGTTTTTAGATTGAGATTTCCATTGGCTTAATACCTCAGCGCTAGCAAGATTTGTGTCATGACAATATTCATGCGCTAAGTCTTCTATCTCTGACATGTCGGCATCGTAAGCCTTCTTACACTGAGGGCAGAGTGATTTAACCAAACGTTGTGCCAGAATGGCCTGCAGCGCATCCGCAAAGTTAAAAGGATCCATGCCAAGATCTAATAACCGAACCACGCTTTCTGGTGCGCTATTAGTATGCAAGGTAGACAATACTAGATGCCCCGTGAGTGATGCCTCAATACCAACCTTGGTGGTTTCTTCATCACGCATCTCTCCCACCATGATAACGTCCGGGTCGGCACGCAGAAAACTACGCATGGCATTAGCAAAAGTCCAGCCAATCTTAGTATTCATTTGAACCTGGCGTAAGCCTGCCTGGGTAATTTCAACTGGGTCTTCAGCAGTCCAAATCTTACGTTCAGGGCTGTTGATATAGCCAAGTAATGAATGTAGTGTGGTTGTTTTTCCCGAACCTGTGGGCCCGCAAACCAAGATGAGTCCATAAGGGCGTTGCATCAGCTTTTGCAAATCAGCTAGGATGTTTGGTGCTAAACCAAGCTTTTCAATGGGTAGCGGTTTGGTAGATGCCAACAACCGCATCACGACATCTTCTAAATTATTATTAGTGGGAATCGTGGCGACGCGCAACTCGATTTTGGCGGGGCCGAAATGCTGAAAATTAATCTTGCCATCTTGGGGTTTGCGGCGTTCAGAGATGTCGAGTTGCGCCATGATTTTGATACGAGAGATCATGGCGTTGCGTGCATTAGCCGGAATATCAAAATACGGGATTAAGGTTCCATCTTTGCGAAATCGCACTCGCGTATTCTGCTTGCCAGGGTAACTTTCGATGTGAATATCCGACACTCCATCTTCATGAGCATCCATGATCATCTTGTTAATCAATTGCACAAGGGTATTGTCGGACTCGGCTACAGTCTCTTTCGGTATTTCCATTTCGACGCTCTCACCAAATAGTTTCTCGTTGAGTGCGCCTGCATCCATGCCTGAATCAGGGTTCTGGTGAAATTCATAGTCACTGTTTGCTGAGCGTCGACTAGGGGTGTCCATCGGTATATCCATCGCGATGCCATGATCATTCTTAGCGTAATATTTGCCGATAGCTGCTTGGATGTCCTCGCGAGAAGCCATGGCTGGAATGATCTTCTTCTGCGTGACAAAACGCAGGTACTCTAGCGCTTTGGTATTAAGCGGATCTTCTAATGCGACTATCAATATAGCCTCATGGAGGCAAAGTGGCATGAGTGTATATTTGCGCGCAATCGACTCACTCACGCTTCTGATTGCATTGAGGTCAAAGTTGAATTTAGAGAGCCCAACGTAGGGAATGCCCATTTTTTTTGCGAGGACACCTTTAAGCGTACGTTCGTCAATGACATTCATCTTGACCAATATTTGACCAAGCTGTACGTTACGATTGCCTTTTTGTTTGGCTAGCGCCTCTTCAAGTTGGGCCTGGGTAATTAAATTAAGCTGCAGCAGGGCCTCGCCTAATTTTAATATTGGCTGACTTTCCTGGAACTTAATCGCTTCATCTAGCTGCTCACTCGAAATGATTTGATGCTCTGCAAGATAATCACCAATCTTTTGTCTACGTAGTTGTTGCTGATGAGATAAGGCCGCGTCAATATCTGCTCTACTAGCTAACTTTTCATCAATGAGTATTTCGCCGAGCTTTAAGCCAACTTGGTAACTGGTGATTGCTTGGTGTGGGATAAAGCAACGTACAATTCTTTCATCTGCAGCGGGTAAATAAAGGTAAAGGCCATTTTCGGTATTGGCAAAACCAATGGTTTCTCCATTAATGATTTCTTTATCGGTAAACTCAACATGGTAGGGCTGACGTTCTGACGCTGGGAATACCTCTTCAGCGCGAGATTCAAGCGAGGTTTGGTGTTTATTTAAATGCAGTGCCTTGACCAGGCGCATGCTTTTGATTTCGTTGAGATGAATGACTACGTTGGTTTCGCTACGCGTGGGTAAAAATAGAATACCCGATTCTTCGGGTAGAAATTGAATCAAGTCACCTAGGATTTTAGTCCCATTTTGCAGATAAATGACACAGGTTTCAGGTTCTGTGACATTGCGATCATGTGTAAAATTAAAGTACGGTGGTGTAGGCCATTCGAAGGCGGTTATAGTCATATCACCAACTTTCTATTGTTAACATCAATTTGACGTACATTAAGCTTTATAGTCTTATTACACCTACTTTACAATCTTATTGAGCGCTTTTGAAGGAAAGCGGGTACTCTCTAAATCTTTATTCATTCATTCTAATTCATTGTATTTTAAGCGACTGATACCAGTCAATGGGTGATGCTTTTGCAAAGGTAAGGAATTTTATGGTACGAAAATTACATGGGCAACCAGTGATTATTGTTGGCGGTGGGCGTGGAGGTTTTGCGCTGCTTGAGATGTTCTTGGAAGACAAATTGGTAGAAGTGATTGCAGTGGTTGACCGTGATGCAATGGCACCCGGAATGCAATTTGCAAAGTTCTATGAAATTCCTATTTACACCGATGCTATTCAGGCATTTCAAGCGTGTAAAGATTATCCGGACTGTATCATCTATAACCTGACCCATGATGATGGGATTGCCATAGATGCTGCTAAAGTTTTTGGCGATAAAAAAGTCACAGATGGACAAGAAGCCAAGCTATTCTGGCAGATTGTCATGAACTTAAAACGTATCAAAGATGAGCTGGAAACTAGTCAGGTACAGCTTAACGCCATCATCTACAACGCTCTGGATGGCATCATTACTTTTAATGACAAGGGTGAAATTCAGGGCATTAACCCAGCTGCCGAGCATATATTTGGCTACAATCCCGATACTGTGCTGGGCAAAGGTATTCAGGTGTTGATACCTGATTTAGTAGAAAAGGGTGATGAAGCATTCATCAATCGTTTTTTGCGGTCACGTGAATCTGGATTGATAGGCGTCTCCGGTTATGAAATTTCGGCTATACGTGCAAATGGACAGCGTTTTCCGTTAGAGTTATCAACCTCTGAAATGATGTTGAATAGCCATCGTTATTTTGTATGTATTGCACGCGACATTACAGAGCGTAAATTGGTTGAAGAAAAGACGCGATATGCGGCACACCACGATTATTTGACGGGACTGCCCAATAGAGCGCTATTTATGGATCGACTTAAATATGCGATTCCCTTGGCTAAGCGCAATCAGCATAAATTAGCGTTGCTGTTCCTCGATTTAGATGGATTTAAGCGTGTGAACGATATGCTAGGGCATGCGAGTGGAGACCTGCTGTTGCAAGAGGTGGCAACCAGATTGCAGACTTTGATTAGAAGCTCTGATGTGCTGGCGAGGATGGGAGGTGACGAATTTACCTTCATACTTAATAATATTGGCACGCAGGAAAACGCGGCTTTAGTGGCGAATAAAATTATTGAAGTCCTTGCAGTGCCATTCAACTTGAATAGTGCTATTTGCCATATCGGTGGTAGTGTAGGTATTTCTTTTTACCCAGATGATGCGGTTGATTCTGAAGTGCTGCTCAGACAAGCGGATGAGGCAATGTATCTAGCTAAAAAGAGCGGTAAGAATAACTGTAAGTTTTATACAGATGGTTACAGGTAACATCAGGCTGGAAGAATAAGCTCTAAACGTGTTTCAATTTTAATGCAAATCAACAATGTGGGATAATAAAGGGATTGGTTTTTCGATGCAGAACTAAAGCCCCGGTAAGAAATAGAATTTTGAGGGTTTACTCTTTAATACGCATTAAAAATCAACCATATAAATCAAATAGATAAATAAAATATGTTACTGATGATAGATAACTACGATTCCTTCACCTATAACCTGGTGCAGTATTTGGGTGAACTTGGGCAAGATGTGCAGGTGTATCGTAATGACGAGATTGATTTAGCTAAAGTCGCTGCACTCAGGCCAGAGAAAATCGTCATCTCACCTGGCCCTTGTACGCCTAATGAGGCGGGTATCAGTGTGCCGTTGATTAAAGAGTTCGCAGGCAAAATTCCATTGCTGGGTGTCTGTCTAGGCCATCAAAGTATAGGCCAAGCTTTTGGCGGCAATATCATCCACGCTAAACAACTCATGCACGGTAAAACGTCTTTGATCCATCATCACAACATAGGCGTATTTAAAGATTTGCCCAATCCATACACTGCAACGCGTTACCACTCACTGGTCATAGAGCGTGAAACCCTGCCAGATTGTTTAGAGATTACCGCTTGGACAGAGGATGGCGAGATCATGGGTGTGCGTCACAAAACCCTAGCGGTTGAAGGTGTGCAGTTCCACCCGGAATCTATACTCACAGAGCATGGGCATGACCTGCTGAATAACTTTTTGAAAGCTTAAGCAGTGTCGTACTCACAAACGCTTAACCAAATTATCAGTGGTCAGAATTTAAGCCAAGAGGCAATGTTGGCAACCATGCGCCAAGTGATGGGCGGCGAGCTAACGCCTGCGCAAATCTCCGGCTTGCTCGTTGCTTTACGTATCAAAGGTGAAACGGTCGATGAGATTGCAGCTGCTGCAACCGTGATGCGCGAGCTTTCAAGCAAGGTTGATATTCAAGATACTGCGCATTTGATAGACACTTGCGGTACTGGCGGCGATGGCATACAAACCTTTAATGTCTCTACAGTCAGCGCCTTTGTTGCAGCAGCGGCCGGCGCCAAAGTAGCTAAGCATGGCGGTCGCTCTGTGTCATCTACCTGCGGCAGTGCGGATGTGCTGGAAGTACTGGGCGTGAATGTTAACCAGACGCCAGAGCAGGTTGCAAGCTGTGTGAATCAAATCGGTGTGGGTTTCATGTTCGCCCCTAATCACCACAGTGCGATGAAACATTCTGCACCTGTGCGCCGCGAGCTAGGTGTGCGTACCTTGTTTAATTTGCTAGGCCCACTCACTAATCCTGCCAATGCAAAACGGCAGGTGATGGGTGTGTTTTCAGCGGCTTTGACTTCGAAACTGGCGCATGTGCTGCAGCAGCTTGGTAGTGAACATGTCATGGTGGTATGCGGTGCGGATGGCATGGATGAGATTTCATTCGCGGGGGATACCTTTGTTGCCGAGCTGAAAAATGGCCAAGTACACGAATACACGCTCAACCCACAACAATTCGGCTTAGGCTTGCATGATGTGAGCAGTATCAAAGTCGCTGATGCTGAAGCTTCTAAACAGATGATTTTAGAAGTGCTGTCTGGTAAAACTGGTAGTGCCAGAGACATTGTGCTCTTGAATGCGGGTGCTGCAATTTATGTAGCGGGGCTAGTGGACAGCCTGCAAGATGGCATTACGAAAGCAGCAGAAACGTTGGATAACGGTAAAGCACTACTGAAGCTTGAGCAATTGATTGCAATGACCCAGGCATGAAGGCAATTGTACATAGATTAGCTTTTGCTTTACTGGTAACCTTTGTTTTAAGTGCCTGTAAGGAATCAACCGAGGCATCTGAGCTGGTATTAGTCCCCGTTCAACAGCTTGCTGAGGAACAATTTAATACAGGCATTGAACAAGCTTTTGTACATAAGAAAAGTGATGTACAAGTCAGTGGTCAGGGTGTGGTAGTGAAATTGCTACCTGACGATAATAAAGGCGCACAACATCAAAAGTTTTTGGTAAAGATTAATGAAAATCAAACTTTGTTGTTTGCGCATAATATCGATCTTGCTGCTAGAGTACCGCTGCAGGTGGGTGATGAAGTAACATTCAGTGGTGAATATGTGTATAACCCTAAGGGTGGTATCGTGCACTGGACGCACCTAGACCCACAAGGTAATCACCCGGCAGGTTGGGTGATGCTACATGGCAAAAAATATCAATAATTTAAAATATATAATTCTTAATCTATGTCAGACATTCTTAATAAAATCATCGCAACCAAAGTGATAGAGGTCGCTGCCGCAAAAGCGCAAAAGTCACTTTCAATTATACAGGCTGAAGCATCAGCAGCAAGTCCAGTGCGGGATTTTGTCGCCAGTATTCGTGGCAAGATTGCATCTAATCAATCTGCCGTGATTGCTGAGATTAAAAAAGCCAGCCCATCTAAAGGTGTGATTCGCGCTGACTTTAAACCAGCGGAGATTGCTCAGAGCTACGAGCAAGGCGGTGCGGCGTGTTTGTCAGTACTCACTGACATCGAGTATTTTCAAGGGTCGCCAGAGTATTTAAAACAAGCACGTGCAGCTTGCAAGCTGCCGGTGTTGCGCAAAGACTTCATGATCGATGCTTACCAGGTGTATGAAGCGCGTGCCATGGGTGCAGATTGTATTCTGTTGATTGCCGCGGCCATTGACTTGGCTAAGATGCGTGAGTTAGAGCAGGTTGCACACAGCTTAGGGATGGCGGTACTGGTAGAGGTGCATAATGGTGAAGAGTTAGATTTAGCCTTGCAACTTAAAACACCATTGCTTGGCATCAATAACCGTAATTTGCGTACCTTTGAAGTGAAGTTGGATACAACGTTAGGCCTATTGGCACGCATTCCAAAAGATAAAATCGTGGTGACGGAATCTGGTATTTTCACTAAAGATGACGTTGCATTGATGCGTAAGAATGATGTACATACGTTTTTGGTGGGCGAAGCATTCATGCGTCAACCTGACCCTGGTGTTGAACTAGCCAAAGTATTTGAATAAGGACTTAAGCATGAGCTACCCATATTCCCGTCCACGCCGTATGCGCAAAGATGATTTTTCACGTCGTTTGATGCGTGAGAATGTGCTGACAACGAATGATTTGATCTATCCAGTATTTGTACTTGATGGCGAGAACCGTGTTGAAGACGTAGCTTCTATGCCCGGCGTGAAACGTCAAAGTATCGATGTGTTACTCAAAACTACGAGTGAATGTGTGGCGCTCGGTATTCCGCTGCTGGCTTTGTTTCCAGTGGTGGATAGCAAATTTAAGAGCTTGGACGCAGCAGAAGCGTTTAACCCAGATGGTCTAGTGCAGCGCGCAGTGAAAGCATTGAAAGCCGCATATCCTCAGCTGGGTATTATGACTGACGTGGCGTTAGACCCTTACACGACGCACGGTCAGGATGGCCTGATTGATGACACAGGTTATGTGCTGAATGATGACACGATAGAAGTGTTGGTAAAACAGGCGGTTTCGCATGCCAATGCAGGCGCAGATATCGTCGCACCTAGTGACATGATGGATGGTCGTGTAGGTCAGATTCGAGAGGCGCTAGAGAGTACCCATAATATCCACACCAAGATACTGGCGTATTCAGCCAAATATGCGTCGGCTTTTTACGGACCATTCCGCGATGCTGTAGGTTCAGCTGCGAACCTGGGTGCTGGCAACAAATACACCTATCAAATGGATCCGGCCAATAGTGATGAGGCGATGCAAGAAGTTGCATTGGACATCTCGGAAGGTGCCGATATGGTGATGGTGAAACCGGGCATGCCTTACTTGGATATCGTTCGTCGGGTGAAGGATGAGTTTGGCGTGCCGACCTTTGCGTACCAAGTGAGCGGTGAATACGCTATGCTCAAAGCGGCAGCGCAAAATGGTTGGCTGGATGAGAAGGCATGCGTGATGGAAAGCTTGTTAGCGTTTAAACGCGCTGGTGCAGATGGTATTTTGACTTATTACGCGATGGATGCTGCGAGATGGTTGCAAGCAAAAGGCTTAAATTAGGTTAGCTAATAGGATTTGGAATGTATTCAGCCACATTTATTTTTGATAAAAAACAATTCGATGAAGAGTTTTATCAACTTGACCAAGCAATAGCCGATATAGCAAAACAAACTTCTGGTTATATTGGTGAGGAAGCTTGGGAAAACCCTGAAACTGGCCGTGTCTCAAACGTTTACTATTGGCACACAATGGACGGACTGCATGAATTAATGAAACATCCTAAACACCTTGAAGCTAAAGCCGCCCAATCTAATTGGCTTAATGGCTATCAGGTTGTAATCTCTCAAGTTTTACGCGTCTATGGTGATGGTGCAATTTCGCATCCAGCGGCATCATTTACCAATGGCTAAACAATCTTCATGCTAATTGAATCAGTGCCGACACTTCACTGATATTGGCTCGTTGCGCATTGGTTCCATCTGCAGCACGCTTGGTCGCTACACGGATATCGTCTGATTCAAACACGCTTAACTTAATCAAGCCAGTATTTGTTTCTAACGTAAATACCGGTACTATCTTACGACGGTCACCTTTTTTATCGCGCTTACCGTCATTCATGACGCGATAAGATTTTTCATTGGTTTCAAACGGAATGTCTTGATTCAACAGAAACATCTCTAAATCTTTCAGGCTATCTGCGAACAAGTGGATATGTGTTTCAGAACCTAATCCAGCCGTCCCATCTAATACCGAGCCTGTTAGGTAAGGGTTGAATCTTTCCAGCATTTGCATGGTAAACAATGCATTTTTTCGTAGATCGCGCAAATTTTCAGGCTGCTCTTCGCTTAAATAAAGCGCGTTGTAGAGCTTGAGTTCTTCTTCAATTTCAGCGTTCGATGGCAATACATTGTTGTCGATAGCACCTACTTGCCGACCGGCTTTCTTTTTGGCGTAGGCAAAGTCAGAAATACCATCTTCTGCCATCATGCGCGCGGCTTGTTGTGCAATTAGCTGTCTTAGCTGCTGTAAGTTTTCTCTAGCCATTTTGGTCAGAAAGCGTATCCAAATCAACGAGTATTTGGATACGCTTTAATTCGGATTCAATAGTTTTCCAGCGGGGTTTTGTTGTCCCTTGTTTGGCTGGTTAGGCCCAGCTTGATTGGGTGGCATTTTATTTGGCACTAGTGGCGTCAGAATAACATCCGGTTGCAGAACCTGTTGTGGTTGGTTCGGTGTAGGTTCACTAGCGTCCTCAGAATCACCAAACAAGTCTGAAAAGAATGATTCAGCTTCTGGTGGCGGGTTTTCATGATAAAAGTATTCATAAACCCCCTCATCGCCCTCTTCGCGCACACCTGTTGTTGGGTCAATCTTGATTGCACTAACACCATCAGGAACTGGGTTGTATTCGTCAGGTTGTCCACGTAATGCAGTGGCCATGTACTTGATCCAGATTGGCAGTGCGGCAGCGCCACCAGTTTCGCTTCTGCCTAATGATTGTGGTTTGTCAAACCCCACCCATGCCACCGCGACTTGTTTCGGACTGAAGCCTGTAAACCATGCATCAACGTGGTCATTAGTAGTGCCTGTCTTGCCGGCAATATCGTTGCGCCCAAGGCTCAGAGCTCTGGTCGCCGTGCCATGCCGTACAACGTCTTGCATCATGGATGTCATGATAAAAGCGTTGCGCGCATCAATCACTCGCGGCGCGCCATTCCCAGCTTGATCGAATTTAGTCTCAAAAAGTACTTTGCCGTCTTTATCTACGATTTTAGTAATTAGGTTAGGTTTGATTCGATAACCACCATTAGCGAATACGGCATAGGCACCAGCCATTTGCCATGCGGTTGTTGAACCTGCGCCAAGCGCCATAGTGAGATAAGCCGGGTGGTTTTTAGGAGAGAAACCAAAGCGTGTGATGTAATCTTGTGCGTAATTAACGCCTATAGACTGCAGTACACGGATAGATACCATGTTCTTAGATTTAACCAGGGCTTGTCTTAAGCGAATCGGGCCATCGAATGTATTGTCGAAATTTTGCGGCGACCATGCTTTTTCACCAGTTTCACTAGCAGAGAAATTCAATGGCTCATCCTCTACGATAGTAGCCGGTGTGAAACCTTTTTCTAGCGCAGCGGAATAGATGAAAGGTTTGAAACTAGAACCAGGTTGGCGCCAAGCTTGAGTCACATGATTGAATTTGTTGCGATTGAAATCGAACCCGCCTACAAGTGCACGTATCGCGCCGTTTTGAGGATCCAATGCTACAAGTGCGGATTCTATCTGCGGTAATTGTACGATTTGCCACACATCTTTTTTATTGACCACGCGAATGACGGCACCAGGTTGCAACAGACGCTTAGCAGGGTCTTTTTGCGTGAGCATTTTTTCTGCAAAGGCTAAGCCTTTACCTGTGATTTCAATGTCGTTGCCGCCTTTTGTACGCACTTGAACTGCCTTAGGTGAAATGTTGGTAATAATTGCAGGTACTAGGCCATTAAACTCCTCAATCTCATCTAATGCATTATCCAGTGTCTCATTTGATGCCAAGACTTCTGTGTCTAGCATCTTTTCAGGGCCGCGATAACCGTGGCGCAGGTCATAATCCATAACACCTTCTCTCACCGCTGCATTGGCTGCTTCTTGATTCGCTTTACGAATCGTGGTGTAGACCTTTAAGCCGCTACTGTAGATATCATCCTGATATTTTTCATACATACTTTGGCGCACGATTTCTGCCACATAATCAGCGGCTAAATCACGAGATTGACGCGATGCTTTAAAGCGTAAAGGCTCTTTTAGCGCTTTTTGATAGGTATCTTCTTTGATGAAGCCAAAACGATACATGTCATGCAGCACTTCTTTTTGACGGCTGATGGCACGCTTAGGATTCACGAATGGGTTGTAGGCGGAAGGTGCTTTAGGCAAGCCTGCTAATAGTGCAGTTTCTGCCAGATTTAGCTTCCCTAGCGGTTTGCCATAATAGACTTGCGAAGCGGCTGCGAAACCATAAGCACGTTGACCTAAATAAATCTGGTTGATGTAAAGCTCAAGAATTTGATCCTTGCTCAAGCTATGTTCGATTTTGAGCGCAAGCAAGGCTTCGTTAATTTTTCGTTTTAAGTTACGTTCGCTGGATAAGAAGAAATTACGCGCCACTTGCATGGTGATGGTACTGGCACCTTCTTTGGCACCACCGGTAAGATTGTTTACCGCAGCGCGTATAACACCTTTTGTATCGATACCATTATGCTGATAAAAGCGTCTATCTTCAATCGCAATGACCGCATCTTTCATGTTTTGCGGCACATTTTCAATTTTAATGTAGGCGCGACGCTCTTCGCCGAATTCACTAATTAAATAGCCATCTTCGGAATATACGCGCAATGGTAATTTAGGCCGATAGTCTGTCAGAGCATCTAACGAAGGTAGTGCTGGATAAATAAGCGCAGCGGCTATTGCAACAAGTGCAACAACTGATAAACCACCGACAACTAGCGTTAATAAGAGGTAGTGCCACCATTTATTAGGAGTCATGAATTTAAACGATTCGTTTCTATGTAAACAGCATACTATTATAGATTGCTCTGATAATCACTGCGAATAAACTGTGTAATTAATATTTTTTAATAAATGAGAAATAAAAAATTGCTTTACAGGGTTTAAAGTTGTTGCTAGGATTTAATGTAAATTATTAGAAATGTACGTAACTAACGAACTCAGAAAGGGAATTTCAATTTGAAATTCAGCTTTTTAACAGAATCAACCCCCCCACTGATTGGTATCGACATCAGTTCTACTGCTATTAAAATGGTAGAACTTGCTGAGAATGGACGTGGTAGCTATAAGCTCGAAGCTTACTCAATGGCACCTCTCCCTAAAGAAGCGATGGTGGATGGTAATGTAAGCAATCTTGAAAGCGTAGCAGAGGCTATGAAGCTTGCGTGGAAATTGCTGGGTTCCCGTGAAAAAAGTGCTGCACTCGCCTTGCCAGCGGCTGCCGTAATTAGTAAGAAAGTATTGATGGCAGCGGATTTGCGCGAAGAGGACATGGAAGTGCAGGTCGAGGCAGAAGCAAATCAGTACATTCCATTCTCGCTTGACGAGGTGAATATTGACTTTCAGGTGATTGGTCCAGCACCTAATAGCCCCGACGAGGTGGAGGTGTTAATCGCTGCTTCACGTAAAGAGAAAATCGAAGACCGCGTCGCCGCGGCTGAGGGTGCAGACCTTAAAGTGATTGTAATGGATGTCGAAACCTATGCTACTGAGGCGGCTTACATGTTGGTGGCTAGTCAGTTACCTAACTCAGGCCGAGAGCAAACGGTGATGATTGTAGATATCGGCGCTTCCATGATTCATATTAACGTTCTAAGCGATAATGTATCTGTTTATACTCGTGAGCAGAGTTTCGGTGGTGGGCAGCTTACACAAGAAATTCAGCGACGCTTTGGCTTGTCTTCAGAAGAAGCGGAAATCGCTAAACGTAAAGGCGGTTTGCCAGAGAGTTATGAACATGAAGTGCTGCAACCATTTGTCCAGTCATTGGCAATGGAGGTGGCTAGGGCATTGCAATTCTTCACAAGCTCTACTCAATATAATCGCGTTGATCATATTGTGCTGGCTGGTGGTTGTGCTGCGATTCCTGCGGTTGATGTCATGGTGCAGGATCGTACCCAAGTTAATACGGTGATTGCAAATCCATTCCATAACATGGTGATTAATGGCAAGCTTAAACAACCGCAAGTTGCGATGGATGCTCCTGCACTGATGATTGCCTGTGGTCTTGCAATGCGGGGATTGCCATTATGATACGCGTTAACCTACTTCCGCATCGTCAAATCAGACGTGAAGCACGTCAACGCGAATTTTCCTTAATGGCAGGATTCTCAGCTATAGCTGCTGCAGTAATTATTTTTATGGGTTGGACGTATATCAACAGTCAAATTGACGCGCAAGCTGAGCGTAATGGCCGATTGGATGCTGCTATTGTTAAGCTGGATAAAGAGATTGCCGACATCAAAGACTTAAAAGATCAAATCAGCACCATGCTAGATCGTAAGCAAGTCGTTGAGAATTTACAAACAAATCGCAGTCAAGCGGTGGTAGTGCTTGATGAACTAAGCAGGCAGTTACCTGAAGGTATGTATCTTAAAAGCATTAAGCAGCAAGGCAATGTGATTGCAATTGAGGGTGTTGCGGATACCAATTCTCGTATCGCTACTTTAGTACGTAATCTAAGTGTTTCAAATTGGATGGAATCGCCCAATCTAGTCGAGATTAAATCGGTGACAGTGAATGGACTCAAACAAAACGCTTTTACTTTAAATGTTTCACTTAAAGTACCTAAAGCTGATGAAACCACGCCTGTGATTAAGAGTGACCTTAAAGGCGGAAATTAATCATGAAATTAGATGATTTTAATAATATAGATTTTAAGAATGCTGGCAGTCTACCAATTTCAGTAAAGGCTGTATTGTTGGCAGTTTTATTTTTATTGGTTTTAGCTCTTGGTTATTACTTTTTATGGAGTCCTGCACTTGAGTCGTTGGATAAAGCTGAGGTCAAGGAGAAAGAGTTACGACAGGTATTCTTGGATAAGAAAAGTCAAGCAATCAACCTAGAGGGTTATAAACAACAAATGGTTGAAATCGAAAGAACGTTTGGTGCTCTCTTAAAACAGTTGCCAGACAAGTCTCAAATGGACGGTTTGTTGACTGATATTAATCAAGCTGGGCTAGGACGTGGGTTGGAATTTGAATTGTTTAAGCCTGGTCAGGAAACTCAGGCAGAGTTTTATGCGGAAATGCCAATTGCCATCAAAGTGCTTGGTACGTACCATGATCTAGGTGCCTTTGCGACTGACATTTCGAAATTATCTCGAATCGTCACTTTGAATGATGTTTCTGTTGCTGCATTTAGCAAAGATACCAAGCCTCAAGCGTCAAATGATGTATTGGTGATGGACGTAATCGCCAAAACTTATCGCTATCTGGATGCGGATGAAGTTGCAGCTAAAAGAAAAGCTGAAAAAGATAAAGCGGGTAAGAAAGGTTGATTGGCCCAGTGATTGAATACCTAAAACTAAAGTCTACCGAATCTATGTTGATTAGATCATGCTCAATTTTTATCTTTTGTCTTGGATTAGCTTCCTGTAGTGGTGGCGATGGCGACGATTTAGATAAATTCATGCGTGATGCAGCCAACGACATGCGGCCTAAAATCACACCACTGCCAGAAGTAAAGCCATATCTTGCTTTACAGTACAATGCCGATGGCACTCTGTCAGATCCGTTTCGATCACGGAAGGCGGTTAGTAAAGTGGGTGCGTTGCAGCCAAATTTGAACAGACCCAAAGAACCGATGGAGGCGTATCCTCTTGAGAGTATCAAATACGTTGGCTTGTTATCAAAAAGTAAGTTGACATATGCATTACTTAAAACTCCAGATAATAGCGTGCAGCAAGTTAAAGTTGGTAACTATGTAGGTCAGAATTTTGGCATGGTTACGCAAATTACTGATAGCGAAGTCGTATTGAAAGAAATAGTCCAAGATGATCTGTCTGGAGACTGGATAGAGCGGGTGTCTAATTTAGCACTACAGGAATAATTGACTGTTGAAGCAGTTAGAATTAGCGGAAAATTTAAGAATTAAAGGTGAAACAATGAAAACGAGCGCATGGACATTAAAATTTATATTGGCGACTTTGCTATTGGGTTTGACCGTATTTGCAGGATTGTTGCGGGCTGAAGACCAATCAGAATTAGCTAACAAAATCGAAAGTATAAATTTTTCATCTTTACCAGGTGGTCGAGTCAGCATCATTATCAAAACAAGCCAGCCACTAACTAACCCACCGGCTGGTTTTACGCTTAATAACCCTGCGCGTATTGCACTTGATTTTCCTAAAGTCGCTAATGGGCTGCAAAAAAATAATATTCCTGCAGATCAAGGCGCATTAAAAAGTGTCACTCTTGCTCAGGGCAAAGAGCGGACACGTTTAGTGCTAAACTTAAGTAAGAGTGTAGGATATAACACTACGTTAAGTGGCAATGAAGTAACGGTCATGTTGCAAGCTAATGAAGTCAGTGCTAGTGCTGGAGTAGAAACCAAATTTGCGGAGTCAAGTCTCGATCAACAGCAGAATACAATTAACAATGTTGATTTTGCGCGTGGAAAAAACGGCGAAGGTCGTATCATTGTGGATTTGTCTGATGCATCTGCAGGTATAAACATTAAACAGAAAGGTAAGACCATTGTTGTCGATTTTATAAACACTGACGTTCCCGCAAACTTGCAACGTCGCTTAAATGTTACCAACTTCAATACACCAGTCATTTATGTAGATACCATGAAGCAAGGTAAGAATGGACGCATGGTGATCGAGCCAAAAGGAAATTGGGAACAATCAGCGTATCAAGCAGATAAAAAATTTATTATTGACGTAAGACAAGTGATAGAGGATCCAAATAAATTAGTGCGAGGTTCTAAACCTGGATATGCAGGCGAAAAGCTTTCATTAAACTTCCAGAATATTGATGTGCGTTCTGTACTTCAAGTAATTGCAGACTTTACTGGATTGAATATTATAACCAGCGATACCGTGACTGGGAATTTGACGCTACGTTTGAAGGATGTACCGTGGGATCAGGCGTTGGATATTATTACGCAAAGCAAAGGCTTAACTATGCGTAAAACCGGCAATGTAATTTTGGTGGCACCTGCTGATGAAGTGGCTGCCAAAGAGAAGCAAAGCTTAGAAGCTTCTAGGCAGATTGAAGACTTGGAGCCTTTGAGAACTGAAGTGTTCACGTTGAAGTACATGAAGGCTGAGTCTTTAAAAGAAATTTTGAGCGATCCTAAGCAGAAAATTCTATCTAAACGCGGTAGTGCGGTACTGGATCCCCGAACTAACACTGTGTTTGTGCAAGATACAGCTAAATATCTTGAACAAGTACAAGCAATTATTGCTAAAACTGACATTCCAGTAAAGCAAGTTATGATTGAGTCACGCTTGGTCCTCGCCGATGAGAGGTTTGGTAAAAGTCTGGGGGCAAGGTTCGGAGTACAGCATCAGGCAACACCGGGTAATAATGCACTTGCAATTGGTGGAAGTTTGGATTCAACGTCAGCAGCGACAGGCGGTGTAGGGGGTGCACTTAGTAGCGGTGGTTTAAATTCGAATTTACCCGTTTCCAATGCATTTGGCAGTGTGGCATTCAGTTTATTTAGGTTGCCTGCTGGATTGTTACTAAATTTAGAATTAACGGCATTAGAAACTGACAATCGGGGAAAAGTTGTATCAAGCCCCCGCGTGACTACTGCAAATCAACAAAAAGCTAAGATAGCTCAGGGTACTGAGATTCCATATCTCCAAGCCTCTAGTAGTGGAGCAACTAACGTAGCTTTTAAGGAGGCAGTGTTAAGTTTAGAAGTTACGCCACAAATTACCCCGGATGACAAAATCATTATGGATTTAGAAGTGAAAAAAGAAAAAGTTGGGCAAGTTTTCTTTGGTGTACCATCGATAGATACGCAAAAAGTTACGACTCAGGTATTAGTGTCAAACGGAGAAACTGCAGTTTTAGGGGGTATATTTGAACAAACTGAAAGAGCTGATATAAATAAAGTACCTTTTTTTGGCGATCTTCCAATTGTTGGAAACGTATTTAAGCGTAGAATTACTCAGTCAGATAAAACCGAGTTACTTATATTTATTACGCCAAAAATCATGGATGATAGTTTGAATCTACGTTAAAAGTGCTGGTTTTTTTGATTTGTTGGAGTAAGCAAATCTGACAGATAATCAAGATTGTCATAAAATGCCCATCATTAACGTGATGGGCATTTTGTTTTTAAATTAATTAGGTGTATGAAATTGGGGAATATCTTTTTTATAGGCCTAATGGGCGCTGGTAAAACTACGATTGGCCGTTTGCTGGCAAAGCAAATGGGCAAGGTATTTTACGATTCGGATCATGAAATTGAACGTAAAACAGGTGTAAAGATTCCACTTATATTTGAGCTGGAAGGTGAAGCTGGTTTTCGTAAACGTGAAGCTGCGGTCATAGAAGAATTGAGTCAATTGGATAATATTGTCATGGCTACCGGCGGTGGCGCAGTGTTAGCCCCTGAGAATCGGGCGCTTCTTAAAAATAATGGCCATGTGATTTATTTACGTGCAAACGTACATGATCTTTGGCAACGCACTCGTAATGATAAAACCCGCCCGCTATTGCAAGGTGGTGATATCAAGCAAAAGTTAGAGCAACTTTATATCGAGCGAGATCCAATCTATACTGAGCTAGCGAGTTGTATTGTAGATACCGGTGCACAATCCGCTAGTGACATTACTAATCACATAGAACAAATGTTAAATAATTTAACTCATAATTAAGATGCAAACACTAAAAGTAGAATTAGCCAATAGAAGCTATCCGATCCACATTGGACGGGATCTTATTTCTGATGCCAGTTTGATATTGCCGTACCTTAAGCGTAAGCATGTGGCAGTTGTAACCAATACGACGGTTGCTCCACTCTATCTAGATAAGTTAAGTAAAGCGCTACAAGCGGCAGGTGTAACAGTAATTCCGATTATATTGCCAGATGGTGAGGCTTATAAAAACTCAGAGATACTTAACACCATATACGATGTTCTGTTGAAAAATCGTTGCGAGCGCAGTACAACACTCATTGCGCTGGGCGGTGGTGTAATTGGTGATCTGACAGGCTATGCTGCTGCAACCTATCTACGTGGCGTGCCTTTTATTCAGATTCCAACCACCTTGCTTTCACAAGTAGATTCGTCGGTAGGTGGCAAGACAGGTATCAATCACCCGTTGGGTAAAAACATGATTGGTGCTTTTTATCAGCCACAGCTGGTATTGGCCGATATTGATACCTTGCAAACTTTACCAGCTCGTGAATTTTCAGCTGGTGTGGCTGAAGTGATTAAATATGGATTGATACGGGATGCTGACTTCTTTGATTGGCTAGAGCAAAACATCCAAGCTTTCATGGAATTGAATGAGCAGGTCATGAGTTACGCAATTTACCGCTCTTGCCAAAACAAGGCTGAGGTAGTGGCGCGTGATGAGCACGAAACTGGTGAGCGAGCGTTACTTAATTTGGGTCATACATTCGGGCATGCAATTGAGAATGCAATGGGTTATGGTGTATGGCTACACGGTGAAGCGGTGGCTGCAGGCACTATGATGGCAGCTAATTTGTCGCAACGCATGGACTGGCTGACTCAAGCGGATATTGTTCGTATGCAAGCACTCTTTGAAGCTGCTAACTTACCTATAGTGCCCCCTAAGCTAGGTGCGGAAAAATACTTGGATTTGATGGGGCTGGATAAAAAAGTAGAGAACGGTAAAATCAGACTTATATTGCAGCAAGGTATAGGAAAGTCTGTGATTACCAGTGATTATGATGCAGACTTACTTAAGAAAACATTGACCTAATCTGAAGGCATTCGACATACTAATGACTAATCAGACGCTTGCAGTATTCGCCGCCAATCCATCACAAAGCATTGGCCGTCATCATCAAGAGCCTGCTTCTGAGACACGTAACGCATTTCAGCGCGATCGTGATCGTATCATTCACTCAACAGCTTTTCGTCGCTTAGAGTACAAAACACAAGTATTCGTCAATCACGAGGGTGATTTATTCCGCACCCGTTTAACGCACAGCCTAGAAGTCGCACAAATGGCGCGTGGCATCGCACGCACGCTTAATTTACATGAAGACTTAACAGAGGCGATTGCGTTAGCCCACGATCTCGGCCACACACCTTTTGGACATGCAGGGCAAGATGCACTCAATGAATGTATGCGTGACTTTGGTGGTTTTGAGCATAATCTGCAATCGCTACGTGTGGTGGATAAGCTTGAATTACGCTATGCCGAATTTGATGG
>DATHWQ010000017.1:0-58662 GCA_035460465.1 Methylotenera sp. | reverse complement strand
GCTTTTCACGAGAAGCACTTTCGTCACTTGCAGAAACGTTTAATTCTCTAATACGTATTTCCCTTTTGTAAGAGGACATAACCTCAGGTTTGTTGTCAGGTATGCTTGTTGAGATTATTTGAGTTTCATTTCTATTGCTAGCAATTTGCCTTCTAAGTTCAGCGCTATCTATCACATTTGGCACAATAACTATTGGATTGCCGATAGTATTTGATGGACATTTGGACTCTGAATAAACAATCCTTCCGCTTGAATTTTTACATTTATATATTTCAGCTTTTGGTTGTTCGTAAGTAGTATTTTGTGACGTTTCTAGCGGCTCTTGCGAGTATTCTTGTGTTTTTATAGGCGCCACTTCTGGATTGCTATACACGGTGGGTTCAGTAGAAGGAGCCTTGAATTTCTCAATATTTACCATCATTAGTAAACCGAGGAACATTACAACGGCAATAAAGTAATTCATACAAGATCCATTAATTATTGTTATTTATATGAATCATTGTAGACAATTAATAATGTTTTTTGTATTGTTAAAATACCTTTAGGAAATTATTTCTTAAATGGTTTTATTTTTTCAATATCACACCAAACTTATCTCACTTCTATACATTATACGAAGTAAATATAATAAGTCATCGGAATGGGTTTTGGGATTTAGTGCCCTAGCGGTTCTCACCATTTAATAACTGTGGCATTTTAGGAGTAAGTTATATTCCGTAGTCGCTGAGAACTTCAGCCACCACTCAGGGACTGGAAAATATAAACGGTTCCATCATCCGGTATACGATCAGAGAGTTTAATTTTATCAATCACTACGGTGTCGTTGATGGAGATGTTCACATGTCGACGCAGCGCACCATGTTCGTCGAGCACGTAATCGGTAAAGCCTGGAGCAATCTCGTTGATGGCAAGTAAAGCTTTTGCCACGGAGCCGACTGGCACAGTGATAATTCGGTCCTTTAACTGAGGAAAGAAACGGTGAAGATGTTGCGTCATTTCAACATGAGGCATGGTATTTAGCCAAAACGTACTGAATAAATCGGCGGAAAATTGCTACCCAGAGATTGCCATGTTTCACCACGGTCTTCGGACAGGTAGACATTTCCAGTCGTGCTGCCAAAACATAAACAATCACCCGATTTATCAAATCCATGCCTCAAGCCGATGTCGTAGGCATTTTCCTGCGGCAGACCGTCTCGAAAAGTTTGCCATGACTGTCCACCGTCGGTCGTTCGCGCTACAAACAAACCGCCATCAATAGCCATGCGTTCTGCATCCGCGCGTGCTGGTACAACCCATGCGGTGCGCCCGTCTTTCGCATCAGCTACGATTGGGAACCCAAAATTCACACCAACCTCGGGCTTGCTGACCTTTTTCCAGCTGTTTGCTCCGTTATTACTGTAAAAAACACCGCAGTGGTTTTGCTGCCAGAGATGATCTGGCTGCCCAAGGCAGCTCGTCACGAAGTGCGGGTCGTGACCCCACTCGGATTCTGGATTCGGCATGTAATCATTCAACATGCCTTGGTTACGGCCTTCCCAACTTTGGCCACCATCGGTAGTCTCGAGGACCCCTGCTGTTGATACCGCAACATGAATATGATTCGGATCACGCGGATCAACAACGATGGAATGAATGCCAGGTTCAAAAATACCATAATCAATACTTGCAGGCGTGCCATTCCATTGGTTTTCAGACGTCGCATTACCAGCGAACAAGTCACCGCCTCGGCTGTCATGGTTCCATAGTGGTCGGTTGAGCTCCCAGTTATCACCGCCATCATCGCTGACAAATAAGCCACCAGGAATAGTGCCTGCATAAAGCCTGCTAGGCTGATTGGCATTTCCAAACGTAATATTCCAGATTTTTAACACGGTTGCATCGGCATACTCTGGTTGAGCGGACGGTGACTCCGGGTCGAAATCTGGTATAGGTAGGTATTTGACAATATAGCGTGCGCCTTTAGGATATTTAAGTGAGGCAATATCGACCCAAGTTACACCCCCATCACGAGAGCGAGACAATTTAGGCCCCCAGTGCCCATGATCCAGGGATGCCCACAAGGTACCGTCACGAGGATCACGCGCTGCGTAACACACCGGAACGCCCGCATGCGTGATTGGACGAGGCCGCCATTTAGCGTTAATACGATCGAATATTATGGTGCCCTTGCGAGTACCTAGTAAAATCATTTCAGACATTACATTCCCCTCTCATATATGCCACTTCAAATAACTATATTAAAGATAGAGACAGCGATTGGATGAATTAATTGTAATTTAATACTACATTTATAGGGAAATTAACAACTGAAATGGATGTCCGCTTAGGGTCGGATGCCCTTCATGATTAGCATGGTCACCCACACGTTCCATTAGAGGTTTTGATATCTATAATCTATATATAACAAAGTATTATGTTGTTTTATTAAACTTAATTATTAAAAATAAAACTGCTAAGAAATTTTAAAAGTCTCGGGGTAGTATTTAAACGTTTAGATATTCAAGTAGGCAGTAACAGTCGTAATTTTTGGTTACCCCTCTCCCCCACTATTTTGATGGATGAAAATGGAATGATGATTCTAATTACGTATTACGACCTGATTTTTGCCTAAGTCTTTAGCTTCATACAGAGCCTCATCCGCGCGATCAATCAGCTGAAGAAAAGACTCCCCGGGTTTTGGGGTCATCGAGGCGCCACCTACACTTATAGTAATGTAGTCGCCAACATCTGAAGCGCTGTGCAGGATACACAACTCTTCCACACCACTACGCAGGCTTTCACCCAAGGGTTGGAGGGGTGCAAAAGGCGTGGCGGGCAGTATTACAGCAAACTCTTCGCCTCCAAAACGTGCCGGGAGGTCAGTCGGTCGCATGAAACGCTGCCGCATCACCATTGCTACACTTTTTAGTACTTCGTCTCCTGCTAAGTGGCCATAGGTATCGTTGTACTGTTTGAAGTTATCAACATCAATCATGAGCAATGAAAACGGATTCTGACCACGGATGGCCAACTTCCATTGTGCTTCGATATATTCGTCAAAATATCTTCGGTTACTCAATCCGGTAAGACCATCCTGATTGGACAAGCGGAGTAACTCTAGATTTTTTTCTTGGAGCCGCTGCTGGCTATAGTGTAGCGCCCGGTAGGCTTGATCGCGCTGCACTTGATTTAAATAGGATTTTGAATGGTAACGAATGCGGGCAATAAGCTCTATATTATCTGGTAATTTGACCAGATAATCATTCGCACCTGCTGCAAATGCTGAACTCTTGATTGCCGGATCTTCCTTCGTCGAGAGGACAATCACTGGGATGTCTCTAGTGGCTGCGTTGACACGGTATTGCTGCACCAGATCGAGCCCGTCCACGCCTGGCATCACCAGATCTTGAAGAATAACTGTTGGCTTAATTGTCTCGGCGATCGCAATGGCTTCAGATGGGTTGCTACAGTAGTGAAAATCTATGTTCGGTTGATTAGCCAGCACACGACGTATCGCCTCTCCTATCATGACCTGATCGTCCACCAGTAACACCATGGCATCACTTTGGGCTGGTGGCATAATCATTTCTGTTGCAATGTCTATTTTTCGCATCTTGTGCTCCCTATTTTTTTGGTCTATTAGTTAGGTCTTATTAGCAAAAATATTAATCAGTTTTGGCGTTATTTGCTCAAGCGCCAAAATATCGACTGCTGCATCAAGTTTAGCCGCAGCTTTGGGCATACCATACACCGCACTGGTGGCCTGATCCTGCGCGATGGTGTAGTGACCCTTATTACGTAGCGCTTTCAGACCCAGTGCACCATCTCGTCCCATACCTGTTAGAAGTACGCCCACAACAGTACCGGGCCAAAAGCGACAGGCACTCTGAAAAAAAACATCCACCGAAGGCCGGTAAGCGTAATCGGCCGGCTTAGGGGTGTAGCCAAGGCGGTCGGATGCTTTTAATGCCAGGTGGTCGTTGGTGCCCGCAAGCAGCACAACACCGGGCTCAGGCCGTTCACCCTCTTTGGCTACACGTACCGGCAATTTAGAACTTAGTGCTAGCCACTCGGCCATACCGGAAGCAAATTGCGCATCCACATGCTGGATGATGACAACCGCTGCCGAAAAGTCCTTGGGTAGGCCGCTGAGCAAAGTCGTTAGTGCCGCTGGGCCGCCGGCAGAAGCGCCTATCGCTAGCAATGACTCCCCACGTGAGGCTAGCGCCTGCCGGCTCGCGCGTTCCATAGCGGAACTGTTGCCATTTTTATCGCTAATGAGCTTTTGGATAGTTTCTAATTTTGCCAGTAACGGTGACGCACTATCGCTAAGGTCACCCAAACCGAAAGCAGGCGTATCGACGGCGTCAAGCGCACCATGTCCCATCGCTTCAAACACGCGCGAGGCATTAGCCCCAACGCTGACAGTCACAATCAGAATAGCGCATGGGCTTTGCGTCATGATGCGGCGCGTGGTCTCCACACCATCCATTCCTGGCATGATCATATCCATTAACACCAGATCCGGTGTGGTCTTGGCGCACAGATCAACGGCTTCTGCTCCATCCTTGGCAACCCAGATTACTTGATGCCCCGGTTTCAGCATCAGGGCGCGCTTCAAGGCTTCCACAGCCATTGGCAGATCGTTGACTATGCCGATTTTCATGCCTCGGCCTCCCCTATCATGTCCACCACCGCCTGCAGTAAGGTCTCATCGTGGAAGCTGCCCTTGGTCAGGTAATAATCCGCACCGGCTTCGAGCCCACGGCGGCGGTCTTCCTCGCGATCTTTGTAGGAAACGATCATCACCGGCAGGCGTTTGAGGTTTGGGTCTTTCTTGATTAAGGTTACCAATTCAATACCATCCATACGAGGCATATCGATATCTGTAATCATCAGATCGAAATGGCCGGTACGCGCTGCGTTCCAGCCATCCATGCCATCCACCGCAACTTCAACAGCATAACCCACATGGTCCAGCAGCTTGCGTTCCACCTCACGCACCGTGAGTGAATCATCCACTACCAGAACTCGTTTTCGCTTTCTGTCGGTAGTGACGCTACGCTGCACTTGGCTCAGATGCCCGGTAAGTACGAGCTTTTCCACAGAACGTACGATATCTTCGATATCCACAATCAGTACCGGAGAGCCGTCTTCCATGAGAGCACCTGCGGCTATGTCCTTGACCTTGCCCAAGCGCGCGTCTAGCGGCTGCACCACCAGCGCACGCTCACCGAGGAAACGATCTACGACCAGTCCATAGGTATTGCCGCCATCCGCTACAACTATTACCGGCAGCTCATCGCCTTTCAGCTTGGGTTCGCCGCCACCCAGCAACTGGTGTGCATTGACAAGGCCTACAGATTGGCCGTCCATATTGAAATGCTGACGGCCTTCGAGTAATTCGATCTGCTCCCGCGGTAGCATCAGCGTGCGCACGATGTAAGCCAGCGGAAAGGCATAGGGCTCGCCGTCGATTTCCGCCAGCAGTGTGCGCACTACCGACAGCGTTAGCGGCAGTTGCAGCACAAAGCGCGTGCCTAGACCGGGCTGGGATAATATGCGAACGGTGCCGCGCACCTGCTTGACCATGTTCAGCACCACGTCGAGGCCGACGCCGCGGCCTGAAACCTCGGTGACTGTATCCCGCATAGTGAAACCGGGCAGGAACAGGAATGCCAGCAGTTCGGCCTCACTTAGCTTGTTGGCGGTCTCTGCATCGGTGTGCTTGCGATCTATCACTGCTTGGCGCAGCCGGTCCAAATCAATGCCGCGCCCATCGTCGGAAACGATAATCTGCAGCATGCCAGCGCTGTGGCGCGCCTCGAGCGTGATGACGCCCTCGGCGGGCTTGCCGGCGGCGAGGCGCTCGTCTGCGAATCCAATGCCGTGGTCTATGGCGTTACGTAGCAGATGGCCCAGCGGTGCATCGAGCTTTTCTAGGATGTCCCGGTCTACCTGCGTGGTTTCCCCAATAATCTCCAGCCGCACCTGCTTGCCAAGCGAGTGGCTGAGATCACGCACCATGCGCGGAAAAGCCCGCACACCATCGGCAAACGGCCGCATGCGGCAAGCCAATGCCTCGTGGTAAAGCCGTTGCGCCAAATTGGTCGAGCGGCTATCGAACATGCCCAGATCAACAAGGCGCTCCGATAGAATTTGCTGGGATTCGAGAATCCGGTGCTGCAAGTCCGCCAGTGCGACCTCGCTGCGCTCATCCAACACCAGCCCTGACAGCGATTCGCGCACCTCGTCCAGCGCCTTGCCAGTGCCGACATACAGGCGCTTGAGGCGCAGCAGCGATGCGGAAAATGGCTTGAGCCAGCGCGACTCCACCAGCGATTCACCGGTGAGCCCGAGCAGGCGGTTCAGGTTTTCCGCTGTGACGCGCAGTACGCGTTCGGCGCTTTCGGCGCTTTCGCGGCCATCAGTAACGACTGTACGCGGCTCTACACTATTTGCTAATGAATCGGCAACCGCAGCAGCTAGCACTGTGCCAGCGTTGTCCGCAGGTTCAGCCTCGTTATTTTCTAATACGGTCTTAAGTTCCGTCAGGAAAGTACTCACCTCCGCCGGATTTTCACCTGTCCACTGATTGATCTCCGCCTCGGGCGTATTGGCGATATGAGTAAGCAAATCTCCTCCTCGCAATAGCAGGTCAATATGCGCTTTCCGTAAGGTGATTTCACCACGCTGCGCTGCGACAAAGCAATCCTCCATTGCATGTGCCACGTCTATGCCAGCATTGATGCCGACAATACGCGCTGCGCCCTTGAGCGAATGTGCAGCACGCATACAGGCTTCAAGTTGGTCTGAAGCTGTTGCATTACTTTCCAGTATCAGCAGGCCAGTGGTCAATACTTGCGACTGACTCTCCGCTTCCAAGCGGAACAGATCCAGCATAGACATTTGACTGAGATCGCCGTTACTCATGCAATGCTCCGGTCAACGGTATAAAACAGCAACTGGTCATCAAGCAGACCAACCGATTTTTGCTGCCAAGGCAGTAAGGCCTGTGTGTAAGTGGCAGCGGCCTTGGACAGTGTTGCAGGTACTGACATCTGTTCGCGCGGGTGAAAACGCCAAATCCCATGCACCTCATCGACCGGGCAGACAACACGACTGCCCTCGCGCTGAATCACCATGAAACGTTCAGTTGTGGCACGATGCTTGTCGTGCTTATGTTTGCTGGATTGTTGTAGGCCTAGTAACTCTTGCAACGAAACGCATACTAGCAATTCCCCACGAATGTTCGTTAAACCGAGCATCACGCCATTTTGTCGGTGCGGTACGGAGTGAATCGCGCCGATACTGGCAATTTCCTTAAACAATATCGTCGGCAAAGCCAGCCACTCATCGCCGATGCGAAATACGACGACAGAATGTGTATTGATTTCCGTTAGTGCCTTTTCTTTTGCAACGTGGCTGGTCCAGCGTGTGAGATAGTCGGCCGGCAAGTCGGTATCGAGCAAATCTACTGCCGCTACGGAATGAACCGGGCAGTTGCGGCAGTGTATATATTTTTTCAACTCCGGGCATGAGGAGTCGCCGCGCACACCGATTTTATTCCAGCAATCGTTAATGACTGTGTGGGAAGAAACCGGGGCTGTGATGGGTTGTTTTCTCATATCACTTTTCATTTATTCACTGGGCATGCTTCGTTTCCGACCGCGTCACACGGTTGCGTAACACTTGCGCGCCCTTGGCATCACCCTGTTTTTCCAACAGGAATGCAAGTTGGGCCAGACTGTCCTGGTGGTTTGGGTCAAGATAGAGCGCCTTGCGGTAGTACTGTATGGCTTCTGGCGCATTGCCACTGGCATCTCGAATCAATCCAAGCAGGTAAAAAGCCTGCGGAGATGGACCTTGTTTGCGCATATGTTCTTCACAGGATTTCGCCGCTTCCACCAAGCGTCCCTGATCCGCCAGCGCAGCGGCCTCTTCTACCCCACCATCAAGCTTGACCACAGGCGTCGGCAGCATGCTAGGACGCAGAACCTGGCCAGAAACCCCGTGTTTCTGCGGCGATAATTTGGACGCAGCAAACGCATGTTTGTTGGGTGTGCTTATAGGATGTCGATCAGAAGGCCGGATCACTGGTGCAGGAGCCCGTGCTGTGGCGGGCACGGCAGCATCGGCTTTGCGGAAAGCGAAAGCCAGCGGCACCTTAGCCGAAACAAAGTCGTGACTGAGTATCAAGCCGGTTTCAGACGGACCGACAAACAATGTGCCTTTTGCCTTGAGCAGGCGCTGCAACACATGGACGGCATTGTCCTGAGTGGCGCGGTCAAAATAAATCAGCAGGTTGCGGCAGAAAATCATGTCGTAGATCTCAGTCCCCGGCAGAAAATTGGGAGCAAACAGATTGGCTTGATGAAAATGTACCTGCTGTCGCACCGCATCGCTCAGACGATGGCCGTGTGCTGTGTCTTCAAAATAACGATCGCGAAAATCCAGATAATTACCTCGAAACGAGTTCTTGCCATATACCGCGCGCTTAGCGTGCGTGAGCACCCGCGCGCTGATATCCACGGCATCGATTTGAAAGAGGCTTGCTGGGAAACCCGCGTCAAGCAAGGCCATCGCCATCGAGTACGGTTCTTCGCCACTGGAGCATGGCAGGCTCAACAGGCGCATCACAGCGCCTGTGTGGGTGCGCAGCCACTCCTCATAAGCCATGCGAGCCAGCGCAGCAAACGCCTCACGATCACGGAAAAACCAGGTTTCAGGTACGACGACCGCTTCAATTAACGCCTGTAGCTCGGTGGTCGATGTTTGAACCAGCTCCCAGTAAGCAAGCATGTCGTTCAGCTCACAGGCTAACATACGCATCTGCACCGCACGCTCGATGGCCGAAGAGCCGATCGAGGCTGCATCCAAGCCCATTGCCTGCTTAAGCAAACCTTCAAATTCGGCGTAGTCCATCAATTTGCCACCGGCTGTTTGAATAACAAGTCGCGCACATCCGACGTCAGCAGATGATCGACGTCAACCCATTGAATCAGTCCACGCGCATCGGTAGCCACCGGGCCCAGATAGGGGGCGGTATCGTTATCGATACCAGAAGCGACGAAATCCGACGCTTCGCGCCGCATGGTTTCCACGACCTTTTCGGCAATCAGGCCAAGCAATCTCTTTTCGCCATTATCGTCGATATAGTGCGTGAGAATGATGCGCGTACTCAAACGACGCTGTGCTGGTCGTCCCAACGCCATTTGACTCAAATCTATCACTGGCACTGGATCACCATGAAAGTCGAATACGCCGGCCACGGCAGGTGGTGCCTGTGGAATATGTTTGAGGCTGACCAATGGCAATACTTCAGCCACTTGGCCGACATCCAGCACGTAACGGTCTTTACCCAGTTGAAAAAAGAGAAAGAGCATTTTCGCATTGCTCCTGAATGTGCTCTGTGGTCAGCTACTCTATTGCCAATTTAAAGCGTGAAACGCCGTTGCGCAAGGCGCTAGAGACCTGATTCAGGCCTTCGATTGCCTGGCCTGACTGTCGCAACGATTCAACTGTCTGCTGCACCGCCTCGCTCAATTGGCCCAGAGCCTGCGTAATCTGCTCGGCGCCAGTTGCCTGCGCCTGCATGCCTTCGTTGACCAATTCAAATCGTGGCGCCATGGCCTGTACCTGCTGGATGATCTGCGACAACTGGCCGCCCACTTGCTGCACTTCCTGCATGCCGCGGCGCACCTCCTCCGAGAACTTATCCATGCCCATGACGCCCGCGGATACAGCGGACTGGATTTCCTTGACCATCTGCTCGATATCGTAAGTCGCCACTGCGGTCTGGTCGGCTAGGTTGCGGATTTCAGTGGCTACCACGGCGAAGCCTCTGCCGTACTCCCCTGCCTTCTCGGCTTCGATGGCAGCATTAAGCGAGAGCAGGTTGGTCTGATCGGCCACCTTGGTAATAGTAGTCACCACCTGATTGATGTTACTGGCCTTTTCATTGAGTACAGCTAGCTTGGAATTGATGGAACCAGCGGCCTCCATAACCTGGTGCATGGTCTCTTCCATATGTGTGAGCCCCACCTGACCGCTGCCCGCCAGAGTGGCTGATTGTTCCGCGACCATAGAGACTTCGTTCATGGTCTTTACCAGCTCCTTGGAGGTGGCGGATATTTCCTTGGAGGTGGCGCCGATCTCGGTTGTGGTCGCTGCGATCTCGCTGGCGGTGGCCTGCTGTTCCTTGGCCGTTGCCGCTATCTCGTTGACGGAGGTGTTGACCTGTATGCCTGATTTTTGCACTTCGCCCACCAGTGTGGCGAGCTCATCAGCCATGCGATCGAAGCCAGCGGCCAAAGTGCCGAACTCATCGCGCAGTTCCAGATTCAAGCGCTGGCTAAAATCGCCGGAGCGCATTACATCCACGATACGCACTAACTTATCCAGCGGCTGTGTAATTGCCCGCAGCAAGAAATACCCACAAATCAATGTGAACAGCAGTGCAAAAAGGAAACTTGCCAGGATGCCGATATTGGCTGTATTAATAGCAGAAAATACTTGCTGGGTAGCGCTTTCGGCATTTGCCTTGTTATAGTCTGTGACTACTTGGAGAGCTGCCCTGACTTTCTCGAACTCCGGCTCAAGGCTACTGTTCAGCAGTGTGCGGGCTTCTTTGTTCTTGTTGGATGAACTCAATTTCAGGATTTCTTGCTGAACTGTTCCATATTCATCGCGCAGTTTTTTGAATGCCTCGAACTGTTCCCGGTCTTTTGTTTGAAAAATACTCTGCTCGTAATTATGGATCAGGTTTTCCAGGTTGGTCCGGTTGGCATCGAGCCGCGATTCAACTTGCCGTATCGCGGTCATGTCCTCTTGCAGGACATGCTCCTCAGTCAGCGCGTAATCCGTTATCCAAGCAGCTGTGATTTGGGTGCTGTAATACACCCCAGGCAGGAGTCCTTTTCAAGATCCACTGTTTCCTGCTTAATGCTCGCAAGGCGCGTATAGGCAACTCCTCCCATTACGCCCATCAAAACAAGAATTACAGTAAAACTACCAAGAATCCGTTGGCGTATCGTCCAGTTCTTCATCATGCAGCCTCCCATTTTTATTAAATGTTATGATGTGCTGATCTACCAAGTTTTCTGTGTTATTACACAAAAAACAATTGGCATGTACATGTTCGTGCTAGATCAATCTAGTTTATGCCTTTTTAACTTTGGTTGGTGAATTTATATAATGGTTAATATATATGACTTTGTACTTTTATTCAAAACCCGACCTCAATAATTTTTAATGTCAGAATATTCCGACAAAAGGTTAGGAAATTTCCCTATGGGTCTTAAGTCATTATGAGATTTAAATAACGCTACGTAATGAGTTACGTAAAAGTTAAATTGTTATATAAATCGAGGTAATCATCATGAATTGGAATCAGGTAGAAGGAAACTGGAAACAGTTTAAAGGCAGTGTTAAAGCCAAATGGGGCCAGCTAACAGACGATCAGCTTGATGTGATAGCAGGTAAACGCGAACAGTTGGCAGGTAAGATTCAAGAAACATATGGTTTAACTCAAGAACAAGCCGAGAAGCAGATTTCTGATTGGGAAAGAAAGCATTAAAACATCACTAGGTCTAGTTCTCTGGGCCGATTGCCATACTTAAATTAAGATATAAAAAAGCCGAGTTGTGACTCGGCTTTTTTATTTCATACAATTATTGCAAATATTATCTGTTATTAAAAAACGCAATATTCATTACTCTGTCATTCACAAAAGTAATTTCAGTTTCTTTGTAAGTACGTTTAGCATCGTATTTCACTAAGTTTTTGTAGTACCACATTTCAACTTTTACTGGTTTTGACTTTTTATCTTCAACAGCAACCGCGCCAACCATACTGGATGCACCGCTAGGTTTTACTGACAACTCTTTCTTAATAGGATTGCCTAGTTTTTCAGTGATTACTTTTTTAGATTTACCGCTGAATTGATTTAGAAATTCGTTTTCAGTGTAAGTGTTTGGTGCTGCGTGTGCTGTACCCAGTGTAGATGCCAGTACTAATGACATGGTTAAACCTAGGCATAAATTTTTAAAAGTGAATTGCATGTTCTCTTATCTCCAAAACGATCATATTATTATCTCATCTATCGTACATTTAGCATAACGTGTACATCAGATTTACGCTGACTTAATCCACATT
The DNA here is from genome assembly GCA_035460465.1 of Methylotenera sp. GTDB lineage: Bacteria > Pseudomonadota > Gammaproteobacteria > Burkholderiales > Methylophilaceae > Methylotenera. The sequence goes on along the minus strand of DATHWQ010000017.1, from coordinate 46,524 downwards.
TATTTTTAGTCCGTCATAGCCAACATATACATTAGGGGGCAATTGCGCACTTAATGTTTGATACTCAATTTCGTGTGTCATGTGTATCAAGTAGGTCGATTTAGCCCCTATCTGACTGGCATAGTTGAGGCTTTGTTCCAAATTAATGTGGGTATAGTGCGTTGTGTACCTTAGGCAATCTAAAATCAGCACTTGCAGGCCTTTTAGTAACTCAAGCGAACTGTCTGGAATCTCTGATACATCAGTGAGGTAGGCTATATCGCCTATACGATAGCCATAAATATTGATATTGCCGTGCTTGATGGGTATCGGCGTGATTGTTTGATCAAAAAGCTGGAAAGGCGCATCAACCGGATTGACTTTAAGGACGGGTAAATCCCAGAAGTTACTGGGTTCACGTAGCGTATAGCCAAACTTGTTTGAAATATGAGTCATTGCATCAGGGCTACCGTACAATGGGATTTGGCTACGTTGAATCTGGCAAAAACCACGTAAATCGTCGATTCCGTGTAGATGGTCTGCATGCGTATGTGTGTACAGCACAGCATCTACGTGTGTGAGTCCTTCTCTCAGCGCTTGATGCCTTAAGTCTGGGCCTGTATCAATTAAAATAACCTTACCGTCATCCAACTCTATGGCGCTTGAGCAGCGTGTACGATTATTGCGTGGATTATCTGAGGTGCAAGTAGCACAGTGACAACCTACTACAGGGGTGCCAGCGCTTGAGCCTACGCCTAGCATGGTTAGTTGCATGTGGCACCAATTTTCATTATTAATAATTCTTTAAATCTTAAACAGTTAAGCATGGGCGTGCTTAAACAAACGGAAGAAGTTTTCCGTAGTGGCTGTTGCAACTTCTTCAAGAGAAATACCACGTAGCCTTGCCACCTCTTCTGCAACATGCTTCACATAACTGGGTTGATTAGTTTTGCCGCGATAAGGAATTGGAGCCAGATATGGCGAGTCGGTTTCTACTAATATTCTATCCAGCGGTATTTGTTTAGCGACTTCTTTTAGCGCTACGGCATTTTTGAAAGTGACAATGCCAGAAAACGAAATATAGAATCCTAGCTCTATTGCTTGCAAAGCGACATCTAAGCTTTCGGTAAAGCAATGCATCACGCCACCCACTTGCGGGACATTCTCTTCACGCATGACGCGTAGCGTATCTTCAGCTGCGCTGCGGGTATGGATGATCAAAGGTTTACCACATTGAATCGCGGCACGTATATGCGTGCGGAATCGTGTGCGTTGCCATTCTAAGTCACCCGTGAGCCTAAAATAATCTAAGCCGGTTTCGCCGATTGCAACAACTTTAGGGTGTTGCGCCAGCGCCAGCAGCCCTTCCACCGTGGGCTCCTCGATATCTTCATAGTCGGGATGCACTCCTACGGAAGCATAAAAGTTATCGTTTGTTTCGGCAAGTGCAAGCACTTGAGGGAAGTCTGGCAGCGTGACGGAAACGCACAATGCATGGCCCACCTCATTATCTCGCATGGCCTGCTTGATGTTGGGCAGATTGGCTAAGAGTTCAGGGAAATTAAGATGACAGTGTGAATCTACAAGCATAACGTGAAAACTACTTTAATTTACATCGTATGGGTGGGGCGAGATGATTTAAGAGCGGCGCCTAGCAGGCCTTCAATTTTATTACGTGCCTCTAGCCCGCCATCTTTTTCACTAAATTGCACACCTACGCCTTGCGGTCTGTTGCCATGCGCAGTGGGCGTGACCCAAACAACATGCCCAACTACTTTTAATTTGACTGGATCGTCAATCAGGCTTAACAGCATGAATACTTCTTCGCCAATTTTGAAAGGTTTATTGGTTGGGATAAACAAACCACCACCTTTAACATAGCCCATATAGGCTGCATAAAGCGCAGCCTTTTCTTTAATTGCAAGCGACAGAACACCAGGTTTAGGTGCGCCTGCATTTTTAATGTCTTCTATTGTAGCTTCAGCCATGATTCATCTCTAAGGGTTAATAGCTTTCAACTAGGTTCTGAAAATCCGTGTGTATTCAAGCAGTAAACTCTCCATTTGCAGTTCATGATTCAATGGATGTGAGGCAAGTTTACGCAATTCATTAGTTTTTTTCTGCAAATCAAATAACCTGCTCAAGTTTACCTTCTCGGCTAGTACTTGCAAAGCATTTGTATGTAGTGCGTGATAATGTATTTGGCGCCCTAGCTTCATCGCAACAATATCATAAATCCATTTCTGTATCGCAATAATGCCCGCTTCAACTGAGCTTGCAATTAAGATCGGTGCGGCAACATGAGGTTCCAGTTTGTTACCTAATGCCAGTAATCGCCATGTTTCTTTAAGCTGCTCGAGTTGTAATTGTTCATTGAACACTTTGATAGGTGAGCCATCAAGATATGCCAATTGCTGTTGTGAGTTTTTAACGCCCTGCTCTTCTAACCACGCCAGCGCTTGAGTTTCCGTGGGTACTGGCATGTTGATTTTATGGCAGCGACTGATAATTGTAGGCAATAAACGCTGTAATTGATGCGCTACCAGTATAAATACAACTCCTTCTGCGGGTTCTTCAAGCATTTTGAGCAGTGCATTGGCAGAGGCAATATTTAACGCCTCCGCAGGGTGAATGAGTACGATACGCAAGCCACCGCTACGGTGGCTCGTTAAACCTAAAAAATCACTCAGTTCACGAATCTGTGTGACTGATATTTGTGTTTTCTTTTTGGTTTTTTTTGTAGTGACTGCGTCGTCATCCGGCTCGGCTTCTTGCTCTGGGCTGAGTACGCGAAAATCAGGGTGGCTAGCTTCATTAAACCAATTGCAACTCGAACAACTGCCGCATGCATGACCGTCAGCATCTTTGTTAGCGCATAAGAGTGCTTGGCTAAAGCTATTAGCAAAATCATACTTACCTATGCCAGCGCGGCCATGCAAAAGGATCGCGTGCGGCAACCGCTGGTGATCTTGGTTGAGCTGATGCCAAACCTTGGTTTGCCATGAGTAAGTCTGCCACGAATATATTTTATTTGAATCACTCATAAAATCATATTGTTGCAATAATATCTTTAACTGATTGATTAACTGACTCTAGTGATCTATTGGCATCAATGATTCTGAATCTAGCTGGGTTTTGCTTGGCACGTAGCAAATATGTCTCACGAATACGCGCAAAGAAATCTGCTGTTTCTCGCTCGAATTTATCCGGCGTACGGGCTGAAGCAAGCCTTTGCATACTCACGTCTACGGGTACGTCAAATAATAGCGTGATGTCAGGTTGTAGATCTGCTTGCACCCATTGCTCAAGTAGTTGAATTTTAGAGGCTTCTACGCCTTTTGCACCGCACTGGTAGGCATAAGTGGCATCAGTAAATCGGTCTGACAGTACATAGGCACCGCGAGCCAGCGCCGGGGCTATAACGGTGGCGATATGTTCACGGCGCGCAGCAAACATCAAGAGCGTTTCAGTTTCGGCATGCATAGGTTCATGCAGCAAAAGTTCACGCAAACGTTCGCCCAGAGTAGTCCCGCCTGGTTCGCGAGTTGATACGACCTCATGCCCTCTCGCTTGCAGTGCTTCTATAATGCTAGGGATGTGCGTACTCTTGCCCGCACCATCCATACCTTCTAATGTAATAAACTTGGCTGTCATGGTTATTTTTTAATTCTTAATTGGTATTGAGTGACTGCGCGGTTGTGCGCATCTAAACTATTAGAAAATATATGGCTGCCGTCACCTTTGCCTACAAAATAAAGTGCTTTTGTTTTAGCGGGATGCAAAGCCGCTTCAATTGCTGCAATGCCCGGCATCGCTATTGGGCTTGGCGGCAAGCCATCTCGCGTGTAAGTGTTGTAAGGGGTGTCGGCTAGCAAATCTTTTTTACGGATATTGCCATTAAACTGAATCCCCATGCCATAAATGACTGTAGGGTCTGTTTGCAAGCGCATGCCAATACGTAGACGATTGATAAAAACGCCTGCTATCATTGGCCGCTCACTTGCTTTACCGGTTTCTTTTTCAATAATGGACGCCATAATCAAAGCTTGATAACTATTTTTATACGGTAAGTTGGCTTCTCTTTCTAGCCAAGCTTTGGCAAGCTTATTTTGCATGGAATCATAACTACGTTGTAACAACACCATGTCAGTAGTACCACGATCAAAGTAAAAAGTGTCAGGAAAAAACAAACCATCCGCAACCTGATGGTGTGAACCGAGTTGTCTTAATATCTCCGCATCTGATAAATTTGTGATGGTTTGCTTAACGGCATCGTTATTAGCTAGCCTTTCCCGCATTTGTGCAAAAGTGCGCCCCTCGATAAAGGTCACACTGCCTTGCGTTGTTCGGCCATGATTCAGCGAGAGCAACAAATGATATGGATTAACATTTTTGTTAAGGGTGTAACTGCCAGCTTGTAGATAAGACTCTTTATTCAGCAGCTTGGCGAGGATGATAAAGCGCCATGGCTCTTTCAATACCCCCTGCCGCACTAATTGATTAGCAATGCTTCTGAGGCTACTGTTTGGTTGAATATAGATCTCTTGGCTATTTGGCTGAAGTTTGAGTGGCATCGCTGCGTAATATGCGAACCAGGCAATCGGTAATGCTAGTCCAATGCTACTTAACAACAACCATCTTTTAACGCGTTTAATCATGAGTGAGTAAGTTTCTAATATTTGCAGCTAAAGTTTGTGGTGCCCATGTTGTATTGTTGATTCTAGTGGCCTGGAATGCACCATATAAACTATTGCAGATAATGATCTCATCTGCCTGCAATAAGCGAGCTAGCGGTAATTTTTCTACTTTTGTAGTTAAATCCAGTAATTTGGCATGGCTGATAATTTGCTGCCTCGTGATGCCTGCAACACCGCACTGGCTTAAATCTGGCGTAATCAAGGTGTTTTCAAAACGTGTAAAAATATTACTCATGGTACATTCAATCACGTTGTCTTGTTGATCTAACAATACGCCGTCAAATATCGCCTCATCTTGCCATTCCATACGGGCGATGACATTTTCGAGGCGATTCAGATGCTTGATACCCGCCAGTTTGGGTTGTGCTGTTAATCGTGTTTCACATACATGCAGATACACGCCTTCTAAGTAATTTGTATCGGCATAATTAGGCACAGCGGATTTGGTGACTACACGCATGGGCATAGTGACCGTTGGAGGTGCGTAACCGCGCTCACCCTCGCCTCTGGTGATGATGATTTTAGCCACGGCAATCTCATCAGGCGTGAATAATTGCACAAAGTCACTCATTAGCAGCTCTGCACTTGGGCACACGATACCAATGCCCGCACAATCAGCCACTAGCTTTTGATAATGCTGTGGCCAGTGCTCCGGTAAACCACGCACTATTTTTAAGGTTCGAAAAACCCCGTCACCATAGGCAAAACCGCGATCAAATGGTGAAATTGCCTGATTTAAACTGCCGTTAACGAGATAAGTTTGAGTGTGTGCCATGAGCCGTAATTAAACCATAGCCCGACTTAATACACTATAAGCTGCATACAGAAAAAAGCCTGCCACAGTTGAATGTGCAGGCTTTTTGAGCTGAATGGCTAGCTTATACTTTTTTGAATGCTAGACTTTCTTAAATACCAGGCTGCCGTTAGTACCACCAAAGCCAAAGTTGTTTTTCAAGGCATATTCGATTTTCATATCACGTGCGGTATTCGCGCAGTAATCAAGGTCACATTCAGGGTCTTGGTTGAATATGTTAATCGTTGGAGGCGAAACTTGGTTGTAGATGGAAAGCACGGTAAATACTGATTCCAGCCCGCCAGCGCCTCCTAGTAAGTGCCCAGTCATTGATTTTGTGGAGTTCACAACCAGCTTCTTGGCATGGTCACCAAATGCAGCTTTGATTGCATTGGTTTCATTCGCATCACCAAGCGGCGTAGACGTGCCGTGCGCGTTGATGAATTCAACCGCATCTGGATTCACACCTGCGTTTTGCATCGCATTGCGCATAGAACGGCGTGGGCCATCCATATTCGGTGCGGTCATGTGGAAGGCATCTGCACTCATACCGTAACCGCTTAATTCGGCGTAGATTTTTGCACCACGTTTTTTGGCATGTTCATATTCTTCAAGCACCATAACACCAGCGCCTTCACCAATCACGAAACCATCGCGGTCTTTATCCCAAGGGCGGCTAGCCGTCGCTGGATCATCATTACGTGTAGAGAGTGCGCGTGCTGCAGCAAAACCACCAACACTTAAGCGCGTAATGGCAGCTTCTGCGCCGCCCGCAATCATGACGTCAGCATCACCATATTCGATCATGCGTGATGCATCGCCAATCGAATGCGTGCCAGTGGTACAGGCCGTTACAATTGCCACATTCGGACCTTTAAAGCCAAACATGATAGAAAGATTGCCCGAAATCATGTTGATAATGGTGCCGGGAATAAAGAATGGTGAGATTTTACGAGGACCAGACTCTTGATAAAGAATGTCTGTATCTTCAATATATTGCATGCCACCAATGCCAGAGCCAATAGAAACGCCAATACGCTCAGCATTCTCCTCTGTGGCAACAATGCCTGAGTCTTTTACCGCTTCAATCGCTGCTGCTAGTCCGTATTGAATAAATGTATCCATGCGTCTAGCGTCTTTTGCTGTGAGATAGTCTTCGACATTAAAGTCTTTGACCTCACCTGCAATAGTGGATGCGAAGGCACTAGTATCAAATTTAGTAATTTGAGTGATGCCGGATTTACCTGCGATTAAGTTATCCCATGCAGTTTTTACACCAATACCAACAGGTGAAACCACACCAAGACCAGTAACTACAACTCTACGTTTGGACATAATTGTCTCTTAGAAGTGATTAAGAAACGAATAGTGAAAGCAGTAAGTCTCTTATCTAAGAAACTTACTGCCCACAATTGAATTAATTTTTTGAATTACTTGAGGTTAGTATTGATGTAATCAATAGCTAATTGGACAGTAGTGATTTTTTCTGCTTCTTCATCAGGGATTTCGCAGTCAAATTCTTCTTCTAGAGCCATTACTAATTCAACAGTATCGAGTGAATCAGCACCTAAATCATCAACAAATGATGATGCATTTTTAACGTCAGCTTCATTTGCACCTAATTGTTCAGCAACAATTTTTTTAACGCGTTGTTCGATGTCAGACATCTAATTACCCCTTTTATTTAAAAATAGCTTAGCTCACTAAGTTTTAGTTTGGCTAAGCCGACATTCTACCAAAACTCAACAAGAATACAAAAATACTTAAAGCATACTAAAACATTTACATCTAAATTACTTTAACAATCTCTATACCATCAACATGCCACCATTTACATGGATGGTTTCACCTGTGATATAGGCTGCATTTGGTGAAGCAAGGAATGCCACAGTAGCAGCAATCTCTTTGACTGAGCCTAAACGGCCTGCTGGAATGCGTTCAAGCGTTTTAGCTTTGATTGCTTCCGGCAATTCAGCGGTCATGTCCGTATCAATGAAGCCTGGGGCGATACAGTTCACGGTAATACCACGGCTACCAACCTCTGCAGCCAATGATTTAGTGAAGCCGGTCATGCCAGCTTTAGCGGCAGCATAGTTGGCTTGCCCTGCGTTGCCCATATGACCAACGATAGATGAAATACTGATAATGCGACCAGTTCGTGCCTTCATCATCGGACGAAGCACAGCTTGGCTCATACGGAACACGGAAGTCAGGTTGGTGCTAATGACATCATCCCAATCCTCATTCTTCATGCGCATCAATAATGTATCGCGGGTAATGCCGGCATTGTTCACCAATAAGCTCACATCGCCATATTTCTCGCTAATGGCTTTTAAAGTCGCTTCTACTTGGGCGGCATCATTCACATTTAAGTTCATGCCCTCGCCTTTGATATTTGCAGCTGCCAATGCTTGGCTGATTGAAGTCGCGCCGTTGTCTGATGTAGCAGTGCCAATCACGATTGCACCTTGTTGACCAAGCTCTAACGCAATTGCCGCACCTATGCCACGACTTGCACCTGTAATTAAAGCAATTTGTCCAGTTAACATAATAAACCTTTGAATATATTGTATTTAATTTTTATATTAAAGTGAGATTTGCAGTTCTTGCATTGCATCATTGTTGGTCAATGCAGCACATGGTAGTTCTGCTACGATGCGTTTTGTTAGACCAGCAAGCACCTTGCCCGGACCACATTCTGCAGCTTGCGTAACGCCTTGTGCGTGAATCGTTTGCACAGTTTCAACCCAACGTACCGGGCTATAGAGTTGGCGAACGAGAGCATCTTTGATTTTTTCGCTGTCATTGTAAGCCACAACATCTGCATTGTGAATTACAGGAATTTGCGGTGTATTGACCGTTACACTTTTTAGATATTCTGCTAACTTCTCAGCCGCAGGTTTCATCAGGGCGCAGTGTGATGGTACGCTGACTGGCAATGGCAATGCACGTTTAGCACCTTTTGCCTTGGCAAGCTCCATGCCGCGCTCTACTGCTGCTTTATTGCCGGCAATCACCACTTGACCAGGTGAGTTTAGGTTAACCGCTTCCAGCACTTCATTCTGCGCCGCTTCGGCACAGACAGCACGCACCACATCATCATCAAGCCCTAGTATGGCAGCCATCGCACCAACACCTGCTGGTACAGCACTTTGCATCACTTCAGCGCGATAACGCACTAATGGCAAGGCATCGGCATAGCTTAAGGCGCCTGAAGCAACTAGTGCAGTGTATTCACCCAAGCTGTGTCCCGCTAAAATACTTGGCAGTTTATTCGAAGCAGCTTGCCATGCACGCCAAGTAGCAACACCGGCAATCAACATAATTGGCTGTGTATTAGTGGTTTCATTGATGGATTCATTAGGCTCTGTTGCCATTGCCCAAAAATCTACCCCTAAAATATTTGAGGCTTCTGTAAATGTATCGCGAATAATTTTAGATTCACCGAAGCCAGTCATCATGCCTACTGATTGCGAGCCTTGGCCAGGAAATAGAAATGCGAATTTGTTCATAGTTTTAGTGTTAAGTTACAAGCTTTGAATAATAAGCTTTTTAGTATTTGATTAAAGCGGAGCCCCAAGTAAAGCCGCCGCCAAACGCTTCCATCAGAATGATTTCGCCGCGTTTGATGCGACCATCACGCACCGCGACATCCAAAGCCAACGGGATAGAAGCCGCAGAAGTATTGCCGTGTTTATCTACAGTGACCACAACACGATCCATACTCATATCAAGCTTTTTGGCAGTTGCTTGCAGGATACGAATATTAGCTTGATGCGGTACTAGCCAATCGATATCGGATTTTTGCATGCCGTTAGCAGTTAAGGATTCGTCAACAATGGCATCCAGTGTATTAACCGCCATTTTAAATACGGCGTTACCTTCCATGATGATGGTATCGCGACTATTCGGCTCAGTTTTGCGTGGTACATGTAGCATCTTCACATATTGCCCATCTGCGTGCAGATGCGTGGAAATGACGCCCTGCTCTTCGCTGGCTTGCAGAATTACCGCACCTGCACCGTCACCCCATAAGATGCAGTTGCCGCGATCGGTCCAATCGGTAATGCGGGAAAAAGTCTCAGCGCCAATCACTAATGCGCATTTGGCACTGCCAGATTTAATGAACTTATCTGCAGTTGCTAGCGCATAAACAAAACCGCTACATACCGCTTGAATATCAAAAGCCGGGCAGCCTGCAATACCTAATTTTTGCTGCAAGATACATGCTGTACTAGGGAATATTTTATCTGGTGTGGTGGTGGCAACGATAATCAAGTCGATATCGCTAGCTTGAATGCCCGCAGATTCAATCGCGTTGCGAGCAGCATGCATGGCTAAATCACTAGTAAATTCATCGTCTGCAACAATATGGCGCTCACGAATACCTGTGCGAGTAAAAATCCACTCATCAGTTGTATCAACCATATGCTCTAAATCGGCATTAGTGAGTATTTTTTTGGGAAGGTAACTGCCCGTCCCTGCAATACGAGAATAAATCATTCGTTGTCCGTGTTAGTCGCAACTACTGGGTGATGCGATTGTATATGTTCTATTTCTAATTGCTCAGTGATGCGTCTTAATACGCCGTTCCGAGATTCTTCTACAGCGGTATGAATCGCATGTAAAAAGGAAAAACTATCTGCGCCGCCGTGACTTTTCACTACGATACCACGTAAACCCAAAAAGCTGGCGCCGTTGTAGCGACGTGGGTCCAGGCGCTTTTTGAACGCTCTTAACACCGGCATGCAGGTAATAGCCATCAACTTGGTGAGCCAGTTGCGCTTGAATTCTTGTGTAAGAAAGCGCCCCATCATTTGCGCTAAGCCCTCTGAGGTTTTAAGTGCAACATTACCCACAAAGCCATCGCACACAACAACATCTGTTGTACCTTTAAAAATGTCATTACCTTCTACGTTTCCGTAAAAATTCAAGTGGCTAGCGCGCAGCAATTCACCTGCTTGTTTGACCACCTCATTGCCTTTAATATCTTCCGTGCCGATATTAAGCAGACCAACAGTTGGGTTTTCAATGTGCTCAACGCACGACACCAGCATGCTACCCATAACAGCAAACTGCAATAGCTGTTCAGCAGTACAGTCTGCATTTGCGCCTAAGTCCAGAATATAGGTCATGCCTTTTTGGCTTGGAAACACACCTGCAATCGCCGGCCTATCGATACCAGGTAATGTTTTGAGTACAAAACGTGCAGTCGCCATCAGGGCGCCAGTATTGCCTGCACTGACACATGCGTTAGCCTCACCACTCTTAACGAGGTTGATGGCCACGCGCATTGAAGAATCTTTTTTGTTTTTGAGGGCACTTTGTGGCGACTCGTCCATGGTCACCACTTCGCTTGCATGATGAATGCGTAAGCGCGGACTAGTGCTAGCTTCTTGCGCTCTTAACTCAGCTTCAATGGCATCACTCAAGCCAACCAAGACAATATTGAGCTCTTCGTCAGCCTCAAGCGCCTTGAGCGCAGCTGGTATTGTGACGTGAGGGCCATGATCGCCGCCCATAGCATCAATTGCGACAGTAATATCCATTGTTTTAACCAAACAGCTTGTTAATTGAACGGCTAATTGAAATTTGCATGAGCACCATAAAAACTAACGCCGCACCAATTATAGGAGCGGCGTTAAATGTTTTATCAACTACCAAACAAAATTCAATCTCTAGATTTTATCTAAGCTAGATTGCGTCTAGAAGAGAATTATTCGCCTTTAGTAGGCAATACTTTACGACCACGATAGTAACCGTTTGGGCTAACGTGATGACGCAAGTGAGTCTCGCCTGTTGTAGGCTCAACTGCTAATGGTGGGTTTGTTAAAAAGTCATGTGAACGGTGCATGCCGCGTTTTGAAGGTGACTTTTTGTTTTGTTGAACTGCCATAATAAACTCCAATAAAATGATTAAAACATCATCTCAATTACTACAAACCGATGCTTTGGTTATATCCAGCGCATCACTAATTTAAGACTACGGTAAATAACTAATCCGCAATTCTAATATAAACATAAGCTTTTGTCAGCCTAAATTGTACTTTTAAGGCTTAATTAAGCCTTTTAATACCGCAAAAGGATTGGGTTTCTCGCCACTTTGGGTGACGATAGCACCGCAATCTTCCTCATGAATAGGTGCAATAGGCATCGCCATGATGATTTCATCTTCTATTAGAGCGATTAAATCCATGTTTTGGCTGGGCTCCTGCAAGTCAATATCGTCGCTATCTTCCACATCAGTGTCGTCAATGTCCGTGATCAGATAATTGAAGTCTAATTTCATTTTAAGTGGCATTGGGCCCAGGCAGCGCTGACAGGTGGTGGTAAGGTTCGTGGTAAGTGATAGATGTAGCAGGTTCTGCCCTACACTGTCCGTTGTACCTTCTAGCAAGTAATCGACCACGGCTGCTGGGTTCTCTTCAATTGAGTTCTCTGATGGGTTAGCTTGAGATAACTCGGATAATCGCGGGCAATTGGCAAGCGTCAAGCTGCCGGCCAATCTCTCATTTTTTTTAGCGAATGCTATATTGTCTATAAATAGTGGATAGGTGCTCATTTGTAATAGTCTGTACTTTTTAGTGCTGTATTTTGGTCTCTAGGGATTTAGCTCTCTGGCTGCGCATGTTATAATCGCAGGGTTTGAGTATCAAAATAAGGCATGTAACGTGTTCAAAAAAATTCTTGTAGCTAATCGCGGTGAAATCGCAGTGCGTATTGTACGCGCTTGCTCAGAAATGGGCATTAAGTCCGTTGCGATTTATACCGATGCTGATCGTCAGGCCTTGCATGTTAAAAAGGCAGACGAAGCCTATAACATTGGCGCAGACCCAGTAGCAGGCTATTTGAATGCACATAATATTGTGAATTTAGCAGTGGCTTCCGGTTGCGATGCCCTGCACCCAGGCTATGGTTTTTTATCTGAAAATCCTGAGCTGGCAGAAATCTGTGAGCGTCGCGGCGTTAAATTTATTGGGCCAAATGCAAAAGTTATTCGCCAGATGGGCGATAAGATTCAGGCGCGCAATGCCATGACCAGCGCTGGTATTCCTTGTACCCCAGGCAGTGACGGCAACCTTGAGAATTTAGACGCAGCGGTTATTTTGGCTAAAAAGATTGGTTATCCAGTCATGTTGAAAGCCACCAATGGCGGCGGTGGTCGTGGTATACGCCGCTGTGATAGCGAAAAAGATCTGTTAGGTAATTACGATCGCGTGATTTCAGAAGCAAGTAAGGCCTTTGGGAAACCAGAAGTATTCTTGGAAAAATGTGTAGTTGCACCGCGCCATATTGAAGTGCAGGTGCTTGCGGATTCACAAGGCAATGCGATTCACCTATTCGAGCGCGATTGTTCTATACAGCGTCGTAACCAAAAGCTTATTGAAATAGCACCTTCGCCACAATTAACTCAGGCGCAGCGTGATTACATCGGCGGCTTGGCTGTTAAGGCAGCGAAAGCCGTGGGTTATGAGAACGCTGGCACAGTAGAGTTCCTATTAGCCTCAGATAACACCTTCTATTTCATGGAGATGAACACGCGCTTGCAGGTTGAGCATACCGTGACTGAAACGATTACTGGTATTGATATTGTGCAAGAACAGATCCGAGTGGCGTATGGCTTACCATTGCAATACCAACAGAAGGATGTGCAATTCAGGGGCTATGCCATGGAGTTCCGCATCAACGCGGAAGACCCTAAAAACGACTTTTTACCAAGCTTTGGTAAAATCACCCGTTATTACGCACCTGGTGGCCCTGGTGTGCGCATGGACGCTGCGATATTTACGGGATATGAAATCCCACCCTATTACGATTCCATGTGCGCCAAGCTCACGGTATGGGCATTGACTTGGGATAGCGTGATTGAGCGCGGTCGCCGCGCATTGGATGACATGTTGATTTATGGGGTAAAGACCACCATACCTTATTATCAAGAGATACTGAAACATCCAGATTTTAGGAATGCTGAATTTAATACCAGCTTTGTAGAGTCGCATCCTGAGCTCACTAATTATGCCAATGAAATACCACCGGCATTGATTGCTGCGGCTATTTCTGCAGCTATCGCAGCGCATGAAGGCATTTAAAATAGTTAATAAAAACAGAATATTAAGTAAATATATTAAAGTAAAGAGTTAAATTATGTCAAAAATACATGTAACTGAAGTGGTTTTACGCGATGGGCACCAATGCCACATTGCGACGCGTATGCGAACTGAAGATATGTTGCCGATTTGCAGCAAACTTGATGCTATTGGCTTTTGGTCTTTAGAAGCATGGGGCGGCGCTACTTTCGATGCATGTGTACGCTACTTAAAGGAAGATCCTTGGGAGCGTTTAAAAACATTGCGCAAGGCATTGCCTAACTCGCAGTTACAAATGTTGCTGCGTGGCCAGAACCTGCTGGGTTACCGCCATTATTCTGATGACGTTGTTCGCGCTTTTGTGCAAAAAGCCGCAGATAAAGGTGTAGATGTATTTCGTATATTCGATGCGCTAAACGATACACGTAACCTGCAAGTATCGATTGAAGCGGTAAAAAAAGCCGGTAAACATGCACAAGGTACTATCAGCTACACCACTAGTCCCGTGCATGATGTAGCCCATTTCGTTGGCATTGCTAAAGAGCTTGAGGCTATGGGTAGCGATACTATAGCCATTAAAGACATGGCTAGCCTGCTGACGCCCAAAGCCACCGGCGAACTGGTAAAAGCCCTGCGCGAGAATATCAGCGTGCCAATACAGATCCATAGCCATGCGACTAGCGGCCTGGCAAGCATGAACCTATTACGTGCGCTGGAAAATGGCGCGATGATGATTGACACATGTAATTCTGCTTTCTCAGAAGGTGCAAGCCACCCAACTACTGAAAGCATGATTGCTGCGTTACAAGGTACAGAATTTGATACTGGTTTGGACATTGCTGCGGTGCAAGAAGTCAGCGCCTATTTCCGCGAAGTACGTAGAAAATACTGGCAATTTGAAAGCGAATACACAGGCGTAGATACCCGAGTATTGGTTAACCAAGTCCCGGGTGGCATGATCTCCAATCTGAGCAATCAGCTTAAAGAGCAAGGTGCGCTAGACCGCATGGATGCTGTACTTGCTGAGATTCCAATGGTGCGTAAAGATCTAGGCTATATTCCATTAGTGACGCCAACCTCACAAATCGTCGGCACACAAGCGGTATTGAATGTAATGACGGGCCAGCGTTACAAATCCATTACCAATGAAGTGAAAAACTACTTCTTGGGTCAATACGGCAAAGCACCTAGCGAAGTAAATGCAGAGGTGAAAAAGCTAGCGATTGGTGATGCACAGCCAATCACCTGTCGCCCTGCCGATTTATTAACACCGGAAATGGTGAAACTCACCAGTGAAGCCGAGCGATTCGCGAAATCTGAAGAAGATGTGCTGACTTATGCGATGTTCCCGGATATCGGTAAAACCTATCTGCAAGAACGTAATGCAGGCTCGCTCACACCTGAAGTACTGCTGGATAAAGCTAGTGTGAACGCTGCGGCTTCTCGTTTTGCACCAAGCGAATTCAAAGTGACGTTACATGGTGAGACATTCCATATCAACCTCACTGGTAGCGGTCATGCGGGTGAAGAAAAACGTCCGTTCTATGTATCTATCGACGGCATTGCTGAAGAAGTGATCGTAGAGACTTTGAATGAAATTGAACTGTCTGGTGCCGGCAGTAGCAATGGTGGTACTGGTAAAAAGAAGGCAGCCGCTACTAAAAGTGGCCGTCCCCGACCATCCCACGCTGGTCACGTGACCACTTCTATGCCGGGTACTATCGTTGCCGTCAAGGTGAAAGCTGGCGACAAAGTTAAAGCTGGGGATGGCGTGTTGGTGATTGAGGCCATGAAAATGGAGAATGAGATTCAAGCTTCGACTACGGGGATTGTGGTTGCCGTTCATGTCAATAAAGGCGACACTGTGACTCCTGATGAGTCATTGCTTGAAATTCAACCTGAATAACCTGTCTTGAATAACTTGTTTAGCCACGCAGGATTTGCCATTTAACTCACAAGCCGACAGAATAGCGCTGTCGGCTTTTTTGTTTATATCAAAAATAACCATCACTAAAAATAATGACCGCTAATTTACATCCAGAACTCATACTTGCTTCATCATCCATCTATAGGCGCGAACTGTTAACGCACTTGCAGATAGCATTTAACTGCATTTCTCCTGAAGTAGATGAAACACCTTTGACTAATGAGCAACCTGAAGTGACTGCGCTAAGATTAGCACAGGCAAAAGCACGCAAAGTGGCATTGACCAATCCGAAGGCATTAATTATTGGCTGTGACCAAGTGGCTACGTTAGATGGCATTCAGTTGGGTAAGCCACTAACTCATGACAATGCCACTAGACAGTTACGGATGATGCGTGGTCGTGAGGTGACGTTTCATAGTGCATTGTGTCTCTACAACGCTGCTACTCAAAGCATGCAGGCAGAAGTTGTGCCTTATATTGTGCAATTTAGAAATCTGAGTGATGTTCAAATTGAAAGCTATTTACTTAAAGAACAACCCTATCACTGTGCAGGCAGTGCTAAATCAGAAGGCTTAGGCATCGCCATTATCGAAAAAATGGTTGGAGAAGACCCGAATGCATTGATAGGCTTACCATTGATCAAGTTAGTTAGCATGCTGCAAAATGAGAGCGTCAACGTAATCTAAATAAATCCGTTATTAACTCAGTACTTAGTTCAGCATATCTCAATAGTAAGTAACTGGAGACTTTCATGTTCAAACGTCACGCAATTGCAGTTGCAGTACTCTTTACTTTACCTTTCACAGCCTTATCCACAGACGCTTTAGCGCAAGACGAAATCAAAAGCACTCTCAGCGACCAACAAAATGTCGCCGTCACCATCTATAACAACAATCTTGCATTAGTCAAAGATCAACGCAAAGTAAAACTCGGCAGTGGCATGCAGAAGCTTGCAATACGTGATGTGAGTGCGCAGATGCGCCCTGAGACGGCATTATTGAGAAGCTTGAGTCATCCAGGCAGCTTTTCTACCTTAGAACAAAACTTTGACTTTGATTTACTGACACCTGAAAAACTATTAGAAAAATATGTAGGCAAGACAGTTACTATCATCAAAACACATCCAACTACTGGTGAAGAAAAGGCCGAACAAGCGACTGTACTCTCAGCCAATAATGGTGTGGTACTCAAGATAGGTAACCGCATCGAAACTGGCCAATTTTTTACAAATGAAAAGTCTGGACGTATTGTGTACGATGATATTCCCGCCAATTTGCGTGACCGCCCCACGCTCGTTACCCAAGTTAACAATAAAACAACGACTGAACAGACAGTTGAACTTAGTTATCTTACGGGAGGCTTGGCTTGGAAGGCTGACTATGTGGCTGAACTGAGTCCAAAAGAAGATAGCGTGGACTTGTCAGGCTGGGTAACACTTACTAACACCAGCGGCGCCAGCTACAACAATGCCAAGTTACAGTTAGTTGCAGGTGATGTGAACCGTGTGCAAGAAAACTTTCCACGTGCGATGACTATGCGTAAAGACGCCGTCATGATGGCAGAGGCTGCACCTATGGCGGAAGAATCTTTGCTGGAGTATCACTTATATTCTTTAGATCGCCCCACTACGATTGCTGAGAATCAAACTAAACAAGTTGCTTTACTCTCAGCTACCGGCGTACCAGCACGCAAGGAGCTTGTGTTACGTGGCGCAGATTATTACTACCAAGGGCAATATGGCGATTTAGGTACCAAGATGAAAGTTGGTGTTTTTGTTGAGTTCGATAACAAAGAAGCCGCAAAACTAGGCATGCCATTACCAAAAGGCATCATGCGTGTCTATAAGAAAGACAGTCAAGGCAATGCACAATTTGTGGGTGAGGATAAGATTGACCATACACCAAAGAATGAGGTTGTACGCCTGAAATTAGGCGAAGCTTTTGATGTGACAGCAGATAAAAAACAAACAGACTTTAAAGCCTTACCACGCCCATCTAAAGGCAATAGTGCGTTTGAAAGTGCTTATGAAATTACCTTGAAGAATACAAAGAAAGAAAAAGTGACGGTAACGGTTCAAGAACCTATCAACGGTGATTGGAGCATTATTTCTGAGAGCCAACCGCACAAAAAGGCTAATAGTCAACTTGCCGTATGGAAAGTCGAAATTCCTGCAGAAGGCAGCACTACGCTCACTTACCGTGCACGCGTGAAATATTAAGGAATATCGTGAAATTAGGAACGCTGTATTTAATCCCCGTCACCCTCGGTGACGACAACATCACTAGAGTCTTACCACCAGAAGTGGTGGGTATCGCACAACGGCTTGAGACATTCGTGGTGGAGAATGAAAAGACAGCACGTCATTTTTTAAGCACCATTAAAACTAATAAACCCGTGCGTGAGTTGCAATTACTAACATTGAATGAACACAGCACTGATAAAGAGCTACCTGCTTTACTACTGCCGTTACTGGCAGGTATTGATGTAGGTTTAATGAGTGAGGCTGGCTGTCCGGGCATTGCCGACCCTGGTGCGAAGTTGGCTGAGTTAGCACATCGCAAAGGCATTCGAGTGATGCCTTTAGTAGGCCCCAGCTCAATCTTGCTGAGTCTCATGGCGTCAGGTTTCAATGGTCAGCAATTTACCTTCCTAGGCTATATTCCGGCTGATAAAGCGGCACGTATCCAACGCTTAAAAGATATCGAAAAGATTTCTAATAAACATCATGAAACTCAAATATTTATTGAAACGCCGTATCGCAATCAACATTTACTGGAGGATATTTTGGCGCATTGTCATCATGCAACAAGGCTATGTGTTGCATGCAATATCACTCTGGAAGATGAGTTGATTGTAAGTAAAACCATTGCTGAATGGAAAAAGTCATCATTGCCAGATTTACACAAAAAACCTACGGTGTTTTTGCTGCTAGCTTAATTATTAAATTCAAGCAGCTTTCTGACAGGAGCGTAACTCAGCCTATGAATAGGTGAAACGCCGTGTAAAGTAAGTGCCTTAAGGTGTTCTGAGGTTGGATAGCCTTTGTGTTTTGCAAAGCTGTATTGTGGATATTGTCTATCAAGCTCATATAGCTCAGCATCACGTGCTACTTTGGCAAGGATGGATGCGGCAGAGATAGCTTGCACTTTACTGTCACCCTGCACTATCGCCTCACACGGCAGACTGATTTTAGGACATTTATTACCATCCACTTGCACTAGAACCGGCGTTGTATTGGATTTCTGCTGCAATTCAGCTTGGACCATTTCTATAGCACGTTTCATGGCGAGCAGGCTGGCTTGCAGAATGTTGATGCTATCAATTTCAGCCACACTGCTACTGGCTATTGCCCAAGCTAGCGCATGTTGTTTGATTTCGCTACTTAATGCATCACGTTTCTTTTCAGACAGTTTCTTGGAGTCTGCCAACCCTAATATCGGCCGCTCAGTGTTCAGAATCACTGCGGCTGCGTAGACAGCACCTGCCAGTGGACCACGACCTGCTTCATCAACGCCACAGATTAATTGCATCACTTTAGATAAGACAAAATGGCGAGTGCTGCTTTTTCAGCAGTGTTTTGACGCAGGCTATGATGGATTTTAGTGAATTCAGCTTTGATTTCTTCCATATAGCTAGGGTCACCGATGAGTTTTAATGCTGCATCTGCGAGCTTTTCCGGGGTCGAGTCATCTTGTAATAACTCTGGTACGACAAACTTCTCAGCCAATATATTGGGCAGCCCTACATAAGGCTGCAAGCGCATACGTTTAAGTAACTGCCAGCTTAGCTTAGGCATCCTATAGGTTATCACCATAGGCTTCTTCAGTAATGCAGCTTCTAATGTAGCAGTGCCTGATGCAACAATCACAACATCTGCCGCTTCCATTGCATCATGCGCATGCCCGAATAATATTTGAATTGGCAAACTTTCTGGTTCGTGGAAAATAGCCAGTTCAAAGATTTGGCGTGTTTCTCGTGTGATTAATGGCACCAAAAACTGTGCATTTGGGTGAGTTGCATAAATCAATTTGGCTGTTTGCACAAACAGATCCGCATGCTGTTGAACTTCGCTTTGCCGACTACCGGGAAGCATAGCAATAACTAAGGCTGTTGATTTTAACTTTAAGCCCTCACGTGCTGCCGCGATATCTGGATCAATTGGCAGTATATCGGCCAATGGATGGCCTACGTAAGTCACAGGGATATCTGCTTGTTGATATATCGTAGGTTCAAATGGAAATAAAGCGAGCACGTGTGATACCGCGCGCTTGATACCCTTGATGCGACCTTTGCGCCACGCCCATATAGATGGGCTGACATAATGAATAGTCTTGATGCCTTTATTTTTGAGTTTCTTTTCTAACCAAAAATTAAAGTCAGGCGCATCAATGCCGATGAATAGATCCGGTGGATTATTTAAGAAATGTGCGAGTAGTTGTTTACGTAATCTTAACAAGCCAAATAGATGTTTGATTACTTCAACATAACCACGTACAGATAAGCGCTCCATAGGAAAAAGTGACTGCGCGCCCTCTCCCATCATTTTTGGGCCCGCGATACCTACAAACTCGATCTCTGGACACTTCTTCTTTAATGCCTGAATCAGATGACTGCCAAGCAAATCACCTGAGGCTTCTCCCGCCACAATACCTATTCTCACCATAGTTCAGCAGACGTTGATTTAGCGGACGATGCCGCGGGTAGAAATGGTTAAGAAATCGGTAAGCAGTCCAATTTCTGGTGTCGTTTCTTGCATTGTAGCAAGCTCGACTTTCGCCTCATCTAGCGTTAACCCATTGCGATACAAAGTTTTATAGGCACGCTTGATTTGTAGGATGCTCTCAGCAGAATAACCGCGGCGTTTCAGGCCCTCGGAATTGATACCGTGTGGTTTTGCATCATAGCCAGCGGCAGTGACGTAAGGTGGAATATCTTTAAATACCACTGAACCTACCGCGGTAATGACGTGCGAGCCTATCTTGCAAAACTGATGGATCAGGGTGAAGCCGCCCAAAATAGCATAATCATGTACATCGACATGACCAGCTAACGATGCGTTATTAGCGAAAATGGTATGGTTACCAATCTGGCAATCATGGGCTAAATGCACATATGCCATGATCCAGTTGTCATTACCAATCTTAGTGGTACCTTTGTCTTGCACAGTGCCACGATTAAAAGTACAAAACTCTCGAATGGTATTGTTATCACCGATCTCGAGTAATGTAGGTTCGTCTTTATATTTTTTGTCTTGCGGTGCCTCACCTAAAGATGAGTATTGGAAAATGTGGTTATTTTTACCAATGATACTAGGGCCATTAATAATGACATGTCCTGCAATACGAGTGCCTGCGTCTATTTTGACATTAGGCCCAATGACTGAATAAGGCCCAACCTCTACACTGGAGTCGAGTTCAGCCGTGGCATCAACGATTGCCGTTGCATGGATTTTTGCAGCTTGCATTGCTTATTTCTCTGTCTTTTCAATGGCTTTTAATATGCACATCATTTGTGCTTCCGCTACAACAGTACCGTCTACTCGTGCTATACCTGAGTACTTCCAGATACCTTTTAGAATGCGATCAATTTTTACATTCAGAATGATTTGGTCACCAGGTGATACCGGTTTTTTAAATCGAGCACTATCGATACCTGCAAAATAATAAACTGAATCATCGCTAGGTTTAGTATCCATGGTCTTGAATGACAAAATAGCGGCGGCCTGTGCCATCGCTTCAACTATCAGCACACCTGGCATCACTGGATGATAAGGAAAGTGTCCTGGAAAGTAAGGCTCATTGACACTAACATTCTTAATGGCGGTGATTTCTTTACCTAGCTCTAAGGACACTACTCTATCTATCAATACAAATGGATAGCGATGTGGTAAATGTTCCAGAATCTCATGTATGTCCATGCTGGTAGCGGTGTTGTTCGTCATTTTTATCTCGGTTTGCTTCTTTAAGATGAGTATTATTTTAATTGAGCGCTGTTTTATATTGGTTATTATTTAGATTTTAACAGAGCTATCTCTTTTTCGAGTTGTTTAATTTTATCTGAAAGATCATCTAAGTGACGAATCTTTGCCGCGGTGTTTAACCAGGCTTTATGCGTTTGAAAAGGCATGAGCGCAGTATACGTATCTGCACTATGTAGCGAGCGTGTAATCATGCTGCCTGGTGAGATTGTGACATAATCAGCAATCTCTAGATGTCCCAATATCATGGCTGCGCCGCCTATTTTGCAATGCTTTCCAACCTTCGCGCTGCCTGCTATGCCAACACATCCAGCAATTACGGTATGTGCGCCAATTATGCAGTTATGTCCAATTTGGACCAAGTTATCAATCTTGACACCTTCTTCAATGATGGTGTCATCCAAGGCGCCTCGATCAATCGTTGTGTTTGCGCCAATATCCACATTATCATGAATCATCACACGTCCAACTTGGGGTATTTTCAACCACACACCAGCTTCTTCAGCGTAGCCAAAGCCATCTGAGCCTATGACCGCTCCAGAAAATATATGGCAATTCTGACCGATCTCGCAATGATGCTTAATAGTGACATGCGGTTCTAAATGTGTGTTATCTGCAATAAAGACATCGTTTTCCACGATGCACCCAGCACCGATGACGACATTTGCACCGATGACGACATCTTCACCTATCACAGTTAATGGGCCAATACTGCTGGATTTGGAGATATTTGCGGAGGATGCGACGATTGCCGTTGGTGCCACACCCAACGGAGCGACAGCTGTCGGATTTAATAAAGCAGAAATCTTAGCAAAATATGCATAAGGGTTATCTACGATGATTCTTGGAAGTTCAGTGCATGAGGCGTCTGTTTCTTTAAGTACGTAAGCGCTGGCTTTGCATGAAGCTAACCCTTTTAAGTACCTGCTGTCGCTGATAAAGCTGATATCGCCTGATTTGGCATGCGCAATAGACGAAACACGAGAAATTTGAGTGGCGTCATCACCTATTACGTGACCACCTAATATCCTCACGATATCACTAAGCGAGTACTGTTTACTCATTAGTTTAGCCCGGAAAGATGTGATGACTCAGCGTAGATTATTTTTTACCTAATAATTTTAGTACTTTGTCTGTGATGTCTATTTTTTTACTCGCATAAGCTACGCCGCTGTATACAACTAAATCATAGCCATCAGTTTCTGATACCGTTTGTACGGCTTTATTGATACGATCTTGCAAGCTACCAAGCTCTTCATTTTTACGAAGATTGATATCTTCACGAAGTTCACGCTGTTTGCGTTGAAACTCAATTTTAATATTTTGTACATCACGCTCTTTATTACGACGCTCTGCTTCAGAAATAGTGAGGCCTTCTTTATCTAAAGTCGCCTCTAGCTCTTTAATTTGTTTAGACATGCGGTCTAACTCTTGTGAGCGTGGACTGAATTCACGTTCCAGTTTTTTACCACTTTCCGCAGTTTGTGGTGCTTCTTGTAAGATTTTATCGACTTGCACATAGCCGACTTTAAGCTCTGCAGCCTGTGCGCTCATGACAAACCCCAGGAACCCGGCTACAACTAAATTTTTAAGTACGTTACTCAATTAAAATCTCCTAATACGGCAAGCCCAGTCACATTGCCATTATGCCACAAGACCGTTTATACATTGTTAAAGCTGATAACTTAGAATTGCTGGCCAAATTGGAATTGTAAAGTCTGTGTGTCATCACCTTCTTTGCTATTTAAAGCTTTAGCAAATACTAGCTTTAAAGGACCAAATGGTGAGAACCAACTGATGCCGACCCCTGTGGAGTAGCGCAAATCACCTAAGCTGTAGGATTCATCAATCCCATAAACGTTACCTGCATCCACAAAGGCACTCATCCTGAACTGCTTAGAATCATTTAAACCCGGTATTGGGAAAAATAGTTCAGCGTTACCTAATAAACGCTTGGTGCCACCAACAGAAAATTCTTCGCCGGTAGTCGCATCAAAATCTTTAGGACCGAGTGAGCCATTTTCATAGCCTCGAACCGAGTTTACGCCACCCATGAAGAAGTTCTTGAAGAATGGGTATTTTTCGCTGCCGTAAGAATCTGCATAGCCAATTTCACCATTCAGCATGAAGGTAAATCCTGGATATACTTGTTTATACCAAGTATGTTTATAATCGACTTTGTAGTATTGTAAATCGAGGACGGGTAGTGATACTTCACCTGTCAGTTTTTGTAAAACACCATTGTTCGTAAATAAGACGCTGTCTCTGGAGTCATGTGTCCAACCTGCGCTTGCCACCACGGAATCACTACTACATCCGCTGGTATTGCTACAGAAGTCACGATACTGTTTAGGGCTCTCGCTAGTTAAATCTACCTTAGTGAAGTCAACAGCTAGGCCAAAATTGAAGCCATCACGCTCATTTAATGGAATGCCAAATCTAACACCACCACCATAAGATGAGGTGTTATACGAACCAATACTGAGTGAGCTTGTGTCTACATCGCGGCGATAGATATCGAAGCCACGGCTGACGCCGTCCGGTGTAAAGTATGGATCAGTATAGGATAGTGAATAAACAGTATTAACTTTACCTGTGTTCACTTGTGCACTGACACGGTTACCAGTGCCTAAGAAATTGTTTTGGTTAACCGTAACACCAAACACGACACCTTCATTACTAGATAAGCCCGCACCAAACTGCACGCTACCTGTAGATTGCTCGACAACGCTGATATTCAAATCTACTTGATCAGCTGTGCCTGGGACTGCTGGCGTTTCGATGTTAACATCTGAGAAAAACTGCGTACGTACCAAACGCTCTTTTGAGCGATTGATTTTATTTGAAGCATACCAGGCAGATTCTAGCTGACGCACTTCACGGCGAATAACCTCGTCTCTGGTGCGTGTGTTACCCACAACGTTGATACGTCTTACATAGACGCGTTTTCCAGGGTCAACGAAAAAGGTAAATGAGGCGGTGTGGAGTTCTTTATTCACTTCAGGCACTGGGTTCACATTCGAGAAGGCATAACCTTCATCACTTAAACGGTCGCTGATGGCTTTGCTGGACTGTGTGACTTTTTCACGGCTAAAGGTTTCACCGGCTTGCACTTGAATAAGTTGACGTGCTTCTTCTTCTGGAATGATAGTATCGCCAGCCAATTTCACTTCCGAGATGGTGTATTTCTCACCTTCGGTGATATTGACTGTGATGTAGATGTCTTTTTTATCAGGGGTAATAGATACCTGTGTCGAATCGATGTTGAATTCAAGATAGCCTTGATTCATATAGAAGGATCTTAAGGTTTCAAGATCTGCGTTTAACTTCTGTTTTGAGTATTGGTCATCTTTGTTCCACCAACTCATCCAATTAGGTGTAGTTAACAGAAACTGTGCACGCAAATCATCCATTGAGAAGACCTGATTGCCCACGATATTGATATTGCGGATCTTCGAAACCGCACCCTCTTCAATATCAAAGCGCACCGCAACTCGATTACGCTCCAGTGGCGATACAACAGTTTTAACTGTCGCGCCGTATTTGCCTTGTGCTAGATATTGACGTTTAATTTCTTGTTCAGCACGGTCTAGTTGAGATTTATCAAAGATCTGGCCTTCAGCAATACCAATTTGCTTTAAGCCTTCTTTCATTTTATCGGTAGGTAATGATTTATTCCCACTAAGATCAATTTGTGCAATGGCCGACCGTTCTTGCACAGTGACGACTAAGACGTCGCCCTCTGCTTCAATCCGCACATCTTTAAAGAACCCTGTGCCGTATAAGGCCTTGATCGCTTGCGTGGCAAGCTCATCATTCATGGTTTCGCCAACTTTAACAGGCAGGTAATTAAACACTGTGCCTGCCTCGGTACGTTGTATGCCCTCTACACGAATATCTTTGACGACAAATGGTTCAAGCGCTAACGCAGAGCTTGCGTATAAGCTAGAAACCAACAAAAGAATAGACTTGAGTTTAAGATTGGGTTGTTTAAAGTACTTATTTTTTTGGATTGCCATTAATCAGCCTGTTATCAATCTGTTTATATCGTTATAAAGTGCTAATACCATCATAGAGCCAAGTAGAGCAAAACCGATTTTTTGCCCAGTTATCATTGTAGCTTCGGATACAGGTTTCCCGGTGAAAATTTCAGCCATATAATACATGAAATGGCCGCCATCTAATACAGGGATGGGCAAGAGATTAAGCACCCCAATACTAATACTAATCAGTGCTAAAAAGGCAATAAATACCTTGATGCCCATATTGGCACTTTGCCCGGCATAGCTTGCAATGGTTACCGGGCCGCTCATGCTTTTCCATGAAACGTCTCCAGTAACCATGTTTCCTAGCATCTTAAGACTAAAAATAGAAGTATCCCATGTTTTTTCTACCGCTTTAACAAATGCCTGCGGTGTAGAATAATGAGTGGTCACGAAAAGCTTACTTAGCTCAGTTTGCTCTATTCTGAATGTAGCACCTATGCGCCCTACCGTTTTATCGTTTTCAACAATAGCTTCTGGCGTGACCGTTAATCTTACTTCTTGTTGGTGACGAGCCACCACCATTGCCAATGGTGTTTGAGGATGCTTTCTGACTTCCTGAACAAAGTCTTCCCAAACACTGACCTTGATTTTATTAATCTCAATCACTAAATCATTGCTTTTCAACCCAGCCATGTCCGCAGGGCTGTTTTTAGTGATTTCTCCGATACGTGCTGGAATATCTGGCTGATAGACAGACAGTCCTAACTTATCAAGTATGTCTTGATCAAAGTTATCATCATTAAGGTTAGATAAGCTCAGTTGATGTAAATGAATTTCTTGGTTGTCATTTACTGCTTGAATTTCTACGCTATTCTTTTTGAGCGATTCGTTCAGCAAAACCCAGCGTGCATCCTGCCATGTCGCTATTTCTTTGCCGTTGATTTTTTGTATGGTTTCGCCATGCTTCAGACTGGCCAATGCGGCTGGACTGTTATCAATCACATTACCAATAATGGGTTTCATACCAACAATGTCCATCATAAATAGCCCCCAATACAGTATGATTGCAAGTAGCAAATTAGCTGCCGGGCCTGCAAGCACAATAGCAATTCGCTTGCCTACGGCTTGTCGATTTAAAGCGCGCTGCATATCGTGCTTGGCTTGCTCATCTGTATTAATGGACTCGTGTTCATCTAACATCTTCACATAGCCGCCAAGCGGTATTGCAGCAATTATAAATTCGGTCTGATCTGGCCCAATTTTTTTATTCCAAAGTGGCTTGCCAAATCCAATAGAGAACTTTAATACTTTCACCCCACACCATTTAGCCATCTGAAAATGACCATACTCATGTACGGTGATTAACAAACCTAGAGTGAATATAAAGGCAATTAGCGTAAGCATAAATTAGACGGGTTTAACATGTAAGGACTGCCTTTTGTTGTGTTAGCCACATTTTGGCAGATTGCCTTGCAGCTTGATCGACAGCTACCAGTTGTTCAATTGAATTTGCTTCCTCAATCACAGCCGCAGTCAGCACCGATTCAATGATGTTAGGAATATCCATGAAGCCGATTTGTTCCGCTAAAAATGCTTCTACTGCAACTTCATTGGCAGCATTCAGGATAGCTGGTGCTGTGCCACCTAGCTCAAGTGCTTCGTACGCTAATCGTAAACACGGGAAACGTGTCATATCAGGTGCTGCAAAGTCGAGGCGCGCTGTCTTAATCAGATCCAGACTGCTCACACCGCTAGTCAACCTATCTGGGTAACCAAGCCCATAAGCAATTGGGGTGCGCATATCAGGATTGCCAAGTTGAGCCAATACACTGCCATCGATGTACTCTACCATGGAATGAATAACGCTTTGCGGATGCACCACTACGTCAATTTGAGAGGGTAAGGCATTAAATAGCCAGTGTGCTTCAATGACCTCTAAACCTTTATTCATCAAAGTGGCAGAATCCACTGTGATTTTTGGCCCCATCACCCAATTTGGATGATTCAACGCTTGTGCACGAGTGACGGCTTTTAATTCATCCACACTCGAATTACGGAACGGCCCACCGGATGCAGTTAACAGCACACGTCTCACACCAACATCAGATAAACGTGAACCAATTTGATTTGGCATCACCTGGAATATGGCATTGTGCTCACTATCAATGGGTAATAATGTTGCACCGCCTTTTGTCACAGCTTGCATAAACAAACTACCTGCCATGACTAAGGTTTCTTTGTTCGCAAGTAAGATACGTTTGCCTGCATAGGCGGCGGCAATGGCTGGTTGTAGGCCCGCAGCGCCTACGATAGCCGCCATTACCACATCAACCTGCTCATGCGCAGCAACAAGGCTTAACGCCTCTTCACCATGTAATACAGTGGTATCTGAACCAGTCGCTGCAAGCTGTAAGCTTAATGTTGCCGCTGCTGACTCTTTGAGCATCACCGCATACTGAGGGTTGTATTTTTTACATAGCTCAAATAGGTCGTTTACATTGGTATTGGCGGTTAAAGCAAACACACTAAATCTATCGGGATGCTGCGAGATGACATCCAAGGTGTGCATGCCGATGGTGCCTGTGGCACCTAATATCGTCACATTCTGTAATTTGCTTTGAGTCAACGTATTATGCCTGCAATGGAAGGTTTGCGAAAAGTGGGAAGTAAATGTAAAACAGTGTTAGTGCTAAGCTAGGTATTAAGCCATCAATTCTATCCAGAACACCACCATGTCCAGGCAATAACTGACTACTATCTTTTACACCAGCCTGACGTTTTAAGAGTGACTCAAATAGATCACCCATGATGCTCAATACAACTATGAGCCATAGTCCTACGATCAACCAAAGACTGTAATTCAAGCAATAACAAAGCAAAAAACCATAAAGGCTCACCGCAACAACTGCACCAGCCACGCCTTCCCAGGTTTTCCCCGGGCTAATCTCAGGAGCAAGCTTATGGCGTCCAAAGCGCTTTCCTGCAAAATATGCTGCACTATCCGCGATCCACACCGTTGCCAGCACACCCAACAACAACCATGGACTAATATTATGCAGACCAATTAATGCAATCCAAGTTGCGAATAAAAGTAATAAGCCCAAAATACTCATCGCTAATCGATGGTTAATCTTTTTTCTGGTGCCAAGCCATATAGGAGCAATGAATATCCAAAATATCGCGGCAATTCCAAGTATGCTGAGAACCACTGCATCATGATAATCCGCCAATGAAATGTTAGATGTGAAGATTAGAGCCAAGCCGAGACCTGATGCAATAGCCAGTGCGACACGCGTCTGTAACTTATTAAGCTGGATAAGGTTAGACCATTCCCAGACACCTATAAGCGATGCTATCAGCGTTAGTAATGCCCACGTTGTATCTGATGCTAGAAACAGTATGCCTAAAAAGCCAGCAACCAGTACAAGAGCAGTAAAAATTCTAGTTTTAAGCATAGTTTTAAGTTGATTAGTGAGTTTGACTGAAGCGAGATTAAGCTTTGGGTTCCGTTAATTGCTCACTGGTGCGACCAAATCGACGTTCACGTTTTTGATAGGATTGAATGGCTAGGTTAAAAGCCTCGAGGTTAAAGTCAGGCCAGAGCGTATCTGTAAAATAAAGCTCGGTATACGCTAACTGCCATAACAAAAAGTTGCTGATACGTTTTTCACCGCCTGTACGAATAAACAAGTCCGGCTCAGGTGCATAGTTCATTGATAGATAAGGCACCAGATGGTCCTCACGGTAGTAACCGGTCAATTGCGGTGTGGCTAGCTGCATTTTATTGACTGCCTGCAATACATCCCAACGGCCACCGTAATTTGCAGCAACGGTTAATGTCAGGCCTGTATTATTGGCAGTAAGCTGTTCAGAGGCCTCGATTTTGGCAACCAGTACGGCATCAAAGCGACTACGGTCACCAATCATGATGAGTTTGATATTATTTTGATGCAGCTTAGTCACTTCACGCTGCAAGGCATCCATGAATAGCCCCATCAGAAAGGTTACTTCTTCGCTGGGTCTGCGCCAATTCTCGCTGCTGAACGCAAACAGTGTGAGATATTCAACCTTAAGACTTACACACGATTTAACAAGCTCGCGTACCGTCTCAACACCGCGTTTATGCCCGGCAATACGTGGCAAGAAGCGTTTGCGCGCCCAACGCCCATTGCCATCCATAATGACAGCAATATGCTTAGGTACCTCAGCGGCTACTGGAATACTTTGCGTGGTGCTAGTGAATAAAGCCAATGAAGGTTCCTATTACGAATGAATGGATTTTTAAATCAAAATCAAAAAAGACTAGGAGAAGAGCTGAAGACAGTACATTTGAGTACGGCAAAGCGATATCGACAAAGTATTTTTTGTATTTTCATTTAAAATCAAACTGCCATTAGATCTGCTTCTTTAACTTGCAACAACTTATCAACTTCAGCAACAGCTTTATCCGTTGCTTTTTGAATCTCATCTTGCGCACGGCGCTCATCATCTTCTGAGATTTCTTTATCTTTAATCATTTTTTTCAATGCGTCGTTGGCATCGCGGCGTATATTGCGAATAGAGACCTTAGCCCCCTCACCTTCAGTACGTACAATCTTGGTCAGATCACGGCGACGCTCTTCAGTAAGCATCGGCATCGGCACACGTATCAAATCACCATTAGTAGCAGGGTTTAAGCCCAAGTCACTATCACGGATGGCTTTTTCAATTTTGCCGATCATGCTTTTTTCATAAGGCTGTACATTAATAGTACGTGAATCGCCTAGATTGACGTTAGCTACTTGATTTACAGCTACCATTGAGCCGTAATACTCCACCATTACATGATCTAGCAAGCCAGCATGTGCGCGACCAGTACGTATTTTGGCTAAATCATTTTTAAGCGATTCTAATGATCTTTGCATTTTTTGTTCTGCGGTTTTTTTAACATCTTCAAGCATTTGCTTCTCCAACTAAAATCTTCTAATTACAAATCTTAAGGCAATACTTTGGTACCTTCATCTTCACCCATGACTACTTTTTTGAGTGCACCCTGTTTAAATATACTGAACACTGAAATAGGTAATTTCTGATCACGGCACAGTGTCAGCGCCGTTGCATCCATCACCTTCAAGTTCTTGATAATCGCCTCATCAAATGTGATGGTCTTATAACGCATAGCTTCAGGATTGGTTTTCGGGTCATCCGTATAAACGCCATCAACCTTAGTGGCCTTAATCACGATGTCGGCGTTCATTTCCATGCCACGCAAGGCTGCAGCAGTATCAGTGGTGAAGAATGGATTGCCAGTACCTGCACCAAAAATAACCACACGCCCTTCTTCTAAATAGCGAATCGCTTTGCCACGGATGTAAGGCTCAGCTACTTGCTCAATGCTCAGCGCTGATTGTACTCGTGCATTTAAACCGACATTTTTCATGGCATCTTGCAGCGCCATTGCATTCATCACCGTTGCTAACATGCCCATATAATCAGCTGTGGCTCTATCCATGCCCTCAGCGGCAGGCGCTACACCACGGAAAATATTACCTCCACCAATGACCACTGCAACTTGTACACCTAGATCTACTACTTCTTTGATTTCATTAACAATGCGGGTAATAGTTACACGATTGATGCCATAGGCATCGTCACCCATTAAAGCCTCGCCAGAAAGTTTAAGTAAGATGCGCTTATAGGCAGGTGCAGCCATAGTATTCCTCAATTTTTAAGTTTGCTTATTTAAGCATAAAAACCACTATTTATGCCAAAAATAAGCTTAAAAAAGTCTATATTTACGTTAAAAAAAATGGACTAAGCAGTTTGCTTAATCCATTTTTTACTTAGTCAGCCAATCAGGCTAACTATATGATTGTTACTAAACTTTTGCAGCTGCCGCAACTTCCGCTGCATAATCAACCACTACTTTTTCAATGCCTTCACCTACCGTGTACATCGTGAATGAAGCTACTGAAGCGCCTTTAGATTTAAGCAATTGCTCAATCGTTAATTTGTCATCTTTAACGAAAGTTTGGCTGAGCAAAGTTACTTCTTTCAGGAATTTTTGCACTGTGCCTTCAGCAATTTTTTCTAACATTGCTTCTGGTTTACCAGCTTCTTTTGCTTTTTCAATCGCAACACGACGTTCTGTTTCAATCAAGCTTGCATCCACACCGCTAGCATCCAATGATTTTGGTTTTGCTGCTGCAATGTGCATCGCGATGTCTTTAGCTAAAGCTTCATCACCTCCAACCAAATCAACTAAAACGCCGATTTTGCTACCGTGAATGTAGCTAACAAGTTTACCTTGTACTGTGGGGCGCACAAAACGACGTGGTGTGATGTTTTCACCGATTTTACCAACCAATTGCGCGCGAGTTTCTTCAACAGTAGCACCATTCATTGGCAATGCAGCGACTGCTTCGATGCTAGCCGGTGAGTTAGCAGCAACAATAGTTGCCAATTCGTTCACGAACTTCAAGAAGTCTTCATTTTTTGCACAGAAGTCAGTTTCTGAGTTCACTTCAATCATCGCACCAGATTTTCCATCTGCACTGATGCTTACGCCAACTGTACCTTCAGCGGCTACACGGCCTGCTGCTTTGCTTGCTTTGTTGCCAAAGCGTACACGTAGAATCTCTTCTGCACGTGTCATGTCGCCTTCGGCTTCGGTAAGTGCTTTTTTGCAATCCATCATTGGTGCGTCTGTGCGCTCACGTAATTCCTTTACCATGCTTGCGGTAATTTCAGCCATTTTAAGCTCCTTAATTACTATAAATCACATTAGATTTGTAGTTTAATTTATTGATTTTTAATGTTTATTTGATATAGAAGATCTAAAATTAAAAAGGGGCACTAAGCCCCTTTTAAAATAGACCCTATTACTCTGCAGCAGCTTCAGTAACTTCTACGAATTCCTCGCTTGCTGATTTAACGATCTCAGAGATCACAGAGCTACGGCCTTCTAGAACCGCATCCGCAATACCACGAGCGTACAAACGAATTGCACGGCTTGAGTCATCGTTACCTGGAATTACATAAGCAACGCCGTCTGGTGAGTTGTTTGTATCAACAACGCCAATCACTGGAATGCCTAATTTAGCAGCTTCAGTAATCGCGCCGCTTTCATGGCCAACGTCAATGATGAAAATCGCGTCTGGCAAGCCACCCATTTCCTTGATGCCGCCGATAGAACGCTCTAATTTTTCAACTTCACGTTTGTAACCAAGCGCTTCTTTTTTACCGAACTTGTCTAAGCTACCGTCTTGCAACATAGTTTCGTAGTCTGTTAGACGTTTGATAGATTGTTTAACTGTTTTGAAGTTAGTCAGCATGCCGCCTAACCA
This sequence comes from Methylotenera sp., assembly GCA_035460465.1. GTDB lineage: Bacteria > Pseudomonadota > Gammaproteobacteria > Burkholderiales > Methylophilaceae > Methylotenera. The sequence goes on along the minus strand of DATHWQ010000017.1, from coordinate 13,753 downwards.
ACGGTGATTTACGTAAGCACAACCAGCACGAGTCGCTTCTTCTTTAACGATGTCGCGCGCTTGGCGTTTAGTACCTACGAATAAAATACGACCCTTGTTTGCAGCCAATGTGCGCACGTGTTTAAGTGCATCTTCAAACATTGGGAGTGTTTTTTCAAGGTTTACGATATGAATCTTGTTACGATCGCCGAAAATGAACGGTGCCATTTTTGGGTTCCAGTAACGTGTTTGATGGCCGAAGTGAACTCCAGCTTCCAGCATTTGACGCATGGTGACAGACATTTTAATACTCCATGTAAGGGTTAAAATCACACAAGCCCAACAACATCTAGTTACCTAGACACCCTGTACGGGGCTGTGCAAAGATTTTGCGTTAAACAATTGCCTAGCGCGGTTATACAACATTGTTTTAGCTTATTTCCATGAATTTCCATAGCGATAAGCTTGAAACGCCGCGTATAATACATCATTCGTTGATTTAACTCAACCCAATTACGACTCTAGCACCTTAATTATCAAAGCGTTATGGCAATCACAATCAAAAACCAACAAGATATTGAAAAAATGCGCATCGCAGGCAAGCTTGCCTCTGAAGTGCTTGATTTTATTACGCCGCACGTGGCGCATGGCGTAACTACTGATCAATTAGACAAGCTATGTCACGATTATATCGTGGATGTACAACAAGCGATTCCAGCACCATTAAATTATGCGCCAGATGGTCACACGCCCTACCCTAAATCGATTTGCACCTCAGTGAACCAGCAAATCTGCCATGGCGTTCCAGGTGACCGCATATTAAAAAACGGTGACATTGTGAATATCGACGTCACCGTCATCAAAGATGGTTATCACGGCGACACCAGTCGTATGTATTACGTTGGGGCGCCATCTATTCAAGCTAAGCGCTTGTGCGACATCACCTATCAGGCCATGTGGATTGGTATTGATAAGGTGAAGCCAGGTGCAACGTTAGGCGATATTGGTTATGCCATTCAAACTTTTGCTGAAAAAAGTGGCTACAGCGTTGTGCGTGAGTTTTGTGGGCATGGTATCGGCAAAGTGTTTCATGAAGAACCGCAAGTGCTGCACTACGGCAAACCAGGCATGGGTCTTAAGTTGCAAAAGGGCATGATGTTTACCATTGAGCCTATGATTAATGCTGGTAAACGCGATATTCGTCAGATGCCTGACGGTTGGACGATCGTCACCAAAGACCGCAGCCTGTCTGCACAGTGGGAACATACCATTCTGGTAACTGACACAGGCTACGAAGTGATGACGTTATCGAGCGGCTCACCACCTCCGCCGAGCTTTATTCAAGCCGCTTAAAATAGATTTTCAGGCGCGCAATTCAGTGCAAAATCTTGCTGATAATCTAACAGAAAAAGAGAGAATTGCTTTTTGGCGGCAGCATGTTAAGGATGGTTTTGCGGCGCTTAAAGCAGACTTTTCTGCTCATGCGAATACTGCACGTCTCTTTAAGCAGCATTGTAAATTCATAGATGGTCTTCTGACTGCGATATGGGCAGAGGCAAGCATAGATTCATCATGCTGCTTAATTGCAGTGGGTGGATATGGGCGTGGTGAACAGTATCCTTATTCTGATATTGATTTACTCATTCTTATTCCAGAGAACCCTAGTGACATAACCAGTCTTAACCGCAATATTGAAGCGCTGATTGGCTTGTTGTGGGACATAGGCTTGAATGTTGGTCACAGCGTACGCAGTTTAAGTGAATGTATTGCTGAGGCACAAAAAGATGTCACCATACAAACCAACCTAATTGAATCACGCTTACTTAAAGGTGATTCGGCGCTGTATCAACAATTCCTGCAAGATATTCAAACATCCATAGATGTGCCTGCTTTTTTCGCAGCCAAACTCAAAGAGCAAGACAATCGGCACGCAAAATTCAATGACACGGCTTATAACTTAGAGCCCAACATCAAAGAAAGCCCAGGTGGCTTGCGCGACTTGCACATGATTCAATGGATATCGCGCAGCCTACAAATGCGTGACGGTGCAAAACATATCGATGGTAGCGCTTGGACAGCATTAAAAAAACAAAACATCATTTCTGAATTGGAAGCCCGAAAAATCAGGCACCATGAAAAGAAGTTGCAGCTATTACGCGTACGCTTACACTTCCTGAGCGGTCGCCGTGAAGATCGCCTGCTGTTTGATTTTCAAAATGAACTTGCTGCGGATTTAGGTTACGTAAACACTTCACGCAAACGCGCTAGTGAACAGTTGATGCAAAGCTATTACCGAAGTGTGAAATTCGTAGAGCTTATCAATGAAATTTTACTCAAGTCTTTACAGCAAATGTTGTCAGCTTCGCCGCCTACCATCAAGCCCGTCAACACACGCTTTGAAGCCCACGACCAGTTACTTGAAGCCAAGACAGCAGGCTTATTGCAAACACAGCCAGCGGCCATCCTAGAAGCATTTTTACTGCTACAACAACATCCAGAATTGACTGGTATGGGGGCAACGTTGCTGCGTAGTATGCAGCGTGTAAAAACCTTGGTGAATCGAGATTTCAGACATAACCAGCATAATAAAAAACGATTTATTGAAATCTTATCGCAGCCGAATGGTGTGAATCACGCCCTGCGCGCCATGAACCGCTACGGCATTCTTGGCAGTTACATCCCAGCTTTCGGCAAGATTGTCGGGCAGATGCAGCACGATTTATTTCATGTCTACACCGTGGATGAACACATTCTGAATGTACTGGCGAATTTGAGACGTTTTGCCAAACCAGAACTCAAGCATGAGTTTCCACTATGTAGTCAGTTATTTGAAGAGTTTGATGCACCGCATTTATTGTATCTAGCTGCTCTATTCCACGATATCGCCAAAGGTCGTGGTGGCGACCACTCTACACTCGGTACCATAGATGCAAACCGTTTTTGCAGGTTGCACAACCTACCTAAGGAAGATAGCCGCCTTGTTGCATGGCTGGTAGAAGCGCATTTGAAGATGTCTGCAACCGCACAAAAATCCGATCTATCTGATCCGCATGTCATCGAATCGTTTGCTCAGTTTGTGCAGAATGAACGCAAACTGATTGCGCTGTATTTACTGACAGTTGCAGATATACGTGGCACCAGTCCGGCAGTATGGAACGCATGGAAAGCGCGCCTATTAGAGAGTTTGTTCTATGCAACCAAGCATGCACTGGCTCACCAGACATTGCAGACACAACAAGTGATTGCCTCTCGTCAGGCTGAGGCAGCGACTAAGTTGAATGTGTATGGCCTGAGTGCTCCAGCCTATGCACATCTGTGGAGTAATTTTGGTGACCAATACTTCTTGCGCCATGAGAGCGATGAGATTGCATGGCATACTCGATTATTAACACCGCATCTCAATACACCCAAGCCCATAGTGCGTGCAAAACTGAGCTCCAATGGCGATGGTATTCAGGTGATGATCTATACCAAAGACCGAATTGATTTGTTCGCACGCATCTGTAACTTCTTTGATCGTATGGGCTATAACATCGTAGAAGCTAAAATCTACACTACAGACCATGGTTATGCCTTGGATAGCTTTATTATTCTGGATGAATCGGGTAAATCTGTAAGTTATAGCGGGTTGTTAAAATTTATTGAAGTTGAACTCACTCAAAAACTTGATGGGGACAGCTTGCTGGAATCACCGCTGAAAGGCCGCATCAGCCGTCAGGTCAAACATATGCCGATTCAAGCACAGGTCACAATTACTGAAGAAGCAGGTAACAATAATCACAAGCTTGAAATTGTTGCGAATGACCGGCCGGGCTTACTGGCGACTTTGGCGTACAAGTTCTTAGTGCACGAAATTGACCTACATAATGCAAAAATCAATACTTTAGGTAATCGTGCTGAGGATACCTTCCTGATTTCAGGTAAAAAAGGCCAAAAGCTGGATGCGGAGCGTATTAAAACGCTACAAGAATCGCTGATTGCTGAAATTTAGGTATTAAATCAGCCTAGCTGATAATGCTTACGCAATGCCTTTTTAACATTCCAAGTACACGATAGACCAGCTGGAAACGTCACTAAATCACCGGCCTGAAAACTCACCGCAGCACTACCGTCATTAGGTGTAATGGTTACTTCACCCTCTAGAATGTAAGCAATTTCTTGCGTACCAAAGCTCCATGGGAATTGAGACACCTCTTTAGACCAGGTTGGCCAACGCGTAACACCTAAGGACGCCAACTTTTCTGTACTTGGTTTTTCTACAATAATTTTACTCATGATGAACACTCCTAAAATATCGTTTATCACCACATGACATCAGGATGATAGGCAACAAAAAAGCCTTGAAAGATCAAGGCTTATTGTAAAACTTAATACTGCTCTAAAGCAAATATTCAGACTAGCTGTGTTTATAGTGCTTTTTTAATTGTTTAACCACTTCCCATTGGCTTTTTAAGCCTTTTGGGAACACAACGAAATCGCCAGCTTTAATTGTGACTTTTTCGCCGCCTTGTGGTGTTACAGTGAATTCGCCTTCAAGCACGTATGCGCTTTCTGTCATGCCGAAATCTAATGGGAATTTAGATGGTGCGCAATCCCAGATAGACCAGCTAGAAACGCCTAATTGCTTCAATTTCTCTTCTGATGGGTTGTGATCGATTTGGATTTGACTCATTTTTAGTCCTTAAACTGGTAATTCATAAAAATGCCGCTTAATTCAGCGGCATTGAACAATCTGGCGGAAGAGGTGAGATTCGAACTCACGGTGGGCGTGAACCCACGACAGTTTTCAAGACTGTAGCATTAAACCGCTCTGCCACTCTTCCGAATAAAACGAGATTATAGCAAAAAATTAGTCGTCTTGAATATCCTGATTAGGAAAAAATACGTCTGTATAGCCAAAATTTCTTAAGTCATTGATCCGCATCGGATATAAGATGCCATCTAAATGATCACATTCATGCTGAACTACCCGCGCATGGAAACCGCTGACCAATCTGTCGATCTCGTTACCATGTTGATCAAAGCCTGTGTAGTGCAGGCGCGTGTAGCGCGGCACGATACCACGCATGCCAGGTACAGACAAGCACCCTTCCCAGTCCTCTTCTTGCTCTTGGTTCACAGGTGCGATCAATGGGTTGATTAATACCGTATAAGGAACCGCATCTGCATCTGGGTATCTTGGATTTTTATCAGTATTTTCTTCTTTTTGTCCGAAAATCACCACGCGCAAGCTGACGCCTATTTGTGGTGCGGCAATGCCAGCACCATTCATGTGCAGCATGGTGTCTTCCATATCTTGAATCAAAGCATGAAGCTCTGGCGTATCAAACCATTCAACAGGCTCTGCTGGTACTAACAACAGTGGATCTCCCATGCGTAAAACAGTTTTAATCGCCATATGATTAACTCCTAATTTTGCTTAACAAGCTGCGCAATAATATTGCGCATTTTTACCATAGTTTGATTCAACTGAAACATCACATCTTCATATTGGATGCCGTTCGCACTACTGCCACGTCCTGCGGCATGGTTAGCCACCGGGCAAGCCGCAGCATAACTAATACCTAATTCACGAGCGAGCGCGGCTTCCGGCATGCCGGTCATCCCTACCATAGTCGCGCCATCACGCTCTAAACGATCGATTTCAGCAGCGGTTTCCAAGCGTGGCCCTTGTGTTGTAGCGTAGACACCGTGGTCAATCAGTGGTTCGCCTGCAGCCGCAGCCGCTCGCATCCATTTTTCACGCAGATCTGGGCAGTATGGATTTGTGAAATCAATATGTTTCACTGGTAGTTCTACACCGTCATGAAATGTATTTTTTCGACCATGGGTGTAGTCAATAATTTGATGCGGTATTGCAATGACGCCAGGTCCTAAGTCAGAATGAATGCCGCCGACGGTAGCAATAGCTGCAATCTCCGTAACACCCTGTAAATGTAGTGCTGAGATATTGGCGCGATAATTCACCTCGTGAGGTGGAATAGTATGGCCATTGCCATGGCGTGCCAGGAAAATCACTTCACGCCCTGCTATCTCGCCAAATATCAGTGGCTGTGATGGTTCACCATAAGGGGTACGCACAATGACACGCTTGGTAATATTAAGGTTATCTAATTGTGTTAAGCCTGTACCGCCGATGATTGCCAACATAAAATACTTCCAATAATAGAATGACGTTTCATTTTAACAAACCTGAGCTCTGCTGGTGAGATTTTGCAATGATATTTAGTCAAACAAAATTCATCTCTACTTAATTTTTTGTCAAAAAAAATCACTGCAATTTGTGGCATACTCACGCCATGACGCATGCATCTCAATCAAAACAAATGGCTAATACACAGACCATCACCAATGAAAGCTTGACCTTAGCAAATAGTCACTACGAAAATTTTCCTGTCGCCTCGATTCTTCTGCCTAGCCATCTACGTAAACCCATTGGTTTAATTTATAGCTTTGCCAGACAGGCCGATGATTTTGCAGATGAAGGTGAGTTGTCTATTGAGGCTCGCTTAAATTTGCTTAATGGTTTTCGCGATGAACTTGATTTGTTACATGCTTATATCAAACCACAAACTGCTTTCTTTAATACCTTAGGTCAAATGATTGGGGAATGGAAGCTACCATTCAAACCATTTTATGACTTGATAGATGCATTCAGCCAAGATGTGGTAAAAACGCGCTATGCCAATTACGGCGAGGTATTAGACTACTGTGAACGTTCAGCCAACCCAATTGGCAGGCTGCTGCTACATCTATATGGGAAATCTACGCCGCACAATATTCAGCTATCCGATAACATTTGCAGTGCTTTACAAATCATCAATTTTTTACAAGACATTGCGATCGACTTTCAAAAAAATGATGGCAAACAACGTATCTACATGTGCCAGAATGAAATGATTGAATTTGGTATTACCGAACAACAGATTAAAAACCAAGTGGTTGATGAAAGATGGCAACAATTCATGCAGTTCAATCTGCAACGGGTCAGTGCACTATTGCAAGCCGGGAAACCTTTGGGACGCATATTAACCGGGCGCATCGGTTTTGAAATGCGTATGATTATTGCCGGCGGCGAACGCATCATCAGCAAGATTAACAAGGCGAATGGTGATATATTTGAGCATAGACCAACGCTGAATCAGTGGGATTGGTCTCTGATGTTTTTAAAGGCACTGTTTAGGATATAACGATTAGAATGACGCCACAGCAATACTGCCAACAAAAAACCGCAAAAAGCGGGTCTAGCTTCTATTACAGCTTCATGTTTTTACCTAAGCAGAAACGTGAGGCAATCACCGCCCTTTACGCATTCTGCCGTGAAGTAGATGACATTGCTGATGAATGTACCGAACTGCAAGTAGCGCAGGTTAAATTAAGCTGGTGGCGCACCGAAATAGAAAACTTGTACCTAAGCAAGCCTATACATCCGGTAACCAAGGCGCTATTACCCCACGTTAAAACTTTCAATCTCGACGCCGCACATTTCATTGAAATCATTGACGGAATGGAGATGGATCTCAATTTCAACCGCTATGAAGATTTCGAACAACTAAAACTGTATTGCTACCGTGTTGCCAGTGTAGTTGGCCTGCTTTCCGCACAGATATTTGGCTTTAGTAATCGCAAGACACTCACGTTTGCGCATGATCTGGGTATGGCTTTCCAACTGACCAATATTATCCGTGATGTCGGTGAAGACGCACGCCGCAACCGTATTTACTTACCGTTGGAAGATCTTGCTACGTTCAATGTCACGGAAGAGGATATCCTGCACAGTCGCGAATCGGAGCCTGTTAAAAAGCTGCTGGAACACCAGATTCAGCGCGCCGAGAGTTATTACGACCGCGCCTTGCATGAACTGCCTGATGAAGACCGCAAAAATCAGCGTGTTGGCTTAATGATGACGGCAATTTACCGAACGTTACTCCGTGAAATTCAGGCTGACGGGGCAGAAAAAGTATTGAATACACGCACTTCATTAGGCGCATTACGTAAGTTCTGGTTAGCTTTTCAAGTCTGGGTTAAGAATCTTTAAGGTCTATCGATGAATATGAAAAATATCCATGTGGCAGTGATTGGCGGCGGTTGTGCCGGGTTGAGTGCTGCTGCAGCTTTGGTTGATCGTGGCATACAGGTCACATTGTTTGAATCAAGCTCACAGCTAGGTGGCCGCGCACGCACCGTGGTCGTTGAAAATAACAACCAAATGCATTTGCTTGATAATGGTCAGCACATATTGTTAGGCGCATACCGTGAAACCTTAGCCTTATTAAATAAAGTTGGCGTGGACGAGAAAAAGGCATTCATGCGCGTACCACTGCAAATCAATATGCAATCCAAATCCGCACAGTCAGCTTTTTCTCTGAAGTCCGCGCACTACTTACCTGCTCCACTCAACACCTTGGTTGGACTGTTAACCTGTAAAGGTTTGGACTTTTCTGAGCAAATTGCCGCAATAAAGTTTGTGCACCGTCTCAAGGGCTCTCAATACCAGCTAATGAAAGACATCCCGCTAGAACTGTTTCTAGTTGAGCAACAACAATCAACCAGACTGATTAAAATGCTGTGGGAGCCGCTATGTTTGGCTGCTCTTAACTCACCGATAGAGATTGCCAGCACACGCATTTTCCTAAATGTGCTTAAAGATTGTTTTTCAGGTGATAAATTCGCCACCAATAAAAAGAATAGCGATTTTTTATTACCACGATTGGACTTATCACAAGTACTCTCTCAACCGATCGCTCAATATATACAGTCTAAAGGCAGTGCTGTACGCTTAAATAAACGTGTGCGTAGCGTGCAAGTAGAAAACGATGGTTTTAACTTGGAAACGCGTGAAGGGAAATACTACTTTAGTCATGTTGTAGTGGCATTGTCACCAGCACGAGTTGATAAACTATTGGAAGGCATACCCAAGCTAAAACATGCCGTTGAACAGACCCAAACTTATAGCTATCAGCCTATTCACACTATCTATCTGCAATACCCGCCGGAAACCAAACTACCAAAAGTCATGATAGGCCTCACAGGCACGATGGGACAATGGGTGTTTGATAGAGGCCAACTATGCGGACAAAATGGTTTAATGGCGGTGATTATTAGTGCTGAAGGTAAACATCAGCGCTTGAGTCAGGATGAGTTGGCATTAAGAATTGCCAAAGAGCTTTATCAAACATTCCCACAACTTACAAAGCCTTTATGGCATAAAGTGATTGCTGAAAAACGCGCCACCTTCACCTGTACACCCGATTTAGCAAGGCCTACTAATAAAACACTGCAACCGAAGTTATTTTTAGCGGGCGATTACACCTATGCAGATTATCCTTCTACGATAGAAGGCGCGGTGAGAAGCGGCTTGAATTGTGCTAATTTGATTTTCAACAACCTGGCTTAGGCGTTTCTAACTTGTGCTAAGGCTTGATCCAGCCGCTCAACGGCAATCACTTCCAACCCTGATATCTTTTGTTTTGGGGCATTGGCTTTAGGCACAATTGCTTTGGTGAAACCCAGCTTGGCAGCTTCTTTTAAACGCTCTTGTCCACGCTGTACTGGACGAACTTCCCCAGCTAATCCAACTTCACCAAATACAATAAGTTTGTTATCTAATGGTTTGTTTTTTAAAGAAGAAACGATTGATAATATAACCGCCAAATCCACTGCGGGTTCACCAATTTTAACGCCGCCTACCGCATTAATAAATACATCTTGGTCAAAGCACGCAACGCCTGCATGACGGTGCAACACAGCTAATAACATCGCTAATCGGTTCTGCTCTAACCCTACACAGAGGCGCTTAGGATTAGGAGCGTGCGCTTCATCGACCAGAGCTTGAATTTCGATCAACAAGGGGCGCGTGCCTTCCATGGTCACGGTGATACATGATCCCGCCACCTGCTCGCTATGATGGGAAAGGAATAATGCGGAAGGATTGGTCACTTCACGCAAGCCCTTTTCCGTCATGGCAAATACGCCTAGTTCATTCACAGCGCCAAAGCGGTTTTTGAAGGCACGAATTAATCTAAAACTAGAGTTTTGGTCACCCTCAAAATACAGCACGGTATCAACAATATGTTCAAGTACACGCGGGCCAGCCAGTGAGCCCTCTTTAGTCACATGCCCGACTAATATCACCGTAATCCCCGCTTGTTTGGCTAGTCTCGTTAGCTGTGCCGAGCACTCACGCACCTGTGCGACCGAGCCGGGCGCCGATTGCAACGCTTCTGAATAAACGGTTTGAATCGAGTCAATCACCGCAATATCAGGTTTGTGCTTTTGTAAAGTGCTAATAATCTTTTCTAGGTTGATTTCAGCCAACAATGAGATTGGACTGGCATCCAAACCAAGACGTCTGGCACGCATGGCAATCTGTTGTGGTGACTCTTCACCGCTTACATAAACGGCTTTACGTGCGTTGCCGATATGACAAAGGGTTTGTAATAGTAATGTGGACTTTCCAATGCCTGGGTCGCCACCAATCAACACCACGCCGCCTGGGACCAAGCCGCCGCCCAACACGCGATCAAACTCACTGACACCTGTTGGTTGGCGCGGCACTTCAGCAGCTTCAACTTCAACAAGTTTTTGCAACCCTGCTGTTTCTGCTAACGGCGCATAGCGGCTTGCAATTGTGCCCGCGCTAGCATTTTCTGCAATGGTTTCAACTAAGGTATTCCATGCTTGGCAGCTTGGGCACTGGCCTTGCCACTTAGGTTCGACACCGCCACATTCTGTGCAGGTATAAATTGTTTTAGCTTTCGCCATCAATCACTTTCATTGGCACTCTAGGTGCCAGTGCGCACAACAACTCATAACCAACCGTACCAGAAGCTTCAGCCACTGCATCTACCGAAACATGTGAGCCCCATAGCTCGACAGGCGCGCCGATATTGGCTTCTGGCACATCCGTAATATCGACATACAACATGTCCATAGAAACACGGCCGATGGTGCGCGTTAGTTTGTTATTGACAGCGATTGGGGTGTCATTTGGTGCATGCCTTGGATAACCGTCCGCATAGCCGCAAGCCACGATACCCACACGGGTAGTTTTGGCGGCTGTGAAACGATGACCATAGCCTACGCTTTCACCACTTTGAATGGTTTGCACGCCGATAATCTCACTTGTCAACTCCATCGCTGGCTTCAAGCCATACACTGATGCTGGCGTTTCACTGACTGGAGATGCGCCATACAGCATGATGCCGGGCCTTACCCAATCAGTATGTGCTTGTGGGTACCGTAAGATGGTTGCCGAGTTTGCCAAAGAAATCGACTGATTCAAGCCTTGTATGGTTTTTTGGAATAGTTGTAATGGTGCTTCTATGCCTAGCGCCTCATCAGCAGTAGCAAAATGCGTCATTAAAATAATTTCGCGAACATTGTTACAGGCTTTAAGGCGGTTAAACACCGTTAAAAACTCACTTGGCGTAAAGCCTAAGCGGTTCATGCCAGTATTTATTTTGAGGTGTACATGCAGCGGTCTTGCCAATTGAGCAGATTCCAGCATCTCTATTTGTAGGAGAGAATGCACCACAATATCAACGGTAAAACTAGCCGCAATATTAAGCTCTTGCTGATTAAATACGCCTTCCAGCAACAATATGGTTTGGCTAAAACCAGCTTCACGTAAATCGATGGCTTCGTTCAAACCCAACACCGCAAAACCGTCAGCAGCTTTAAGGCCATGTGCAACATTGATCAAGCCATGTCCATAACCATTGGCCTTCACTACCGCCATCACTTTTGAATGTGGCGCATGCTGTTTCACCACGTTAAGGTTATGTTCGAGTGCGGTGCGATGAATGGTGGCCTGAATTGGACGCATATTAGACGTAAATTAAAACTTAATCTTTCTCTGCAACTAGTAGTTATCAGCCATGTGGCCGCTACCTGCAAAGTTTTCGAAACGTGTGTGTTGACCCAAGAATGTAAGGCGCACGCGTCCAATTGGGCCGTTACGTTGCTTACCGATAATAATCTCTGCGGTGCCTTTGTCTGTACTATCGGGGTTGTATACTTCGTCGCGATAGATGAACAGAATCACGTCCGCATCCTGCTCAATCGCGCCAGATTCACGCAAATCGCTCATTACCGGGCGTTTATCTGGGCGTGTTTCAACTGAACGATTAAGCTGGGATAATGCAATCACTGGTACATCCAGCTCTTTGGCTAATGCTTTGAGTGAACGCGAAATCTCTGAAATCTCAGTCGCACGGTTTTCACCAGAACGTCCTGCCGGCGCAGACATCAACTGCAAGTAATCGATGACGATCAAACCTAGCTTGCCGCATTGGCGATGTAAACGACGCGCTCTGGCACGCACATCGAACGAGCTTAAGCCTGCACCCTCATCAATGAAAATAGGCGCTTCGTTCAATCTGCCTAGCGCAGTCGTTAAGCGCTCCCAGTCTTCATCTTCCAGCTTGCCAGTACGCATGCGATGTTGGTCCAAGCGCCCTACCGAACCGATCATACGCATGGCTAGTTGTGTGCCCGCCATCTCCATCGAGAATACGGCCACTGGTAAGCCACTATCCAACGCCACGTTCTCAGCAATGTTCAATGAGAATGCAGTTTTACCCATCGATGGACGCCCTGCCACAATGATTAAATCGCCACCCTGTAGACCCGAGGTCATGGAGTCGAGGTCAGCAAAGCCTGTTGGGATACCAGTGACATCTGATGGGTTATCACGCGAGAATAATTGGTCAATACGGTCTGCAACTTGCGGTAGTAGAATTTTGATATCTACAAAGCCTTCAGTGCTACGTTTTCCGCCTTCCGCGATCTGGAATATCTTCGCTTCAGCTTCATCTAATAGCTGTTGTGCATCGCGACCATTTGGCGCGTAAGCACTTTCTGCAATGCCTGAACCCACAACAACAAGTTGTCGCATCACCGCACGCTCATGTACGATTTCTGCGTAACGACGGATATTGGCTGCAGTTGGTGTGCTTTGTGCTAAGGCGCCTAGATAAGCAATACCACCCACACCTGAAAGCTCAGCATTGTTTTCTAGTGATTCTGCTACCGTGACGATATCAGCCGGCTTATTGTGTTCAATAAGCTTAGCAATATGCTGGAATATTGCCTTATGATCGTGACGGTAAAAGTCTTGCGCAGTAAGAATATCCGCGACTTTATCTAATGCTTCATTTTCTAGTAGTAACCCGCCGATGACGGATTGCTCGGCTTCTACCGAATGTGGGGGGATTTTTAGTGCATCTAATTGTTCATCAGCCATGCGGAGATTATACTGAATATCCGCCGCATCTAAATAGGTGATGTGCAAAATAAAAAAGGCTACCGAAGTAGCCTTTTTTATTTATTGCTGATACTTAAAACTTAAGCTTCTGCAGTCACTGAAACAGTCACATCTACAGTCACATCGTGATGTAAAGCAAGTGTTACAACATGGTCACCGATTGTTTTCAATGGGCCATTTGGTAAACGCACTTCAGCTTTAACAATTTCAAAACCTTGAGCAACCAATGCTTCAGCGATGTCACCGTTAGTTACAGAACCGAACAAGCGGCCATCAACACCAGCTTTTTGTGATACTGCAACAATATGACCAGTCAATTTTTCACCGCGTGCTTGTGCAGCAGCCAAGATTGCAGCTTGTTGTTTTTCTAATTCAACACGGCGAGCAGCGAATTCAGCTTTGTTCGCTTCAGTAGCGCGTTTAGCTTTGCCTTGTGGAATCAAAAAGTTACGGCCGAAACCATCTTTAACTTTAACTACGTCACCTAAATTACCTAGGTTACCTACT
>DATHWQ010000016.1:0-34572 GCA_035460465.1 Methylotenera sp. | reverse complement strand
AAAACGGTTATTTAACTCATAATTTATGTTGAGTTACTAATGGTGGTTGCGTCCGAGCTTGCTATTAAATTAGTATACGGACAGACCAATTTCTAACTTCTAGAATTTAGCAAAGTATGTCTCAAAAAGAAACGGCGTTTATGCCCACCATTTTCCAACCAAGGCAACCATGAAAATACACCTCTTTACTCTCTTTGCAATGCTTTTAGCTATCGGAGGGTGCGCAACCGAGCCGCCACCTAGACCACAGTTCGTCGTTGCTGCTAACCAAAACCTACCTCCGCCGCCACAAGATCGGGCACAGATTGTTTTTCTTGAGCCAATCAATTCTATTCAAGGCATGTTTCCTGTTGGTATCTTTGAGATCAATGACAACAATCGTACACTGCTCGCTACAACTGGTGCACACAGCAAGGTAGCACTCCTGTTTACGCCAGGGCGCCATATTCTGATGGCTAATCAACCTGGCATTGCAGCGCACTTTCTCGATGCAAACGTTGAAGCCGGTAAGCGCTATTACGTATTGTTACGTTTTATCTATGCTAATGGATTTCAGATGCGCCCGCTCCGCTCTTCAGGTCCGTCGGACTATGCAATCACAAACAAGGACTTTCCTCGTTGGATTTCCGAAACGCGCTTCGTAGACAAGACGACCGACAGTGATGCTTTCTTCGAGAAATACAATGAGGCAGTAATTAAAAGCCAAACCTCAGGTTGGAAAACTTGGCTAGCGAAGACGCCGCAACAACGAGCCGAACTCACGCTCAATCTAGAAGACGCGATTACATATTGATTGCATGGTGTGCCTAGGCGTGTCATTTGCATGGGTTCGTGCAGAATACCAGCACGTTTAATGAACCTAAAAATTCCTTTTTTCAGAGATCACGGTAACTTCTGAAGCAGGTGTCGACTACCTGACTTTGAGTTCTTTGATTGTTCAATCAAGGAACGAAGATTGCTAACTAACGGATTAAGTGAGAGATATCAGAATATACTGATTAGTAGGTGCTCAGTTTAAAAGTCTTGAACCAATCGTTGGCTACGATAGCTAAAAATGAAAAGGCCTTACATGTACAAATGTTTCAAAGTAAGACGTATGCCAAAAGAATCAGGATTAAGAGGCAGTTGCCAATCGAAAGAAGTTGATGCGAATACTTATAGATTCTGGTAATTACTTTGCAAATAATGATAATCAAGGCGATCGTGCGATCTATCAGATTATCACCCGTCGACTAAGGCATTTATGGCCAGACTGTGAAATAGAATGGATAACACGTAATAATTTATTAGGTAATATCTCTACCAATATCTCACCCTTGTTATTAAGTGATGAGCGCCTGTCATTTGAGCATAAAGAGTGTGAAGAGATAGCTGTTAAGCCTACTGCAAAACATATTCTGAAAAGATTTTCATGGATGATGTCAAAAGGCACAAAACAATTCCCGACCCTAACAAGGGCACAGATTAGCGACTCAGAAAGAATTCTATCTGCTATAAAAAGGTCTGATTTAGTAATGGCTACAGGTGGTGGTTATTTTAACGATTGCTTCCCTAGCCATGCTTGGGCAGTTTTAGATACATTAGAAACAGCAATTCAATACAACAAACCAAGCTTTATCTTAAGTGCTGGTTTTGAACCTATTCGGAATCCAGATTTACTGAATAAAATATTGTCCATTTTGCCTAAGTTAAACTTAATTGTGTGCCGAGAACCGTATCAAAGTGTTTTTGTTGCACACTCATTTGGTGCAAAAAAAGAACAAATTGCAGTTGCTGGAGACGATGCTGTTGAATTAGCTTTCGAAGCCCGCCCTGCTGTCCTCGGGAACAGCTTGGGTATAAATTTACGCAAAGCTGATTACTCAGGAATCGATTCAACGACTATTAAATGCTTACAAAGTAGCCTGCAACTGGTTGTTAAAAAATTAGATATTCCCATAGTGCCTTTACCTATATCGATGTCAGGCCCATCGGACCCTGAAGCAATATGCGAACTGCTTAGCGGACTCAATATTATTTCCGATGGCGGTCAAAGCCTAAGTAGTCCAATAGATGTAATTAATCAGGTTGCAAAATGCAGACTGGTTGTAACCGGCAGCTATCACGCTGCAGTATTTGCTTTATCGCAAGGTATATCCGTGGTCGCATTGGCGGCATCTCCACATTACAAGGCAAAACTTGAAGGGCTTAAGGTACTGTTCGGCACTGGATGTTATGTAGAAATGTTAAATGCAAATTCATTAAATGAAACCCTTTCAAAAACTATCGAATTGATGTGGCAGCAAGCGGATGGTGCTCGGCCTTTGTTATTACAAGCTGCTAAAAAACAGATTGTTGCAAGCCAAATCGCTTACACTAAAATATATAATATTGCAGAACTCTTGCTTAAAGCCAAAAATTCAACTGAAACGCTGCGCTCTTTGGAAAAATCGTATCCTTCAAGCAATATGTTTCATGATGACTTAAGCAATGTAGATGAAAGTAGCCTGATTGAAAGGGCTGGAAATTTTAAGGGGCCCTCTGTGTCGTCAAGCATCTCACCAGAAATTAAACAACTCACATTATCTTCAAAAGAAATTGAGTCATTTAGAAAAAATGGATTTATAGGGCCATTTACTGCTTATGAACCAAGTGAAATGGCAGCTTTTAAGCAGGTTATTTATGATCGTGTGCTTCCAACACCAACTCCGCATTGTCCCTTTGGCTTGCGCGTTCGTCATCTGGATAGTCGAACCATATATGACTTGTGTACTAGCCCAGAAATTATTGGCCGTTTAGTTTCACTTTTTGGCCAGGATCTTATATTGTGGAATTCAAATATATTCAATAAGCCGCCCGCTGAGTTGGGTCATATGGAAGAATATCCTTGGCATCAAGATTATTACAATTGGCAAATGGAGCCAGTCATTAATATCTCTGCATGGTTAGCAATTACGCCAGCCACGCTAGAAAACGGATGTGTTGAAGTAATACCAGGATCTCATAAGTCAATCATCCCACCTGTGCGAGATACTGACTCTCAATATAGCATGCGCTTTGGTGGGGTTGCATCTGACCCATCCTATATTGATGAGTCATCTAAAGTGTCTCTTACTCTTCAGCCTGGTCAGTTCTTTCTATTTAATGAAAGAATATTACACCACTCAAATCCAAATATGAGTAAAGAGGCTCGATTGGGTTTAGCTATGCGTTTTACTGTTCCGATAGTGGAGGTAAGTGAATCTTTTCCTTGTATTTTGGTAAGTGGTACAGACCATATGGGTTTCAACAAATATATTGATAAGCCAACTGATGAACCTGATATGGATTGGTTGACATCTTTACCTTATGGCCATGATTTCATTTTCGACAGGCCGATCCCAGGCATGGGTTGGCATCTTAGGGAAAAGGAAAATAATCAAAATTTTGCTTGGACAGGCATGGAACCAAAAGCCTGGATTGATTTTCGTGCAGTAAATAACAGAGATTATATATTGTGCTTCGAGGTAATTTACCAGTTATCGATAAATGCTGCAGATGATGCATCTGCGAGTGTAAATAACCAATATGTATCACTCAAGAAAAAAAACGTTGATGGTATCGTGATATTGGAAGCCCTTGTTCCAAAGCATATTTTCTCAAGTCGCAAGGACCGTGTGCGAGTTGCGTTAGAGGTTAAAAATTTAATTAGACCATGTGATATTAATAGTGAAAGTTTAGATAAACGTACACTGGGACTAGCTGTAAGGCGCATATCTTTAACACCAGTGATATAGAAAATTCTTTAGAATAACTAATCCAAATTTCAACCACACCAAAGGACGTAACCGTAATTGAAAATCCGAAAGAATATAGCAATGTACAGTACTTAATAAAGCTGAATTAGAAGATTTCAGATTCCATGACTTACGTCATACTTGGGCAGCATGGCAAAGGCAAGCTGGAGCGCCAACGCATGAGCTACAACGTTTAGGTGGTTGGAAAACTGCCGCAATGGTTGAGAGGTATACACATGTCGCACCCCATAATCTTTCAATTACGGCATCACGATTAAACACGGTACTTGTTGGTTACGGTAGGCTAAAAATGAAAAAGCCTTACATTTCTGTAAGGCTTAATCTAATTGGTGGCCGGGGGCAGAATCGAACTGCCGACACGCGGATTTTCAATCCGCTGCTCTACCGACTGAGCTACCCGGCCCTCATGCAAACTTCGGTAAAATGTTTGCAAGCCGCGCATTATAGCAAACTTCGCGCAGATTCTACAAAGGAAAATTACTAAGATTAAGTAATATTTAATGGCGATATAAGTTTGAAGATTTCTACTCATGTAAAATCAAACTTATGAAATTTAATATCATTCAGCCTGATCAGGCACTTAAAAATCAACTGTTAGAAAAAATAAACAATAAAACCAAACCATTAGGCGCGTTAGGTTCATTGGAGACTGTTGCTTTGCAGCTTGGTTTGATACAACAAACACTGAGCCCGCAGTTTAGGCATCCTACGATGTTGGTGTTTGCGGGCGATCACGGTATTGCCGAATCTGGGGTTAGCCCTTACCCGCAAGCCGTTACCGCGCAAATGGTCATGAATTTTCTGCAAGGTGGTGCGGCTATCAATGTCTTTACAGCACAGAACAACATACGCTTACGGGTGATTGATAGTGGCGTGAATCATCATTTCTCGAAAACCCCAGATTTGATCGATGCTAAAGTTGGCATGGGCACACGTAATTTTTTACTTGAACCTGCAATGACCGCTGAACAATGTAGGCAGGCGATGGAACGCGGTGCAGCAATTGTAAATGCTCAAATTGCAGAGGGTTGTAATGTGTTTGGTTTCGGCGAAATGGGTATCGCCAATACCTCATCGGCAAGTTGTTTGATGAGCCTTTTGTGTGAATTACCAATCGAACAATGCGTGGGTCGTGGTACAGGCTTGAGCGATGTAGGGTTAGATGAAAAGAAACAAGTTTTAGCAAAAGCGATTAATTTACATCAACTGGATAATACAGACGCCATGCAAGTATTAGCGACTTTCGGTGGTTTTGAAATCGCCATGATGGTGGGTGCAATGCTGCAAGCTGCTGAGCAACAATGCACGCTGTTGATTGATGGATTTATTACGACTGCTGCGTTATTGGTGGCCGTGAAATTACAACCGAATATTCTGCATTATTGCGTGTTCACGCATTGTTCTGATGAGTCTGGTCACAAAGCGATGTTAGATTTTTTGAAAGTGAAACCTTTGCTGAATATTAATCTACGTCTGGGCGAGGGTACAGGTGCCGCTTTGGCATATCCGTTGGTGTTGGCTGCTATTAATTTCTTAAACAAAATGGCCTCTTTTGAATCAGCCAGTGTTTCACAAAAGACTTAAATCATATGGCTGACTTGATTAAACTGAACTGGCGTTACTTTTTAACCGCTGTCATGTTCTTCACACGCGTACCTATCACTTTAGGTGATTTTGCAGAGTCAGACCTCAATAAATCAACACGCTTTTTTCCTTTGGTCGGAATTCTAGTCGGCGCTGTTGGCGCCTTGGTGTTCTGGTTGAGTGATATGTTGTTGCCATTGGAAGTGGCTGTTTTACTCAGTATGGTCGCTACCATCTTATTGACAGGCGCATTCCATGAAGATGGTTTGGCCGACGCGATTGATGGCTTGGGCGGCGGTTGGAGTAAAGAGCAAGTGCTTACTATTATGGTGGATTCTCGCCTCGGTAGTTATGGCGCGATAGGGCTAGTACTTGCATTGCTCACTAAATACCAGGCTTTAAGTTATCAAATGGCAGCATTTATCCCCGCATCAATTGTGGCAGGCCACGCACTTAGTCGCTTATGTGCGGTGTTGGTGATGTTCACGCAAAGCTATGTGAAGACCGCAGGCAAGTCTAAGCCGTTAGCAACACAATTGAGTGTGACAGAGCTTGTCATCGCTACCTTTTTTGGTTTGTTGCCCATGATGTTGTTAGAAATGAAATTTTTAGCCGCGCTAGTGCCAGTAGTGATTATCTGGCTATGGTTCAGTGCGAAAATTAAAACTCGAATCGGCGGCTACACTGGTGATTGTTTGGGTGCCATGCAACAACTCACCGAGATTGCGTTCTACGTGGGTTTGTTGGCGAGTGCCACATTGTTCGTTGGGTCATAAACGCGCTATGAAAATTACCTTAGTACGCCATACCTCTTTAGATGTTGAACCTAGCATCTGTTACGGACAGAGTGATATTGATGTTTCTGCTAAATTTGATGAAGAGCTAAAAGTGCTAAGAAAAAAACTCGTGGCATTCGAGTTTGATGCGATTTATACCAGCCCATTACAACGCTGCCATAAGCTTGCACATGCCTTGTGTCTTGACTCAGGCTTGGGCCTCACCACGCATGACATACAACATGATGCGCGCTTAAAAGAACTGCATTTTGGCGATTGGGAATTGAGTTCGTGGGATGCGATACCGCGTGAGACTTTTGATATCTGGGCAAATGATTACGCCAATCTAGCACCGCCAAATGGTGAAACATTCTCGCAGTTGCATGCGCGTGCTAAAAGCTTTGTGGAAGATGTGAGCAGCCACTCACAGGGCAAACATATTCTAGTGATAACGCATGGCGGCTTTATTCGCGCACTTATCGCAGAAGTACTGCAGATGCCTTTGAAACGACTATTCAGAATGTCGATTGATTACGCGAGTGTCACGCAATTAGAGTTTAAAGGTGAGGTACCGAGAGTACACTTCATGAATCTTTAACTAAAGTTTTTCAGCGCAGTTTCTAATCTTTCCCAACCATCCTTTGGTGGTAAACCAAACCTTAAGGCTGGTACTTCGCTAAATAGACGCACCCAAATACCTTGCTTAGCAAAATGCTGCTGCCATGCTGCTGCTCGTTTAGTTGGCGTAAATTGAAATAATGCAGTACCTGCCGTAGGTGCTAATCCATATTGGGTAAGTAATTCCAGCAACCGTTGACTACTATCAGATAGCAAAATACGCGTTTTTTCTTGCCAAATTTTATCCATTAATGCTTGTTTAGCAATCAAGCGGCCAGGGCCGGTAATCGTCCATGGGCCGATTTCTTCTTGTGCGCTCATGAGTGTTTGCTGTGCTCCGAGAAGAAAGCCAACTCTTGCACCCGCCAAACCAAAAAACTTACCAAGTGAGCGCAGTACAAATAAGCCATCTAAATGGACATGTTGGGCAATACTGCACTCAGGCGTTACGTCTACGAACGCTTCATCAACAATCAGCCAGCCACCACGTTCCGATAATTGCGCATGCCAACGGAGTAATTCTGCTTTGGAGAATTGCGTTGCAGTCGGGTTGTTGGGGTTGCAAAGTAAAATAACATCGGCATTTTTAATGATGATTTCATCGGGGTAAGTATCAAATTTAATGACCTCATGCCCATGACGCTGCCAAGCAGCGGCGTGTTCTTGATACATCAAATGCGGCATGGCTACTTTTGATAATGTTCTCAATTGTGGCAAAATTTTTAAAGCTGCTTGCGATCCCGCCGTAGGTAATGCAAATTGGCAACCATAATAAGCGCATGCCGCCTCAATTAATCCATCATTGTCTATTGGCAGTTTTTGCCAACTAGAAATTGGGATTTCACTTATTGGATAGCTATTCGGATTGATGCCAGTGGATAAATCCAGCCAATGCTCCAGTGGGATGCCATATTGTTTAGCCGCAGCCGCTAAGTTGCCACCATGTTCAAGCAAGATAAATACTCGTAATGATTGAAAATATGCCTAGCCAGAGATATACGCCATGTCTCACCAATTTGAGTGCACGCTCAATATCATACACAACAGGCGTTGCGCCAGCGCCTAATACTGGTCGATCATGCCATTCATCAAAGTAACGTGCTGCACCGCCCAGCTTCACATTTAGCGCACCAGCACCAGCTGACATCACAGGTCCTGCGTTGGGGCTATCCCACAGTGGGGCTTGTGTTTTCCAGCAGCTGAATGCTAGTTTTGTATTGCCAAGAATCGCATAAGTTAAGGCAGTAAGACGCGCTGGAATGTAATCTAAAACATCATCTAATCTTGCGGCCGCCCAGCCAAAGTAAAAAAAGCGTGACGTTTTATAGCCCCACATGGCATCCATCGTGTTCGCTAGTCTAAACAGCAACGCACCTGTGCCACCTGCAATAAAAAACCAAAACAGCGCACCAAACACGCCATCATTACCATTCTCTAAAACTGACTCTACTGTGGCTGGGATAGGGTCTATTGCAGCTGAATCGCGGCTCACCATATAAGAAGCTGCCGTTTTGGCTAAGGTTTCATCATTATTGTTAAGTGCATGTGTGACAGCTCTTGCATGCTCGTGCAAGCTTTTGTGACCAATGGCAAAGTAAAGCAGCAATGCATTTGCAATAATGCTAGTGAGCTTTATATGGCATAACAAGTACGCCAAAACAATGAAAGGGGTAAGCAGTAAAGCTAATGCAAATGCACCCATCAAACGTTGCGTTGAAAAATTCTGTTTGCTGGAAGGGTTAAGTCTAGCTTCCAGTTGATTAACAATCCAACCAAAACCTACCAACGGATGGTAACGGCGCGGCTCACCGAATATAAAATCCAGCGTCACTGCAACAATAGCAATAACCGGCATTATGAGATAATCAGGGTATGAAAACATTGATGATACAAGGCACTACCTCGGATGCTGGCAAAAGTACGCTGGTGGCAGGACTATGCCGCGTATTGTATCGCAGAGGCATTAAAGTTGCGCCATTCAAGCCGCAAAATATGGCATTGAATTCAGCGGTAACGGTTGATGGTGGTGAAATTGGTCGTGCACAAGCGGTGCAGGCGCAAGCTTGTGGTTTAGCCCCGCATACCGATATGAACCCTGTATTGCTTAAACCAAACTCCGACACTGGCTGCCAGGTGATTATTCATGGCAAGGTAATCGGCAACCTAGAAGCCACGGGCTACCATGCTTATAAACCGACCGCCATGCGCGCTGTGCTGAATTCATACCAACGACTTATAAGTCAATATGAATACATTGTTGTGGAAGGCGCGGGCAGCCCCGCAGAAATCAATCTGCGTGAAGGCGACATTGCCAATATGGGTTTTGCCGAAGCGGTGGATTGCCCTGTGCTGCTGATCGCCGATATTGATCGTGGCGGCGTGTTTGCGCATATTGTTGGTACGCTTGCTTTGCTTTCGGACAGTGAAAGAGCGCGTGTGACTGGTTTTGTGATTAACCGTTTTCGGGGTGATATTGCCTTATTACAGCCAGGATTGGATTGGCTAGAAACAGAAACTGGCAAGCCAGTGATTGGCGTATTGCCTTATCTGCATGATTTACACATAGAAGCCGAAGATGCCGTACCGAATACATCATCGTCAAAAGATGAGAATTTAGAAAATAAATTACGGATTATCGTGCCTATTTTGCCGCATATTTCAAACCATACCGATTTTGATGCGTTGCGACTACATCCACAAGTGGATTTTCAATTCGTTAAAATCAACCAACCGATTTCCCCCGCCGACTTAATCATTCTGCCAGGCAGCAAAAATGTACGCGGTGATCTAGAACATCTGCAAGCTAATGGCTGGGAGCAAGCACTTACTAAACATCTGCGCTACGGCGGAAAATTGTTAGGTATATGTGGTGGTTTTCAAATGCTGGGTCAATTGATTAATGATCCACATGCCTTAGAAGGTGAAGCGGGAGCTAGTACTGGTTTCGCTTGGCTAGAGATGGAAACCACGCTTGCACAAGAAAAGCATCTTGCCCAAGTAAGCGGTAAATTATCTTTTGCTGATGCAAATGTGACCGGTTACGAAATTCACATGGGAGTGAGTGTCGGTGCGGCTTTAAATAGCCCTGCACTATTCATTAATGGACTGCCAGAAGGCGCTATTTCAGATGATGATCAAATCGCGGGCACATACCTGCATGGTTTGTTTGACCATCCGCAATCCTGTACCGCATGGCTAAAATGGGCGGGCTTAGAGGCCACAGATACGCAGTTTGATTACGAGCAGTTACGTGAGGCCGGCCTGGAGCGCTTAGCCGATTGTATTGAACAACATTTGGATTGGGATAAGCTCAAGGTTGATTTACCCGTCATTTAAGCTTGAGTGGCAAGCCAGCCACAACAAAAGTCACTTGATTCGCGACTGCCGCCACTGCTTGGTTTAACCTACCTTGCTCATCTTGAAACTGTCGATTGATTTCGCCTAAAGGTACGATGCCCATGCCGACTTCGTTACTGACCAAAATAACTGTACCAGGTAGTGTGGATAGCACGGATAACAATGCTTCGCGCTCAGTTTTCCAGCTCGAATCTTGCGGAGGGTTGCAATCAGGGCATATCCATTGCGCGAGCCATAATGTCAGGCAGTCTACAATCAAACATTGATTGGGCGCAGCCAAACGGCGGAGTGTTTGTGCAAGGTAATGCGGTTCCTCGATCAATGCCCAATCTGCAGGGCGCCTATCTTGATGATGTTGTATGCGCGCTTTAAATTCGTTGTCGTAGATTTGCGCAGTGGCGACATAACTTACCGCAAGGCCACCTTCTAAAGCAAGCTTCTCTGCATAGGCACTTTTACCGGAACGTGCGCCGCCTAAAATTAAATGTACTGACATTATTTTGTTCCTCTAGTCTTTGTTATTAGCTCGTCCTGCTTATTCTCAGCATTAAATATAGACCATTCTTGAATAATGGCTTGCAGTTGCTTTAAGCCATGCGTAATGAGTGACGGCCCGGGTTGCAAAATGTCAGCCGACTTTATTTCACGCACAAAACCGTGTTTAACCGCGGGAATGTCCGCCCAACCTTTACGCGCCATCACTTGCTCGGGCTGAAATTTTTTACCGCACCATGAGCCAATAATGATATCAGGTTGCCGCTCTACTACTTGTTGGGGAGTCACGATACGATCTGTTGCGCTGTGAAAATGTGAAAGCTCTGGAAAGCAATTCGTGCCGCCGGCAATCTCAATCAACTCCATTGCCCAGCGTATACTACACATCATGGGTTCGTCCCACTCTTCAAAATACACTTTGGGTTTTGCCGATAAGTGGCTAGCTATTAACCGTGCTTGGTCTAGCGTATCTTCCAACTCTGCGATAAGTTTGGCCGCTTTATCTGCAGCGCCGACTAATGCGCCAGTTGTCGCAATCATGTTCAACACTTGCTCGATGGAGCGCTGATTAAAGAGATGCACTTCAACACCCGCGCGGATGAGGGAAGCGGCAATATCCGCCTGCAAGTTGGAGAAACCTATCACCAAGTCAGGCTTTAACTCTAAAATTTTATCGATTTTCGCGCTAGTGAAAGCAGAAACCTTCGGTTTTTCTTTTCTGGCGATGGCTGGGTGGGTGGTGTAGCCAGAAATGCCGACGATACGATCCTGTTCGCCCAGCAGATAAAGCACCTCGGTGGGTTCTGTGGTTAAGCACACAATGCGTTTAGCGTATCTCATTCCGTAGTGTGCAAGCCGTGATCATTCCAACTGTTTTCCATTACCATTTCGTCTAATGATTTTGCGATTGCCCAGCCAGTTTCTACCAGCATAGGTTCTTTGTAAAAGCTGCTGACGTGGCCTAAACACAGTACAGCAATAGGTTTGGCATCACTAGGAATATTGAGTAGTTTGCCTAATTCGATCGGATCAAAAATTGAAACCCAGCCCATGCCCAAGCCTTCTGCACGGGCGGCTAGCCACATGTTTTGAATAGCGCAACTCACAGAAGCAATGTCCATCTCGGGTAAGGTTCTGCGCCCGAAAACGTGGCCCTCACGTTTGTCGCACAAGGCCACCACTATTAACTCACCGCAGTCTAAAATGCCTTCTACTTTTAATCGCAAAAACTCGGCCATGCGCGCCGTGTTTTCATACTCACCAATCGCTTGCGCGGTTTTAACGCGCTCTTTATCCACCAGTTGATGAATACAATTGCGTGTATTTAAATCGGTAATTCTGATAAACCGCCACGGCTGCATTAAACCGACGCTAGGTGCGTGATGCGCTGCTTGCAAAATTTTAGTCAGGATCTCAGGCGCAACAGGCAGCGGTAGAAAGTGCCGCATATCGCGACGTTCTTCAATTGCACGATAAACAGCTGCAATTTCAATCTCTGAGAATTTATGGTCTTGCATAAGCAAATAGTGTTGCCGCTAATAATGGGTTAGATGAAAAGTAAAAATGTAAAAAACTCGCAGTAATGCTGCCATGCTGATAGATGGCTTCACCTTTACCGTACCTGCTGGTAGCTTGAAATGCAGCAATCAGCGGTGTGTTGAATTTGCCATAATGAAATGTATGCGCACCGATTTTGCCATCAGCTTCGGCTGTATCTTCGGACAGAGTTACGTGCTGGGTGCCTATACCTTGTAGACGTGGTTCAATTCGACTATGCCCAGCCAGCAATCCAAAAGCGGGTGTATCGTTAATAGATTCAGATAACGCCATCATACCGCCGCATTCGGCGAGGATAGGTTTGCCTGAATTAAAAGCGGCCTGCATTGCTTCGTGCATGGTGGTATTTTCGCTGATTTCCTTGAGATGTAATTCCGGATAGCCACCTGGTAGCCAGTAGGCATCAGCTTCTGGCAAGATATTGTCCTGTAAAGGTGAAAAGAACTTAACCATTGCACCCATCTCAAGCAAACAATCCAAATTAGCTGGATAAAGAAAGCAAAAAGCAGCGTCACGTGCAATAGCAATGGTTTTGCCTGTCAGTAACTTTGGCAGTGTTGAAATTTCTGGCGCTGGAAATATGACCGCTGGTGGCAGGGGCAACGGACTGGAGTTAGCCAAGGCAACTGCTGCGGCTTCAATTCTAGTCTCTAAATCTACAATCTCATCGGCTCTAAACAGCCCTAGATGGCGCTCTGGTAGTGCGTAAGCCTCATCTTGAGGTAACGCACCTAGCCAATTTAGATGCGACGGTAGGCTATCACGCAACATATCCGCATGACCCGTACTACCGACCTTGTTGGCTAGAACGCCTGCGGGAATTAGCGCTGGTTGATAGCCCAGCAAGCCAGAGGCCAGTGCGCTGAACGTTTGTGCCATGCCGCTGGCATCAATGGTAAGCATCACTGGTAGACCGTAGCGAGTAGCAATATCAGCACTAGAAGGTGTGCCGTCATATAAACCCATGGCACCTTCAACAATAATCACATCTGCTGTTTGCGCCGCTTGATATAAACGCGCCAAACCATCTTGCTCGCCACACATCGCTAGGTCTAAATTGTAAACGGCTTGTCCCGTAGCCGCTTCCAGCAGCATGGGGTCAAGAAAGTCAGGCCCACATTTGAATGCGCGTACGTTTAGCCCGCGATTTTTCCAAGCCCTAGCCAGAGCCGCGGTCGATAGCGTTTTACCTTGACCAGAAGCAGGGGCAGAGACTAATACGGCGGGGCAGCTGACTTTATTCACGGTTACCACTCAATGCCAGGCATGGCTTGCACACCGTCTTTGAAGGCATGTTTCACCAAATTGATTTCGCTCACCGTGTCTGCTATGGCAATTAAAGTTTCAGGTGCAGCGCGACCAGTAATGACCACGTGCTGCATTGATGGGCGTGCTTGCAAGGCCGCACATACTTCTTCGCTCGTTAGCCATTGGTATTTAAGCGTATAGGTAAACTCATCCAGAATCACCAGATTAATAGATTCATCTTGTAAATAACCGCAAACCAGCTGCCAAGCAGCGCGTGCGGATTGCATATCACGCTCAGCATCTTGGGTTTCCCAAGTAAAGCCGTCGCCCATTACATGCCAAGTAAGATTGGATGAGTTGCGGAAAAAAGCCTCTTCGCCAGTATCAGAGCGACCCTTGATGAATTGCACTACCACAGCCTTCATGTTGTGTCCAAGCGCGCGGGCAAGCAAGCCAAAAGCCGCAGTAGACTTGCCTTTGCCATTGCCTGTATGGATTAACAATAAGCCTTTGGCAATGTTGGCAGATTCTATTTTTGCATCAACAACCGCCTTTTTGCGCTGCATGCGCGCATTGTGGCGATCGTTTTTAGTGGGTATATTTTCGCTCAATCTGAATCAGGTCTGCGCTTGTGTATTGCCACGCACTAAAACAAACGCGACATGAACCACAACTGCAACACCCATCCAAAACGCAAGGCCTTCTAACTGATGTGGAAAGTATTTCACTAATCTGGGACCGAATTCAGCGAATGTGGGGCTGGCATAACGATCACCAAAGAAGTAAAAACCACCACTAGAAAATAACTCACTTAATGCAGCGCTTACAGCTAAACTAACAGTGAGTAGTAGCATGGTTGCCCAGTTAAAACTGTAACGTTTAGCAAGCCAACGGCCAGCCAACCACATTACGCCATAAGCGGGAAGCAAAAATCCATAAGCAGGCGTAACGCAAAAATTATTCACGCCACCAAAGGTGATGGCTGCGTAATCTAGGCCAGCGCACAGCGCCAATAAGACAGGCAATGCCCAGGTAGGGCGTAAGTATACCCCCGCTAGAAAAAACACCGCTAAAGTTGCACTAGGCAAATTAATCATTGAGGCAAAATGATGACCGCGCGTCGCAACTAAGATTATTGTTAAAACAACGCCGATTAAAACTTGATTGGTTTTTGAAAGAGTAAGCATGTGGGTTCGCCTCTGAGCTTGATTGATGTTAAATAACTAATTACAAATTTTAACTTAAATTACCAATAATGCTAAATTAAGCAACTTGTCTTTGGTAGAAGTTTTGGTTAAATAGCCACTCAGGCTTGCATTGGTGACCATTTAACAATGTAATTAAGTTAAGGCTTCATTTGATAACGCAATCCTATAAATAAATTACTACCAGCAGTATTGTAAGCAACAGCAGCTGCGCTATTGCCCGTGTAGGCTAATACATACTCTTTATCTAAAATGTTGTTGGCACGCGCTTCAACCTTCCATTCAGGCGTAATGCGATAGTTAGCTGTTGCATTTACTAGCATGTAGCCTTCCATTTCTTTAGTATTGGCTGCATCATTGTAGCGCTTGGACGCGCCTGTTACTTCTGCACCCCACTGAAAGTTACCCCAGTTATGTAACAAACTAATTGCACCATAGCGGTTGCCGCGACGTGTAAGTAACTGTTCGGTTGCTTCGTCACGAGGTGACTGTATTGTGAGGTTACCGTTAAGCTTTAGGTCGTCAGTAATATTAAAGCTGGCATCAAAGGTTGCTCCTGTAATTTTTGCTTTGGCTACGTTTACAGGACAAAAGCCCGCGAAAGTGCAACCAGTAGCCCCAGAGAATTGAATCAAATCATCGATTTTGTTCTCAAAAACGGTGATGCCTGCACGTAAATGTGATGTTTCATAGCGCATGCTAGCTTCAACGTTTTCAGACTCTTCAGGATGCAGGTTTGCGTTGCCAAAATTTGGAAAATATAATTGGTTAAATGTTGGCGTTTTAAAAGCAGTGCCATAACTTGCAGTGGCGCGCCATTCTGGTGTAATGCGGTAACCATAGCCAATGTTACCCGTAGTATTACTGCCAAATTGAGTGTTATGGTCTTCGCGCAATGAAATCTGTAACCCATGGTTTTGATGATCTAGAATATAGCTAGCTGTAAATCCATCATTGCTACGGTGGGTTTTGTTAAATTCGGTTGTTGAGCTTACACGCTCTTCTAGGCGATCATATAATAGCGTCAAAACTCCCAAAGGCAGGTTAACGTCATTTTGCCAGGAAAATTGCTTTTGTTTAGTGGTGAAATTAGTTTTACCGGTAGATGAGTGGTCATCAGAGTCATCCGATCCTGAACCTAATTTTAAAGTACTGTGCCAAGAATCTGTTAATTGATTTTTGCTAGTAAGCGCGTAGCTTTGCATTGTTTGTTCGCTATAGTTATCAAAATTATTAGTGCTGTCGTAATGACTATGACCTTTGCTTTGAAAAAACTGAAGTCCTAACAAGTGTCCCTCTATTACTGTGTGCTCAAGATAACCAGAAATACTTAAATTACGATAGCCATCATCATCTTTGTTAATAGGCTGCGCGTTAGAGCGCACGCGCCTTGCAGAAAACCCATCGGTATCTAAACTGCTAACGTTAAGACCATAGCGTGTATTACCAATACCACCAGTGAGGCCTGTCTCAGCCGTTTTTGTGTTGTAACTACCAAGCCCAATGGCAGCATGAATCAGTGGCTTGCCTGCATCACCTTTTTTGGTAAAAATTTGAATCACGCCGCCAATTGCATCAGCACCATAAAGGCTAGAGGCTGGGCCGCGTAATATTTCAATTTTCTCAATTTGGGATAACGGTATGTTCTCGAAAGCGGTTGTGCCTAACGTTGCTGAATTAACACGTAAACCATCAACTAATACCACTAGATGTGTTTCACTTGTGCCACGTAAAAGAACACTAGAAGCTTTACCAGCACCGCCATTGGTAAATATTTGAACGCCTGGCTGAGTTTGCAATAAATCTGTTAATGATCCAGCCCCAGCGCGTTGAATTTCTTCTTGTTCAATCACAGTGACATCGCCAATGACACTTTCGCGCGATTGTTTTATGCGGCTGGCAGTAACGACCACATCATCTAAATCAATATTTTCTGCTGAATAAGTTGGTGTGATAAACACCATGCCAATAAGGCTGGCGATGATAGATTTGTTCATTATGTTGATATCCCTGATTAATCACGCGACCCCGCGTGCATTTTTAGCTATTTAGGAATACCGAGAATAGAAGAAGAGACCAGAACGGAAGTGCGCAGGTTGGGTACATATACCTAAATAACGCATCGCGTCTTGATAACCGTCACCCCGCGGTATTTCCAACGTATTTATAGCCCGTATAAAAGGGCTATAAGGTTGTTCAGGCCGGTCTCCGGGCTTGTGATGAGATGTTTTGCGCCTTCCCAAGTCTTATTATTAGTAGATACTCAGTGGCATATTGCAAAACTACATTCACTTACCGTTGCGGGGGCAGCATAGGAATTGTTATGGCTTCAAATATAAAGCCTAACGGCACCTATTTCCCAGTTTCACCAAGCTGCAAAAGAGCAACTCAGCACCTGACAACATAATGAAATTATAGCGTTTATTGCTTAATTATCAGGAACTATTTTTCATGCATATGAATCAGTAACATTTGTAATGTATTGTAATACTTTGGAAAATCCACGTTAGCTATTGACTATAATCATTTTTTTCAATTATAGTGGTCGCATGGATGCCGACTTAAAAGCGCTAGAAGAAAAATTGTCACATTTAATTTTGTTGTGCAGCGATCTGCGCGGCGAGAACTCGCAATTACGTTTGGACTTGGTTGCCATGCAGAATGATACTGCGCTACTAAAAGCCAATATGGAAAAAGCCAGTGAGCGTATCGAAGCCTTGATGGAGAGCCTGCCTTAACGCAGCTTGATGATAAGATATGAGTGAAATCAAAGGTGTAGATGTCAATATTATGGGGCGTGACTTTACTGTGTCATGCACGGATGAAGAGCGCCCTGGTTTGATCAACGCAGTTAATTTCTTAGACAAGAAAATGCGCGATATCCGCGATAGCGGTAAAGTTGTCGGTGTTGAGCGCATTGCCATTATGGCCGCTTTGAATCTATCTCACGAGTTGCTCAATAGCAAAAGCGGTAATCTGGATGTTGGCGATATCAAACGCAGAATTATTCAAATGCAAGATCAAATAGACAAAGTGTGTGCTGAAAAATAAATAACAATTTGTCATCAAAAGTACTAGTAGAAGTATAGTAAAATCCTTCCAATAGCTTTAGAACTTAAAAAGCGATTTAATTTCAAACACAGGTTTCAAAGTTTGTTCTCTGCGGTGCGGTTTAGGCTAATAATTCCTTGAACTAGTCTATAGCATCGGTTTTAGTCATTCGAGTTGTTGTGTGCGCGCCCTAAGTTGAGTGTTCTTTTAAGAAGCTCTTGGCGGGTGTACCTAATGCGCTCTAGGCTGTTACCACTTGAGCCTTTTTGGTTCAGGATGCTGGTCTAGGCTGTATCCGTAGAGAACTCCCCATTTTCATTTGCATTCGGATTGATACTTTGTTGATTTCGATTTGCCGTACTATTCGTACTGTCTGCATCTCGCCTTTCAGGTATGAATAATGTGCTTTAGCACATTATTCCACGGGGAAGACCTTTACGGTCTCGCGTCTCAATTCAAATGCAAAATGAAAAGCTTAGATCAATTTTATCTTAGCTCGTGATACTTCAAATCCGCCAAGCTCACGATTTCCAGACACTTTTCATGGCAAGCTTCTAAAATCACCGGTGGTGCAAAACCTGCTTCAGAGGCTTCCAGCCAGCGCGCAGCGCATACGCACCAGCGATCCCCAGCGCTTAAACCTTCAAAGCCATATTCCGGGCGTGGCGTGCTTAAGTCATTACCGCGAGAAATTGAAAATGCCAAAAACTCATCAGTCATTTGCGCGCATACCGTATGGCTACCTTGATCTTCGGCACCTGTCTCGCAACATCCAGACCGTGTAAATCCAGTCATCGGATATAAACTACATACTTGCAATGTGGTGCCTAGTACATTACGTACCATTTTTTTTGTGTCTGCCATTTAGTTTTGCCCTGAAAGTTTAACTTCAATTATCATACCCAAAATATATTGTTTAGAGAGATGAATTGTAATGCGCTATTGGTTAATGAAGTCTGAGCCTGGGGATGTTTCGATTGATGATTTGGCAAACTTTCCGAATCAAACGGTAGATTGGTATGGTGTGCGTAACTACCAGGCTAGAAATTTCATGCGTGACCAGATGAAAGTAGGCGATGGCGTGCTGTTCTATCATTCAAATTGTGACGAGCCTGGCATTGCCGGTATCGCGGAAGTTAGCAAGCTGGCTTATCCAGACCGGTTGCAATTCATTAAAGGTCATAAATATTACGATGAAAAATCTACGCAGGAAAACCCTCGGTGGTTAAACGTGGATGTGAAGTTTGTGCATAAGACTAGGTTGCTGGCTTTAAAGGAACTACGCGAATATCCGGAGCTTACAAATATGCGTATTTTGCAGCGTGGTAACCGTTTATCGATTACGCCTGTTGATCCAAAAGAGTGGGAGTTTATTTTAAGTAAACTTGGATAATAGTATTTGAAAATAAAAAGCCTCGCATTGCGAGGCTTTTTTATTAAGGGCAAAAACTTACATGGCTTTATCTAAGCTACCCATTGCTTTGGGGTATGTAACAACACCCCAAGGTAAGTCTTTTACCTCGATCTGCTTAGTGACTTCAAGCTTGTTCGCATCAATTACGAATACAGCATCAGACTTACCGCACGCCAGCAATAATTGCTTATTATCAGGCGTGAAACTAAAGTGCCAGCAACGGTTGCCAGTAGGAATATCTTTTACTTTCTCGTAAGTTTTGGCATCAAACACTTGTAGCAGTTTCGCTTTGTTAGTGGCCACAAAAATACGATTACCAGTATGGTCGTAAGCAATACCGTAAGGCGTTTCACCAGTATCTACTGTGCGTACTACATTAAAGTCTTTATCAAGCACCATAAATTTATTGCCATACTCAAGCGTAGCTAAGTAAGTATTGCCATCTGGAGAAATTTTGATGCCACGTGGTCGATCACCATGCTCATGGGTTTGGATGGTTTTGACTAGTTTTCCGCTCTCAATATCATGTACTGTAACGGTGTTATCAGCCTCGTTGGTAATGACTAAGTTTTTACCGTCTGCTGAGAACTCAATGCCTTCAGTTTCTGGACCACCAGTGATTTCGCGTACTTTTTCACCTTTAGTTAAGTCTACAACAGCAATTTTAGCGGGGATTTTTTCATCATCATCGTCATCATCTTCCTCAGCTTCTTTTGAGCCCGGTTTTGGTGGTGGACCCGCTTTAGCGCTAGGTTCAGAAGATACGTATACAAAGTTACCGTTTACACGCACAAATTCAGGATTTTTACCTACCGGAATTTGTTGGAGTACCTCGCCTGTTGCCGTATCGATGACTGAAATACTTTCATTTTCGCGCGTCGCGACAATTAGTTTTTTGCCATCGTCAGTAATACCTAACCCTCTAGGGCCTTTTGCTTTTACATCAAATTGCTTAACGACTTGCATCGTGCTGAGATCAATCACACTCACGCCGGCATCTTGACTGGTGACATAAGCAAAACCTGCAGAGTCTGCAGCTGCAACTACTGCAGGTTCTGTAGAGGAGACTTCTTCTGTTTTCTCTTTGCCACAAGCACTCAAACCCGCAATGAGTGCTAATGTAATCAAACTTAGCCGTGCTTTATTATTTGTTGGTACTAATTTCATTAAAAGTCTCCAAAGTAAATCTGATTGCTCAAATATTGTTAGGTTCAATGTCTTGTTGATACATTAATGCAAGAAATATACTAAGTAGCATACATTGGTTATTCCAATATAAACAAACGCTTAAGAAAGTTAGTTTTTATATATTGGTTGTATAGAGCCATCATTTGGCTTCTTAGGACCACCAATTTGGATAATTAACCTAAAAACAATTTATAAGCGGGATTTTGAGTTTCATCCCAATGCGGATAACCCAATTGGTTTAAACTTTCCAGGAATGCTTTAAAATCAGCCGTTTCATCAGGCGGTACTTGCATGCCTACCAACACGCGGCCAAAATCCGCACCATGATTGCGATAATGGAACAAACTGATGTTCCAATCGTGCCCCATCGTATCTAAAAACTTCATGAGTGCGCCTGGTTTCTCCGGGAACTCAAAGCGGAATACCATTTCATGCTCCGCCTGTGGTGCGTGACCGCCCACCAAGTGGCGCAGATGCAGTTTCGCCACTTCATTATCGGTTAAGTCGATAGTGGGCAGGCCCTGTGTTTGCAATGCGTTAACGAGTTTGACAGGTTCGCCATTGTTAGCAATGGTTACACCAACAAAAATGTGTGCTGCTTTCGGGTCCGAATATCTATAGTTAAATTCAGTAATATTGCGGTCCTCCAGCAAGCGACAAAAAGACTTGAATGCACCCGGTTTCTCAGGAATCGTGACCGCGAGTACTGCCTCGCGTTTTTCACCAATTTCCGCGCGCTCGGCAACAAAGCGTAAGCGATCGAAATTCATATTGGCACCGGAGGCAATGCCGATCAAGGTCTTGTCTTGCAAATGATTACGTTTGGCATATTCTTTAATACCAGCCAATGCAAGCGCCCCGGCAGGTTCCAAGATGCTACGCGTATCTTCAAATACATCTTTGATTGCGGCGCAGATGGCATCGTTATCGACCACGATCATTTCGTCCACATACTGCTGGCAAAGGCCAAAGGTATGTTCGCCGACTTGCTTTACTGCAGCACCATCAGCAAATAAGCCTACCTGATCTAATATCACGCGCTGACCAAGCTTCAGTGACTCGGTCATCGCCTCAGCATCTTTTGCCTCTACGCCGATGACCTTGATTTCAGGACGCACGGATTTAACATAAGCAGCAATACCAGCCAATAAGCCGCCGCCGCCCACGCAACAGAATATCGCTTCTATAGGCTCAGGGTGACTATTTAATATTTCTAACGCAATGGTGCCTTGTCCAGCAATGACGTCAGGGTCGTCATAGGGGTGTACAAATGTTAAGCCTTCTGACTTTTCAAGTTCCAAGGCATGTGTATACGCGTCAGAGTAGCTATCACCGAATAACACCACTTCGCCACCGCGTGCTTTTACAGCGTTGATTTTAATGAGTGGCGTGGTGGTAGGCATTACGATGACGGCACGGCAGCTGAGTTTTTGTGCACTAAGCGCCACGCCTTGCGCATGGTTACCAGCGCTGGCACAGATCACACCGCGCTGCAGTTGCTCGGTGGATAGATTCGCCATCTTATTGTAAGCGCCGCGTAGCTTAAAAGAGAACACCGGTTGCATGTCTTCACGTTTCAGCAGCACGTTATTATTGATGCGTTTGGACAGGTTGATTTGCAATTCCAGCGGCGTTACTTTCGCTACCTCATACACGCGGGAGTTTTTTATTTTGCTCAAATAATCGTTGAGGGAGAGTGTTGCTTTATTCATGATATTTTTGGGCATGCTTTAGGCAATTTTCATTCATTGCCATGCAGTGTTATAGTATTAGATGTACGCAATTATAAAGAAAAAACTAGGATTTAACTAAAATGGCCTTTACGCAAGATGAATTAAAGCAACAAGTAGCAAAAGCAGCAGTTGAATATGTAAAAAGCGGCATTATTGGGGTGGGCACAGGCTCAACCGCCAACTTCTTTATTGAAGAACTCGCTAAAGTAAAACACAAGATTGATGGTGCAGTAGCAAGCTCTGAAGCCACAGCACAACGTTTACGCGGTCACGGTATTGAAGTGTTTGACTTGAATAGCGTTGATGGCATGGAAATTTACGTGGATGGCGCAGATGAAATCACCGAGCACATGCACATGCTTAAAGGCGGTGGCGGTGCTTTAACCCGTGAGAAAATCGTAGCGGCTTGCGCAAAAACATTCATCTGTATCTGTGATGAAACCAAATATGTACCAGTGTTGGGTAAATTCCCATTACCAGTTGAAGTGTTGCCGATGGCGAAAAGCCACGTGGCACGCGAGCTGGTGAAACTAGGTGGCCAACCACAATTACGTGATTTCAAAACAGATAACGGTAACGTGATTTTGGATGTACACGGCTTAACTATCAGTGACCCGGTGGCGATGGAAGCTAAAATCAATCAAATCGTTGGTGTTGTGACTAACGGCTTATTCGCGGCACGCCCAGCCAATGTATTATTATTGGCAACTGCTGAAGGCGTAAAAACCTACAAGAAATAAAGCTTTAGAAATAATACTGTCACATTTAACGATTAACATCTCATATTCAAAAGCTGTGATTAGAAAAAACTTAAGGAAGCAACATGCAATCTGAACATACCTTTAAGCAGTATGACGCCGAATTAGAGGCGGTACGCGCCAAAGTGCTTGAGATGGGCGGCTTGGTAGAGCAGCAAATCGTCAACGCGTTAGAAGCGTTGGTAAAAGCTGACCCTAAATTAGCCAAAGAGGTGATGGAAAACGATCATCGCGTGAATAATCTAGAAGTGCAGATTGACGAAGACTGCAGTCATATCATTGCACGTCGTCAACCAGCGGCAGGTGATTTGCGTATGGTGATGATGATGGTAAAAACCATTACCGACCTTGAGCGTATTGGCGATGAAGCAACCAAAATCGCACGTACCGCACAAAAGATTTACGAAGAAGACCGCATGTACAAACCGCGCTTTAATGAGATTAAAGCGATGGTGGCGCTGGTGCGTGAAATGTTGCGTACTGCATTAGATGGTTTTGCGCGTCTAGATGTGAGCAAAACAGTTGAAGTGGCCAAGCAAGATGAGCTAGTGGATGAGCAGTTCCGCGCAGCGATGCGTCAGCTGATTACTTTCATGCTAGAAGACCCACGCACGATTTCAATGTCACTAGAAGTATTGTTTGTGGCAAAAGCCATTGAGCGTATCGGCGACCACGCTAAGAACATTGCAGAATACGTGGTGTACATGGTTAAAGGTAAAGACGTACGTCATACCTCAGTGCAAGAGATGGAACGCGAGACTTTAGAGCCTTAAGTATTAGGCCGTAATTATAAAAAAGCGCTGAACTTCAGCGCTTTTTTATTTTAAACAGTTAACTGGGTGCTTAACTTTTCTCTGGTACGTAACCACTGGCCGTATCTGCGCCATCACCAAAGAAATATTTCTCGGTTTGTTCGCTTAAATATTTACGTGCGGCGGGGTCTGCCAAGCTTAGGCGGTTTTCATTTACTAGCATGGTCTGTTGTTTTAGCCATGCCGCCCAAGCTTCTTTGGAAACTTGTAAATAGATACGTTTGCCAAGTTCGCCCGGGTATGGAGGAAAGTCCATACCTTCTGCCTCTTTACCTAATTTAATACAATGAACTGTGCGTGCCATAATATTCTGCTCTAACCTAATGTAATGTTGCTAAAACATAATGATAGCGCATGTTAAAATCTTAGTAACAATATCTTGCGCATTAATAGCGATTGTTTATTTCTTGAAACACGAAAGACCATGATGCAAAACCCAGATAGCAATCAACACAGAGTCAGCCCTTTTAAAGGTAAAACTGGCTTGCGCCGTTTAATTAATGCTTTTGGTTATTCGGTAGAAGGCTTTAAAGCTGCGTTTACGCATGAAGATGCCTTTAGACAAGAGGTATTTTTAACGATTGTACTGATTCCATTGGCAATTTTTTTGGGTGAGAATAGCGTAGAAAAAGCCTTGATGATTGCGAGTGTGTTGCTGGTGTTGATTGTAGAATTACTCAATTCTGCGATTGAAGCAGCGGTAGATCATACTTCAACAGACCATCACGCCTTAGCTAAACGCGCTAAAGATATTGGTAGCGCGGCAGTATTTCTGGCGCTAGCAATCGTAGCGATTATTTGGGGCTTAATGCTCACGAACTAAGCCCCAAACCAGGCATTCAAACATTGTGTTGCTTAGAAGTCGCTACGGAAGCCAACCAATACCGAGCGTTCGCCTTGCGGTGCTATGTCCTTTAAGAATGAAGCATGTTCGCGTATCTCATCATTCAGCAGATTATTTGCCTTAGCAAATAGCTCAACATTGAGTTTAGTGGGTAATTTGTAAGTCACTAAGGCGCTCACGTCTGTATAACCATCGGTCGCTAGCTCGTTATCAGCGGTACGATTTTGATCAAAAGCGTGCAGTACATCTACTCTTGCCCCGAAACTAGCCTTTTGATAATGCAAGCCTGCACCCAAGCGCAGCGGTGCAATGCGCGGCAAGGCATCGCCATTATCACGATTGGTGGCGCGTACGTAATCACCGCGGAGTTTTAAATCCAAGTTATTAGCTACGTTGAATTTTCCTTCTGCTTCAAGGCCTTTGAAATCTGCGGCAAAAGCGCTGAATTGAGCGATCGGTAAGCTAGAGCCGGCATCGACATTGCCGGTTTCAAGTAAACCGATAAAGCTGTTAAAACGGGTGTAATACGTACCTACACTAAACGAGTTTTTAGCGTCTTTCCAGCGTAGTTGCGCATCGATGCCATTAGAGCGTTCTTTATCAAAGTTAGGGTTGCCTACTTCAAATTGCCCAGTGGCAATGTGTGCGCCATTGGCGTAAAGCTCAAAGTAACTAGGCGCACGTTCATTATGCGAAAGGTTGCTGGCGACCGACCAATTGTCATTAAAAGTATAAAGGCCACCAAGCGCATAGCTATTGGGGTTGAAGCTGTTATTTTGCGCCGGGCCAAATTTTGCATCGGCGCTGGCATCCACAGAGGTGTGACCTAAACGACCACCAAAGCTTAATTTAAGCTTGTTGTCAGCGGCAGAAATAGGTAATTCTTCATACACATACAGCGCTTTAGATTGCGTTGTGTTGCTTGGTACAAAGGCTTCTTCGCCTAAGGCTTCAAAGTTGGTGTTTTGAAACTGAAAGCCAACGATACCTTGCAGGCTACCGATATTGGCATGACCTGCTTCAAATGAACCTTCTATACCGCGGTTCTTGAAGGTAGTACCCACTGCACCATCTTCAATCTCTTGGTGTTCGTAATCAGTATGGGCAAGGCGGAATTTCACGCGATGGATGAGGTTGCCAAAGCCCAGTTTATCTAAATCTGTGAACTCGGAGGCAATGTCCCAGCGTTGGCTTTGCATGTCGATACGCACGGCTTCTTCAGCTACGGTGCCGTAATTGCTATTAAACTCAGAGAACGAAGTACCAATATAACCATTGTCAAACGTGAGCGATGCCCCCAATGCACCGCCATCATTATCGGCACTGCTATTGATAAGTGTGCCTCGATTTTCTCGCGGCGTGCCATCGGCTTCACTTTTACGACGTGATACTGCAAAGCCTGGAATGTCTAAATCACTTGTTTTTCGGTTGTATACATCGCCGTGAATTGCAAATTTACCATTACCTGCATCAACTACGCCTGCAAGATTACTTTGGCTATCTGGGCCACCAAGACGACCTTCGGTCCTGCCAGTAATGCCATCTAGTTTTTCTGTAGGAATACGATGATCAATCGCATTGACAACGCCACCTACAGCGCTGCCGCCATACAGCAGTGCGGCCGGACCGCGCACTACGTCAATCTGTTCAATGACTAGTGGATCAACCGCTACGGCATGGTCAAAACTTAATGATGACGCGTCCAAAATACCCACGCCGTTTTGCATCATACGTACACGCTCGGCATCCAAACCGCGAATCACGGGACGTGATGCGTTGGGGCCAAAGTTGGTAGCACTGACTCCCGGAATGCCATTGAGCGTTTCACCTAAGGTGGAACTGCGATGTAACGATAGCTCGCGACCATTTAATACTGAAACTGGGACCACAAGTTCGTCTGAGCCTACACCAAGTGGGTTGCCCGTCACAGCAACAGAAGGTAAATCGATTTCGGTGGTTGTGTTGTCTTCAGCAAAAGCAGTGGCACTGGCAAAAGCCGCTAAGATGCCTAGAAAAATTGGTTTATAGCATAAGTTGCGTGGCAATAAAAATTGCGACACGCGGGTTTGATTGTGCAGTTGGGTATTCATGTAGACCTCGCAAAACAATAGTGGATATCGTCAAAAAATGACGGCAAAAAACTAGTGATTAAGCGAAGGTAGGGGGTGCGCGGGCGCTGTAGGAGCGGAGTTTGGCGTAAGAGGAAGTTGCCGAATCGCTATTTAAGTAGTGCTGACTAGAGACGGCGATAGGCAGAATAACGTCTGCATTTTGAACAGCGTGACCAATTTCCGCATAGCTAAAACATTTCTCACAAACCTGATTGTGAGGCACTTGGTTATCAGGAGCGAGGTCGTTTTGACTGCTTTGGTCAGAGTTTTTGCTAAAGTCTAATGATTGGCTCTGTGATTTTGCATCGCTGTAGTGCGAAATTTCATGCGTTACAGCGCCAATTTGGGTGACGCCAAATGACACGATAAGAGTGAACGCAAATATTAAACGATGCAACATGATTGCATTTTAGCAGAAAGACTTAAATGTTGAAGAAAAATAAAAAAAGCCATCACATGTGACGGCCTTTAAATATTGCTAACGATTAGATTGCGAAGTTTGCACTGGCAAAATCCCAGTTGGCTAAAGAGGTCAAGAATGCTTCAACGAATTTAGGGCGCGCATTACGGTAGTCGATGTAATAAGCATGTTCCCATACATCGATAGTCAATAAAGCTTTGTCGCCAGTTGTGAGTGGTGTACCAGCAGCGCCCATGTTGACGATATCAACTGAACCATCTGCTTTTTTCACTAACCATGTCCAGCCTGAACCGAAGTTACCAACGGCTGAAGCTTGGAATGCTTTTTTGAACTCGTCGAATGAGCCCCATTTAGCATTGATAGCGTCTGCAAGAGCACCAGTAGGAGCGTTGCCGCCATTTGGTTTCATGCTGTTCCAGAAGAAGGTGTGGTTCCATACTTGCGCTGAATTGTTGTATATACCACCGGAAGATTTTTTGATGATTTCTTCCAGGCTGGAATTTTCAAATTCGGTACCTTTGATAAGGTTATTCAAGTTGGTGACATAAGTTTGATGATGTTTACCGTAGTGAAACTCAAAAGTTTCTTCTGAGATATGTGGTGCCAAAGCGTTTTTGGCATAAGGTAGTGCGGGTAAAGTATGTTCCATGGAATTTTCCTTTTTGAATTATAGATGTTGATAACCTTGCATATTTTCGTGACAAACTAATGTGTTAATAGTTTGATGACGGCAATCTGAATTTAGCTACCTAGGGCTGAATCTCTTGCTTATTTTTTCTTGGATCTCTACTTTTTCTTGGCTCTAGGATGCGCTTTATCGTATATGGTGGCGAGATGTTGAAAATCAAGATGTGTATAGACTTGTGTGGTACTGATATTTGCATGACCGAGCATCTCTTGCACCGCCCGTAGATCTTGGCTAGATTGCAATACATGCGTGGCAAAGCTGTGACGCAACATGTGTGGATGCATATCAGCATTAATACCCTGTTTAATTGCCCATTCTTTCATACGATATTGCACTGCGCGTGGCGTGATTCGGCGACCTTGTTGTGTGACAAAAACAGCTTTTGGGTTTTTATCCGAGATTACAATCATGGCGCGTCGTTCTAGCCATATTTTTATTGCATTAATCGCATGAGAGCCAACGGGAATAATGCGGGTTTTATTGCCTTTACCTGTTACGGTAACCGTACCTTCAGAGAAATCCAGCATATCAATATCTAGATTCACTAGTTCTGATAAACGTAAGCCGGAAGAATAAAACAACTCCAAAATGGCATGGTCACGCTGCTCAAGTAAGCCGTCGCCTTGAATATCGACGAACTTTACCGCTTGGTCGGTAGAGAGCGCTTGCGGCAGAGTTTTAGCGGTTTTAGGTGCGCGCAAACCCATGATAGGATTTTGTGTAA
Organism: Methylotenera sp.; assembly: GCA_035460465.1. GTDB lineage: Bacteria > Pseudomonadota > Gammaproteobacteria > Burkholderiales > Methylophilaceae > Methylotenera. Next base: position 6,212 of record DATHWQ010000016.1, on the reverse strand, counting down.
AGCCTTTGTGGTGAATCAGGTAATCATAATAGCCGCGCCATGCCGAGAGTGCCCGCGCGATACTTTTACCACCCAAGCCACGACCATGTAGCGTGGCAATAAAGCGTCTAATCTGGGTGTTTTGTAAATTATCTAAGCTGGTATCTGCAGCGAGCGATTCCAATAACTTGATATCTCTTGCGTAATTCTGGCAGGTGAGCGCACTCAGGCCGCGTTCAAAGGTGAGATGTTGCAGGTAGTCGTCCAGATAGCTCACATTGATAAAAGCTTTGTATTAAAGATGATTCAATTAAAGGTGATTTAATAGCGCGGCGCCAACTAACTCACCAATGCGCTCAAGATACATCGTGCCCATTTCTGATTTGAAGCGGTGAGGCGCTTCAGAAGCGAGGATGAGTGCGCCAAACGCACCATGATTGGCAGACAGTCTAGAGAGTGGAATATATGCAAAAGATTGCAGATGGTCACCCATTAAGTTACCTGCAACCGCTGGTTTTGCACCGCAGAAAGGTGTGCTTAAATCCATGATCCAGTCGCTGAAAGTTTCATCAACAGGTGTAAATGCTGCATCTTGTGCCAATGCACTCTCTTTGGGCAATAACCAGATGCGCAACAATGATTGTGTCACCGCAAAGTCTTTTTGCATGGCTTCAGCAATCACTTGTTGTAGCTGACTAAAGCTCTGCTGCGCTATCAGTTTAACGCCTAAGTTGTGCACTTTTTCACTTGTGGCATCGTTTTCTTCAGCGAATTCAATCAACTCTGCTAGTTTTACTTCAAGCACGCGAATCTTATCGCGTTGCGCTAGTTGCTGGCGCTCGGCTAGTGAAATTGCGCCACTACCATGAGGGCTAGGCAAGTAGATTTCAGTCAGCAAGCTCGCATTTTTCTCAAAGAAATGTGGGTTCTTACGCAAAAAATCACTGACTTGTTCAGCAGAGGTTGCATGGTGTTGGGCGTTATTTTCTTGCATGGTGATCCTTGTAGTTAATCTATCACTTAGGCTAGGGTTAATGTTCCTGTAAATACTGTCACAGCCGGACCAGTCATCATCACAGGGCTAGTACCGCCTTGCCACGCAATATGCAGTTCGCCACCACGCGCAGACACGTTAACCGGTGACTGTAAGCGGCCTTGCTGAATACCTGCGACTACCGCAGCACAAGCGCCAGTGCCACAAGCCAGTGTTTCTCCACTACCACGTTCAAACACGCGTAATTTGATGTGATGCGCATCTGTGACTTGCATAAACCCGGCATTGACGCGCTCAGGAAAGCGGGGGTGTAATTCAATTTGGCTGCCAAGCGCCACCACAGGAGCCGTGTCTACATCATCGACAATTTGTACCGCATGCGGATTACCCATTGAAAGCGCAGCGATTTCGACGCGTTGTACATTTACTTCGAGCGTATAAGTATTGGCCACATGGTCGGCAATAAATGGCACGTCGGTAAGCTCAAAGCGGGGCGCACCCATATTCACAGTGACGAGCCCATTGTCTTCTAATTTGGGGGTAATGATACCACTTGCGGTTTCAACGCTAATCTCGCGTTTGTCTGTTAAACCTTGGTCCACAACGAAACGCACAAAACAGCGCGCACCATTGCCGCACTGCGCCACTTCGCTACCGTCTGCATTGAAGATGCGGTATTTGAAGTCAGCGATTTTGGAGTTTTCAACAAGTAACAGCTGGTCGAAACCCACGCCGAATTGGCGATGCGCTAGTGTTTGTATTTGGTGTGTAGTTAAATCAATTGATTGATTGATGGCGTCGATGACCATGAAGTCATTGCCCGCACCTTGCATTTTTGAGAATTGAATAGTTTGCATTATGTGATTATTGTAGGGCCTAAATTTATGTTTGAGTATCACTGTTGATTTTAACGCGTTTCTCGCGAGATAGTTTCGGTTGCTTAAAGCGACTGTAACTCCATAAATATTGCTCAGGTTTCTTGCGCACTAAACGTTCAATCGCATCGTTGATGTCTTGTGGTGAGGTTTCAGTATTCAGTGGTTCGATATGGATGATAAAACCTTGCCCCCAAGCCAAGCGTTCGCCATAGGCTAACAACACAGTCGCACCCGTCGTTTCGACCAGTTTACTCACTAAGGTCATACTGTAAGCGGGTTCATCAAAGTAGGTAGCCCATGTACCATCGCCTAAGTCAGGTACCTGATCCGGCAATATGCCAACGGCTTCTCCTGATTTTAGGGTTTTGAATAAACGCCGCACACCGCTTAAATTAGCTGGCGCCAGAGTTGTTTTACTGCGCTCCCTGCCAGATTCCATGATATCTGAAAGCCAGCTTTTGCGGGCAGGGGTGTACAAAACGGTCATGGGGTGCTGTGCGGTATAGTACCTGGCAGTGATTTCATAGCAGCCCAAATGCGGCGTTAAAAAAATGATGCCTTTTTTTGTGGCTAATGCGCTTTCTACATGATGCCAACCATCGCAGTTTTTTACCCATTTCAGTATGCTACGTTGCGACTTTACCCAAATTGCCAGCGTCTCCAAGATGCCTTTACCTGTTTCATTCACATTCAATCGCACTAAGCGGGCATGCTCTTTGGCACTACTGGCTAATTTACTTTTGTGCAGATTATTGCGAATCCGGCGTGAGAATTTTTTATCAGTCCAATAAGAAATCCAGCCAATCATAATGCCTAAGCCATGAATGAGCGGTAAGGGTAGCAAGGCAATTATTTTAAGCAGCGTTTTTGGCATATTGCTTTAGTAGAGTCAGCAAACGATATAGAAAAAGTAGGGTTAATTATCATTTTAGCAAGTTAATTTTTTGGTGTACGTTTTAGTTCGTGTACAATTCCGACTCCTTGATGCTTACTTCAGCCTTTAGTAAGCATTTTTTAAAACATTTTCTTCCAAGGCGAACCATGAACGAATATTTATTTACTTCAGAATCTGTTTCTGAAGGTCACCCAGACAAAGTTGCTGACCAAATCTCCGATGCCATTGTTGATGCGATTCTAGCGCAAGACAATCATTCCCGTATCGCTGCAGAAACTTTATGTAACACTGGTTTAGTAGTATTGGCTGGCGAAATCACAACCAATGCCAATGTTGATTATATCCAAGTGGCACGCGATACGATTAAACGTATTGGCTACGATAACACTGAATATGGTATCGACTATAAAGGTTGTGCGGTATTGGTGGCTTATGACAAGCAAAGTCCTGACATCGCACAAGGTGTGAATAAAGCCTATGACGATTCACTAGATCAAGGTGCAGGTGACCAAGGTTTGATGTTTGGTTATGCAGTAGATGAAACACCGCAATTGATGCCATTACCGATTTGGTTAAGCCATCGTCTAATGGAACGTCAAGCACAGTTACGTAAAGATGGTCGTTTGCCATGGTTACGTCCTGATGCCAAATCACAAGTGACTGTGCAGTATGTGGACGGTAAACCGTACAAAATCGATACAGTCTTGATTTCTACACAGCATGCGCCTGAGATGAGCTTAGAAGCGATTCGCGAAGCTACCATCGAAGAAATCATCAAACCGATGTTGCCTAAAGAGTTGATCAAAGGTGAGATTAAATACCTAGTGAATCCAACAGGTCGCTTTGTAGTGGGTGGTCCACAGGGTGATTGCGGTCTAACCGGCCGTAAGATCATTGTGGATACTTATGGCGGCGCAGCACCTCATGGCGGCGGCGCTTTCTCAGGTAAAGACCCATCTAAAGTAGACCGTAGCGCTGCTTATGCAGGCCGCTATGTGGCGAAGAATATCGTCGCTGCTGGCTTGGCATCACGTTGCTTGGTACAAGTGAGCTACGCCATTGGCGTAGCAAAGCCAACCAGCGTGATGGTTGAAACTTATGGCACTGGCAAGGTATCCAACGAAGTGCTGACGCAATTGGTATTGGAGCATTTTGATTTGCGTCCAAAAGGCATTGTGAAAATGTTGGATCTGTTGCGTCCTATCTACACTAAAACAGCCGCTTACGGTCACTTTGGTCGCGATGAGCCGGAGTTTACTTGGGAAAACACCGATAAAGCGGCTGCATTAAAAGCGGCTGCCGGAATTTAAGTAAGGTAAAAAATCAATGAAATCATGGCGTTGTCGATAAGGTTTTTTGACAATAGTTTTGATTTCATTATAATTGCGTTTTTAGTAATTTATAACCGAGGAACGTTGCGAGGTTTGCATCATGCAAATCCCAGGCTCGGTTTACAAACATCATAAAGTTTGTAACGGCGTTCACCTAATTTAAACCGTGCCAGACACGGGACTTGGGTGAACAAAACGCCGTTTTTCTGCTTTGTTCTCCGCATTCCTATTTCTGGTCACATTTCAAGGAATTGATAATGAGTACTGTGACTGACTTCAAAGATTATGTAATTGCCGATATTAATTTGGCAACATTTGGCCGTAAAGAAATCGCTATTGCTGAAACCGAAATGCCGGGCCTAATGGCAATTCGCGAAGAGTTCGCGAAGGCACAACCACTCAAAGGCGCACGTATTACCGGGTCATTACACATGACCATCCAAACTGCTGTGTTGATTGAAACGCTTAAAGACTTGGGCGCAGACGTGCGTTGGGCGTCATGCAATATCTACTCTACACAAGACCACGCTGCAGCAGCGATTGCAGCCGGCGGCACGCCAGTGTTCGCAGTTAAAGGCGAAACTTTGACAGAATATTGGGACTATACCCATCGTATTTTTGAGTGGACTGACGGTGGCTATAGCAACATGATTCTGGATGATGGTGGCGATGCAACATTGCTATTACATCTTGGTACACGCGCTGAGAAAGATCTATCTGTCGTTGCAAATCCAACTTCAGAAGAAGAAATCTGTTTGTTCGATGCAATCAAAGCCAAATTAAAAACTGATCCCACTTGGTATTCAACTCGCTTAGCTAAAATCATCGGCGTGACGGAAGAGACGACGACTGGCGTGCATCGTTTGTATCAAATGCATAAAGAAGGCAAGTTAGCTTTCCCTGCTATCAACGTAAACGATTCTGTAACCAAATCTAAATTTGATAACTTGTACGGTTGCCGTGAATCATTGGTGGATGCAATTAAGCGCGCTACTGACGTGATGATTGCAGGTAAAGTGGCTGTCGTAGCTGGTTATGGCGATGTAGGTAAAGGTTCTGCGCAAGCTTTACGTGCGCTATCAGCCCAAGTGTGGGTGACTGAGATTGACCCAATCTGTGCGCTACAAGCAGCGATGGAAGGTTACCGTGTGGTCACCATGGATTACGCGGCTGAACATGCAGATATTTTTGTAACAGCTACCGGTAATTATCATGTGATTACCCATGACCACATGGCTAAAATGAAAGACCAAGCGATTGTTTGTAACATTGGTCACTTTGATAACGAGATAGACGTTGCATCACTTGAAAAATATCAGTGGGATGAAATCAAGCCACAAGTGGATCACGTGATTTTCCCTAACGGTAAGAAAATCATTCTTCTAGCAAAAGGTCGTTTAGTGAATCTGGGTTGTGGTACAGGCCATCCTTCATACGTGATGAGCTCAAGCTTTGCGAATCAAACCATTGCACAAATTGAACTATTTACACAACAAGCTAAATACCCTGTTGGCGTTTATACTTTACCTAAGCATTTGGATGAAAAAGTAGCCGTGTTGCAATTAAAGAAACTCAATGCGCAACTTACGACATTAACCGACCAGCAAGCGGCTTATATTGGCGTACAGAAACAAGGTCCTTTTAAACCAGAAACCTATCGTTATTAATCATTAGGGGGAAGTCACATGAAATTGTTGCTTGTATGGCTACTAAACGCGTTGGCATTAATAGCAGTTACATATTTGGTACCCAATATTCATGTGGCTGATTTTATTACGGCTTTGATTGCTGCGCTAGTGATTGGCTTGGTGAATATGCTGATTAAGCCGATTCTAGTGATACTCACTTTACCTATCACAATATTAACGTTGGGGCTTTTTATCTTAGTCATTAATGGCGTGTTGTTTTATGCTGTTGGTAATTGGCTGCAAGGGTTTGAAGTAAGAACGCTAATGGCAGGGATGATAGGTGCGCTGGTCTATAGTGTGCTTTCTTGGGCGCTGGCAGCAATAGTGATCGACGATAAAAAAGAATAATGAATGAATACATCTACATTAAATAAGACGCTTCCACTCAGTTTTGAGTTTTTCCCGCCGAAAACCGCGGAAGGCATTGCAAAACTGCGTGAAACGCGT
>DATHWQ010000015.1:0-33717 GCA_035460465.1 Methylotenera sp. | reverse complement strand
TAGCCGAAGAACACGCCAATGCTGGCGGCCACACCAAACGCAATCGCTACTGAGTCACTGGAGACGATGACTTCCGCTTGGGTGAATATGCTCACGGCAGCCGCACCACTGACGCCGATGCCGATGCCTATCAGGCAACCGACGATGGAGATCATGATGGCTTCCAGCAGGAACTGCATGAGGATGTCGCGTTGGCGGGCACCAATCGCCATGCGAATGCCAATCTCACGTGTACGCTCGGTAACGGATACCAGCATGATGTTCATGATGCCAATGCCGCCAACCAGCAGTGATACCGAGGCGATAGCGCCTAATAGTAGTGACATGGTACGTGTAGTCTCCGCCGCAGAGTTTGCAATTGCAGTCAGGTTACGCACGGAGAAGTCGCTGTCTGCGCCCTCGCGAATATTGTGACGCTGGTTCAGCAGGCTATTGAGGCCTTCTTCCACCATCGTCATGACTTTGTCGGATTCAGCCTGTACGAGAATTTGCCGTACGCTGCCAGGCAGCTGGTTCCCGAAAAGCTTACGCTGTGCCGTAGTGAGTGGCACGATGATGACGTCATCCTGATCGCGGCCATCTAGTGTCTGGCCTTTACTACCCAGCACACCCAAGATGACGAACGGGCTTTGTTTCAAACGTAAAGTCTTGCCCACTGGGTCGATGTCTTCGCCAAAGATATTATCGGAGACGGTTTTGCCAATCAAAGCGACCCGTGTAGCGGAGCGGATATCTGAATCAGAAAATACATAGCCGTCAGATAATTCCCATGAGCGTACGTCGAAATAGCCCGGCGTGGTGCCAATAACATCGGTATTCCAGTTGTTGCTGCCGTATACCACCTGCGCCTTACCCATAGTCACGGGCGCGACGCCTACTACGCCATCCAGGTTGGCAATTGCATCAGCATCCTTCACATTGAGCGATGGCGCATTACCGGTGGCCGAGCGTGCGCCTCCCATACTTGGTGGACCGGACAATACCACGAACAAGTTGCTGCCCATGGCATTGATAGAGCGTTTTACCGAAGCTTCTGCGCCCTGGCCGATGGCCATCATTAATACCACCGCACCTACGCCGATGACCATGCCCAGCATAGTGAGGAAAGTACGTAAACGGTTGGCCCCCATGGCGTGCCATGCTTCTCCTAACATCGCAGCGAACATTAGATTGCCTCGCTTAACATAATGGCTGGGGTATGCAAAATATTAGGCCGTGTGCGGTGGTCTTCTACGATCTTGCCATCTAAAAAGCGTACCTGGCGACTGGCGTGTGCAGCGATATCCATCTCATGTGTGACCAGTACGATGGTGATGCCTTCGTTATTAAGCTCACCGAATAGCTTCATGATTTCTTCGCTGGTAGTGCTATCTAAGTTGCCTGTAGGTTCATCGGCAAGAATCAGTCGCGGCTTGTTAATTAAGGCGCGGGCGATGGCGACACGTTGTTGTTGACCGCCTGATATTTGATTAGGGCGCGAGCCCAGGTATTTACCTAAGCCTACTTTTTCTAAAAGCAGCTTGGCGCGGGCGTGGCGCTCTGCTTTTGCGACTTTTGCATAGACTAAGGGTAGCGCCACGTTATCTAATAGGTTAGACCGTGCCAATAGATTAAAGCCTTGAAACACGAAACCGATGGTTTGGTTACGAACTTTCGCCACCGCATTCTCTTCCATGGTCGCGACTGCATGGCCATCTAATACATATTGCCCTTTCGTCGGCTTGTCTAGACAACCTAAGATATTCATAAAGGTCGATTTACCTGAACCGGAAGGCCCCATGATGGCAACATAATCACCATTGTCTATGCGCAAGTTCACATCTTTAAGCACAGGAAATGGACCTGCCGCGGTTTGGTAGTCTTTAAACAGATGACTGACTTCGATAACACTGTTTTGCATATTCTGAATATCCACGCTAGAACATTCCCTTAAAACATTCTAGGCGCGCGCATGCTGCCGCTACCTTGAGACTGGCCGTTAGCCTGTGTCTCACCGACAATGATTTTGGTGCCAACACTCAAGTCTTTTGAAATGATTTCGGTGTTGCGGCCATCTGTAATGCCAACACGCACCCTTACTAAAGATGGTTTGCCGTCCTTGAGTACATAAACCTTGCCAGTGGCTAAGTTTTCACTCCTATTTTTCTTCCTGTCCCTGTTCTTATTATTACCTTTATCCTGACCGCCATTGGTCTTGCCGTTATCTTCTAGCTTGGGTTTGTAGCGCAATGCTGCGTTAGGTACCAACAAGACTTGTTCACGGTGTGCTACAGCAATGTTTACATAAGCGGTCATTACCGGTAATAAGGCTTGGTCGGCATTGTCGACAGAAACTACCACGTCATAGGTGACTACGTTAGAGGTGTTGGTGGCATTCAGGCGGACTTGTTTAACTACGCCTTCAAAGTTGCGGTTAGGGTATGCATCCACATTAAATTTAGCTTTTTGACCAACTTTGATATTGCCGATATCCGCTTCTGCAAAGCTAGTATCAATCTGCATTTTGGATAAATCCTGCGCGATTTGAATCAAGGTAGGTGTTTGGAAACTCGCAGCCACGGTTTGGCCTACGTCAACTACACGATTCACCACGATGCCGGAGACAGGTGAGCGGATAATGGTGAAATTCAGGTTGGTTTGGTCGCGTCTTTCCACACCGCGAGCGCTATCCAACTGAGCTTTGGCAGACCTCAACGCCTGTACGGCAGTATCTAACTCCTGTTTGGAAACGAACTCTTGGTTATAAAGCTCGCGTAAACGTGCTTCATTGGCTTTAGCTAAATCTACAGAAGCCTGCGCATTACGCACACTGGCCTGGGATTGCTGTATCTGAGCTCTGGACAGCGAGTCATCTAATTCCAAAAGCACTTGGCCTTTTTTTACCTCGTCGTTGAAATCGACATACAGTTTTTTCACGATACCGGATATCTGCGTACCGACACTCACCAATGTTACCGGGTTGAGCGTGCCGTTGGCAGAAACCGTCTGCTCAATATCACCTTGAGTGACCTCATCTAAGCGATACAAATCTTCAGGTTTGGATTGATTCAATACACGGTAGTAATAATAGGCGGCGCCCGCTAGCGCAATCAGAATTAAAGCAATGATAATTTTTTTGAGTGATTTCATTTGAGTTGAGCGTTCAATTAATTTGAGGTGTTTTAGGCATGCTGTTGGTATCGGGTAGCGATTGAATCATAGCGTTATCAAGTGATCCCATGGATTGGGCTAAGGTGGCACGTGCGATGTTCGAGTTCAAGGCGGCCTGAATTTTTTGCTGTTGTGCACTGGCCAAAGCACTTTGCGCGTTAAGTGTGTCGATGATATTTCCCACGCCTGCCTTGTAGCGGCCTAAAGCCACTCTGTATGATTCTGCTGCGCTTTTAACCAATGTGTCTGTCGCTGTCACAGACTCAAGCGCAGTGCGCAGATTCTGATAAGCAGTCCATACGTCTAATGAAATCTGTAAGCGTAAGCGATCGCGCTGCGCAGCCCTTAAATCGGCAGTCGCCTCTGCTGCACGTATTCTGTAAGTAGGCGCATAACCGCTGAATAAAGGTATCGCCACTGTAATGCCCAGTGTTGAGTTATTGCTAGAACTCAGGCTGCTGCCGTCTTGCAAATTATTAGACACAGAGACCGAAATAGTAGGTTTGGCGGCTGCCTTACTTGCGTCTATATTGGCTTGGGCAGCTTTTAATTGCGCTTCACTGGCAATCAGGTCTGGGCGGCGGACACCGGCTTGTTCTATCAATACATTCACATCATCCAGAATACTGGAGGGTGTGTTGATTGAACTCGTAGCCACTGTAATTTTCTGGTTGGCGGGCAAGCCCATTACGTTCGCTAAATTACCATAAGCCGTTTGCAAGTTACCTTCGCTAGTGATGCGGGTCAGTGTAAGTTGAGCATAAGCAGTTTGCGCTTGCAGTTTGTCAGCAGGCGTTGAAACACCGGCTTTGTAGCGCGCTTCTGCTGCTTTGAAGCTTTCTTCACTGGCACGTTCAGCTTCGCGTGCCGCATCCAAAGCGGCAATGTTTGCTTGTGTTTGGTAGTACGCTACCGTGGCTGATAATAATACGCTTTGCACCGTGCTGCTCTGGCTGGCGCTTGCTGAGAGCAGCAGTTGGCGCGCGTTTTCCAGTGTGGCATCGCGGTTACCAAAGTCATACAAAAGATAACTGGCAACCAAGCTATTACTTAAGTTTGTGTATGGATTGCTACGGGTGCTGGATTCTGGATGCGAGATATTCAAATTGCCAGAAACATTGTCTGATAATGATGGCAGGTAAGCTGACTTAGCGATACCTAATTGCGCTGCCTGCACACGGGCACTCGCCCATACTTCACTTGTTTGCGGGTTGTTGCACAAACTTGCATCAGCGACTTCGGTCAGTGTAATCGGTTTGGTGAGGTCAATATTACTGCATGGAGAGCTTGGGTCTCTATACCCGGTTGGTAATTTGGGCAGGCTTTGAAAGCTGGTGTCCAGAGGGTCACCATTTTTGTACCAGATAGAACTCTCTGCGTAGGCTTGCCCAGTCAATAATATTGATGCAATCAATACTAAGCATGACTTTAATTTCAAGGTAACTATGGTTTTGTATTTATGGTTTTTCAACAGTTTGTGCCTGTTAGTAATGTGTAGTTGAATTGTATGAGTCGCATCATACATATTTGTTGCAATAGTAAATGAGAACGGTTATCATTACATTGTAATTTTACAAAACTTAACAAGATTTACACCAGTTTACATGAGCTTGTGTAGGTTTTTCATTACTAGCCAGCCAACGGTCAATCCTATAGCCAGCCAGATACAAATTATTAATTAAGGGATTAATTGTGAGAAACAATAGGATGTACCAATCAAAACAAGCTAAGGCCAAAAAACTGGCAATCTGGATGGCGCTGGCTAGTCTTCCAGCGATGGCGCATGCAGAAAATCAGGCAGCGCCAGAAGAGCAGTTGCCTGAGGTGACAGTGACTTCTACTAAAGATGCCAATATTAAGTTTAAGGCAGACAGATCAAGCACCGCGACTAAAACTGACACAGATTTACGCGATATTCCGCAATCTATCAGCGTAGTGACTGAAGAACTCATCGAATCACAACGTGCATTCAATTTACGTGATGCCTTAAGAAACGTAAGTGGTTTATCTATTGCAGCTGGTGAAGGTGGTCGTACAGGTGACTCCATTACCCTGCGTGGTTTTTCTGCTAGCTCTGATATTTACTTGGATGGTGTGAAAGATAACGGTCAATATAACCGCGATACATTCTTCTTGGAAAAAGTAGAAGTGTTGAAAGGCTCATCAAGCATCATGTTCGGTCGCGGATCTACTGGCGGTGTAATCAATCAAACCACAAAGGCTGCCGATGGCAAAGAGCATCTTGAGGCCAATTTGTCTTATGGTTCATTCGATAACAAACGTATCACTGTAGATGCCGGTACTAAATTAAATGACGTGGTTTCCGTGCGCTTGAATGCTTTGGTGCAAGACAGTGATTCATTCCGTGACGAAAACTTTGTGCGCCGCCAAGGTCTTGCACCATCGGTTAATTTCAAATTTAACGATAAAACCGACTTAACATTGAATTATCTCTATCAAAATGAAGATAGTGCGTTTGATTACGGTGTGCCAATGTTCAATGGTAAGCCAGCAGATGTGTCTAGAGATAAATACTATGGCTTTAAAGATGACATGCTTCAAGAATATGAAACTAATGTAGCAACGGCAATTTTAAACCATGCATTTACTGATGACTTCTCAGTAAAGAACACATTACGTTATGGTGACTATTCCCGTAAATATCGTAGTCAATTAATTAACAGTATCGATAATGTTAACGGTACATTTGTTTTCCGCGAGGCATTGCGTGAAAGTAATCAGGAAAACTTGATTAACCAAACAGACTTTGTATTAAAAACACCAATTGCTGGCATGCCTAATACCTTGGCTTTTGGTTTGGAGTTTGGTCAGGAAGACTTCGATTTCCGTTCCAAAGCCTCACGTAAGGCAGGCAACCAAAACTTTAATGTGCCAATTTCAATTTTCAACCCTAACTTCCCGGATACCTGGGGTGTGGGCAGGGCCGATGACTTTAGTAATTTAGTTACGACTGGCGCCTCTAATAATAAAGATCAAAACCGTAAGGTTAAAGTAAATACAAAAGCTGCGTTTGTACAAGACCAGCTCGAGCTTAGCAAACAATGGAAAGTGCTAGCAGGTATTCGTTACGATCATTTTGAAGCGGACCAAACAGACTATATCACTGCAGCTAATAGTGCGTTTGACAGCTCAAATCATGCTTGGAGTCCGCGTACCGGTTTGGTATGGCAGCCTACTGAAACGCAATCTTACTATGTGAGCTACGGCGAGTCATTTAATCCTACCGCTGAGCAATTCGGTAACTCATCCGAAACTTCAGCTAAGTTAAAACCAGAAGAGAATCGCAATATTGAAGTAGGTACAAAAATCGAACTGTTTGACGGTAAAGCGTCATTCACGTCCGCCTTGTATCAGTTGGATAAGAATAACGCACGTCAAACCGACCCTAACGATTCAAATAAGACAATTTTGGGTGGTGAAACTCGTGTGAGAGGCTTAGAGTTCGGTTTGGCAGGTGAAGTGGCTGATAATTTCAATATCTCAGCAGCTTATTCATACATGGATTCTGAGGTAGTGAAATCAACTAGTACTGCAAATAGCACGGTAAGTGCTGCTACTAATATTAGCACCCAAGGCATGGCGCTTGCTAATGTGCCACGTCATAGCGGCACCGTGTGGGCAACTTATAAATTCCTGCAAAACTGGGAAATCGGTGGTGGCGCTTTCGCATCGGGTAATCGTTTTACCGACTCTATCGAAGAAGTTAAGTTACCGGGTTATGTGCGTTTAGATGCTGTAGTTGCATATCACCAACCTAAATATGATGTGCAGTTTAACTTGTACAACTTGCTTAACAAGAAATACTACGAGTCAGGTCAGAGTCGTAGCGCTTTACCAGGTATTCCATTATCTGGCATGCTGACGTTAAGCTTGAGATACTAAGTGAAATAAGGTAAGTTAAATAATTGCCCGGCCACTCGGCTGGGCTTTTTCTATCATGGTGATGATATGTTAATGGTGCTAGATCAAGTATTAACAGCGACACAACTTAAGACTTTTCGTCAGCAATATGAAGAGTTAAGTTTCGGTGATGGTCGTGCAACGGCAGGGGAGCGCGCCGCGCAAGTGAAGCGCAACCTGCAATTAGCCAACGATACAGCAGAACATGCGGCATTGTCAGCAATCGTCCATCAGGCTTTGGCATCATCGGCAACGTTTATGTCAGCAGTGTTACCTCGACAAATCAGCCCACCTTTGTTTAATCGCTACTTAGCAGGCATGGCATTTGGTCAGCATGTAGACAATGCAATTCGTATTGATGGCGAAGCACCGTTACGGGCAGATGTTTCAGTCACCATCATGCTGTCTGAGGCCAGTGATTATGAGGGCGGGGATCTAGTCATAGAAGATACCTATGGTTCACAGCGTATAAAACTGCAAGCAGGGAGCATGGTGATTTATCCATCTTCAAGCCTACATCGTGTAGAGCCTATCACTAAAGGTAATCGTGATGTGGTGGTGTTGTGGGCGCAAAGCATGGTCAGGGACACAGGACAACGTAATCTATTATTCAAGCTTGATCAAAGTATACAAAAAATTAGGCAACAGACGCCTGATTGTGAAGAGATTGACGCACTACTCGCCACTTACAACAACTTGTTACGTATGTGGGTTGAGCTTTAACCATATATTAAGTAGAAATTATTCTTAGATAGAAATTAACAAATGAAAAAAACGGATCCAGTTAAACATACGCAGCGGGCGAATACGATACGCCTGTTGAGAAAGATTCATGGCTGGTTAGGCTTGTGGGGCGCATTGTTGGGCTTATTGTTTGGCGTTAGCGGCTTCCTGCTGAACCATCGTGCCATCATGAAAATCCCGGCTTCCAAAATGGAGGAAAGCGAAATTCAACTCGCAATGCCTACGCCGACACCAAGTAACGCCAAAGAATTTACCAGATTTATTCAATCTGAACTTAATATCAGCCATGATCCAGTGAAACCGAAAGGTGATCGTGGCGGCAAGCCGGCGCGTGACGCCAAGTTCATGGATAAATCAGTCAAGCAGCCAGAAACATTTAAGGTGGATTTCCAAATGCCACAAGCGCGTATCCAGGCCGAGTATGTTGCAGGCAATCAATTCGCGACAGTGAAACGTGAAGATGCCAATGTTTGGAGTTTTATCACTCGCATGCATAAAGGCGTAGGCGCGAATACCGCTTGGGTATTGATTGCGGACACCATTGCTGGCGCATTATTGGTGCTGTCAATTACTGGCGTGTTGTTGTGGACTAAAATGCGTGGCTCTCGCATCGCGATGGTTACCTTGATTGGCGGTTCTACGGTTCTGACAATTTGGGCGACAACTGCGATGATGTAACCATTGAATAGTTACCATGCCGTTCGGTAGCTACTGTTTGAAAGGTTTACTCAACAGTAGCTACTCATTTGAATGTTAACTATTGATATAGCTTTGTAACTGCCTGATGAGCTCTTTTTGATAAGCAATCGTTTCTTTTACCAAGTCACCAATTGAGAGCATGCCCACTACCTTATTGTTAACCACTACAGGTAGATGACGGATATGCTTATCAGACATAAGATTCATGGCGTGTTCTACGCTGTCATCAAGTTTCCCGGATAGTACTTTGGCCGTCATCACTTCGTTTATTAGCGTCGTCTTTGACGATCTGCCTTTTAATATCACTTCGCGTGCGTAATCGCGTTCGGAAAAGATACCTACTAGTTCATCATGATCCAGCACCACTAGCGCACCGATTTCGTATTCGGCCAATATCACTAAAGCATCGAATACTGGGCGATTTGGTGAAATTGAAATCACCTCTTTATGTTTTTTGCTATCGAGTACTTCTTGTAATGTTTTCATCATTTTCTCCAAACAATTAGCCCATCATTTTTATCATTTTATTGCTACGCCTCAGTATTGAAGGACGTGCAAGATTTTTATATTTTATTTAAATATACTCCTATAAATAATTTAGCCAATATCTCACAACAAATTAAATCCAAACTATTGACATAGTTAGTCAGCTAACTATAATGTGCCTAATTATGTTGCAATTACGAGACTTACCTACCACCGCAGTACTTGAGAAATTTGCCGAACGCTATCCAGATGCGGATATCACGGCAATCTCCAGTTTCTTGCATTTATTGCGCGTCGCGACAGATTTGTCCATCGCGCTAGATACCTGCTTGAGCAAACATGGCTTGCTTCAGGGTCGCTGGTGGGTGTTGATTTTGTTGATGCGTGAAGCATCGAAAACAGCTACCCCTTCGGTATTGGCAGATAAAGCTGGTGTGACACGCGCCACCATGACAGGCCTGATAGATGGCTTGGAACAGGTTGGCTTGGTCGAACGTGTGTACGCAAAGGACGATAGGCGCAGCATCGTCATTCACTTAACTGAAGCTGGCCAGGCAAAATTAGACGTGGTGATGCCGGATTACTATCGACGCTTGCGGCAATGTATGCAGGAACTGGATGAAAAGAAACGCGAAGAACTGCACCTGATTTTGGACCTTATTAATGCAGGCATCCCGGCACTGGTATAAATATATTTTTAAAGGTAGAGAGTAAACAAATGTCAGATATTCAAACAGAAATCACTGCAATCAATGCGAAATTCGATCATGCTTTTAATACAAAAAACGCTGCAGAAATTGGCAAGCTTTATGATGTAAACGCCACGGTAATGCCGGCGCCAGCTGGTACACCTGTCGTGGGTGCTGAGGCTATCCAGAATTTCTTTGCAGGCCTAATTGAAGCAGGTGTCATTGATCATAAACTCACACTGACTGAAGCCGTTGCTGATGGCAATTTAGCTTACCAGCGTGGTAACTGGGCAGGCGCGGTGGTTGATGCTGAAGGAACAAGACAAACTTTTGGCGGCAATGTGCATCTAGTGTATCGCAAACAAGCTGACGGCAATTGGAAAGCTGTTACCCATATTTGGAACTAACATTTTATGGAAAACAGCACCAAAAGTACCATACGCGCATTTATTGCACTGGTGATATTAACGATCATCTGGGGCTATAACTGGGTGGTGATGAAAAGTGCCCTAGAGTACGCAGGGCCATTTCAATTCGCCGCTTTACGTACTTTTTTCGGCGCGGCGGTGTTGTTTGTGGTGATGTATTTTACAAAAAGACCATTAGGTTTAAAAGAATTCCCGACCATGCTAGTGCTAGGCCTGTTACAAACCATCGGTTTTACGGGGTTATTGATTTGGGCGCTAGTTGAAGGTGGTGCGGGTAAAACAGCGGTGCTGACTTACACCATGCCATTCTGGGTGATGCTATTTGCATGGCCAATGCTGGGTGAGAAAGTGCAAGGCTGGCAATGGCTGGCAGTCGTTTCCGCTATCTTTGGCATGGTGCTGATTTTTGATCCGCTACATATTAAAGCTGATGGCTTCAGTATGTTTTTAGCGCTGTGCTCGGGCGTGTCTTGGGCGCTATCAGCCATTATCTCCAAAAAACTACACCACCGTAGCCCAGATTTAGATTTATTGAATCTTACCGCATGGCCCATGCTGCTAGGCTCAATTCCTATGGTAGCTATCGCGCTCATCGTGCCTGCAGGACCTATTGAATGGTCTGGTTATTTTATATTCTCAGTGTTGTTTAACGTGTTTTTAAGTGGTGCTCTGGCTTGGTTATTATGGTTGTATGCGCTGCAGCGCTTGCCTGCAGGGGTTGCAAGTATGGCGTCTATGCTAGCGCCTGTGATTGGCGTTATCGCCGCGTGGATACAGTTGAACGAAGTGCCAAATACCTATGAATTGATTGGCATGGTATTAATTGCGTTGGGTTTGGTGCAGATATCTATCATAACCATGCGCAAACATCAACCAGTGGATGTTGCACAAGGCCAAGAGTAATGCCCGCGTAAAGAATGAGACTAGTCGTAAGCCTATGCTAGAATAATTGTATATGTAACAGTGTACAAAAGGACGAGTAATGGCAGGACATAGTAAATGGGCGAATATTCAACATCGTAAAGGCCGCCAAGATGCAAAGCGCGGCAAAATCTTCACTAAAATCATTAAAGAAATTACCGTAGCGGCGCGTTTGAGTGGCGGTGACGTCAATATGAACCCACGCTTGCGTGCGGCAGTGGCCGAGGCTAAAGAAGAAAACATGCCGGCGGACAATATTACTCGTGCCATCAAAAAAGGTACTGGTGAATTGGAAGGCGTGAACTACGAAGAAATTCGCTATGAAGGTTATGGCATCAATGGCGCGGCAATTATTATTGATTGCCTCACTGACAATAAGCAACGTGCCGTGATGGATGTGCGCCATGCGCTAAGCAAACACGGTGGAAATTTAGGTACTGATGGCAGTGTAGTTTTTATGTTTAAACATTGCGGTAGCCTGCTGTACCCACCGGGTACTTCAGAAGATAAAGTCATGGAAATCGCACTAGAAGCCGGTGCAGAAGATGTTGTGACGGATGAAGATGGCAGTATCGAAGTCATTACGCCGCCGCATGATTTTTTAGCGGTTAAAGAGGCGATGGAAGCTGCTGGCCTGAAAGCAGTATTGGCTGAAGTAACCATGAAGCCAAGCAATGAAACAGTGTTCACAGGTGATGATGCAGTCAAAATGCAGAAAATCTTAGATGCACTTGAAGATTTAGACGACGTTCAAGACGTATACACTACTGCAGTAATAGAAGAATAAAAATGCATAGCTTGTCGTCATACATTGTTGCTCATGAAAAAAGCCTTCTCACATATAAAACATATGCATCGTCGTCTTTTTTCACTCGCGCCTCGTCTGACTTAAAGCTATTCATTTTTGGTGAATTTTGAGTGTCGTTAGAATTTTAGGTATAGACCCTGGCCTGCGTCTGACAGGCTTTGGGGTTATAGAAAAAATTGGTGAAAAGATCACTTATATTTCCAGTGGCACCATCAAAACCGCGAGCGGTAAAAAGAACCCGATAGAAGGCGAAGACGATAGGGAAGAGTTACCCGCCCGCCTAAAAATCATACTGGACGGTTTGTTTGAGGTGATTGATACCTATCAGCCTAACCAAGTAGCCGTTGAAAAAGTGTTTGTGAACGTGAATCCGCAATCTACGCTGTTGCTAGGTCAGGCACGTGGTGCTGCCATCAGTGCAGCTGTAATTCGTAATTTAATCGTAGCAGAATACACGGCGTTACAAGTGAAACAAGCAGTAGTGGGCAATGGCCACGCACAAAAAGAACAAGTGCAAGAGATGGTGAAACGTTTGCTTAATTTACCCGCAACTCCCAAGCCAGATTCAGCAGATGCACTCGCGTGTGCGATATGTCATGCACATGGCGGGCAAGGTTTGGGAAAACTAGCTACAGCAGGTTTTAGAGTAAAGGGTGGACGATTGATATGATAGGCAGACTAAACGGCATACTGTTAGAAAAAACACCGCCATTGGTGCTGATAGATTGCAACGGTGTGGGCTATGAGTGCGAAGTGCCGATGAGCACTTTTTACAATTTGCCTGCCATAGGCGAAAAAGTCACCATGCTTACCCATTTTGTTGTGCGCGAAGATGCACAGTTATTATATGGTTTTGGCAGTGATCAAGAGCGTGCAACTTTTAGGCAATTGCTCAAAGTGAACGGTATAGGTGCCAAATCGGCACTTTCTATTTTGAGCGGCTTATCGATTGAAGAGTTAGTACAAGCAGTAGCGTTGCAAGAAACCGCGATGCTTACACGCGTACCTGGCGTTGGTAAAAAGACTGCAGAGCGTTTGCTGCTGGAGCTTAAAGATAAATTTAGCGTTGCTGGCTTAACTGCAAACAATGCTAATCATCTTAAGTCAGCCAGTGGCGATGTGCTGAATGCGTTGATTTCCTTAGGCTACAATGAACGTGAGGCATTGGCTGCCGTGAAATTATTGCCACCAGATGCAGGTGTTGCCGATGGCATTAAACAGGCATTAAAATCGTTATCAAAATAACCGTTGTTAATATCTAAGAAGGGTTGGTAAAGATGCACATGTCAGGTGTAAGCGTTTTAAATACAAGCTTTCTAGGTACAAACTATATTCAGAAAGTTTTTTTAATGATATTTGTTGCATTGACCATGGTTGCCTGCGGTCAACAACAAGAAGCCACCGAAGCGAACTCGGCACCTGCAGCCGTAGCTGAGTCCGTAAAACGTGCCTTGCCTGCCAGCGATATGGCTGCAGCCAAGGTTGCTGGCGGTGGTGAGCAATCACTCACAGAATTCAGTGAGCCAGTCTCAACAGACTCTTCTATCAAACGTTTCATTGCAATGCGACATTCACTGACCGTTGAAACTCCAGCCAGCCAAATGCAGGCTACGTTCGATGCGACCGTCGCACATTGCGAGTTATTAAAGTGCCAGATACTCAGTGCCAACTTTAATAAAGAAACTCCATACAGCCCGCCCTCAGCCAGCCTAGCTGTGCGCGTACCACCTAGATCAGTCGAGATATTTATTAATGGGCTCGCAAAGAGTGGCGAGGTATTACAGCATCATCGTAATAGCGAAGATAAGACCGATGCAGTGATTGATGCCGAAGCGCGTATTAAAAACCTAACAGAACTGCGCGATAGATTACGGGTGATGCTCAAAGACAAGTCGGCCAAATTCAGAGATGTAATTGAAATTGAACGTGAGCTGGCCAACACGCAAGCACAACTCGATAGCATCCAAGGCGTACGTAAAATGTTAGCGCAAGAGACTGAGTTGGTGGCGGTCAATATAGAGTTTATCGCCGCGCAAAGTATTACTGAAAAAGGCTTTTTTGCGCCAGTGGCACATGCCTTAGATAACGCAGGGCGTGTCATGATGGAAAGCCTTGCGAATGTCATAACATTCATCATGGGCGCCCTGCCATGGCTACTTTTTGGTATTCCGATTATTATTCTGGTACGCAAATTTTGGACTAAGATTAAGACCAAGTTCATGTGATATGACAGCGTTGTTAATTAAAATTTAATAGGTGTAGAGATGATTAACAAAGCGTACGTTACCCTCCTCATGTTGCCGGCTGTTTTCTGTGGGCAAGCATCAATTGCTGAAGAACTCACACAAAAAACTTCATCATCCCAGATCGTTACAGAGGATGACTATATCGGCGATGTGCCAAAGGTGCTTTCTGTGTCTAGGTTGTCCCAATCTTTGGCGGACTCACCCTCTGCAGTGACAGTGATTGACCGCGAAACCATTCGTGCGGCAGGTGTGGTTGATTTGCCAGAAGTGTTTCGTTTAGTCCCTGGTTTTTATGTGGGCACGAACGCTGGCTACGTGCACAATACAAACCACGCTGTAAGTTATCACGGAATGACCACGGCCTATTCAGGCGCGATGCAGGTGTTAATCAATGGCCGTTCGGTGTATAGCCCCCTATATGGTGGTGTGCAATGGAGCGAACTGCCGATTGCGATTGCGGATATTGAACGGATAGAAATCACGCGTGGCCCGAATGCCGCCAGCTATGGTGCCAATTCATTTTTTGGCGTTATCAATATCATCACACAATCACCAGATTCTCTCCCGGCGAATAGCATACTGGCAACCCATGGTAATGGACGTAACGAAGCTTTTTATCGGCACGCTGGCAAAGTGAATGCATTAAGCTACCGTATCACTACCGGTTATCGTGAAGATGATGGTTTGAGTAATCGTAATGACTTCAAACGTACGCGTTTATTGAATGCGCAAGCTGATTATCAGCTGAATGATAAAAACAGCCTGGAGTTCGAGTTCGGGCTAGCCGAGGGCGCACGAGGCGAAGGCAATATCAATGAGGACCCGATTTTATTCTTACCGCGTACCAAGCAGATTAATAACCATTACGAGTTGATGCGCTGGCGGCATAATATCAGCGATGATAGTGATTTTTCACTACAGGCTTATCACTCATTTGATCGATCGGATGATAAGTCTACTTCTGTTGATTTAAGCCCTCTTTTTCCTCCAGGATTGCTTGCTGTACCAACAAATATTCTAGTTAAGAATGAGGTGGAAACGCAGCGTTATGATATTGAAGCGCAACATAATTTCGCATTAAGTAAGACAGTTCGTGCTGTATGGGGTGGGAGCGTACGACAGGACTCGATGCAAGCGCCACATTACTTAGGTACCAATAAAACCGATTACTTTGATTTGCAGCGCCTATTTGGTCATGCTGAATGGCAAGCGCATGAAAAGCTAGTATTCAATGCCGGCGCTATGATGGAGCACAACGATTTCACCGGCACCGATATTTCTCCACGTGTCAGTATCAATATCAAGCCTACGCCTAACCATACCATTCGCATAGGCGCTTCTAGCGCCTTGCGCACACCTAACTATTTAGAAGAAAAATTCAATCGAAGTGTCACCGCCCCGACTTTAATACCCAACGTGACATTATTAAGGCAGTTTTATGCTGATAGAGGTAACGTGCACCCTGAGCAGATTGTCTCCAGAGAGATCGGCTATTTGGGTAGGGTTGGTCGTTTTAGCCTAGATACCAGGGTGTTCCATGACACCATCACTGATCATATTCGGTTCAGGAATCGTCGTGCGAATTTTGTAACCCCTCCAGGTTTTGTTTTGGTCCCAGGTGATGTTGAAAGTGCGCTCAACGATGGCAGTGCCACCATCGATGGCTTTGAAGCACAGGCCAAATGGCAATTGTTCGCTAAAACAAATCTGTTATTCAATTATGCGCATGTGCATATACGCGAAACGCAAGACGGCTTGGAGAAAAACTATATCAAATCCATGCCAAGTAATACCATCAGTGCTTTATTGACGCACAGGTTCGACCAGCATTGGGATGCAAGCTTTGCCTACTATCAAACCAGTAAGGCGACTATGCTGGGTGATGGGGATCCGGTTGATCTGATTAGGCGGTCAGATGTTCGTTTAGCGCGAAAATTCAATAGTGGACGTTGGAATGGTGAAATCTCCGCGGTCGTTGAAAATTTGTTTAACGAACGCTATGAGGAGTTTGCTGATTACAACACACTTAAACGACGTGGACGCCTCAACGTAAGTTTGAACTTTTAATTTCTTAATGATGAATTGCATGCCAAAGTAGTGAATTTTGTTAAGTAACACTGATAAAAAAATATATTGGATGCACAGATTGCTGCATTGCGCGCTAGCGTTAAGCTTTTTTGCGCCTTGTTTTGTATATGCCTACACTGGTGTCACCATTGTTTTGAGTGCACCTACGCTTATGAATCAGGAGTTTGTAGAACACTTTAAAGCGGAGCTGGCGACTAAAAAAAATCTTAACCTAAAAGTGAAAGTCATTGACTTGCAGGAAGTAGAGAAGCTCGTTGTGGCAGACAGTGGTGAACTGGTGATTGCTTTAGGTGTGAATGCCCTGCAGGCTTCCAGCAAGTTAAAAATGACTACACCAGTAATGGGTGTGTTTACGCCGTTACCAACATTTAATGATTTACTCGAGACGAGTAAGCGAGATTTAGGCAATTTTAGTGCAATAGTGCTGGATCAACCCTATACACGGCAGATGTTGATAATTAAAGCAGTGTTGCCAGAGGCAAAAAATGTCGGTGTATTGTTAGGTGCCACTTCGTCACAGTATGAAGAGTTATTAAAAGAAGCGGGTGAAAAGCATGGACTCAATGTACTGGAAGAGCACATCACACAAGAAGCTGACCTTATTCCTAAGCTTAAAAAAACCTTAGAGGCAACTGATGCCTTAATGGCAATTCCAGATCCCTTGATATATAACCGTGAAACTGCGCAACCTATTTTGTTAACCAGTTACAGACATCAAAAACCAGTTTTTGGCTATTCGCAGTCCTATGTGCGTGCCGGGGCGCTAGCCGCGGTGTATAGTAGCGCTAAACAAATTGCGAGACAGGCTGTAGAAATTACCTTGAGGGCACAAACTTCTGGCGTTCTGCCGCCCCCACAGATACCCAAATATTTCTCAGTCATGGTGAATACACAAGTGGCGCGATCACTGAATATTCCGCTCATGGATGAAGAAGAACTGCAAAAAAAAATGCTTCGACTGGAGACTATGCAGAATGAAGAATATAGGCATTAAATCAAGGGTCATATTGTTGGGTACAGTCCCGGCTGCATTATTTGCAGTGATCTTGGCGGGGTATGCGATATCCAATATCTTTGGTGTTTTAAACCAATCTCTGCGTGATCGCGGTCGAATCATTGCTGCACAGCTTGCGCCAGCCGCTGAGTACGGCGTGATTTCAGGCAATAGCAATACCTTGCAGAAATTAGTACAGCATGCACTATCGAATGAGCAAGAGGTGAACACCGTATTGGTGGTTGATAACCAAGGTCAAGTATTGGCGCTTAGTGGACATGAGATATCAGAGTCTTTGATTGCTAAAGTTAGAAAAGATGATGTCCGAGAGCTCAAGCAAGCCAATAGTGTTATTTTTAGCGCACCTATTTATCGAAGCTTGGTGGAGATTGACGATTTCACAGGTATACCCAGCGATGACAAGAATAAAACAACACAAACTCAAGCAGAAATCGGTCGCGTATATGTAGAGCTTGGCACTCAGGCTTTACAAAGCCTTAAACGTAATCTCATTACGAAAATTGTCATTATAGGATTGTTGGGTTTGCTCTTGAGCGCAGTCATCGCTTGGCGAATCGGCCGTAATATCACCAAGCCGATTCAAGAGATTGCACGTGCAATCAACAAAGTGGGCGAAGGTGTTTTCACACAAAAAATCGCTGAGAATTCCAGTGGTGAACTCAGAACTTTGCAATTAGGTTTTAACTCCATGTCGCAAAGCCTGCAAAAAGGCTACGACCATATGCAAGAAAAAATTCATGAGG
Source organism: Methylotenera sp. (assembly GCA_035460465.1). Classification (GTDB taxonomy): domain Bacteria; phylum Pseudomonadota; class Gammaproteobacteria; order Burkholderiales; family Methylophilaceae; genus Methylotenera. The sequence continues at coordinate 15,779 of DATHWQ010000015.1, read as the reverse complement.
CGACTACCATGCTGCGGCATCAAGCACAGCATGATGATTTGACCGGCTTGATCAATCGTCGAGAGTTTGAAACAAGGCTGGATCGGTGCTTAAAAGGTGTGCATGAATACCATGCGCAGCATATGTTTTGCTATCTTGATTTGGACCAGTTCAAGTTGGTGAATGATACCTGCGGCCATGTGGCGGGCGATGAGCTGCTCAGGCAAATCAGTACTTTATTTGCCAACAGGTTGCGTGACCGAGACACCTTTGCCCGTTTAGGAGGCGATGAATTTGGATTGTTGCTTGAAAACTGCAGCCTGCATGATGCTAACCAGATTAATAATGACCTATTAAAACTGGTTCGTGATTATCGTTTTATCTATGAAGATAAAATCTTCAATATCGGCGTCAGTATTGGTGTTGTGGTCATCAACAGCGATTTTGAAAATACCAGCGATATTATGCATGCAGCCGATTTAGCTTGTTATTCAGCCAAGCAGGCAGGGCGTAATCAAAGCTTTTTATACAGTGCTGGCGATGTAGAGGTGGGCCAACTTCATACTGCAGCTGAGGCGATATCAGATATTACAAATGAGATCGATGATGGACGGTTTAGGCTCTACTGCCAACCAATTGTGCCGCTCTCATCACAAATGCCACAGCAGCAGCATTTTGAGATTTTGATTAGAAAAGTGAGCCCTGACGGCAAAATTACCTTGCCTATTGCGTTCATTCCATCTGCTGAGCGCTATCGCTTGATGCCAAATATCGATAGATGGGTGATTAAGAATACATTGGCAGCGTATCGTGAGCTGTTGGATAAGAGCTTCGAAAAGTGTGATTACATATTCTCGATTAACTTGTCCGGCACTTCGGTCAGTGATAAAAGCTTGCTCGGCTACATACGTGAGCAATTTTCTATCTATGCGGTACCTCCGCAGAATATTTGTTTTGAGATTACGGAAACTTCGGCAATCGTTAATCTTAAAAACACTATTAACTTGTTTGCTGCACTCAGAAGTTTAGGCTGTAGTTTCGCGCTAGATGACTTTGGCAGTGGTATGTCATCTTTTACTTATTTAAAGCATTTTGAGGTGGATTACCTTAAAATCGATGGTTCTTTCGTAAAAGAAATGCATCTGAATCCAATTGATCATGCCATGGTGCGCTCGATTCATAGCGTGGCAGAAGCCATGAATATTAAGACCGTGGCCGAGTTTGTTGAAAACGAAATTATTTTAAAAGAATTAAAAACCATCGGTGTACACTACGGCCAAGGCTATTATTTGGGAGCACCTAAGCCCGTAAAAGATTTAATTGAGAATTTTTCCATATTAAATACATAATTAGCGTATTACGTCAGTAGAAAACACCTATAAGTCCAAATGATAGAAACCGCATGATAGAAACAGATCGCCTCATTGCCCCCGCAACAGCAAGCCCTCAAGAAGAGGCAATCGAACGTGCGCTACGTCCTAAGCTGCTCGAAGAGTATGTGGGTCAAGAAAAGGCACGTGGTCAGTTAGAGATTTTTATCAACGCTGCGCGTGGCCGTAGCGAGGCTTTAGATCACGTGCTGCTGTTTGGGCCGCCAGGACTTGGTAAAACGACTTTAGCTCACATCATAGCTAAGGAAATGGGCGTGAACATGCGCCAAACTTCGGGTCCAGTGCTGGAGCGCGCCGGCGATTTGGCAGCGTTGCTAACGAACTTGGAACCCAACGACGTGCTGTTCATCGACGAGATTCATCGTCTCTCGCCAGTGGTGGAAGAGATTTTGTATCCAGCGATGGAAGATTACCGTCTGGATATCATGATAGGCGAAGGCCCGGCAGCAAGGTCAGTGCGCCTTGATTTGCCGCCATTTACGCTAGTGGGCGCTACTACACGTGCCGGTATGCTCACCAATCCGTTGCGCGACCGTTTTGGTATCGTGTCGCGTTTGGAGTTCTATACCTCAGAAGAGCTTGGTCGTATTGTGCAGCGTTCGGCAGGGTTGCTGGAAGTAGAAATGGTGGATACTGGCGCACTGGAAATTGCCAAGCGTTCGCGAGGTACACCGCGTATTGCTAATAGATTGCTGCGTCGGGTACGTGATTATGCGCAAGTTAAAGGTGATGGCACTGTGTCAGCTGAAGTGGCCGATGCGGCACTGAAAATGCTGGATGTAGATAAGCTTGGTTTTGATGTGATGGATAGAAAGCTACTGCAAGCCGTTCTGGAGAAATTTGGTGGCGGACCTGTGGGATTGGACAATTTGGCAGCAGCAATCGGAGAAGAGCGCGACACGATTGAAGACGTGCTAGAGCCATATTTGATTCAGCAGGGTTATTTGATGCGTACACCACGTGGCCGTGTGGCGACCAGCCTCGCCTATCAACACTTTGGATTGCCGATTCCCGCAAGTCTAAGCAGTGGTGAGGTGTGGCAGGATTGAGTCAACTTCATCATCAATTTGTCTGGCCGGTTCGCGTTTACTATGAAGACACCGATAGCGGCGGCGTGGTTTATCATTCCAATTACTTGAACTTTATGGAGCGTGCCAGAACTGAATGGCTGCGTAGCCTAGGCTTTGAACAACCCATGCTTAAAGATGACTTAGGCGTTTTGTTCGTCGTGCATCAACTTGCCATCACTTATCAAAGTCCTGCTAAATTCAATGATGCACTTAACGTAGCGTGTCGCATCGTTAAAATGGGGCGCAGCACGCTAGAATTTGAACAAATCATCAAACGCGATACACAAATACTGACAAAAGCGACCGTTGGCTTGGTGTGTGTAGACGCTACTCAATTCAAGCCGGTGAGTATTCCTAGTCAGATCAAAGCAAAAATGGAGAAATTATGAATTTAACCAATGATATGTCGCTATTTACCTTGATAGCTGGCGCCAGCGTACCAGTGCAATTGGTGATGGCAGTATTGATTATTACCTCACTTTTTTCTTGGTGGTATATCTTCATCAAGGTGTTTACCATCAAGCGCGCTGAAGCCGATGTGGAAAGTTTTGAGAATGCTTTCTGGACCGGCGGCGACTTGAATAAACTATATGAAGGAATCACTGCTGGCCGTCGCAAGCCACAAGGCATGGCGAGTATATTTGAAGCAGGCTTTAAAGAATACGCACGCCATAAACAGCAGGGTCGTATGGAAGTGAGTCATGTCATGGAAGGTGCGCGACGTGCCATGCGCGCTGCTTATAATCGGGAACTTGATGACTTGGATGCACATCTACCTTTTTTAGCCTCTGTAGGTTCGGTGAGCCCATATATCGGTTTGTTCGGTACAGTGTGGGGCATTATGAATGCATTCCGTGGCTTGGCAAACGTTGCGCAAGCTACATTGTCACAAGTTGCGCCAGGTATTGCTGAAGCGCTAGTGGCTACCGCGATTGGTTTATTCGCTGCGATACCGGCAGTGATTGCATACAATCGATTCGCAAGTTCAGTGGATAGGCTAGCTGTGCGTTACGAAAGTTTCATGGAAGAGTTTACTAATATCTTGCAACGTAAGAGTTAAGGGGCTGATATGTCTCGTTTACGTAAACGCCGGCTAATGAATCAAATCAACGTCGTGCCTTATATCGATGTGACTTTGGTCTTGTTGGTCATCTTTATGGTGACCGCACCGATGACTAATCCGGGTGTGGTTGAGTTGCCGCAAGTTGGGCAAGTATTGAAACAGGTAGGTGCGCCGATTGTGGTGACCATCAAAAAAGATGGCTCGGCTGAACTCGAAGGTAATAAGCTGGAGCGTGACCAGTTGTTATTAGAAATTCGTACCAGGCTAGAAAAGCAACAGCGTGCTGTGGTCGTTGCCGCAGATGAAAAAACGCCTTACGGCAAAGTGATTGAAGTAATGGATATGCTGAAGCAGGCAAAAGTAGAAAAAGTAGGCCTGCTATTTAAACCTGCTAAATGATGATAAGACGGCATGAAAATCCAGTAGCTTTTAAAGCCGGTGTGCTTGCATTGGCCGTGCATGCTGTGCTGATTGCAGCAATGTTGATTTCATTCAGTTGGAAGAATACGCAGCCGATGAGTATCGCAGAAGTTGAACTATGGAATGCGCTGCCTGTAGAAGAAGTGGCTGTTAAATCACAGCCGAGGCCAGTGCCGGTTATTAAAGAAGAGCCAAAAGTTGAGCCTCCTAAGATAGAGCCTAAGGAAGAACCTAAGCCAGAAGTTAAGGAAGAACCTAAAGCTGACATCCAGCTTGAAAAAAAACAGAAACTTGAGAAAGAACAAAAAGAAGATGAGCTGCGAAAAAAACAGGCTGAACTGGAAAAGATAAAGAAACAGGCGTTACTGGAAGAAAAGCTTGAAAAAGAAAAATTAAGTAAAGAAAAGCAAAAAGAAGAGGCGTTGCGTAAGTTACAAGAAGAATTGCTGGCCGATGATACAAAGGCACCTAAATCAGCCACTAATGCAAAAACTACACAAGCTTCAGCCGCATCAGCAGGGGAGGTTGATAAGTACAAGGCGATGATTCAAGCCAAGATACAGCGCAATGTAAACAAATCCCTGTGTGGTGATGGCAAGCCAGAGCTAGTGTTTGAGATCACCGTGATGCCGACAGGTGAGGTGCAAGGTAATCCAAAATTAGTCAAATCAAGCAGTATCGGCGCGTGTGACGACGCCGTGGAGCGTGCGATTCTACAATCTCAACCGTTGCCATTGCCGGCAGATGTTAATTTGCGTGCGCAATTTAGAAACATTACGCTTAAATTCCACCCTAACGAGTAAATAATCATTAGTAATACTGCTTTTGGTTTAATAAAGCTCGATTGTATTTGTTACATTTTGTTACTTTAGCCTTCTGATGGTTGCAGGTAGAATAAAACCAACTTTTATTGAGATTGAGTTTTATTTAGTTTTTTATTGAATGGAACTTTTATAACGAGAGCCAAACAAACCTCATGATGCAAACACGCTTAGTCATTTTTATACTCATTTTATTAATGCCGCTCATCAGTCGAGCGGAACTTACTATTGAAATTAGTGGCGGTGGCGCACAGCAGATTCCAGTCGCGATTGTGCCCTTCGGTCAAGCTACTAAAACTCAAGATAACATCAGTAATATCATCAATGCAGATTTACGCCGCAGTGGCTTGTTTCGCGTTTTAGAGACGCGCGGTGTTACCAACCAGCCTACAGATATCTCGCAGATTAAATACTCTGAATGGGCTGGTTTACAAGCCCAGGCAATTGCAGTGGGTAACATACAGACTGTTGCCGGTAATCGTCTTAAGGTGACGTTTAATTTAGTCGACGTGTTAAAGCAGAATCAATTAGTGGGCATGGAATACAACATTACGCCTAGCCAGCTTAGACTTACCGCACACAAGATTGCCGATGTCATCTATCAAAAGTTAACAGGCGAGGCAGGAATCTTTGCCAGTCGTATCGCCTACATTACCAAGGTCAATAAACGCTATGCGCTGCAAGTGGCTGATGCCGACGGCTTTAATCCGCAAACGGTCGTATCTTCAAATGAGCCAATTATTTCACCGGCTTGGTCGCCGGACGGCAGCAAATTAGCCTATGTGTCATTTGAAAAGAAAAAGCCTATCGTATTTGTACAATCATTGACGACCGGACAACGCCTGACATTAGCAAACTTTAAGGGTAACAATAGTGCGCCAGCGTGGTCACCAGACGGTACTAAATTGGCTATTGTGTTGACCTACGGTGCTAACTCACAGGTGTACACTATCAATGCAGATGGCACGGGTTTGAAGCAGCTTACAAAGAGTAGCGCCATTGATACCGAGCCGACTTGGTCACCTGATGCGAAATGGGTCTATTTTAGTTCGGACCGTGGTGGTAAGCCGCAAATTTACAAAGTATCTTCTATCGGTGGTGAAGCGCAGCGCGTGACGTTTGACGGTGCTTATAATGTAAGCCCACGCTTCTCGCCAGATGGAAAGTCATTGGCCATGATACGCAACGATGGCGGTAAATTCCGCGTTGCATTACAGGATTTAGCCAGTGGGCAAGTACAGTTGCTGAGCGAAGGCGCACAAGATGAATCACCTAGTTTTGCACCAAATGGACGGGTGCTACTGTACGCGACACGAGTAGGCGGCCGTGGTGCCTTGGCTGCAGTATCGTCTGATGGACGCGTGAAGCAGCGTTTGAGCGAAGCTGGTGGTGATATCAGAGAGCCAGCTTGGGGGCCGTTACTTAATTAAGTATCACATAGTCGTTGGACTTAATCGACGCTAAATTCTGGCGTTATTTATAGGAGAGCAAAATGAATAAAATTTTAAATAACAAACTATTAAGTGGTTTGCTGCTTGCATTGGTATTAACTGCATGTAAAAGCACGCCAATCGCAACTAAGCCGGCTGCTGTGGAGGATAAGAGTCCAAGTGCGCAATCAGCTGGTGCGGCTGATGGTACTGGTGCGGATACTTCAGGTGTTAAAGAAGTGGTGATTGATAGCAACGCAACGACTGGCAATAATCCATTGAAAGATCCAAATAACATCTTATCAAAACGTAGTATTTACTTTGATTTCGATAGCGACACAATCAAGGCTGAGTTCCGCCCATTGCTTGAAGCTCACGCCAAGTACTTGTTGGCGCACGGCAATGCAAAAATGGTGTTGCAAGGTAATACCGATGAGCGTGGTACGCGTGAGTACAACTTGTCACTTGGTCAACGTCGTTCAGTAGCAGTGAAAAAATCACTGAATCTATTAGGCGTGCAAGATAAGCAAATCGAAACAGTAAGTTTTGGCGAAGAAAAAGCCAATACCGCTTGTGCTGATGAAGCTTGTTTCCAAACGAACCGCCGCGTAGATATTGCTTACGAAGGTGAGTAATACCAAGCGTTTTTTGTAAGAAATATAATTAAAGATATAAATGATGAAAAAACTGATTCTGGCTAGCCTATTACTAGCAGCGCAACTATTTGCAGTGACGGGTCATGCGGCTTTGTTCGATGACAAGGAAGCGCGCAAGAAAATACTTGAAGTTGAAACAACGATGCAAAGCCAGAATCAGGCATCTCAAGCGGCGATTGCTGATTTGAAAAAAAGTCAGCAAGCCATTGAGCAGCGACTACAGGCGATTGAGGCAATCGTTAAAGGGCAAGGTTTGGTTGATATGCAAAACCAAATTGAGGTTCTGAAGCAAGAGGTTGCCAGGTTAAAAGGCGAGCTGGAAGTAGCTGGTCACAATATTGACGCGACACAACAACGCCAAAAAGATTTGTATGGTGACACTGATACGCGCCTACGTAAGCTAGAAGGCGTTGCGACGCCAACAAGCAGTACGCAAGCACCAGTAGTTGCGGAAGCCGCAGCAGCAGCGGCTACTGCTGCAGCGCCTGATAAAAGCTCCCAAGAATTCCAACTGTTAGAGCTTGCGAATGGATTATCGAGAGAATCTAAAAATAAAGACGCTTTCAATGCTTATGATAAATTCTTAAAAGATTATCCAAATAGTGCACTAGCAGCGGATGCAAAGTATGGATTGGGTTATTCGCAATTTGCTTTAAAGAATTACAAGTCAGCAATCGCTACACAACAAAAAGTGCTGGATATGCATCCGGATAGTCCAAAAGTACCTGATGCAATGTTTAACATGGCGAATAGCCAGATTCAGCTTGGACAAGTGGCTAATGCGAAAAAGACGCTTAAAGATTTAGTCGCGAAGTTTCCGAATAGTGAAGTCACGCCAACGGCACAAAAACGTTTAAAAGCATTAGAGGCGATTCGCTAAACGCACTGTAAAAACATCTACTTACTCGTTTTAAGTTAAAATAGCGCCAACGATCATGTTGGCGTTACTTTTTTAAACGCACTTCCAATCGTCTGCAACACACTCAACTGTTAAATTTAAGTACCAAATGAAGCTGAAAATTCACGAAATCTTCCATTCACTGCAAGGCGAAAGCACGCGCGTCGGCTTGCCCACAGTGTTTGTGCGCCTTACTGGCTGTCCGATGCGTTGCGTGTATTGCGATACTGCTTACGCTTTTAGTGGCGGCAGCAATATGGAAATTACGGATATTTTGCTCAAAGTGGCTGAGTATGGTGCGAAATATGTCACGGTGACAGGCGGCGAGCCGCTTGCGCAAAAAGATTGTCATGTATTGCTGAAAGCCTTATGCGACGCTGGTTATAGCGTGTCATTAGAAACAGGTGGTGCGATTGATACCAGCCCTGTAGATGCTCGCGTTTCAGTGATTTTGGATGTTAAAACGCCAGGTTCTGGCGAGATGGAAAACAATTTGTGGGGCAATCTAGCACACCTTAAAAACACGGATGAAGTGAAGTTCGTACTGTGTGACCGTGCTGATTACGATTGGGCAAAAGAGATATTAAGCACACATAAGCTGGCAGAAAAATGTACGGTATTGTTTTCACCGGTGTACAAACAAGTGAATCCGACCGAATTGGCCGAGTGGGTGCTCGCAGATAAATTACCTGTACGGATGCAAATCCAGTTACACAAGGTGCTTTGGGGTGAAAGACCGGGCGTATGAAGCAGGCTGTCGTTCTATTATCCGGTGGTCTAGACTCCGCAACAGTGCTTGCCATTGCCCGCAAGCAAGGTTTTGATTGCTATTGTTTGAGCTTAGATTATCACCAACGCCATATCGCTGAGTTGCATGCTGCTAAAAATGTAGCAGCTTTAATGGGTGCCAGCGCACATAAAACAGCGCAACTGGATTTGTCTTTGTTTGGTGGTTCAGCGCTTACCGATGACAGTATCGACGTGCCTGAGAGCGCTACCACTGGGATCCCAGTGACTTATGTGCCGGCACGCAATACCATCATGCTATCCCTAGCGCTGGCCTGGGCTGAGGTATTAAAAGCACAGGACATCTTTATCGGCGTCAATGCACTCGATTATTCCGGCTATCCGGATTGTCGTGGCGAATACGTTAAGGCGTTCCAGAATATGGCGAACTTGGCGACCAAGAGCGCGGTAGAAGGCAAAACCATTACTATTCATGCGCCCTTGATAGATATGACCAAGGCGGAAATTGTGACCCTAGGCACTACATTGGGCGTAGACTATGCGATGACGGTTTCTTGCTATCAGGCAGATAACCAAGGTGAAGCTTGTGGCTTGTGTGATTCGTGTAGATTGCGGCGTGAAGGCTTTTTAGCTGCTGGTTTAGTTGACCCCACTCGCTACAAAAGTCATGCAGGTAAATAATTTAGCGTTAAGTTGCAAATTATTTTGGTAAATCAATAGTTAATTCTATAAATGAACGCATAAACTACTTGCCAAAACCCCTACAAATAACGTAAAATCCGCGCCTTTCTGCGATAAATTTTCAATAAAGAGAACATAAGATATGGTTATTATTCGTTTAGCTCGTGGTGGCGCGAAAAAAACTCCTTTCTACAACATTGTAGTTGCTGACTCACGTAACCGTCGTGATGGCCGTTTTATCGAGCGCGTTGGTTTCTATAATCCATCAGCAAAAGCTGGTGCTGAAGGCCTACGTATTGATGAAGCACGCGTAACTCATTGGCAAAGCAATGGCGCACAACTGTCGGACACAGTTGCACGCTTGGTTAAATTCCATGCTAAAGGCCCTGAGCACGCAATCGCTTCTAAAGCTAAAGATGCTGCAAAAGCTGAAGCTGCTAAAGCTAAAGTTGTTGCCGCTGAAGCTGCAAAAGTAAAAGCTGCTGCTGACGCTGCAAAAGCTGAAGCAGATGCTAAAGCCGCAGAAGAAGCTGCACAAGCTAAGGAAGCCGCTAAAGCTGCTGCCGAGGCAGAAGCCGCTGCTGCAGTTGAAGCATCAGCTGCTGAGGCGGAAGCTCCAGTAGAAGCTGCTGAAACTCCAGCTGCAGACGCTCCAACTGAAGACGCTTAAGTTTTTAGCAATATCTTCACATTACAAAAGTACGGTGAAGAGCTATGAGTAATATGGTAGTCATGGGGCGCATAGTTGCGCCCTACGGCGTTTTTGGCTGGCTAAAAATAGTGCCGGATACAGAAGCGTTCGATGGACTGTTTGATTACGATACTTGGTGGCTAGGCAAAGGTGATGACTGGCGCGAGTATCAGGTTGAAACAGCCAAAGTACATAATGATGTACTGGTGGTTAAGTTGGCTGGTATCGATGATCGTGATGCGGCACTTGCTTGCAAAGGTAAGCAAGTGGCAGTGCCAAGAGAGCAACTGCCAGAGCCTGAAGATAACGAGTATTACTGGTCAGACCTGATTGGTTTAAACGTTAAAAATCAGCAAGGCGTGGATTTTGGTTCGATAATCGATGTGTTTGAGACTGGTGCAAATGATGTACTGGTGGTCAAAAGAGACGACGCACCGAAGAACGAAGAAAAATTATTGCCGTTTATCGCAGCGGTGGTGTTAGAGGTAGATTTAGAAGCAAAAACGATGCTGGTCGATTGGGACGAAAACTTTTAAAGCTTTAGCTAATAAGCCGTCTAATCAAGATGTAATTATGGGGAACTGATTGTGAGTTTTAGGGTTGACGTAATTACATTGTTTCCTGAAATGTTTGATGCCATCACTAAGCATGGCATTACCAGCAGGGCTTTGAAGCAAAAGATATATGATTTGCAGTGTTGGAATCCACGGGATTTCACCACTGATAATCACAAAACGGTTGATGATAGACCGTTTGGCGGCGGCCCTGGCATGGTAATGCTGGCTGAGCCACTGGAAAAAGCCATAGAAGCTGCAAAGCAAGCTCAGGCTGAAACGAATGCAGAGATAAATGAAGAAAGCTGGGTTATCCATCTTTCACCAGCGGGTAAGCCGCTGACGCATCAAAAAGTGATGCAACTGAGTAAGAAGCAAGGCTTGGTATTACTCACCAGTCGTTATGAGGGGGTTGATCAACGCCTGATAGACGCGCAAGTGGATGAAGAAATCTCCATTGGTGATTATGTACTAAGTGGTGGTGAGTTACCCGCCATGGCCTTGATAGACGCGATTGTTAGGCAGTTGCCGGGTAGTTTGGGTGATGGTGATTCTGCAATCGAGGATTCGTTTGTAGATGGTTTGCTGGATTGTCCGCACTACACGCGACCAGAAGAGTATAAAGGTGTGAAAGTGCCAGAGGTGTTGATGTCTGGTAATCATGCAAAGATCAAGCAGTGGCGTTTGAAAATGTCACTGCAAAGAACTCGGGATCAACGTCCCGATTTATTGGCCGAAAGGCCGTTGACGAAAGAGGAAACACGGCTGCTACAAGAGAAGTAAGTAGCAGGAACAAGTTTCTTCATAACTAAAAGGAACCGCCAAGAATTAATCGTAAGATTAAAACTAGCGGATAAAGGAAAGAAAATGGCAGATATTATTAAAATGCTAGAGCAGGAAGAAATTGCCCGTTTAGGCAAAATTATCCCTGACTTTGCACCAGGCGACACAGTAGTAGTTGGCGTAAACGTAGTTGAAGGTACACGTAAACGTGTACAGTCATACGAAGGCGTTGTTATCGCTAAACGTAACCGTGGTTTGAACTCATCATTCATCGTACGTAAAATCTCTTCAGGTGAAGGCGTTGAGCGTACATTCCAAACTTACTCACCATTAATCGCTTCAATCGAGTTGAAACGTCGCGGTGATGTACGTCGTGCGAAACTGTACTACCTACGTGAGCGTTCAGGTAAATCAGCACGTATTAAAGAAAAATTAGTAGCGCGCGAAAAAGAAGTAATGGCGCCAGTAGTAGATAAAGCAGCAGAAGCGTAAGCAACTGTAGTGCTAAAAAAGCCTCAAGTTTCTTGGGGCTTTTTTATTGCCTGCGAATAATGGATGGATATGGGCATATGAGGTGGTTTGGTTTAACATAACGTCATGATTAGTAACTATGACGCTTTGATAAACACCCCGTTTGGGGCAATTGCGATATCAGCGCATGCCAATCAGTTAGCGATTGTATTGCTGACAGAGTCGCCTTCACCAAGCAATCACCAATCTAGGCATTCCTTAGTCGCACAGGCTTATGAGCAGATTACGCAATATCTGCAAGCGCCTACTTCATTTAACTTGCCAATTAGTTTGCATGGCACCGAATATCAGCAACGTGTATGGCAAGCCATTGCTTCAATTCCACTAGGCCAAACTCGTACTTATGGTCAATTGGCACATCAAATAGGCTCTGGGCCGCGTGCCGTTGCTAATGCTTGTGGCGCTAATCAATTGCCTTTGGTGATTCCTTGTCACCGCGTAGTCGCACAAAATGGCCTCGGTGGTTTTATGCAAAGTAAGGCCAATGGCCTGCAAGTTAAAAAATGGCTGTTGAAGCACGAAGGTGTAGATTTGAGTAAATATTGAGCCAATATGAGTGAGCATACACTTACGTCTGTAGACGCTAATGAGTTGGATACCTTCATCGACCACCTGTGGTTGGAAGATGGGTTGTCTAAAAACACATTAGAAAGTTATCGTCTTGATTTAACAACTTTTGCACTTTGGCTGGTCAAGCAAGGCAAGCAATTGATAAGCGTAGACCAGGCCGATATTCAGCAATATCTCGCAGTGAGGTTTCCCCAAAGCAAACCACGCAGTATTGGACGTTTGATTGCGAGCTTGCGACGGTTCTATCGTTATCTGTTGCGCGAGAATAAAATCAGCAAAGATCCGACATTACAGATTGAGTCGCCAAAATTACCACGTAGTTTACCCAAAAGCCTGAATGAAGATGAGGTGGTCGCTTTGCTGAATGCGCCCAATATTGCCAATCCCGTAGGCTTGCGTGACCGCGCTATGCTAGAACTGTTATACGCTTGTGGTTTGCGTGTGTCTGAGTTGGTAGGTGTAAAAGCTACGGAAGTCAGTATTAATGATGGCGTAGTACGAGTCACAGGTAAAGGCAGCAAAACGCGTTTAGTACCTATGGGTGAAGAAGCTGCTGATTGGATATCACGTTACTTACGAGAGGCTAGGCTAGAAATACTGCAAAAACGCTTAAGTGATGCATTGTTTGTAACTAACCGTGGTGAAGCGATGACGCGCCAAGCCTTTTGGTACCTCATCAAACGCTATGCCTTATTGGCTGGTATTACCAAGCATATGTCACCACACGTGTTGCGTCACGCATTTGCGACGCACTTATTAAACCATGGCGCAGATTTAAGGGTGGTGCAGATGTTGTTGGGACATTCGGATATTTCGACTACACAGATTTATACACATGTGGCACGAGAGCGGTTGAAACGGCTACATAGCGTGCATCACCCTAGAGGTTAGGTTGTAATATAGCTATAGTCTGTGGCAGGTTCTTCTATCACAACGCTAGCATCCCATTCGTCCACAATTTCTTTAGCTCTGGCATAGTCTGAATTGCTAACACTAACTCTTACTAAGCCAATCGCAGGGATTTCACCCACACCGCTTTGTAAGTGCTCACCTAAAACATAAGCAGGAATTTCTTGCTGCTCTAACAGGTTTTTAATGAGATAAGCCTCGATACTATTAGCTGCATTGTAGATAGTAATCATTTTGCAGACCTTTCTATCATCACGCCAAGTGCTTTTAATCCCGGTAATCTCCCTGGTTTAGCTACTTTTATTTTTACGCTTAACACGCCAAACTCGCTGAAAAGCAATTGGCAAATATGCTCAGCTAAAGCTTCCACTAACTGAAAGCTGTTCTTACTTAACGTATCTCGTATAAGTTCAACTACTGCGCCATAGTCGATAGTATCGGCAATCTCATCACTTTTACACGCTTTGCTTAAGTCATAGCCCATCTCAATATCTAGGATGATGGTTTGTGGCAGAATGCGCTCCCAAGCTGGTACACCTAGCTTGGTTTGTACTTTAAGTTCGCTGATGAATATGGTGTCCATAGGATTTTTTTAACTTGTAATTGTAAAAGGCTGTAATCGTATAAAATGGCGTTAAGTTAATTTTAGAGCATCTTCCATGATACAGGCAGGTTTTATCGTTTTGGCTTATTTGTTGGGTTCTATCTCATTTGGTATTTTGATGAGCAAGGCATTTGGCTTGCCTGACCCACGCACAGTAGGTAGCGGCAACCCAGGCGCCACCAATGTAGCGCGCAGTGGCAAAAAATTACCGGCAATTTTGACCTTACTAGGCGATGCAGCTAAAGGTTGGCTGGCGGTGTTTTTGGCACAAAAATATGGTTTGCACGATGGCTATATTTGCCTGGTCGGTATCGCGGCATTCTTGGGGCATTTATACCCAGTATTTTGTGGTTTCAAAGGTGGTAAAGGCGTAGCGACCGCACTGGGCGTATTGCTTGCGTTCTCGGCTTGGCTGGGTTTAGCAGTGTTGGTAGTGTGGGCGGTAGCCTTTGCTATTTGGCGTTATTCGTCATTAGCTGCTTTAATTGCTGCTGGCGTTTCACCTTTATTCGCATGGTGGTTATTGCCTTATATGGGCTACGGCACCACTGCGCTGATATTAGCTTTGATACTGACTTGGCGCCATAAAACGAATATTGAAAAGTTGTTTGCAGGGACAGAGTCAGGCTTCCGCAAAAAATAAAAACTTAAGGTTGCTGAAGTTCAGCCAAATCCCAGCGGGGCTTCACGCTAAAGGCATAGTCTTTTTTATTATTGTCTTTAGCGGCTTTTAAGCGCATAGCTCCGGCAAAGGCAATCATCGCGCCGTTGTCAGTGCAAAACTCTAAACGTGGATAACTTACTTTGCACAACTTTCTTTTGGTTGCAGCATTTAGTTTTTCACGCAGTTTGGTATTGGCACCTACGCCACCTGACACAATCAAATTATCCAAGCCGGTTTCACGTAGTGCAGCCATGCATTTAGTTGTCAAAACCTCTGTGACGGCCTCTTGGAATTCCCATGCGATATCCGCTCTGGTGGTTTCATCTAAAGGTTGATGTTGATTGATGAGGGTTAAGACTGAAGTCTTCAAGCCACTAAAACTAAAGTTTAGATCGCCGCTGTTTAATAATGGCCTTGGTAATTTGAAACGTGGTTTGCCTTGCATCGCAACTTTTGCCAATGCTGGCCCACCTGGGTAACCTAGTCCTAATAATTTGGCGGTTTTGTCAAAAGCCTCACCTGCTGCATCGTCTAAAGTGTCGCCGAGTAATTCATATTCACCTATGCCATCAACGCGCATGAGTTGGCTGTGCCCACCCGATACCAGTAGTGCTACAAATGGAAAAGCTGGTGGATTATCTTCGAGTAGTGGTGCGAGTAAGTGACCTTCGAGATGATGCACGTTGATTGTCGGGATTTGTAGGCTGAAAGCGAGCGATTCGGCGAAGCTGGTACCCACTAACAGGGCGCCAGATAGCCCTGGGCCTTGTGTGTAGGCAATGGCATCAATATCTTGGAGTGTTTTGTTTGCTTCTTTAAGTACATGTTCGGTCAGTGGTAACACGCGGCGAATGTGGTCGCGAGAAGCAAGCTCCGGCACTACACCGCCGTATTCAGCGTGCATATCCACTTGTGAGTGTAATGCGTGAGACAATAAGCCTTGTTCTGTATCGTACAAGGCGATACCTGTTTCATCGCAAGATGATTCAACCCCTAGCACTAACATTGATGAACCTTAAACATTGATTTCGTATCCCATTTTTAACTAAAGACTGAACTCAGAAATCGTGAATAAGTAACTTAACAGCACAAATGCACGAAAGAGATTGAAAAAAAGCAATTATACGATTAAAATGGAGGACTTTTCTCAAGTTTGTGACTTATTGAAATTCACACCTTGAGACATTATTACCGATAAGAGAGAACGAATGTCTAGTGTACGTGTAAAAGAGAATGAGCCGTTTGACGTTGCTCTTCGCCGCTTTAAGCGCTTAATTGAAAAAACTGGTTTGTTGAATGACCTTCGCGCACGCGAGT
>DATHWQ010000014.1:0-7310 GCA_035460465.1 Methylotenera sp. | reverse complement strand
TAAGTGAGCTTGTCCAGTTCCACAAGCACCCACACTTATCAGTTGTTATATTGTTAAAGAGCTTTTTTACTACCGTTAAAAGTGAATCACTTTTCAGTAGCTCGTTACCGCTTTGCGTTAACGAGGTGCGCATTATACAGAGCTTTTAAAGGCCGTCAACATTAAATTTAAAACATTTTTTGTTAACCGTATGCTGCTAAAAATACTTGGTTGCGGGAACAGGATTTGAACCTGTGACCTTCGGGTTATGAGCCCGACGAGCTGCCAGACTGCTCCATCCCGCGTCCGATTCGACATATGTTGCGTCGAGAGGTGAGACTATAGCAAATCCTGATAGGTACCGCAAGGAGATTTGCAGCTTTTTGCTAGAAATCTTATGCAAAAATGACAGGCGAAGGACATACCGTCAAAAATTTATTGCATCAAACTCCGCACATAAGCAAGGTCAGCCTCAGTGTCTACGCCGGCGGCTGGGGCGTTTTCAGATATAGCGACAGCTATTTTATAGCCTTGATGCAGCACACGAAGTTGCTCAAGGCTTTCGAATTGCTCAATCGCTGCGGGTTTTAAACTAGCATATTCTTTTAAGAACTTGGCACGATAGGCATATATACCTATATGTCGGTAAGCAGGAATGCCCAATGGCAATTCAGTTTGAGCAAAAGTATCTCTAGGATATGGAATAGGTGCGCGACTGAAATAAAGCGCGTTGCTTTGTGCGTCTAACACCACTTTTACAATATTAGGGTTTAGGAAGTCCGCCTTACTATTAATGGCATGGCATGCGGTTGCCATCACAGCCTCTTTACTATTAGCCAAAGCAGCCGCAACTTCAATAATGAGCGAAGCTTCTATTAATGGTTCATCACCCTGCACGTTAACGACAATCGCATCATCCGACCAACCTTCATGTAACGCCACTTCGGCAATACGGTCTGTACCGCTGGCATGATCGGATCGCGTCATCACAGCTTTATGACCTGATTGATGGACTGACTCAAGAATACGCACATCATCCGTGGCAACGACTACTTGTTCAGCGCCACTTTTTTTTGCACGTTCAGCCACCCAAACCACCATAGGTTTGCCAGCAATATCCAGCAAAGGCTTGCCCGGCAGCCTTGTACTGGCGTAGCGCGCGGGAATCACAACATGAAACTTGGGTGAGTCTAGATTCGAACTACTCAATTTCTTCGTCATCCGCTAGTTTGCGCGCTTCATCTTCCAGCATGACTGGAATGCCATCTTTAATAGGATAAGCCAGTCGCGCTGATTTAGAAATAAGCTCATTAGTTGTCTTGTTATAGGTTAGCGGACCTTTGGTCACAGGACAAACCAGAATTTGCAAAAGCTTTGTATCCATCTTATTACCTCAATTTATTTAATACTATCGCCATTAAATCACTTTCTATTGCTGCATTCACAGGCAACACCCAAAAATTAGGTTTTGCAAATGCTTGGCATTTCACCGCATCTTTTTCTGTCATTAGCACAATATCGTCGGTGACAGACTCAAAATCCTGCAACTGAAATGCATAGTGATCCGGGTACGCCTTACTTTGAAAGTAGAGGCCCATATGCTGTAATTGCTGAAAAAATCGCTCTGGATTACCGATACCCGCAATCGCTAATACCTGCTGATTGGCAAATGCCTGTGGCCCACACTTCTTAGTAGCATCCATTAGATTATAGAAGTTGCCTGACTCAAGCTGCATTTCCACTGATGCAATACCTGCAATATTCAACGGCTTCTCCAACTTGCCATTAATCACGACCGCATCTACATGACTTAATCTAGCCTTAGGTTCGCGCAAAGGTCCCGCGGGAAGCAATGCCTCATTACCCAGGCCTAGTGCGCCATCGACCACAGCGATCTCTACATCACGCTGCAAACGATAATGTTGCAAACCATCATCGCTAATGATGACATTGCATTCGGGATTCGCCTGCAATAACGCCTGCCCAGCTTCAATACGATTAGCGCTGACAAACACCGGGCAACCGGTGCTCTTGGCAATTAATACTGGCTCATCACCTACTTCACGTGGATTACTACTGGTAGACACGGCTTGCACTTGTAGCGCATTGCCACCATAGCCCCTGCTAATAACTCCTGGTGTATAACCTGCAAGCTGTAATTGCCCGGCAAGCCAAATAACGAGAGGGGTTTTACCGGTACCTCCAACATTGATATTACCAACAACAATAACGGGAACGGCTAATTTATAGCTTTTCAGCCAACCAATTTGGTAGAGCGATTTTCTAAGGAAGGTAAGACCAGAAAATAACCAGGACAGCGGCACCAAAAGAATGTGCCATAAGGTGTATGTTTCCCACTGCTTTTGAAACCAGCTAGTCATTTTAATTAAAGACCTGGCTGGTCAGATTAACTAAATTGTTTTTGATACAACTTGGCATAGTGACCGTCTTGTTTAATCAGCGCATCGTGTGTACCGCTTTCAACAATCTTGCCCTGCTCCATCACCATGATGCGATCTGCGTTCTCAATAGTGCTCAGACGATGTGCAATCACGATACTGGTGCGATTCTGCATCAGCGTGTCTAACGCCGCCTGTACATGTTGTTCAGACTCTGTATCAAGTGCTGAAGTTGCTTCGTCTAGCAATAGGATAGGTGCATTTTTCAAAATCGCACGGGCGATTGCAATACGCTGGCGTTGTCCACCAGACAAGCGCACACCACGATCACCGATTTCATTCTGCAAACCATTTGGTAATTGCTGGATAAAGTCCCAAGCATGCGCTGCAATGGCCGCTTTAATCACTTCTTCTTCACTTGCATTGCGCAACACACCATAAGCAATATTATTGAATACAGTGTCATTGAACAGAATCACATCTTGGCTGACCAGTGAAAATTGCTCACGCAAATTAGCCAGCGGTAATGAACGGATATCTACTCCATCCAACAATACCTGACCTTGTTGCAACTCGTAAAACCTAGGTAACAGATTCACAAGTGTGGTTTTACCGCCACCCGAGCGACCCACTAAAGCTAATTTTTCACCGGGTTTAATGTTAAAGCTAATATCATTTAGTGCAGGACGTTTGGCATTGTTATAAGTAATTCCAACATGCTTAAATTCAATGTCGCCGCGGCTTCTAGGTATAGGTTTGTCGCCTTCGTCCACCTCTGGTTTTACGTCAATGACTGCAAACACGCTTTGTGCAGCTGCAAGTGCAACCTGCAGCTCTTCATTCATCTCTGTTAAATGTTTAATTGGCGAAATTAACATGAGTAAGGCGCCCACAAACGCCGCAAACTCACCTGCGCTGAATCGACCCACCGCGTAATAAACCACCAACCCTAATGAAACTGCCGCTAAAAGCTCTACTACCAAACTATTTAAGCCGGAGATTCGTGCCAAACGAATTTGCATGTGCCTGTTTTTACCTGCTATTTTTGCAAAACGTTCATTTTCATAATTCATAGCACCAAAGATTTTGACGATACGCTGGCCCGAAATGGCTTCTTCCGCCACTTTGGTCATCTCACCCACAGTTTGTTGCACTTGCTTGCCGGCACTACGTAACTTAGGCGTCATCCGACTTAGATATAGCGCCATAATAGGTGCGACTAAAGCAAATATCAGCGTCAAACGCCAATCCAGATAGAGCATGTACCCCACGATACCAATCGCAGTAAGAGAGTCGCGCACTAGGGTCAATGTAGAGCGTGTAGCCGCACTGGCCATCTGCTCTACATCATAAGTGAGTTTTGAAATGACAATACCAGCAGACTGGTCATCAAAAAAACTAATTGGAAACAACATTAACCGGCGAAACGTGTGTAGTCGTAGGTCCTCTACTACGCGGCGTGCAACATAACGCATAGCAAAGCCTGAAATAAAGCCGGATATTCCTCGCAATGCCATAAGACCAAACAACATGAATGGAAGATAGGCGATTTTATCCGCAGATTGTTTTACGAAACCTTCATCAGTAACCTGCTTGATAGTCGCTAAAAAAGCAGTATTGGTCGCAGATAGAACCACTAGCCCTAAAATTCCGCCCAAAAATATAAACTTATATTTCCACGCATATTTAAATAAGCGCAGATATAAGACTTTGGCATTTTGGACTTTAGAAGTGTTTAGCCTAGCTAATTTATTGGCAGATCTCGACATAATTAATGTCGACTAAGCGTTTTAAATGCCTGATCAAAGCGTACAGAAATTAAAAACATTGAAATTTAAGGGCCTGTTTTCACTTGAGTAGCGAAAGTAATATGTGTGTAACCTGCAATGCGTGAGGCTTCCATGACATTCACTACAGATTGATGCGTACTTTCAGCATCTGCATTGATAATGACGGTAGGTTCTTTTCCACCTTTAGCAGCCGCTTGCAAAGCCGCACTGATTGCTGTGACTGACTTATCAGCAACCTCTTTACCATTGATAACATATTTGCCGGTAGCATCAACCCCTACTTCAATAGTCAATGGTTTTTCTTGCGGCGCATTAGCTTCAGCTGTCGGCAGATTGATTTGTAGCTCACTGGTACGAGAGAAGGTAGCACTCACCACCAAGAAAATAATAATCACTAGCAATACGTCAATCAACGGCACGAGATTCATCTCAAGGTCTTCATGGCGTCTTCCACGTTGAAAATTCATAATATTCCTTTAACTAAATTCGTATTCAAATCAAATTAAGACAAGGCGCTTTTACGAAGACAGTACATGTAAGTACGGCAAGTAAAAGCAACGCTGTATTCATTTGATTTCAATCGAATTACTTTCTCTCGCCGTGAAGAATTTCAACTAATTTAATCGCTTGCTGCTCCATATCCACCAGCAAACCATCCACTTTAGAACGGAAATAACGATAAGCAATCATGGCTGGCACAGCAACCACAATACCTGCAGCAGTGTTATATAAAGCCACTGAAATACCACGAGCGAACTGCGCAACATCGTGGCCGGTCGACGTAAATGCACCGAACAATTCCACCATGCCAATCACCGTACCCAACAAGCCTAGCAATGGCGCCACGGTTGCAATGGTACCGAGTGTAGAAAGGTACCTTTCCAGTTTGTGCGCTACAGCGCGGCCGGTTTCTTCGATCGCTTCTTTGGTGATTTCACGCGAATTTTTAGAATTAGCCAAGGCACTGGCGAACACCTGGCCCAATACTGAATGCTGCTCTAGGCGACTAATCGTCTCTTTAGTAACGCCGCCCTTGGCTAGCCATGTTTGAACCTCTGGCAGTAGATTTTTAGGTGCAACGGCACCCTCACGCAATGCAAAAAAACGTTCACCTATAATTGCTAACGCTACGACAGATGCAATGATAAGTGGCCAGATTGGCCAACCTGCCGCTAAAATAATTTGCCACACGGTGCAACTCCTTAAATTTTGAAAATATTCGTTAGTTTTTGCGTAGGAGCACATGAAACTCAACTGAGCGATACTTTAGCTGGTAGTCGGGTTTTGGGCAAGCTACTACTACGTTCATTTGTTTTTGGCGGTACTAATTCGGCTGGTTATTTTCACGAACATAGACATCCTGCCAATAGCGTCTATTTTTATTTCGCCAGCTTTGTATCATGATTTCGTGCTTATTTGTCGCATTTGATACAAAATCGACTTCTAGCGCGCCGTCGTAATCTGAACGATAAAGTAGACTATCTGCTTCTCGATAACGTTCAACTACTACGGGCTTTGGGTGACCGAAACGGTTCAGGTAGCCTACGGTAAATACACTAGCACTTGGATTTACCCTAGTAATAAAATCTGTCGTAGAAGAGGTTTTACTGCCGTGATGCGGCACGATCATCACATCACTTTTTAATCCTTCTGGGTTTGTTTCCAGTAAATAGCGCTCTGATTCTTTTTCAATATCGCCTGTAAGCAGCATACTGCCAGATTGACTGGTGATTTTTAACACACAGCTCCGGTTATTGTCTTTCAAGGCTGCATTATCGTAACTCTCAAAGTTTGGATAAAGCATCTCGAACTCCACTTTATCCCACACCCATGATTGCCCGGAAAAACAAGGAATGCGCCTCGTAGCCACAGGCATTTCCACTTCCGGCTCAAATGAATTTGCCAACCACGCGATCGGCATTAACGAAAGTACTGCCTGCATACCGCCACTGTGATCGATATCGTTGTGGCTCACCACAAACCCATCCAATGTCTTTACCCCTTCTCCACGTAAATATGGCACAACAATGCGACTCCCCGCGTCACTTTGTTCGCTGTATTTCGGGCCTGCGTCATACAGCAAAGTATGTGTTGCCGTTTGCACCACCACACTCAAGCCCTGCCCTACATCGAGCACCGTGACTTTCATATCACCCAATATAGGCTTGGCTGGAATCACCAAAAATATTGGTAAGAACCCTACCAAACCCAGCCAGCGCATGGGAAAGCCACGCGGTAATAACAGCCAGAGTACACCTAATACCGCAGGCAATAAGGTCCAAACAGGGGGTGCATGTTGCTGCCAGGTCACAATCGACGACTGATTCAACCAGTTGAGTGCCCACATACATCCCGTCAAAACTTGATAAGACAAGTGAAGCGGCATATCAACTGGTAGAAAACTACCCAACAACGCCAAAGGTGTCACCACAAAACTAATAAGCGGAATAGCAAATGCATTGGCAATCGGCGAAATAATTGAAGTCTGATTAAACATCACCAACAATAATGGCAGCATGCCTATCGTCACTGCCCACTGCGTTTTTAAAGCTGCAATCAACCAATGTGATTGACCGATACGCGCACCTAATGCGTAAGCCAGCATTGTTACAGCGCCGAATGACAACCAAAAACCCGGCGAGATTACGGACCAAGGGTCTAGCAACACTACAATCAATAACGCTATTGCCAAGACCTGAGAGATTGCGAACTGCCGACCCGACCACAGAACAAATGCGAACACCATCAGCATATACAATGTACGTTGTGTGGGCACTGAAAAGCCAGCAATCAACGCATAGAGCAATGCTGCAATCACACCAGCAGTAGTTGCTGCCTTGCGTGTCGGCAAGTACATCACTAGCCTAGGTATACGCCTCCAACAAAAACCAACCAAACCAAACACCAGCCCAGACAGCATAGTTATATGCAAACCAGAAATACTAATTTAATATTGTTCGGTTTTCATTTGGTGCTTCCATCCTAATTCAATAAAGGTCTTTGTTTTAGAAGGCTGAAAATGACCCTAAGTAGTCATTTATTTGAGGAGGACAATGAACTTCTATTGCTTGTTGGAAATGTATTGAATGCTTAACTAATTTGCAAATTTATTAAACAATATTAGTAAAACAACAAAGAAACA
>DATHWQ010000013.1:0-9930 GCA_035460465.1 Methylotenera sp. | reverse complement strand
CCGTATTAAAGCGTTGGCAGATGCCGCTCGCGAAAACGGTTTGTCCTTCTAATTGGTCTGATTGCTAAAGAGGTTAATGATGGCGAGAGAAATGGAACAGCAACAGCAGCAGACTGATGGTTTGCGCGAAAAAATGATTACTGTTAATCGTGTAAGTAAAACGGTTAAAGGTGGTCGTATCATGAGTTTTGCAGCTCTTACAGTAGTTGGCGATGGCGATGGTGCTGTTGGCATGGGTAAAGGCAAAGCACGTGAAGTACCAGTTGCAGTACAAAAAGCAATGGATGAAGCACGTCGCGGTATGTTGAAAATCAACTTAACCAACGGTACGTTGCATCATGCAGTTACTGGCGTACATGGCGCTGCTAAAGTGTTCATTCAACCAGCTTCTGAAGGTACCGGCATTATCGCTGGTGGCGCAATGCGCGCGATCTTCGAAGTGATGGGTGTAACAAACGTGGTTGCAAAATGTATTGGTTCTACCAATCCATACAACCTGGTTCGTGCCACATTGAATGGTTTAGAGTCAATGAATACGCCAGCAGAAATCGCAGCTAAACGCGGTAAATCAGTTGAAGAAATTAGAGGCTAATCATGGCTAAAGCAAAAAAAGATGCATCAACTATCAAAGTTACATTGGTAAAAAGTGTAATTGGTCGTATTGAAGCGCACAAAGCTACCGTTAAAGGTTTGGGTTTGCGTCGTATGCACCACACAGTTGAGTTACAAGATACACCAGCAATTCGCGGCATGATTAACGCCGTTAGCTATCTCGTAAAGGTAGAAGCATAATGCAATTAAATTCGATTAAGCCTGCAGAAGGCGCTAAAAAAGAACGTCGCCGCGTTGGTCGTGGTATCGGTTCTGGGCTAGGTAAAACAGCGGGTCGTGGCCATAAAGGTCAAAAATCACGTACTGGTGGTTTTCATAAAGTTGGTTTTGAAGGCGGTCAAATGCCAATTCAACGCCGCTTACCAAAACGTGGTTTCAAATCAATGACTAAAGCTGATACCGCACATGTGCGTACTAGCGAGTTGGCTTTGATTCCTAATGAAGTGATTGATTTGTTGGCTTTAAAAGCAGCAAACATCGTTTCTGGCACAGTAACAAACGCTAAGATATTTTTGTCAGGTGATGTAACTGCTAAGTACAATATCCAAGGCTTGCTATTGACTAAAGGCGCTCGCGCTGCGGTTGAAGCTGCTGGCGGTAAAATCTTAGAAGCAGCTTAAGAGTATCGCCTTGGCACAAGATAGTTTACTAAAAACGGTGGGAAAAATGGGCGAGTTGAAAAGCCGCCTACTTTTCGTGTTGGGTGCACTGATTGTGTACCGATTAGGTGCTCATATTCCAGTACCTGGGATTGATCCTGATGTGTTAGCAAAGTTGTTTGAGTCACAAAGCGGCGGGATCTTAGGCATGTTCAACATGTTCTCAGGTGGCGCTCTTTCTAGATTCACTGTATTTGCTTTAGGTATCATGCCGTACATTTCTGCATCAATTATCATGCAGCTAATGGCAGCAGTATCACCTAAGCTGGAGCAGTTGAAAAAAGAAGGTGAAGCGGGTCGTAGAACGATTACAAAATACACGCGCTACGGTACAGTTGTCTTGGCAACGTTCCAGGCCTTGGGTATTGCGATTGCTTTAGAAGGTCAGCCTGGCCTAGTGTTAGACCCAGGTATGGCGTTTAGATTGACTGCAGTGATTACGTTGGTCAGCGGTACGATGTTCTTGATGTGGTTAGGTGAACAGATTACTGAGCGTGGTATCGGTAACGGTATTTCAATCATCATCTTTGCAGGTATTGTGGCTGGTTTGCCGCATGCGATTGGTTCGACGGCTGAAATGGTGAATACGGGTGCATTTAGTATTCCACTTGCATTCTTCTTGTTAGTGGCGACGATTTTAGTAACTGCATTAGTGGTGTTTGTAGAGCGCGGTCAACGTAAAATTACGGTGAACTACGCCAAGCGCCAAGTTGGTAATAAAGTATTCGGTGGTCAAACAACGCATTTACCATTGAAACTTAATATGGCTGGTGTGATTCCACCGATTTTTGCTTCAAGTATTATTTTGTTCCCAGCAACATTGGCTGGTTGGTTCGGTAGTAGTGAACGTATGTACTGGTTGAAAGATATTTCGGCAGCTTTGTCGCCAGGTCAGCCAATCTATATCTTGTTGTTTGCTTCAGCGATTGTGTTCTTCTGTTTCTTTTATACGGCTTTGCAGTTCAACCCAAAAGACACGGCAGACAATTTGAAGAAAAGTGGTGCGTTTGTCCCAGGTATTCGTCCAGGTGATCAAACTGCAAAATATATAGATCGTATTATGGGCCGTTTGACTTTGGTGGGTGCAGCGTATATCACCTTGGTTTGTTTGTTGCCTGAGTTTTTGATTTTGAAATTTAATACACCGTTTTACTTTGGTGGTACTTCACTACTAATTATTGTTGTGGTGACAATGGACTTTATGACGCAAGTGCAATCACACTTGATGTCACACCAGTATGAAGGGTTGCTCAAAAAAGCAAATTTTAAAGGTAATGCGCAAGGCGCTAAGTAGTCTTTAATAATGGCTAAAGAAGACAGAATTGAAATGCAAGGTGAGATTTTAGAAAATCTCCCAAATGCAACATTTAGAGTTAAGTTAGAAAACGGACATATCGTTTTAGGTTACATTTCTGGAAAAATGCGTATGCACTACATACGGATTTTACCTGGTGACAAAGTCACTGTAGAAATGACACCGTATGATTTATCGCGAGCAAGAATAACATTCCGCGCTAAATAGTTTGGTAGTAGTTTGAAACGTTTGATTTAAGACATGCAGTTTAAGAAGTGATGGAGTGAAATATGAGAGTTCGTGCATCAGTAAAAGCATTATGCCGTAATTGTAAAGTTGTTCGTCGTCGTGGCGTTGTACGTATTATTTGTACAGATCCACGTCATAAACAACGTCAAGGTTAATTGATTCATTTCAAAAGACCAAATTAGAGGCGGTGTTATTGCCTACTAATTTAAGTTGGTCAGATATTATTCTGATCAGAAGATTAGCGATTTGATAAAAAATGGTTTACCTGTTAAAATCTTCGGCTTTTTTAAGCAGTTGGCTTTAGGGTTACCTAACTTGGAGTAAAGTATGGCGCGTATTGCAGGGGTGAATATCCCAAATAACAAACACACTGAGATTGCATTAACTGCAATCTACGGTATTGGCCGTAATACGGCACAAAAGATTTGTGCTGCAGCTGGTGTTTTAGCAACTGTAAAAATCAAAGACTTGAATGATGCTGACGTAGAAAAATTACGTGACGAAGTAGCTAAGTTCAAGGTTGAAGGCGACTTGCGCCGTGAAGTTTCAATGAATATTAAGCGTTTGATGGATCTAGGTTGTTACCGTGGTGTACGTCATCGTCGTGGTTTACCTGTACGTGGTCAACGTACTAAAACAAACGCTCGTACTCGTAAGGGTCCGGTTAAAGCGATTAAACAAGCTAAATAACTTAGTCTAAAGACTGGGTTATAAATTTAAGTAAGATTTATTGGTAAGGATAGTACAACATGGCAAAAGCTAATGTACGCGTAAGAAAAAAGGTTAAAAAGAACATTGCGGAGGGCATCGCTCACGTGCATGCATCTTTTAACAATACCATCATCACCATTACAGACCGTCAAGGTAATGCGTTGTCATGGGCAACTTCAGGTGGCCAAGGTTTTAAAGGCTCACGTAAAAGTACCCCATTTGCAGCACAGGTAGCGGCTGAAGTTGCTGGTAAATCAGCACAAGAGAGTGGTGTAAAGAATTTAGAAGTGCGTATTAAAGGTCCAGGTCCAGGTCGTGAATCTGCTGTGCGCGCACTTAATGCAGCTGGGTTTAAAATTACCAGCATTACTGATGTGACGCCAGTGCCGCACAACGGTTGCCGTCCACCTAAAAAACGTCGCATTTAAGCGAAAAAGATTACTGGAGAATTATTTTGGCTAGAAACTTAGACCCTAAATGCCGTCAATGCCGCCGTGAAGGTGAAAAGCTTTTTCTGAAAGCGGAAAAATGCTTTACTGACAAATGTGCTATTGAAAAACGCAACTTCCCACCTGGTCAGCATGGTCAACGTCGTAACCAACGTTTATCAGACTATGGTGTGCAATTACGTGAGAAACAAAAAGTACGTCGTATCTATGGTGTGTTGGAAGCACAATTCCGTAGCTACTACGCTGAAGCTGATCGCCAAAAAGGCATTACAGGTGAAAACTTGTTACAACTGTTAGAGTGCCGTTTGGACAACGTTACTTTCAGAATGGGCCTAGGCGGTTCACGTACTGAAGCGCGTCAAATCGTGCGTCATAACAGTATCTTAGTGAATGGCAAACGTGTGAATATTCCTTCATACCAAGTTAAAGCTGGTGATGTGATTAGTGTTGCAGAAGCTTCTAAAACACAATTACGTATCAAAGGCGCACTTGAAGCTGCTGAGCAACGTGGTTTCCCAGAGTGGTTAGAAGTTGATGTGAAAGCATTGAAAGGTACATTCAAAGCTAAGCCACAACGTGATGAGTTACCACCAACCATCAATGAATCATTGGTAGTTGAGCTTTACTCTAAATAACTAAGTACGTGAGTCGCAGTTGCGGCTCACCAGAATAACTGCTTTATTAGTTGTAAAACTATAGAGTGTATTTCTAAAAAATTAAAAGGTATCACTATGCAAAACAGTCCTACCGAATACTTAAAACCGCGTGTTGTTGATGTTGAGGTGTTGTCTCCATTGCGCGCACGCGTTACGCTAGAACCAATGGAGCGTGGCTTTGGCTATACCCTTGGTAATGCTTTGCGTCGCGTTTTATTGTCTTCAATCCCTGGCTTCGCAATTACAGAAGTTAAGATTGATGGCGTAGTGCACGAGTATTCAACTTTAGACGGTGTACAAGAAGACGTAGTAGACATTCTGCTGAATCTTAAAGGCGTTGCTTTAAAGCTCAATACTAAATCAGAAACTATCCTGACATTGAATAAATCAGTTGAAGGTGTAGTGACTGCGGGTGACTTTGAAACAGGTCATGATGCTGAGATTGTTAACCCAAATCACGTAATTGCGCACCTTACAAAAGGTGGCAAATTGAATTTGGAAGTTAAAGTTGAAATGGGTCGTGGTTATCAACCAGTTCCAGCGCGTCAAAAAGCCAATGAAGAAGACCGTGTATTAGGTTTTATTATGGTTGATGCTTCATTCAGTCCAATCAACAAAGTGAGCTATCAAGTTGAGAGTGCACGTGTTGAGCAACGTACTGACTTAGACAAGTTGGTAATGGATGTTGAAACGAATGGTGTAATTGAGCCAGAACAAGCGATTCGCGATGCCGCACGTATCTTGATGGGTCAATTATCAGTATTTGCTGATTTAGAAGGCGCACCAAGTGAGATTGAAGTGAAATCTGCACCGCAGGTTGATCCAATCTTGTTACGTCCAGTTGATGATTTGGAATTGACTGTGCGTTCAGCAAACTGCTTGAAAGCAGAAAATATATTTTACATTGGTGATTTGATCCAACGTACTGAGAATGAGCTATTAAAAGCGCCAAACTTAGGTCGTAAATCATTGAATGAAATTAAAGATGTACTCGCTACTCGTGGCCTAACATTGGGCATGAAATTAGAAAACTGGCCACCTGTTGGTCTTGAAAAAGCTTAAGCTTTACTTAAGCCTTAATAAAAGAAACTTTAAGGAATTACTATGCGTCACGGTAATAGCAATCGTAAATTAAATCGTACAAGCAGCCATCGTGCAGCTATGTTCCGTAACATGTCAGTATCATTGTTACGCCACGAAATCATTAAAACTACTTTGCCAAAAGCAAAAGAGTTGCGTAAATTCGCAGAGCCTTTAATCACTTTAGGTAAAACTGCAACTTTGGCAAATCGTCGCTTAGCGTTCAGTCGTTTACGTGATCGTGATATCGTTGGTAAATTGTTTGGTGAACTTGGTCCACGTTACAATGCACGCAATGGTGGTTACTTACGTATCCTCAAATGCGGTTTCCGTAATGGCGACAATGCACCGATGGCGTTGGTTGAGTTAGTTGACCGTCCTGATACAGGCGCTGAGGCAGTAGTAGCAGAATAAGTCAGATAATCAAGAAATTTGATTAATAAAAAAGCCAGCTTCAAGCTGGCTTTTTGTTTTTAGGTAATTGTTTATTACTGAATCTAGCTTAAGAAGCTCTCTTCAATATTTTCGAGAGTAAAAGGCCAGGCTAATTCAATGTTTGTATCTAAGTTCTTGAGGACAGGTATTCTAATCTCGTAGCTTTTGAGTAAGGCTGCATCTTCAGCGATTTCAATACTCACCCACTGAATGTCATACTGCTTGGATAAGCTGATAAGCAAAGCCTCAGCTTGTTCACATAAGTGACAATGAGATGTGGAGTATAAGTTGAGATGTATTGTCACTATGCGTCAAATCTAAGTTGGTTGTGTGTTTGAAAAACTGAATCTCGAGTTTGCATGAAGTTGCTACAGACTATTTTGATGAATTCAAGTAATTTTAAGCCTAAAACTTTAAGATTAAGTGAAAAATAAATCATAATAGCGGACTAGTACCACCTTAAAACAGAATGCTAGCCAGTAACATTCTAATAATATTTACAGGTCATTATGGTAGATAACCAAGAATCCAAAGAGAGCTTAAGCGAAAGCCTGCAACAGGTGATTGCATTATTGGAAAAGCACAGACTAATAGAAAGTCTAGTGCATAAGCAAGACATGCCTAAGCATGATCTTGTCGAATCTTTGGTGCATAAGCAAAATCTTAACGAGCTACAAAAGAAGCTGGATTTACTGCATCCGGCAGACGTTGCCTATATTCTTGAAGCGCTTCCATTAGAACAACGTCTAGACGTTTGGGATCTGGTTAAAGCCGAACGTGATGGCGAGATATTGCTGGAAGTGTCGGATGCTGTTCGTCAGACATTGATTGCGGACATGGACTCGGATGAGTTGCTAGCGGCTGCAGAGCAACTTGATACCGATGAGCTGGCAGACTTGGCACCAGACTTACCTAAAGACGTGCTGCAGGACTTGCTGGATAGCTTGGATACGCAGAATCGCGAGCGTTTGCAATCCGCCCTGTCATATCCGGAAGATGCTGTTGGTGCCTTGATGGATTTCGATATTGTCACGATTCGAGAAGATATTACCTTAGAAGTCGCACTCAGGTATTTGCGTCGCTTGGGCAGCCTACCGGACCATACTGATAAGCTATTTGTGGTGGATAGGAATGACATATTACGTGGCGTACTACCGCTAAAACGCATGGTGGTGAATGACCTTGATGCCAACGTAGCTGATGTCATGGCCGAAGATGCAGTAGTGTTTCACCCTGAAGACATTGCCGATGAAGCAGCCAAAGCATTTGAACGTTATGACCTGGTGACGGCGCCAGTGGTTGATGAGAGTAATAAATTAGTAGGACGGATCACGGTAGATGCCGTCATGGACTTTATCCGTGATGAAGCTGAAAGCGATAAGCTTTCCATGGCTGGCTTGCGTGAAGAAGAAGACTTTTTCGCCTCGGTATGGAAGTCTGTACAAAACCGCTGGGCTTGGCTGGCTATTAATTTGGTGACCGCTCTAGTGGCTTCACGTGTCATCGGTTTGTTTGAAGGTTCGATTGAGAAGATCGTGGCCTTGGCCGCCTTGATGCCAATTGTGGCAGGTATTGGCGGTAACTCAGGCAATCAGACTACTACCATGATTGTACGGGGCCTCGCATTGGGGCAGATTGCATCACATAATATGAACTCATTGATTACTAAAGAGTTGGGTGTTGCATTATTGAATGGCTTGCTGTGGGGCGGAGTTCTGGGTGGTATTGCTTATGCGCTGTATGGTAGTTATCAATTGGGCTTGGTAATGATGAGTGCCATGACGCTTAACTTGCTACTGGCAGCAGTCATGGGTGTCATGATACCGCTGGTGATGAATAAGTTCGGCCGTGACCCCGCAGTGGGCTCTAGTGTACTGATAACTGCGATGACAGATAGTGGCGGCTTTTTTATCTTTTTAGGTTTAGCTACAATATTTCTTATTTAAGTACTCTCATCTAATTAATAAAACTAGAATGAATCAAGATATAGACTTTATTTGGCAAGAGATCATGGCGGACATCTCAACGCCAGCCGCGATGTGGCAGCTCGCTATCATTGTGGGTGCTTGTATAGCCGCGTGGATGATTAACGGCGCCTTACGTGCTTACGTGATGCGCTACGCCCCAGAAAACTGGAAGTTGGGCATTGGTGGTATCAATCGTGTTTTATTCCCTTTATCGACGCTGATATTCGTTTTAATAGGTAAATCAGTATTAACTTACTGGCAACATACGAGTTTGCTGCATTTAGCGAGCCAGTTATTACTCGCCATGGCCGCGATACGTCTAGTGGTATATGCCGTGCGTTATATTATTGCACCTGGCGGCTTACTCAAGACGTTAGAAAATAGTATATCCGCCTTAATTTGGCTGGTGCTTGCCTTACATTTGAGTGGCCTGTTACCGCAGTTAGTCAAAACACTGGAAGACATTCAATTCAACATTGGTAAGAACCCGGTCAATCTGTTGTTAGTGCTGCAAGGCATATTAACTATCGTCGTGACACTATTCATTGCATTGTGGATTAGTCGCATGATTGAAAACAAAATGATGGGCGCAGAACATGTCAATTTGAATCTGCGCGTCGTATTAACCAAGCTCTTACGCATCATTCTATTGTTTATTGCGGTTTTAATCGGGCTTTCGGCAGTAGGCTTAGATATCACGCTACTTTCAGTATTTGGTGGTGCACTTGGTGTGGGCTTGGGTTTTGGCTTACAACGTATCGCCAGTAACTATGTAAGTGGTTTCATCATTCTGCTAGATAAATCGATGCAGATTGGTGATGTGATTACCGTAGAGAACCATTATGGCGTAGTCAGTGATTTACGTACGCGCTACCTTGTATTGCGTAAATTAGATGGCACAGAAGTCATTATCCCAAATGAGCTACTGATTATTAACCCTGTAATTAATCATTCGTTCTCAGACCACAAGGCGCGCGTGCAAATGCCAATTCAGGTGAGCTATGACAGCCCCCTTGAGCTTGCGATACAATTGATTTCAGACATTGCTAAGCAACATTTACGCATACTACAAACACCAGAGCCAACGGTGCAGATTAAGGGCTTTGGAGACAATGGGATAGATTTGATGCTTTCGATCTGGATCCCAGATCCGGAGGAGGGTTCGTCAGCCTTACAATCAGAGCTATATCTAAAAATATGGCACTCTTTCCAAGAGAGCAAAATTTCAATACCTTACCCACAGCGCGAGATTCGTATATTGGGTAATGGGCTTCCTCAAGCTAACTTAGTAGAGCCTACTAATAAACCGGTATAGATAAATCAGTAGCCAATAAAAAAGCCCGCATCGCGGGCTTTTTTATTGCTTAAATAATTTCTTATTTAAGTTTTGTTTCTTTGTACATTACGTGTTTACGTACAACGGGATCAAATTTCTTGATTTCCATTTTTTCTGGCATTGTACGTTTATTTTTAGTGGTGGTATAGAAATGACCTGTACCAGCACTTGATTCTAATTTGATTTTTTCGCGCATGATGTTCTATCCTTAGATTTTCTCGCCAGCAGCACGCATACCGGCAAGCACGGCATCAATACCGTTTTTGTCGATAGTACGCAAAGCAGCGTTAGTGATACGCATACTCACCCAGCGGTTTTCGCTCTCAACCCAAAATTTGCGGTTTTGCAAATTAGGTAAAAAACGGCGTTTTGTTTTGTTGTTAGCGTGAGAAACATTGTTACCCACCATTGGCTTTTTGCCAGTTACCATACATACACGTGCCATGGTTAATCCCCAAACAGTTGCTTTTTTCGAAAGACCG
>DATHWQ010000012.1:0-32739 GCA_035460465.1 Methylotenera sp. | reverse complement strand
AAGCTTTTGCTTCACCACCGAATTTTTTAGACAAAATTGTCGTAATCGCTGCTGTTAGCGTTGTCTTACCATGGTCAACGTGGCCAATCGTACCTACGTTAACGTGCGGCTTGGTCCGCTCAAATTTACCTTTTGCCATTTCTTCAGTCCTTTACAATATTTTATTAATTATAAGTTTTATTAGAATTAATAAAACTTGTTCAAATTAAAGTAGTGTTTCTTAAAACAATCTTAACTGCCAGTAAAACAAATCCAGCAAAACAACCATGGTGCCCATGGCGGGAATCGGACCCGCGACCTCTCCCTTACCAAGGGAGTGCTCTACCACTGAGCCACATGGGCGCTTAGCTACAAACTCAATCGTTTGGAGCGGGCGACGAGGCTCGAACTCGCGACATTCAGTTTGGAAAACTGAAGCTCTACAAACTGAGCTACACCCGCACTGCGAATCGCCGAACTGCGCTACATCCGCGTACCCGCTTAAACCAACGCCAACAGGCTCAACCTACTACAAGTTACTGCTTTAGTACTACAAATTTAGTATTACAAATATGGTGGAGGGGGAAGGATTCGAACCTTCGTACTCTGAGAGAACGGATTTACAGTCCGTCGCCTTTAACCACTCGGCCACCCCTCCCAACCGAACCCGCAATTATGCTGATAATTTGACTTGCTGTCAAACGTATAAAAGGGAATTTGTTAAGAATATTGGTGCCGGATGTCGGAATCGAACTGACGACCTTCGCATTACAAGTGCGCTGCTCTACCAACTGAGCTAATCCGGCGTTTAATGAAGTTGCGTATTATACTGAAATTTTTATAAAAGTTAAGCTACTTTACGATTGTTAATGTAGGTTTTTTATTTTTTGTTGACTCAGATTTATCAGCAGATGCAGCAACTTCTTGTTTGCCTTCATCTTTTGCCTGCGCGGCGGCTGATTCTGCTTCCATATCAAAGAACATGCCCTGCCCATTTTCACGCGCAAAAATTCCTTTAACGGCACTCATTGGCACATAAAGATTCTGTGATACACCGCCAAAACGCGCAGAGAATACAACCGCATCGTTGTCGATATGCAAATCTTTAGTGGCGCCATAGTTCAAGTTCAGAACAATTTCACCGTCCTTAACGTACGCCATCGGCACACGCGTTTGGCTATTTACCGCAACCAATAAGTGTGGCGTTAGATTGTTATCTACGCACCATTCGTGAATGGCACGTAGCATATAAGGCTTAGTTGGAATTAGGTCTGACATTGCAAATACCTCAATTAAAGTAAATTTAAATGTCTAAGCAAGACAAGGTGTATGAAAAAATCAGCGAGGCGGTATATGTATTATATACAACGAGCTGATTTTTAAAATACAACACCGTATTGCAACGACAGGTAAATTTACTTACGCATTGCTTTCTCTGATGGCGTCATCGCGTCTGCGTATAACGGTCTTGAGAATAAACGCTCAGCGTATTTCAATATTGGCGCCGCTTGATTAGGCAAGTCAATACCATAGTGGCCTAAACGCCATAATAGTGGCGTCACCGCAACATCCAGCATTGAGTAATCATCACCTAACAAGTAATTCTGTTTAGAGAAGATAGGTACCAATTGTGTCAAATTATCACGAATCGTGGCACGCGCTTTATCTGCTTTTTCTTGGTCGTCAGATTCAATGTCTTTGATGTGATCGAATAATTGCTTCTCAAAGTCATGTAAGAACAAGCGAGCACGAGCACGCATGACAGGATCAGGCGGCATCAACTGTGGGTGTGGGAAACGCTCATCAATATACTCATTAATGATATTCGCTTCTGACAACACCAAGTCACGCTCCACCAAAACCGGCACGTGGTTATAAGGATTAATAACCGCTAGATCTTCTGGTTTATTCGCAAGATCAACATCAATAACTTGAAAGTCCATGCCTTTTTCAAATAAAACAATGCGGCAACGGTGGCTATAGGGATCAGTTGTCCCCGAGTATAAAGTCATCATTTAGTGTATATCCTTCCAATAGGCTTTTTTGAGTTTGTAAGTAAGTACTAACAACACCCCTAAAAACAGTAATACAAACCAACCCAAATGGTTGCGTTGTTGTTTTGCCGGCTCAGCCATGTATGCCATATAGTTGGTTAAATCACCCACCAAGGCATCGTATTCTTCCACTGATAGCTTACCCGGCTTAGTCAATTCCAGTTTATGCGTTTCATGATTCAAGGCTTGCTCACCCTGCAATTCATAAAGCACGTGCGGCATGGCTACTTTGTCGTACACGGTATTATTCCAACCAGTTGGACGTGTATTATCGCGGTAGAAACCACGCATATAGCTATAGACCCAATCAGCACCACGTGCACGCACTTCTACCGAAAGATCAGGAGGCGCAGCGCCAAACCATTTTTTAGCATCGTTTTTATTGATGGCAACCTTCATCTGGTCACCCACTTTTTCGCCAGCAAACAGCAAATTGTCTTTGATTTGCTTTTCTGTCAGGCCAATTTCCAATAAGCGGTTGTAACGCATGTAGTTTGCACTATGGCAATTCAAGCAGTAGTTCACAAAAGTACGTGCACCACGCTGCAATGACTCATGGTTGGCTGCATTAATCGGCGCCTTGTCTAGAGCCACTTCTTCATTCGCCATAGCAAGCAATGGCAATAGCGCTAAGAGTAAAATTATTCTTTTCATTATGTTAACCCGTCACTCTTTCTGGCACTGGTAAGGTTTTATCTTTCTTGGTGTACCAAGGCATGAGTATGAAAAATAGGAAGTAAACGATTGTGAAGATACGCGCAACTACTGTAGCTCGGTCAGCACCATTCATTATGAAACCCCAAGCAATTGCAGGCCAACGCACTATAAAACTACCCTCAACTTTGTAGGCATTTTCTAAAGTCAAAAACTGTCCCCACAACGTCGATGGTTCAGTACCGAGATAACCCAAAATCAGGAAACTCACTACGAACGCGGCAAGCCATTTTTTATACAGCGCACCGCGATAGCGAATCGATTTGACCGTACTTTTATCCAGCCAAGGCAACAGCGCAAAGACCACTACCGACAACCCCATA
The DNA here is from genome assembly GCA_035460465.1 of Methylotenera sp. Taxonomy (GTDB): domain Bacteria; phylum Pseudomonadota; class Gammaproteobacteria; order Burkholderiales; family Methylophilaceae; genus Methylotenera. The sequence continues at coordinate 29,669 of DATHWQ010000012.1, read as the reverse complement.
GCTGCCACGCCCGGGAACTGTGAGTTCAGAATTGGCGGTACTGCACGCAAGATTGAGTAGTAAGGCGTGAAATACCATACCGGTGCAATATGAAGCGGTGTTTTAAGCGGGTCAGCCGGAATGAAGTTATTTGCTTCCAAGAAATAACCACCCATTTCCGGACCAAAGAAAATAATGGCTGAGAATACGATGAGGAACATCGTCACACCCACCAAGTCTTTAACAGTGTAATACGGGTGAAATGGAATACCATCTAATGGAATACCAGTTTTCTTGTCTTTAAGTTTCTTGATTTCAACACCATCCGGGTTATTTGAACCGACTTCGTGCAGCGCAATCAAGTGCGCAGCAACCAAGCCCAATAACACCAACGGCAACGCTATCACATGGAAAGCAAAGAAACGGTTCAATGTAGCATCAGAAACCAAATAATCACCACGCAACCACTCAGAAACATCTGGGCCGATAAATGGAATCGCGGAGAACAGATTCACAATCACTTGAGCGCCCCAGTAAGACATTTGGCCCCATGGCAGCAGGTAACCGAAGAATGCTTCGCCCATCAGACATAAGAAGATTGCCACGCCGAACAACCAGATCAACTCTCTAGGATTACGGTATGAACCATAGATAACACCACGGAACATGTGCAGATAAACCACAACGAAGAACATAGAAGCGCCAGTCGAGTGCATATAACGAATGAGCCAACCCCACGGCACATCGCGCATAATGTACTCAACAGAACCAAATGCCAAATCTGCATCAGGCTTGTAATGCATAGTTAAAAAGATACCGGTAATGATTTGTAGTACCAATACCAACAATGCTAACGAGCCAAAAAAGTACCAGAAATTAAAGTTCTTCGGCGCGTAATATTCGGTTAAGTGCGCCTTGATATTGCTTGTTAAGGGAAAACGCTCATCCACCCAAGCTACTGTTTTATCTACGCCAGCGGCGAAAGCTGATTTATTTTTATCTGTCATGATTAAGCTTTCTCTTCAGTATCTACGCCGATTAGCAAAGTATTGTCAGCCAAATATTTGTGTGGCGGCACAACCAAATTGATAGGCGCCGGAGACCCTTTAAACACACGGCCCGCTAAATCAAACTTAGAACCATGACATGGGCAGAAGAAACCACCCGTCCAGTTTTCACCCATATCACCATTTGCTTGTAATTTAGCAGTTGGCGAACAACCCAAATGCGTACAAATACCTACAATGACTGCCAGGTTTGGTTTAATCGAACGGCTAGCATTTTTACAATATTCTGGCTGTTGCGAGGTAACTTCACAGCCTGGATCAGAAAGCTGGTCATTGTGCTTTGCCAGCTCCGCAGTCATCTCATCGGTACGGTTGACAATCCACACCGGCTTACCACGCCATTCCGCAGTCATCATAGTGCCCGGCTCAACTTTGCTAATGTCCACCTCTACTGGTGCACCAGCTGCTTTTGCACGCTCACTAGGCGTCATGCTTTTCACAAAAGGCACAGCAACTGCCGCCGCGCCTATCGCACCAACAGCCGAGGTGGCGATTAAAAAATTACGCTTATCTAAATCTACCTGAGAGTCTTGATCTGCCTGCGCACCAACTTGATGCTTGCCATTTTGATTGTCCGACATGTGTTTCCTTGTGAGCTGAATATGGAACCGCGCCTTTTTGAGGCTAGCGCCATCATTTACCTAAAAGTACTAAAAAAATTGATGCGATTGCAAAGCGCGAAATTATACAATTTTTCGACAACTAATTAAAGCTTTATTTAATAAGTGACTGAAATAAAACGATTAAACAGGATTATTGATGTCTACGAATTCATGACTTAGGTTGAATTTTTCGGCCAAATGCTCACCTAATGCTTTTATGCCATAGCGTTCTGTTACATGATGACCAGCTGAGATATAAGACACACCCGATTCGATTGCCTGATGCGTTGTTTGTTCAGAAATTTCACCACTGATAAACACATCTACACCCAACGCGATTGCTGTATCAATATAGCCTTGCGCAGCACCGGTGCACCATGCAACTTTTTGTACTAATTTTTCTTGGTCACCAATCACCAACGGCGTGCGCAGCAGCTGGGTTTCTATATGGCGAGCAAATGCCGCCAGCTGCAGGGGTTGCGCCAAAGTACCATAGGCAACGATATTGGGTTCGCCAGCAAAGCCCTCAGGGGCTATGCCCAATACTTTGCCTAGTTGTACGTTGTTACCATAAGTCGGATGCGCATCCAGAGGTAAATGATAAGCCAGTAGATTCAGATTATTTTTAAGTAGGAAAGCTAATCGATTTCGTTTGATACCAACGACTCGTGCATCTTCATTGCGCCAAAAATAGCCATGATGTACCAGAATCAAGTCAGCACCTACTTCCTGCGCAGCTTCCAATAATGCCATGCTCGCGGTGACCCCTGTTACTATCTTGTGAATCGCTGTTTTGCCTTCTACTTGCAAGCCATTTGGGCAGTAATCTTTGAAACGCTCAACTTCTAGTAGTTGTTGGGTATAATGTATTAACTCATTGATATTTATCATTGCATGTACCGTATTGATTTTTAATTTAGCAGCCCAATATCACGACTAACCCCATTACTTTATATCAATATTAAGCGTTAAGATAATGAATAACCAGCTACATAAAAACTTATGGCTCATTTTCGCGCAAGCAGTCACCATATGCTTAGCGCTGCTATTTGTCATACGCCTCTTTTTCCCACATATCCTTGAGAAAACCAATCCAACCATAGTGGTAAAAGAGGTTGAATCAAGTGTCAAACCTAGCTTGGCTGGTTCATATAGCCAGGCTGCCAAAAAAGCTATGCCTGCGGTCGTTAATATCTTTACTAGCCAGAAAGTTGCTGCAAACCCGCATCAAAAATATTTAGACGACCCCGCATTTCGCGAATTCTTTGGTGACCAGCTCGATGACATGGATAACCCGCCTCAACCTGAGAATAGCTTGGGTTCTGGGGTGATCGTAAGCGCACAAGGCCTGATTATTACCAATAACCATGTCGTTGCAACTGCCGATGAAATCGAAATTGCACTTTCAGATGGTAGAAAAATGTCCGCCAAGGTAGTGGGTACTGATCCAGATACTGATTTAGCCTTAATTAAAGTAGATGCTGAGAATTTACCTGCTATTACTTTTGCCAGCTCAGACACATTGAGTGTTGGCGACGTGGTGTTGGCCATTGGCAATCCATTTGGCGTAGGTCAAACCGTGACACAAGGTATCGTGAGTGCGCTTGGGCGCAATCATTTGGGTATCAATACCTATGAAAACTTCATCCAAACTGACGCCTCCATCAATCCGGGGAACTCCGGTGGCGCATTGATTGATGCCGAAGGTAATTTAGTTGGCGTCAACAGCGCAATCTATTCACGTAGCGGCGGCTCTATGGGCATTGGCTTTGCCATCCCTGCCACATTGGCACGCCAAGTGATGGAACAAATTATCACACAAGGTAGTGTCATACGTGGCTGGATTGGGATTGAAGCACAAGACATCACCCCTGAGCTTGCTGAGTCGTTCAAACTTAGCCAAACACAAGGCGGATCATTGATTGCAGGTGTATTACACAACAGCCCGGCCGCCAAAGCAGGTTTGCGTGCAGGTGACATATTGCTCGAAATTGAAGGCAAACCCGTCTCTGACAGCGGTAGTATGCTGAATCTAATTGCGGTCCTGAAGCCCAATCAAAAAGCAACACTGAAGATTGCACGTGCAGAAAAAATTGTCAGCGTGCCTATCGTGATAGGGAAAAGACCAAAACCGGTAGTCGCTAAAGAATAAACGCAACCAGAACAGAGATTCTGCCCTTACTAAGTAGGCGGCAGAATAGTGGGTTCGGTTGCTTTTTGTGTGAATTTCGAAACAATGATACCAAGTTCATATAACAGCCACATGGGCACCGCTAGCATGAACTGAGAAATGATATCTGGCGGTGTAAATATCGCACCTATAATAAATGCACCGACAATGACGTAGCCGCGCGCTTCTTGTAATGCTTGTCTGGTAACCCAACCAAAACGCACCGCCATTACCACCGCGATAGGCACTTCAAACGCCAAGCCAAAGGCAAAGAACAAGGTCATCACAAAGTCTAGGTAATTGCCAATGTCCGTCATAACCGCAACGCCCTCTGGCGCGGTGCCTACAATAAAGCCAAAAATCACTGGAAATACCAAGAAATAGGCGAATGCCATACCCGCTAGAAATAACAGGCTACTGGTGACAATCATGGGGACCATGAATTTCTTCTCATGCGCATAGAGACCTGGTGCCACAAACGCCCAAACTTGATACAAGGTATGCGGTAAGGAAACGATAAAAGCTGCCATCATGGCAACCTTCATTGGCACAAAGAATGGCGTGGTCACTGCAGTGGCAATCATCTGCCCACCGGCAGGAAGCTTACTTAACAGTGGCTGCGCTAGCAAAGCGTAAATTTTATTGGCAAATGGGAAGAATGCGATAAAAACTACAGCGAAGCCAATCACGATACGCAGTAAACGATCGCGTAGCTCTATAAGATGAGAAATGAAATTGTCTGTGGGGGTCACTTATGTGCTTATTCTTAAGATGTATTTACTCTTGATGTGGAGGTTGTTTAGCCACTTTTGCATCTGCGGCTTCATGCTCTTTAATCACAGTATCAATATCGCGTATCTCTTGCGTGAACACATCTGCCTGCTGTTGAACCTTGGCTTGCGTTTTAGTAGCAGTTTCTTGAATCTCTTGCTGAAGTTGCTGCAACTCCTGAAAGCGTACCTCGCGATTCACTTCTTCTTTAACTTGCGCCACATATCTTTGCATACGCCCAGTAAGTGCCCCAAGCGTGCGCGCCACTTTGGGCAACCGTTCAGGGCCAATCACAATCAGTGCCACGACGGCGATTACTAAAAGCTCAGAGAAGGCAACATCAAACACTTTAAGCTCTGATCAAAAGATTATTTTGCCTTAGCCGCAGTAGCCGCTTTAGGTTTTGCCGCTGGCTTCTTAGCCGCTGCTGTTTTAGGTTTTGCCGCTGCTGGTTTTTTAGCAGCCACTTTCTTTTTAGGCGCTGGCACTTCAACCACTTCAGCTTCAATCAATTGCGTAGTGTCGCTTTTAATCGTATTTAGAGTAGCTTTATCGGTTGCGGCTGCGTTAGCTTTTTCATCACCCATCGCATCTTTGAAGTTCTTCACCGCTCCACCGACATCGCTACCGATGTTACGCAACTTTTTAGTGCCGAATATCAACACCACAACAAGTAATACAATCAACCAATGCCAAATACTAAATGAACCCATGCTGATTCTCCTAAAATATAGTGCTTCTTGATGTACCGCTATTAAAGTTTGGGTAGCTTATCGCCACCACCATACACATGCAAATGAATATGAAACACTTCCTGCCCGCCTTCTCGACCTGTATTGATCATGGTACGGAAGCCAGCCAAACCTTGCTCTTTGGCAAGCTTGGGTGCTAATAGCAGCATCTTACCTAACAATGACTGATGTTGCACTTCGCAACTTGCCAAACTTTCTACATGTAGTTTTGGCACAATTAAAAAATGCACTGGATTAATTGGCTTAATGTCGTTAAATACAATGACATCATCATCTTCGTAGATTTTTCTTGCGGGGATGCTGCCAGCTACAATCTTACAAAAAATACAGTCTGCGCTCACGGTGTCTACTCTTATTTTTCCACTCTAGAAGCTTTTTCATCAATACCTGAAAGCCCCTCACGTCTTGCCAACTCATCCAGCACGTCTTGCGGCTTTAATCCGGCTTGTGCCAGCATCACTAGCGTATGAAACCACAAGTCTGCCGTCTCGTAAATAAGATGCTCTTTATTACCGTCTTTGGCTGCAATAATAGTTTCAGTGGCCTCTTCGCCCACTTTTTTCAATATGCCATCCATGCCTTTAGCATAGAGCTTAGCCACGTAAGATGACTGTGGATCAGCACTCTTACGCTGTTCTAATAACTCACTTAAGCGGTCTAATATATCACTCATGCTGATGCTTCTCTGTATGGTAGATTTCGTCTGGATTTTTAATTACAGGCTGATCTGTCAGCCAATTACCATTATCTAGCTTCTTGAAAAAACAATTATGTCTGCCTGTATGACAAGCGATACCGCCTACCTGCTCAACCCTGATGAGAATCACATCTTCATCACAGTCCAGCCTAATTTCATGCACATGCTGCACATGGCCTGACTCTTCACCTTTACGCCATAATTTGTTGCGAGAGCGTGACCAATATACCGCTTGTTTGGTGTCGTAAGTTAATTGCAAAGCCTCGCGATTCATCCACGCGAACATCAAAACGCGACCAGTGTCATGCTCCTGTGCGATGACTGGCACCAAACCACTAGCATCCCAATGAACATCATCTAACCAGCTCATAAGCGTATTTCTATACCATGTTGCCGCATATATTCTTTAGCCTGTTTCACGGTGTACTCGCCATAGTGAAAGATACTAGCTGCAAGTACAGCATCTGCTCCACCTTCTTTGACGCCATCCACCAAGTGCTGCAAATTACCAACGCCACCAGAGGCGATAATCGGTACATCCACCGCATCTGAAATAGCACGATTCAAAGGATTATTAAATCCAATTTTAGTCCCATCTCGATCCATACTGGTCACCAGCAACTCACCTGCGCCAAGGCTTGCCATATACTCTGCCCATTTCACCGCGTCTAAGCCAGTGGCTTTGCGACCACCATGCGTGAATACTTCCCATTGATGAGGTTGATTGTCTACCTTTTTAGCATCAATGGCTACCACAATACACTGTGAGCCAAAGCGGCTCGCCGCATCCGCCACCATCTGTGGATTGAGTACCGCTGTGGTGTTGATACTGACTTTGTCTGCGCCTGCATTCAATAAACGACGCACATCTTCAACCTCGCGTACACCACCGCCTACCGTTAAAGGAATAAAAACTTGCGAAGCCACTTGCTCAATAATATGTAGTATCAAGCCTCGGTTGTCAGAACTGGCGGTAATGTCCAAGAACGTGAGCTCATCAGCGCCTTGCTCGTCATAACGGCGCGCAATTTCCACTGGATCACCCGCATCGCGCAACTCTAAAAAGTTAATGCCTTTGACAACGCGACCATCGGTCACGTCGAGGCATGGAATAATTCGTTTAGCTAACATTTGCCATTTAATTCGTCTGCTAATTTCTGCGCAGCTGTAAAATCCAGCGTGCCTTCGTAAATAGCACGACCAGTAATCGTACCAATAATCCCTTCATCAGCCACTGCGCACAGTCTTCTGACATCATCCAGATTAGTCACACCACCTGAGGCAATCACAGGAATGGTCAGTGCCTGTGCCAATGCCACGGTCGCTTCAATATTGACACCAGTCAACATGCCATCGCGGCCAATATCGGTATAGACGATTGAATTCACACCGTAGTCCTCAAACTTCTTAGCCAAGTCAATCACATCATGACCTGTTAGTTTAGACCAGCCATCTACGGCTACCTTGCCATCTTTAGCATCTAAACCAACCATGATCTGACCTGGGAATGCGTAGCAAGCTTCATGCAAAAAACCTGGGTTTTTCACTGCCGCAGTACCGATAATCACATAACCAATGCCGCTATCCAAATAACGCTCAATGGTGTCTAAATCACGAATACCGCCGCCTAATTGAATAGGAATATCACCGCCTACAGCACTAACGATAGCCTTAATTGCAGCTTCATTGACAGGCTTACCCGCAAAGGCACCATTCAAATCCACCAGATGCAAGCGTTTGCCGCCACGGTCTACCCAATGGCGCGCCATTGCACCCGGGTCTTCAGAGAAGACTGTGGATTCCTCCATTAAACCTTGTTTAAGTCTGACACAGTGACCGTCTTTAAGATCAATTGCTGGAATAATTAACATATTTAAATTTTTTATATATAGAACAAAAAGTTAGTTATAAAAAGTGCTGAAAGAATTTTGAGTGCATTCAGTTCAACACACACCATAGTTATGGTGCCCAGTTTACGAAATTACTTAGTAATTGCAAACCTGCATTCGCACTCTTTTCCGGGTGAAACTGCACAGCAAATAAATTACCAGTTGCAATCGCACTCGTAAAACGTTGAGGATACTCACTAAACCCTGAAACGATCGACGCATCATCTGGCTGCACGTAATAGCTATGCACGTAATAAAAGCGCGCACTGTCTTCTATGCCTTGCCATAAAGCATGGGGTTGCGATTGCTCTACCTGCGTCTTTTGGTAGACTTGATTCCAGCCCATGTGCGGTACTTTCAGCTTGTCGCCGTGGCTATCTTTCATATCAGCAGCTGCGAAACGTTTCACTCCGCCTTTGAGGAGCCCTAAACCTGCAACATTGCCTTCCTCGGATTGTTCGAATAACATTTGCAACCCAATACATATCCCTAAAAACGGTTTATGTTGCGCAGCTTGTAACACTGCGTCACGCAGGCCACGTGCATCCAGCTCTCGGATGCAATCTGGCATCGCGCCCTGACCAGGGAACACTACACGCTCGGCCTTAGCGACATCTTCTGGATTACTAGTAACCAGTACATTTTTCGTAGGGGCGACATGCTCTAATGCCTTGGACACTGAGCGCAAATTGCCCATGCCGTAATCGATGACCGCTATATCTATTTTACTCATACTGTTTACGTGGTGTTTTATAGGCGCTACTTGTTAATGCCATTCTTATCAAGAATAACGATAAAGTTATAGACTACCTTTTGTAGACGGCATAATACCTGCCATCCGCGAATCAAGCTCTACCGCCACGCGCAATGCACGGCCGAATGCCTTAAAAATCGTTTCTGCTTGATGGTGAGCGTTGTGACCTTTTAAATTATCGATATGCAATGTGACATTGGCGTGATTAACGAAGCCTTGAAAGAACTCGTGCACCAAATCCACATCGAACTCACCAATCGCCGCGCGCGTAAACACACAGCCAAACTCCAAGCCTGGTCTACCAGATATGTCCAACACCACGCGAGATAACGCCTCGTCCAAAGGCACGTAAGCATGACCGTAACGACGAATCCCTTTTTTATCACCAACAGCCTTAGCGAATGCCTGACCTAATGTAATACCGATATCTTCTACCGTATGGTGCGCATCGATATGTAAATCACCTTTAGCATCCACAGCAATATCCATCATGCCATGGCGGGCTATCTGGTCCAGCATGTGGTCTAAAAACCCCAAGCCTGTGTTGAATTTGGAAACACCTGTACCATCCAGATTAATGGAGACAGTAATTTGTGTTTCTAGGGTATTTCTTACCACTTCAGCGGAGCGCATATTGAATCACTTGAATGTCGAAAAAAATGTGAACTAAATTTAATGGGTCTATTTTAACCTAAAGCAGACAATATCAGTCTAAAACATCCAGACCAATCATCTAAAAAAGCATAAAGCCTAGCAAGATATCAAACGAGTCTTTACTAGGCTTCATGTTCGTTAGCTACCGCTAACTACTTATCTTACATTTAGTCATTATCTAAACAACAGATAATGACCATTATTTAAGATGTTAATTATTGTGCAGCAGCAGGTGCTTCTTCTGTTGCAGCTGGAGCTGCTTCAGCAGCAGGTGCAGCTTCAGCAGGAGCGGCTTCTGGTGCTGGTGCAACTTCAGCTGCTGGAGCAGCTTCCACTGGAGCAGCAGCTTCTTCAGCTGGTTTTTTGTTAAGTACTGTAAACAATACTACCAATACGATAGCGCCAATGATCCATGGTAAGAATTTCTTAGCACCGCCAGCACTTGCTGAACCGCCATGTGCAATTGCACTAATTTCTGCAGCAGCAGCAGCTGGGTCAGCAGCGCCGTAGATAGCAGCACCAGCAACGATGATTGTTGCGCCAGCATCTTTAACTTGTTGTGTTGTAGCAGCTTTAACGCCACCAGCAACTGAGATCTCAACGTTTAAGCCAAGACCAGCAACCATACCTAAGTCGTTGAATGGTGTTTGGCCAGCAGCTTGTTGGTCTAAACCAGTGTGCACGCCAATGATGTGCGCGCCTAATTTAGCAACTTCTTGTGTACGTGTTTTTTTGTCAGTTACGTTGATTAAGTCAACTTGTGCTTTTTTGCCGTATTTGTTAGCAACGTCAATTACACCTTTGATAGTACCTAAATCAGCAGTACCTAATACTGTACAAATGTCAGCACCAGCTTTGTAGAATGGCTCAGCTTCGTAGAAGCCAGCGTCCATTGTTTTCAAGTCAACTAAGATTTTATTTTTTGGGAATTTAGCGCGTAACACTTCAAGTAATTTGATACCATTGTGCTTAATGCACGGTGTACCAATTTCAAGAATATCTACGTGCGGAGCAACTTTAGTTGCCAAAGCAACTGTTGCGTCGAAATCTAATGAATCTAATGCCATTTGGGTTTGTGCCACGATACATCCTCCAACTAAAAGCAAATCAGACTATGATTTACTTAAGATTAAAAATACGAATTAAAATGGTTTTATTAAACCATAGGTTTTTATATTGTGCACAAAACGCACATTTCGTAATAATAACCGTAGTTTGCGTGGAATTTCAAACTTTTCGTGCTTATTTCAATGAAATTTCATAAATTATGCTGCATTAATCACTACAGCACGATTTATGAACGTCCCAACCAACAAATCTAGCTATTTTTCAGGATATCGGTCAATGCATCGATAAGAATTTGTGATTGCTCATTCGCGCCAATCGTAATACGCAAGTATGGTGAAATACGACTAGGTGACTTGAAATGGCGCACAATAATACTTTTATCGCGTAATTTAGAAGTTAATTCAGCACCTGGCATGCTGTGATGCTTGGCAAATATGAAATTTGCAGCCGACGGCAACACTTCAAACCCTAAGCCGGTTAAATCTTTCACCAAACTCTCACGCGTTGCGATCACCTGCTGGCAAGTTCTTTCGAAATATTCAACATCCTGCATCGCGGCAATGGCACCTGCAGAGGCAAGACGGTCCATTGGATATGAGTTAAAGCTATCTTTCACTCGTATTAAAGCTTCAATCAATACCGGATTACCTAAAGCATAGCCAACCCGCAAACCGGCTAATGAGCGCGCCTTGGACAAGGTATGCGTCACCAGTAAATTAGGATATCGGTTAATCAGGCTCACTGCGGATTCCGCACCGAAATCCACATAAGCTTCGTCAATCACCACCACGGACTGCGTATTCTTTTGTAATAGCTGCTCTATTTTATCTAAAGCGAGCGGCATGCCTGTAGGCGCATTCGGATTAGGGAAGACAATGCCGCCATTAGCTTGCATGTAGTCTTCAACATTAATTTCAAATGCTTCTGTAAGCGGGATTGTTTGATATTCGATATCGTACAAAGCGCAATATACCGGGTAGAAACTATAAGTGATATCAGGAAACAACAATGGTTTATTGTGCTTGAGCAAGGCCTGAAAGACATGCGCCAACACTTCATCTGAGCCATTACCAACAAATACTTGATTAGGATTTAACTGATGGGTTTGTGCAATCGCTGCTTTTAGCGCATCTGAATTAGGGTCTGGATACAAACGCAAGGAATCTGTGACTTCCAGTTTTAAGGCTTCAATTACCTTAGGACTAGGGCCATACGGGTTTTCGTTGGTATTCAGCTTGACCAGATTATCTAACTTCGGTTGCTCACCCGGCACATAGGGGGTGAGCTTATGCACTACATCACTCCAAAACTTACTCATATTTCATTTGTTCTTTCATTACAAAATGCGATATTGAAATGAGTACTAGGCGGCAAGGATGAAGCTTGGAAGATAGTACATGAAGTACAGCAACAAGCTGAAGACGCTGCCAACAAAGTAATCATTTTAATTGTGCGTTTTGAGACGGTATTCAGCTGATCTGGCATGCGCGGTTAAACCTTCACCATGCGCCAATGTTGAAGCAATCTTGCCTAATTTTTGCGCACCCTCTGGTGACACCATAATCAAGCTAGAACGTTTTTGGAAATCATAAACACCAAGTGGCGATGAGAATCTAGCCGTACGCGAGGTAGGCAATACATGGTTAGGGCCTGCACAATAGTCGCCCAATGCCTCACAGGTATCACGCCCCATGAAAATGGCACCCGCGTGCTTGATTTTTTTACTCAATGCCAACGGCTCATCAATAGATAGCTCCAAATGCTCCGGGGCAATGTAGTTACTGATTTCTACCGCTTCATCTAAATCACGTACGTGAATCAATGCTCCACGATCTTGGAACGAAGTTGCAATAATGTCTTTACGCGGCATTTCTTCCACCAGCTTTTGAATGCTAGCACTGACTTTATCTAAAAACTCTGCGTCTGGACTCAACAGAATAGCTTGCGCTAATTCATCGTGCTCTGCTTGGCTAAATAAATCCATTGCCACCCAATCCGGGTTGGTTTTGCCGTCACAAATCACTAATATCTCAGAAGGTCCTGCCACCATATCGATACCTACCACGCCAAATACACGGCGCTTAGCAGCAGCCACGTAGGCATTACCTGGTCCTACGATCTTGTCGACTGGTGGCACGGTTTCAGTGCCGTAGGCCAGCGCGCCAACTGCTTGCGCACCACCGATACAGAACACACGGTCTACACCTGCAATAGCTGCTGCAGCTAACACCAAAGCATTTTTCTCACCGTTAGGTGTAGGCACCACCATAATGAGTTCTTGCACACCTGCCACTTTAGCTGGAATAGCATTCATAAGCACTGAAGATGGGTAGGCCGCTTTGCCGCCTGGCACATACAAACCTACGCGGTCTAATGATGTCACTTGTTGACCAAGCAAAGTACCGTCGTCCTCTGTATAGGTCCATGAAGCCATCACTTGCTTTTCATGATAACTGCGCACACGGTCAGCGGCTGCTTGCAAGGCGTCACGCTGATGCGTTGGCAAGCCATTCAGTGCTGCGTGTAGTTCAGCTTTGCTAATCTCCAAATCACTCAGATTCGTCGCGCTAGTTTTATCAAAACGATTGGTATATTCCAACACCGCAGCATCGCCGCGTTTTTTAACGTCTTTTAAGATATTAGCTACAACCACATCGATACTGTCATCTTGTGCGGTTTCAAAGGCGAGCAAGGTTTTGAGCTTGTCGTCAAAATCACTGTCTGTGGTAGAAAAACGTCTGATCTTCATAATTACTTAATAATAGTTACTTAAATTATTTTTTAATGGCTGAGGAAAACGCATCCATGATCGGTTGCAGTTTTTCACGATTGAGCTTAAGCGACGCCTGATTCACCACCAAGCGAGAACTGATATCACCGACCTCTTCAACCGCTTTAAGGTTATTAGCGCGCAATGTGCCGCCGGTACTGACTAAATCCACAATAACATCGGCCAACCCCACCAATGGTCCGAGTTCCATAGAACCATACAGTTTAATCAAATCAACATGCATGCCCTTAGCGGCAAAGTGCTCTCGTGCCGTTTTAACGTACTTAGTCACCACTTTTAAGCGTGCGCCGCTACGAATCGAGCCAAAGTAGTCAAAGTCTTCACGTACCGCTACCATCATCTTGCATTTAGCAATTTGCAAATCAATCGGTTGATACAAGCCGTCACCGCCATGCTCATCCAATACGTCTTTACCGGCTATGCCTAAGTCAGCTGCGCCGTATTGCACATAGGTCGGCACATCAGTGGCACGGACAATAATCAAGCGCACATCGTCACGATTGGTCGCTAATATGAGCTTGCGAGAAGACTCAGGGTCTTCAAGCGCATGAATCCCTGCCGCCGCCAACAATGGTGTGGTTTCTTCAAAGATTCTGCCTTTTGAGAGTGCAATCGTAATCATATTTTTACTTTATTTTTTTAACTAACGCGTTTTACATTCGCGCCCAGTGCATTGAGTTTTTCTTCCAAGTTCTCATAGCCACGGTCCAAATGATAGATACGCTCAATCACCGTTTCACCACGTGCCACCAAGCCAGCCAATACCAAACTGGCAGAGGCACGCAAATCAGTCGCCATCACGGTGGCGCCATCTAAGAACTCCACACCTTTTACCAAGGCAGTATTGCCATCAATACTAATATCTGCACCTAAGCGCTGCATTTCTTGCACGTGCATAAATCGGTTTTCAAAGATGGTCTCTGTGACTTTTGAAACACCTTCTGCCACCGTATTCAATGCCATGAACTGCGCTTGCATATCTGTTGGGAAAGCAGGATGTGGGGCAGTACGAATGTTGACTGCTTTTAATTGACCGTCACCTTTAACTGTAATGGTATCGGCATCGATAGTTACTGTGGCGCCAGCATCACGCAATTTTTCAATCACGGCATCCAGTAAATTAGGCTGCACGTTTAGCAGTTTCACTTCGCCACCAGTCATTGCTGCGGCGACCATATAGGTGCCTGCCTCAATACGGTCACAGACGATGTTATGGTCAGTACCAGTCAAACGCTCTACACCTTCAATGGTAATCACATCAGTGCCCGCACCAGTGATTTTTGCACCCATTTTGATGAGGCATTCTGCCAAATCAACCACTTCTGGCTCTTTTGCAGCGTTTTCTAGCACGGTTGTGCCTTGTGCCAACGCCGCTGCCATCATCAGGTTCTCAGTACCAGTGACAGTAACCAAATCCATGTAATAGCGTGCGCCTTGCAAACGTCGATTGGGTAAGTGCAAAGTGCTGGCTTGAATATAACCATGCGTAATATGGATAGCGGCACCCATGGCTTGCAAACCTTTGATATGCAAGTCCACAGGGCGCGAACCAATCGCGCAACCGCCAGGCAATGATACGCGTGCAGTACCGAAACGCGCTAGCAAGGGCCCTAATACCAAAATAGAGGCACGCATGGTTTTCACCATTTCATAAGTTGCCTCAAAAGAGGCAACATCGCTAGCGTCCAAACTCACTTTATCAGCGTTACGCGTAATCTTAACGCCCATGGTATCGAGCAGCTTGATGGTGGTATCAATGTCTTTAAGCGCGGCGACACTACTCAAGTTGAGCGGCGTTTCGGCTAATAAGGCTGCACACAAGATAGGCAGCGCAGCGTTCTTCGCGCCTGAGATGGTGATTTCACCATGGAGGCGATTACCGCCTTGTATCAGTAGCTTATCCAACTACTTAACCGCATCTAGCATAGTTTGCAATTCACCACTCTCGTACATGGCGCGCATAATGTCAGAGCCGCCTACAAACTCACCACCGATGTACAACTGCGGGATAGTTGGCCAGTTTGCATAAGCTTTAATGCCTTCACGGATATTTTGATCCGCCAAAACATCTACCGCCAGATATTGCGCATTACAGGCATCTAAGATTTGTGTAGCTAGATTTGAAAAGCCACATTGTGGAAACTTAGGGCTGCCTTTCATATAGAGCACTACTGGGTTACTCGTTACTTGGTTTTTAATAACTTCTTGCGTATCCATTACTATTTCCTAATTAAAATTTTCTGTAAATTCTTTAGAGCGGTAATTAACCGCTCAGTTTTTGCCACGCCTCTGGCGTTAAGGTTTTCATCGACAATGCATGAATCTCTGCACGCATCCGATCGCCTAAAGCGGCGTACACCAACTGATGCTGTTGCACCATTGATTTACCTACAAAAGCAGGACTCACAATGACTGCTTCAAAATGTGTGCCGTCATCACCTAACACTTTAATGTAATCACAAGCCAGATGTTGTGTAATGTATGTTTCTAACTGCTGCGCACTTAACAAGCTTGTATCACCTTAATTTAAACTCTAAATGTATGTTCATCACCCAAGCTATTCACTTAGGCTCTTAATTTATAACCGGATTTTAACATTTTTAAGGTAATCCATGCTAACACTAAGAATGACACCCCGACGATAGAGAGGCTAATCAGTGGCGACACATCACCTTTGCCGAAGAATCCGTATCTAAAGCCGTCTATCATGTAGAAGAATGGGTTCAATTGCGACACTTTTTGCCAAAATGGCGGCAAAGAATGGATCGAATAGAACACACCAGATAAAAATGACAGAGGCATGATAATGAAGTTCTGGAATGCCGCCATCTGATCAAAGCGATCTGCCCAGATACCAGCAATGATGCCGAATGTACCAAGTAAGGCGCTACCTAACAAGGCAAATGCAAATATCATCCATGGGTGAACAACATTCAAGTCAACAAACCACATTGCACCTAGATAGATACACAAGCCCACTACCAAGCCACGAATAATGGCCGCCACTAAAAATGCTACAAAGAACTGTAAATGCGACAGCGGCGTAAGCAACACAAAAACGATATTGCCCATGACTTTTGACTGAATGAGGCTAGACGAGCTATTAGCAAAGGCATTCTGCAACACCGACATCATAATCAGACCAGGAATCAGGAACGCGGTATATGGAACGCCTTCATACACTTGCACATGGCCTTCGAGTACATGCGAAAAAATCAACAGGTATAGCAGCGCTGTAATGACTGGCGCTGCAACTGTTTGGAACGCCACGCGCCAAAAGCGCAGCAGTTCTTTTTTCAGCAGCGTCCAAGGGCCTCTTAGCTCCGGGCTTATTTTCATCATTGCGTATTACCTACCAGCGACAGGAATACATCCTCAAGATCTGCTTCGTTCAATTGCATGTCTATCACCTTGATGTGCTGTGCACGTAATGCTGACAATACAAACTCAATTTGCGCCATATCACTCAAGGCAAAAGTAAAAACACCGCGCTCTTGATGTCGCACTAAGGACTGAATATCTGCTGGCAATACAACGTCACCCAACGTTAGGCGCAAGCTCTTACCGGCAAATTTATTAAGTAAATTTGCGGTGCTATCCAGCGCGACAATTTTGCCTTCTTTCATCATGCCTACACGACTACACAAAGCTTCAGCCTCTTCCAAATAATGCGTGGTCAAAATAATGGTGTGACCATCTCGGTTGAGCTTCTTGATGAACTCCCAAAGCATTTGTCGCAACTCGACATCAACACCTGCTGTTGGCTCATCCAACACAATTACCGGTGGCTTGTGAGCTAGCGCCTGCGCAATCAAAGCTCGCCGTTTCATGCCACCTGAGAGCTTACGCATATTGGTATGCGCTTTATCTGCAAGACCCAAGCCTTCTAAAATCTCATCCACCCATGCATCATTCTCAGGGCCGCGACCAAAGTAACCAGCCTGAAAACGCAGCATTTCTCGCACATTGAAAAAAGGGTCGAAAACAAGCTCCTGCGGCACCACACCTAATAATTGCCGCGCTTGTTGGTATTGTGTTACCACATCAAAATTCATCACAGAAATATTACCAGCACTAGGTTTAATAAGGCCGGCAAGAATATTGATTAAAGTAGACTTACCTGCACCATTAGGTCCAAGCAGCGCAAAGAACTCACCTTGCTCGATACTTAAATCAACCCCTTTAAGTGCGTGCAAACTTCCAAAATGCTTATGCACTCCGTTGATAGTAATTGCAGCACTGGTTTTAGTACTCAAATTATTAGAGCCCAGATTGGTCAAAAGCTAGCCTTCTGTTGATTGATAGGTAGTTCAAAAGAATACGGCTTGTTCGCGAACAAGCCGTTAAAATCAGTAATAATATGGAGGTAATCTGACAGAAAACAATAGAGGTGATTTGCTTCTGCCTAACAAATTGGAACATTGATAACTAGTGCTTAGCCCCTGCAATAAAATCGGTAACGCCGTACAACATAGCCAGACTAATCAAATTCACCGGTAAATTAGTAAATGTCACCTGACTATTTGAAGCGGCAGCACGACGCTGCCACTCCATAATCAGACTAAGTGCCACTGTATCCACATCAGTAACGGCTGAGAAATCAATCTCAATATTACCCACCATCTCAAATTCAGCACTTTGACTTAATATAGCTTGTGCATCATGCATCAACACATTACCTGCAATGCGCCATTGGTTTGCTTGTTGCGTGATTTCAGCCATACTGAATTACGCAACCCCTGCAGCTTTATTCTTCTCAGCTAACTTCTTAATTAAACTATCTAAACCATTTTGTTTAATTTCATTGCTGAATTGACTACGATAGTTTGTTACCAAGCTAACACTCTCAATCACGATGTCATATACCTTCCAGCCGCTTGCAGTTTTGGTAAGGCTATAATCAACTGCGATTGGTTGGCCTCCAGGCTGTAAGATTTGTGTTTTCACAGTCACATCCTTTGCATCTGGTTCTGCGCGCAAAGGTTTATATTCGATAACTTGGTCTTTGTATTTGCCCAATGCTGAAGCATAAGTGCGTAATAACAGACTACGGAATTCTTTTTGAAAGCTAGCCTGCTGTTCTGGTGTGGCTGATTTCCAATTTTTACCAAGCACCATACGGCAAACGCGGTCGAAATCAAAGTTAGGCAGAATTTTCTCTTCAGCAATGGCAAATACTTTATGCTGATTACCCGCTTGAATGTCTTTATCATTCTTGATGATAGTCAACACTTCTTCCGCAGTTTGTTTAACTAGCGCATCTGGCCCAATGTCTGCATTAGCCAGACTGAAATAAGTTAATAAGCTCGCGCTCACTAGAAGTTTTAAAAATGATTTCATTCAAACCCTTTGTTTATTAAAATTGATCGGCACTACTTTAAAGATTGCTATTGTTACTTAACAAGTTAGCTATTAGAACGGGGCATCACCCAATTCAGTTGACTTACCATCAGCCGATTTAGTTGCAGAAGTTGTTGCTTTTGGTTCATCTTCTTTACTTTCAGAAGCTTTACTAAACAAAAATTTACTGATCATTTTTTCCAGTACAACCGCATCCTGCGTTTGTGTGATTTTATCACCATTTTTTAAAGTCTCTTCATCGCCGCCAGCCTCAAGACCTACATACTGCTCACCCAATAAACCTGCGGTGTAGATATTTGCAAACGTATCTTTAGGAAAAGGGTAGCGTTTATCAATATCAATCGTCACTATCGCCTCGTAGGTTTTACTATCAAATTTGATATCGTCGATACGACCCACTACTACACCTGCACTCTTTACAGGTGCACGCGGTTTTAAACTGCCTATGTTTTCAAAAGCCGCTGTCACACTATAGGTTTCGCCCAACTTACCCGTGGTTAGGTTGCCCACTTTCATAGCAAGGCCTAACAATGCAGCAACGCCTAGCGCTACAAAAACACCCACCCATAAATCTATCGTTGTTCTATCCACTGACCCACTCCCTCAATTCGATCTAATTCTATTTAACTTAAGCGTCTCTATGCACTATCCAGCGAGCATGAAAGACGTTAATACAAAATCCAAACCTAGCACCGCAAGTGATGATGTCACCACTGTGCGCGTTGTTGCGCGACTCACACCTTCCGCCGTTGGTGGCGCATCGAATCCTTCGAATAAAGCAATCATGGTACATGCTACGCCAAAGACCAAACTTTTAATAACCCCATTGACAATATCTTCTCTGACATCCACATTGGCTTGCATTTGCGACCAGAAAGCACCGTCATCTACACCAATTAAAGGCACTGCCACTAAGTAGCCACCCAATATACCCACCATTGAAAATAAGGCGGCGAGTATAGGCATAGAAATCACACCCGCCCAAAAACGTGGCGCAACTACACGTGCGATCGGGCTTACTGCCATCATTTCCATTGCTGACAGCTGCTCAGTTGCTTTCATCAAGCCTATTTCTGCAGTAATAGCGGTGCCGGCACGACCTGCGAATAACAAGGCAGTGACCACTGGACCTAATTCACGCAATAACGCCAAGGCTACTAAAACGCCAATTGCTTCAGACGAGCCATATTTTTGTAAAGTGTAATAGCCTTGCAACGCCAACACCATACCCACAAAGAATGCGGATACCACAATAATCAACAGCGACATCACGCCCGTGGAATAGATTTCTCGTACTGTCAGATGAAAACGTCGAAAACTCTCACCTGAATAAATAATCGTCAAGAAAAATAGCCTGGCTCCTGCGCCTAAACGCCAAATACGCTCAATCATGCGCTTACCAATGTTACGTAATGTACGCACAATACTGACTGTTAGATTTGATTTAATCATTTATTTTTATTTACTATTTTCGGTGGTCGAACTATTACGTTCTCATCAACAGTTCGGATTTATAATCTGCCGCAGGATAATGGAATGGCACAGGGCCATCTTTCTCGGCATGTACAAACTGATGCACAAATGGCAATTCAGACCGCAAGAGATCCTGCGGTGTACCTTCTGCCACCACTTCACCGTTGGCCACAAAATACACGTAGTCTGCGAATGAAAAAGTCTCTTCTACATCATGCGTTACGATAATCGACGTAGCGCCAAGTGCATCATTCAAGCTACGAATCAAATCACAAATCACGCCCATTGAAATAGGGTCTAATCCGGCAAAAGGCTCATCATACATGATGATATCTGGATCCAACGCTACGGCACGCGCTAAAGCAACGCGCCTTGCCATGCCACCGGAAAGCTCTACTGGCATCAATGAATGCGCGCCACGTAGCCCAACAGCATTTAGCTTCATCAAGACTAAATCTTTAATCATCGACTCAGGGAAGTCTGTATGCTCGCGGATTGGGAAAGCCACATTCTCAAATACTGATAGATCAGTAAACAACGCACCGTGCTGAAATAACATGCCCATTTTACGGCGGAGCTTATAGATGCCATGACGGTCTTGCTCGTGCACTATTTCACCGTCTACGCGCACTTCACCCATACTGGGTTTAATTTGCCCGCCTATCAAACGTAATAAAGTAGTTTTACCGCTACCACTTCCGCCCATAATGGCAACAACCTTGCCTCGTGGGAATACCATGTTAATACCCTTATGCAATAGGCGTCCCTTATAACCAAAGGAAAGATTATCTATTTCTACGATATTGTTGGACATGAATGGCGTGATGAGTTTTTATGGATTTTAATTCAATGACTATTCTAAAACAATTTCACTTCTACGCAAGCTGTAATATTGACTTAAACTAAGTACAGACTATCAGTTTAGAGCAATAAAAAAGCCCGACTAGCGGGCTTTATTACATTTTGATTTAATTAAAATGCCATACAAACAGTATAAGCATTGTTATCTGCAACATTAACTGAGGTAACTCCAGCACCGGGAGTCCCGCTTACAACCGCGCGTAATGAGCCAGAGCCAGTCTCACCATCATCCAAAGTAACATCAATTTGTTTAGCAAGCTTACCTACAATACCATCGGAACAAATTGCGAAAACTCCCGTCATGCCAGTAATCTCAGTAAATCCCTGCATGCTTTGGATACCTAGCCTGCCGCCGTCAGCATTTCTAGGAATATACGCTGCATCAGCAGTAACCGTAGAACCCGGCGCTAAGCCAGACAGGCGAACGTGCTGCCAAAATAAATATGTCTCATCTGTTACAGTTGTCGAATCCCACGCGCCTTCAATTCTTGCATTGCCAACTGTTCCACCAGTCGTTGCCAATGTACCGCCTGTTACATGACCAGCAACATTGGCATCGTCGCCGGGCAACGCATGAAACTTGTCTTGATAACCATACAATACAATTTGTGTATTTTTGAAATCGTTTGCCATGTTTTTAACTTTGGCACTATTAATCAGTTCTTGGCCTTTTAATACACCCCCTAAGAGCAAGCCGATAATCACCAGTACAATCGCTAACTCAATCAGTGTGAAGCCCGTTTGTTGTTTTTTCATTTAGTTCCCCGAACTGTGTATATAAAGCACTTAAACCAAGTAACTGCCTAAATGTTATTGTTTATAATGCAAATTTTATACCAACTATATTTTGATACTGTTTGATATTATTCTGCACGTATTCTATAAGAGTTTATAAAAAATTGCATAATATTTGTCGAAAACTCAACAAACATGTTCAAATCTCAACGACAGTGCACTTGCTATAGTTTAGTTAACCATTCAAATGCAATACCTTGTATATTAAACATGTTTCTCATTTCATAAGTCAACATTTCATGCAAACATTGTCCAAATTATGTCGCCAAATGTTTAATGATTCTGATCGCTTAATGGCGTTGATGATTTTGTCATTGCATGGACTGTTGGTTTTGAGTGGTTCTGACCATTTGCAAAATGCTTTGTTTTTATGCCATTACGGCTTCTTTTTGTTATGGCAGCCGCTAATGCGGCAAACCAAAAAATTGTCGTGGCAGGCCATATTAATCATCATTGCAGGTGCTGGCTTAGCCATAAGCTATGTAAACTGGTGGGGCATCGCCTTTTGGATTGCAGGTTTATTCGCGCTGATTGGCGGGCGTATATTTTCCAGCGAATCTGAACGTTCCAGACTGCCTTACATTTTAACTGCTACTTACTTACTAGCCATATTGTTGTTATGGGTAGTACCCAAGCTACTTAAAGCAAATAATGACCTAGCGGCAGCTGAATTTGTCATCTTCTACTGCCTACCTTTCTTACCACTAACCATTTTGTTTCTGTCAGCTAAGAATAAACCTGACCCGCAGACTCCCAATATAGACTTTTTTTACACCTTACTCATTTTCTTGCTGACACTTATTGTCATATTAGGCAGCTTTGCTATCGGGGTTATCTGGCAGATTCATTACATTAAGCTACTAATCTATGCCGTACTTGGATTAGCAGTGACGCTGGTAGTTTTAAGTTGGCTGTGGAATCCAAGCTCAACTTTTTCCGGGCTGGAACTACTGATGTCTCGCTATCTATTGAGTTTAGGCTTGCCGTTCGAACAATGGATTAGAAGAATTGCGGCACACGCAGATTACGAAGCTACCGCAGATAAATTTTTGCAGGCTGCGATGCATGAATTGGCTGAATTGAACTGGGTAAGTGGCTTGAATTGGCAAATCGGAAATGACAAAAGTCAGATTGGTGACAGCACTCAATTCATCTCTACATTTAGTTTCCAAGAGTTACATTTAACAGTTTATTCAAAGTGGCAATTTAGCCCTGCAATGTATCTGCATGTGCAATTACTGACGCAGATTCTAAGTGAATTCTATGAGGCGAAACGTCGTGAAGAAACCATCAGTCAGAATACCTATACACAAACGTTCTATGAAACTGGCTCACGCCTTACACATGACATCAAGAACATCTTGCAATCTTTAGGTACATTATGCGCTGCGGCTGATCAGCCAAATGACGCAGCTGATGATTTAAGACTGGTTGAGCTAATTAAGAAACAACTACCAAGACTCAATCAGCGTCTTGCTGCCACTCTGACTAAGCTTGAACGTCCTAGCATCGAGAAAAAACAGCAGGCCAAGATTACTACCTGGTGGAGAAACTTTAAACAGTTGAATGAGCATTATCAAGTATTTTTTGATGCACCACTTAGCCTACCCAAAACGGACATTGACCCAGAAGTACTTGATAGCGTTGTAGATAATTTACTTCAAAATGCTTTAGAAAAAGCCAAACTAGAAACCAATACCATGATTCGGGTGACGCTAATGCCTTCTGAACAGTTTTGTTTGGAGGTAAGCGATACAGGTTCGGCAATCCCTATAGAAGTCGCTGATCAACTATTTAAGTCACATGTCAGCTCCAAAAATGGTTTAGGTGTTGGGCTGTATCACGCCGCACAACAAGCAACACAGGCAGGCTACGAATTGAGCTTGGTGAAGAACCGTGACGGGGAAGTATGTTTTAGAGTTGAGACTTCAACTCCTGACCAAGCTAACTAAGCTGTAAATCACAGCTTAGTTAGCTTATGTAATCGGTATGTATTACAGTTCGCCGTATGAGTGCAAACCACTCAAAAACATATTCACGCCCAAGAATGCAAAGGTCGTGACAATCAGTCCAACAAGCGCCCACCATGCCAACACAGGCCCGCGCAGACCTTTTACCATACGCAAATGTAGCCATGCTGCGTAGTTGAGCCATACAATCAACGCCCAAGTCTCTTTCGGATCCCAACTCCAGTAACCACCCCAAGCCTCAGCCGCCCACATTGCACCTAATATCGTGGCAATGGTGAAGAACGCAAAACCAACTGCGATAGATTTATACATTACGTCATCTAACACGTCTAAACTTGGTAAGCGTGAAGCCAATATGCCTCTTTTAGCCAGCAGATAAGCGCTGGCGACCATCGCCGCCAATGAGAAAGAACCGTACCCTACAAAGTTAGCGGGTACATGTATTTTCATCCAGTACGATTGCAGTGCAGGTACCAATGGCTGAATATTGTGTGCTTGACGATCGAATGTATACCAAAGAATAAAGCCAACCGCAGCATTCACCACGACCAATACAAAGCCGCCCAACTGTTTAGTATTAAAACGTTGCTCGTAATGCAAATAAAGCAGAGAAGTAATCAAGCAGAACAAGATAAACACTTCATACAAATTACTGATAGGGATGTGGCCAACGTCCGGCGCAATCAAGTAAGACTCATACCAGCGCACCATCAGGCCGACAAAGCCCATCAAAACTGCTGTCCAAGTTAAACTGGAAGCGAATTTACCGGAAAATTCGGAGCGCTTGAATAATGCAAACCAATAAACAGCCATAGCCAAAACAAACAACACGTTCATCCACATGATGGCGGATTGGCTGGAGACTAGGTACTTGAGCAGAAACGCTTGTGTAGCGCGCGCTTGGTCACCATGATACAAAGTAATCGAGAATATACTGACGACACCAACACCCAGCACCAGTTTAGCTAAAGATTTCCACTGCCAGCCCAAGTAGCTAAATACGGCTACCGCCCCAAACAAAAAGCCTTTCTCATAGATATCCATATATTGAGAATATTGGCTGTAGGCATACACTGCACCAGAAAGCAAAATGGCTGCATATAACCAATCTTGCCAATTGAGGCGCTGTAATAACGATTTCGGTTGGTAATCAAGCACATTGGTATTCATGTTAAATCCTCTAGCGAATGGCCTTAGGCCATTAGATTTCTAATCTGTTCGCGATATAAATTAAACTCTTGTTCAAAATCTAAATTCTTGCGGTTTGACGACATCGCAAAATGTACTTGTTGATTCGCAGGTTTTAGCGATAACCAAATGCGTCGTTCGCGAATATACATCATGGCGAATATACCTAGCACCAACAAAGCTGAGCCTAGATAAACCCATTTTTGACCGGGTGATTTGGTCAGCTGCAAACCGCTAGCTTCTTTATGCTCAAACTGTGCGAGTTGCAAATAATACGGTGTCCCATAAAAGAACATATCACTAAATGCATTCAAACTGTCTTGAATCAACGTCTGTGTTTCGACATTGTTGACCAGCAAAGGTTTTTTATCTGCGGCTAAACTTAGATTGTAAGCTTCAAATGCAGCCAGATTAATCATTCTGATATAAGTTCTGGCAGCAATTTCACGCTCATTCTCAGGCACGCTCTTCTCAATTACTTGCGCCACGCGGTTATAACCGCCTTCGGCAAAAGTACGCATGAGTTGTATAACGCTATCTTCAAACTGCGTTTTTACAGCAGCGTTCTTATCAGCTGCAATCGCGTTCTGTGCTAAACGGTGCGCAATCTCTGAGTATTGAGCCTCATCCATCATCGTCGCCCTGAAGTGCATAAAACCATTCAAACCAAAATCGCTATCCACAGGTATGCGCAGGTACTGAAAATCCTGTTGCACAGTTTCACGCATGCCAGAAATAAAGTAGTGTTTACCATCGATCTGCAATGGCTGCATATAAGTCACATATTCTTTAGCTTGGCCTTGAGCATCGCGCAATTTATAAGTGATGTTCGGCCCTACATTGTGCGGCTTACCTTTGCCATCCGGTGATAGGTTGATGATGTTGAATTTACGAAAGTCGTTATATTCAACTTTTAGCGCATCAGCACCCTCGCCTACCACGCCCTTTTGGAAAATTGCGCCATCTAAGGTTTGAGCTTGATTAGATTTAGAAGATAAATCCCACACTTTGAAATTCAGCTTAGTACCGCCATCCTGAAAGTCTGACTGGTAAATTGCCACGCCTTTGTAGATGAGCGGATGATTAACGCTGATGGTTTTAGTCAACGGTGTTTTCAAATCAGGGTCGGTAATGACAATGTCACTCTCAAACGACTTAGGCTGGCCAGTGGCATAGTGTTCGATACGAAAGTCTTTTAAAGAAATCCTGAACGGTAAATCTTGCACCAAGTAACCATCGCGCACGCGCACGAATGCCACGTTGTCGCTCATGCCTTCAGGTAAGGTCATGTTGGCACGGAAAGATGGATTATTGATACTTAACCTACTTACTTCCGGCACTTGAGATTCTGGAATATCCAAAGTCTCGACGCGCTTATGACCTAGCATCTCTTGCACTTTTAACGGCAAATTACCATCCAGCAAGCCGCCGAAACAGATAATCACAATGGCGGCATGCGTAAAAATATAACCCAAACGCTGGTGTGTACCTGCCTTGGCCGCAATCAACTCACTACCATCTGCGTGCGTTTTGACTTTGTATTGAAAACCTTTAGCCTGCAAAAAATGAATAAGCTGCTGCTTGGTATTTTCTAGGCCAGAGTTAAACGCATACGTTTCTTGATGGCTAAACGCGTTCAGAGACTTCTCGGTAGCGTGATCTTTGAAAGTACGCCACTCTTTGACCATCGACGGGCTATTACGGTAGATACATAAGCTGGTAGATATCACCAGAAATAACAATATCAGTAGAAACCAGCCACTATGGTAAACATCGTACAGCCCTAAACCCTCAAAGAAATTAAACCAAAACTGACCAAATTTGATGATGTAGTTTTCATAAGGCTCATTTTGCTTGAGCACGGTACCAATAATTGAGGCGATTCCCAATACGCTTAACATGCTTACTGCAAAGCGCATGGAGCTCATGAGTTCATACAGGTTTTTAGAGAAGGGGAATTTAGGATTCAAAATCTGAGCTTAAAAATTGAGGAGAAAGCTGACTGGGTAACCTACGACTGCACTAAAACCAAAATAGTTGCAGCCAAAGTTACCCGCGTTTTGAAACAGGAATTAACGCAAGCCTTGAATGTAGTCAGCCACTGCAGCCATCTCAGCGTCGGTCATTTTGGTAGCGATTACCATCATCATCGGCGCATTGGCACGCTCACCAGTACGGAAAGTTTTGAGTTGCGCAAGTGTGTAGTCCGCATGCTGACCACCTAGACGTGGGAATTGTTTTGGCAAACCAGCCCCAGTTGGGCCATGACAAGCTGCACATGCCGGCACATTAGTAGCCGCAATACCGCCACGATAGATTTTTTCACCAAGTGAACCAGCACCATTTGATTTTGCTTGGCCTGAGGTTAGTTTTTGAGCTGAAAAATAAGCTGCTACATTCTTCATGTCTTCTTCGCTCAACATAGAAGCCATGCCAGACATCACTGCGTTTGCACGTTTACCAGATTTAAATTCAGTGAGTTGCTTTTCGAGATACTCAGGATGTTGACCCGCCAACTTAGGATTTAGCGTAATCACGCTATTGCCATCTGGTGTGTGGCAAGCAGCACAGACCGTATTCACAATCTGTTCGGCAGTTTTCTTTTCAGCTACCTGAACTTTGGCAGATTCTTTCGCAGGTTCTTTTTTAACTTCAGCTTTTACTGGCGTGGCTGCAACAACTGCACCTGAAACATTTAACATTAAACAAACTAAGCTTAACTTCACGGCATGACGAACTTGCATTACTGCTCCTAATATTTTTGTTTACCCGCTTGCAAGATGACTAATCTAAATTATTCAATCAATTAAGCTTACATTTCAACCCGGTATTTTAGCGAAAATCGCCTATTCGTGATAGCATTTTTCACTGTTATTAATATGCTTGCGAATGTGTAGCAAAACATTCCCCTCAAGCAAGCAATAACACAAAATTAATTACCACTGGATTCTCATGCCTTTGTTTCAAAACGCAGCTTTTTTTATTTCTGCTCACCACCTTCGTGATTTACCCCCTGCCAGCGGCATTGAAGTTGCTTTTGCTGGCCGCTCAAACGCGGGCAAATCAAGCGCGTTGAACACGCTTGCCAACCATAACCGCCTGGCATTTGTGAGTAAACAGCCTGGTCGCACGCAACTGATTAACTTTTTTACACTTGGTAATGACAGACACTTGGTCGATTTGCCCGGCTACGGTTACGCCAAAGTACCTGAGGCCATGCGCGCTCATTGGCAAAACGTATTAGCACGTTACTTGAGCGAACGCTCAAGCTTGGGCGGCTTGGTATTGGTAATGGATAGCCGCCATCCGCTCACCCCGCTAGATCGCCAAATGCTCGACTGGTTCTGCCCAAGCGGCAAACCTGTACATGTTTTATTAACAAAATCAGACAAACTCTCACGCGGCGAAGCATCGCTCACGCTGAACAGGGTACGCAAAGAATTGGTAGAGACATGGGGCAACCACTATCACAGTGAATGCAGCATACAGCTATTTTCTAGCTTGAAAAAACAAGGTGTGGAAGAGGCAGAAAAAATTATCGGCAAATGGTTATTTGCTGAAGAACCCGAAGATTTAGTTAAGAAGTCATTTAATCTCGACGAAGGCTAAGTTTATCAATTGCAATAACAGTTATAAGGTTTATTACTAAAGCGCATCTAGCGGACTACTCACTCCACGACCGCCTTTAT
The DNA here is from genome assembly GCA_035460465.1 of Methylotenera sp. GTDB lineage: Bacteria > Pseudomonadota > Gammaproteobacteria > Burkholderiales > Methylophilaceae > Methylotenera. The sequence goes on along the minus strand of DATHWQ010000012.1, from coordinate 1,138 downwards.
TCAATACGTGAGTGTAAATCATAGTAGTTGATATCTGAATGCCCTAATAGCTCTTGCACCGTGCGGATATCGTAACCACCCTCAAGTAAATGCGTCGCAAAACTATGCCTAAAAGTATGTGGCGTTGCAGGTTTGTTGATCGCAGCCTGAATAGCGGCTTTTTTAACTGCACGTTGAATGAGCTTTTCATCCAAGTGATGTCGGCGCATGCGACCGCTTCTAGGGTCCACTGAATAACTGCCTGAGCAAAACACATATTGCCAAATCCAACTTGTCGCTGCATCAGGATATTTGCGCTCTAGCGCATCGGGCAAATACACCTCATTCATACCCGCTTCAGCATCACGCCGAACCTGCGACATCAAACTGTCCCAAGCGGATGCTCATCTACATTAGCTTTTCATGATGTAATTCTTCAATTACAATTAAATTTCTGTTCTATCTCCTTTAAGCATTCTAAATAGAAGATTGAAACAACAAAAATAAAAAATATCCAGGGAGCAACTCATGAGCAGCAAAGTTATTTGGCAAGGCAGCACTTCGCCAATTCTATACATCTATGAATTTTTAGGCGTTTTCGTACTAAGCCTTATCTTCCAAAAATACGTAGGTGGCTATGTTTTTCTCTGGGCATTACCTGTCTCCTTATATTTATATTTCAAAGCACGATCAATGAAATACATCTTTTCTGACACTGAGATTTATTTCAGTCCAAGCATTGGTGATGAAGAAACCATGATTGTTAAGCTGGAAGAAATCAAAGCCATCCAAATAGTTGACCGACAACCGTGGAAATTTCTTCGATTAGGAACAATACTGTTTATAACTAATCCTGATGAGGATTGGGCACCTTGTATGAAAAGTATTAAAGAGCCTCATCGCCTTGCAAATTTAGTTCGTAGTAGAGCGCAAGCCATCGGCGCGACACATATAACGATCGAAACAATCTAAGTGAAATTTAGAGCTAACTAAATGCCATTCACTAAGGTAAGTCTTAAAGGTGTTATTGCCGGAACCGCAACTTTCATTGGTTTGGTGGGGATTCTTAACATTTATTTAAATTATTTTGGTGGGCCTGATATCAGATTAATTACCTATTGGATGCATTTAATAGCTTGGGTTATTCCAGGTTATATTG
>DATHWQ010000011.1:0-22739 GCA_035460465.1 Methylotenera sp. | reverse complement strand
TGCTTAAGTTTCATGTTGAATCTTTCAGTAGATATTCAAAGCTAATCCAAAACTTACTTTTGTGACATTTGACGCTTACACTCAAACAAACAAATAGCAGTAGCTGCACCAGCATTCAAAGATTCCACTGAACCTGATCTGCTCTCCGCCATAGGAATGGTGATACTTTTGGTACTGGCTGCAATGGTCTGTTTACGTAAACCAGCACCCTCATTACCAATCACAAAAGCACTAGGCTGACTTAAATCCTGGTCGTAAAGTGACTCACCCTGCATAGTGGTTGCGTAGCTATTACCGTTAAAATTTTGCAACTCGGTGGTTAAATCTGCACGCTCGACGATAGGCAATACGAATTGCGCACCCTGCCCGCCACGTAACGCTTTTGGCGACCAAGCATCAGTACAACTCGTACTCAAATATGCAACCTCTACACCAGCTGCAGCAGCCGTGCGTAACATGCTGCCAATATTGCCAGGGTCTTGAATATCTTCCAGCATCAATGCAAATGTAGCTTGTTCCGGCACAGGTATTTGCGGTATTTTGACTAGCGCCAGAATGCCAGTGGCACTAGCCACAGGCGTAAGCTCGGCAAACATCACGGTTGGGAACATCACGGTGGAAACATCTTCCAACTGCTGAATCAAGCCGGTGGCCTCTACGCTGCTTTTACCTTCAGGAATAATAATGACGTCTGGCTGGCCAAAAGTGGCAATGTATGACTCAATTAAGTGCACGCCATCCAATAAAGTCTTACCTTCACTGCGCCGTTCACGTGCATTATCTGCAAGCTTTTTAAGTTGCTTAAATACTGGGTTATCGCGAGAAACAATATGCTTAAAAGACATACCAACCATTATTGACCATTAAAAATGCTAGTTTAACTGAAAGCCGCTTGTGAGCGCGTATGGTTTGCAGTAAATTAAACACGTAGCTGAATCACTATTCAAAGTGCATTAATAACTTAGTTTAGCCAAGATAATGTATTAACCGTTCAAGTTAACACCATCATTATTCTATCGGAGGCATCATGACTGTATCCAAACACACAATCTCTAGACGCGCAGCAGCAGAGTTAATTGGTACCTTCTGGTTAGTGTTAGGCGGCTGCGGCAGCGCAGTGCTTGCAGCACAATTTGAAAATGTTGGCATTGGTCTGGTAGGCGTTTCACTTGCATTCGGCTTCACTGTAGTCACCATGGCTTATGCTATCGGACACATTTCAGGCTGCCATCTCAACCCTGCTGTTTCAGTTGGCTTGGCAGTCGGTGGCAGGTTCAATTCCAGAGATTTACCCGCTTACATCGTGGCACAAATTATCGGCGCAACACTGGCTGCTGGCCTACTCTACTGCATCGCATCCGGCTATGCAGGTTATGATATCAACAGTGGCCTTGCTGCCAACGGCTATGCAGAACACTCACCAGGCACCTACACCCTATGGGCATGCCTCACCACCGAAATCACCATGACAGCCATGTTCTTATTCATCATCATGGGGGCGACCGATAAAAAAGCCCCTGCTGGCTTAGCCCCACTAGCCATCGGCTTAACACTTACGCTCATTCACCTGATTAGCATTCCGGTCACAAACACCTCTGTGAATCCCGCACGTAGCTCAGGCCCTGCGCTGATTCAAGGCGGCTGGGCGCTCGATCAACTATGGTTATTCTGGGTTGCCCCTATCATTGGCGCGGTAATTGGCGCACTGGTGTATAACTTTGTGAACAAAGAATAATATTAGCAAAGCAGTTAAACATTTAATCTCGCAAACGCCCACGCTTAGTGGGCGTTCGTTCATATAGAGATAGCCCTTGATGCAGATATAATAACGCCATGGCTAAAAAACTAACGATAGAACGCATTCTTCACAACCAAGGCTTTGGCGCACGCAAGCTTTGTCGCATCATGGTCTGGAACGATGAAATCACCGTCAATGGCGCACCATGTGACGACCCTGACACAGAATTTGATACGGAAAATTTGCAATTCACCGTACGAGGCGAAGCTTGGGATTACCGAGAAAAATCTTACCTAATGTTGCATAAACCCAGCAATTACGAGTGCTCACACAAAACGCAACACCACCCTACTATTTACAGCCTGTTGCCGCACCCACTGGTGGTACGCGATGTGCAATGTATCGGGAGGCTAGATGAAGACACTACCGGGCTGATACTGATTTCTGACGATGGTCAGTTCATTCATAAAATGAGCTCCCCAAAACACAAAGTACCCAAAGTGTATGAGGTCACCTGCAAACACCCATTAGATGACAGCCAAATTGCACATATACTCAAAGGCGTACAATTGGTTGATGAAGACGCCCCAATCGCAGCGCTTGCCTGTGAACGCATCAGTGAAAACATAATTCACATGACACTCGCCGAAGGTAAATACCATCAAGTCAAACGTATGGTAGCAGCCATCAGCAACCGTGTAGAAGGCTTAAAACGCATACAGATTGGCGAGTTAAAACTACCTGATGATTTAGAAGTTGGTAAATGGCGATGGCTCAGTGCTGATGATATGATAAAGTTAAGTCCAAAATAATTTGGGCCTCTTTAGTTGTGAGGTGTATTGAATATTTTTAATTAGGCGTCATAAAAACAAATAAGCAATTGAATAATAGATGATTACTGAAAATTTAGTTTCAATATCAACCTGCCCTAATAAAAGATTAAGTTCTTTTTTTTGGTCTACTTTACGTTAGCCATACATGAGTATTCCCTACAAAAATTATTTAGTGATTTTTCTAACATTTTCCACAAATACGGCATTTGCTCAAAGCCACTGCTCAAATGGTGAAATTGATTATTTTTCCTGTCAAATAAAAGGTGGCCACAAGGTGGCTTCACTATGTGGAGCTAAGCAAGAAATTGATTCATCGAGCAACGAATGGGTGCAGTATCGTTATGGAAAAATCGGCAAACCAGAACTTATTTATCCATTAACTAAATTAAATTCAGCTAAAAAGTTTGAGAATAATTATTTTAATCCTCATGGAATCGATGCGGGTGTAATAGATGTGCGATTTATCAATGAGAAAACACTTTATAGTGTAAGTATGTCAAACCGCTCGAATAACCATGGGAAAACATATATATCAGATGCATATGTTAGCTTCGACAATAACAAAAAAAGTATTACCCTAAATTGCAGTAAGGTGAAAAAAAGCTATTGGGATAGTTTATATAATATGCCCTCCAATAGAGGCATGAACACTAACTTCCTTGATGACTTTTATAAAATACATGCAAAGTAACATGGCTAACCCATCCATCAAGCGGTATTGCTTTGCAGCGCCTTAATTCAAACGTTAGGCAAATTAACAAATGATTTGGAAAGCGCTTAAATTATTTATATCCGCAATTTGTTTATTTGTTGCCACTCTCGCTCTTCTCCTTAAACCCTTTAGCTTTATTAACGTTGGTATTGCGAGCCTATTTACCTTTCTGGCAGCAGCGCTTTGGATTGACTACACAAAACCACAAGGCTCACAAAATATAACCCCTACCCAACGTAGTCTAGCTAAAATAGCCATTGGAGTGCTGGTAATCATTTTCATCATTATGTTTATTAGCAGTTTTTTTACTAGCGATGTGCACGTTAATTCAAGAGGTTTTGTCCAGATTATTACTGCACTTTTAAAGGCACTGTAATGTTTAAGCCTAACCATCATTCAGACCACAAGGGGCTTCACCGTTGAATTGGCAACCAAAGTTGCTCAGTTCAACGCGAAAGCGAGACGCCTAACGGCCCCTCTATGTAAAACGTTAGCCACCAAGGAGAAGAGTAAATGAACGTTCCATTTGTTAGTGAATTTCTGCTCTGGTGCTTGGGCATCAATTACATCATATTGCTCTGGTGGTTTGCTGCCTTCGTCTTTGCGCATGGCTGGATGTTCAGACTCCACAGCCGGTGGTTCCGGATTTCCGAAGATCGCTTCGACAGTATTCATTACACCGGGATGGCGATTTATAAGATCGGAATCCTGATGTTCAATCTGGTGCCGTACCTTGCACTTCGCATCGTGGCGAGCCATAGCGGCTAACCACGCGCTTCTAACAAAATATTAAATGGGATGATGACTTGACCGCCGCTATGACACATACAGATGTAGTGATTATAGGCGCTGGCCCTACCGGTCTCTCCTTGGCCTGCCAATTGATACGCTACGGTATTGATTTTGTAATTATCGATAGCAAAGAAGGTGTTACCCCCTACTCCAAAGCGCTTGGTGTGCATGCGCGCACACTGGAGATCTACGAACAGATTGGCATCGCCGAGCAAGCAGTTACTCAAGGCACTATCGCAGGCAAGCTACGCTTAGTGTACGCAAACAAAATACGTGGTGAGCTGAATCTATCGAACATTGGTGAGGGCATGAGCCAATACCCTTACATGCTGGTATTGGAACAAAGCAAAAATGAACGGCTGCTGTACGATTACCTGCAAACACATGGTAAAGATGTGCTGTGGCAAACCTCACTGGATAGCCTCTCGCAGACCGAGACAGAAGTGACCGCGCAGGTAACACATGCCAGCGGCAACACTAGCGTCATCAAAGCTAAATATCTGGTCGGTTGCGACGGTCCTAAAAGCCCGGTCAGACATAGTTTAGGACTTAGTTTTGAAGGCAGCACCTTTGAGCGATTGTTTTATGTGGCGGATGTGCATATCGACTGGCGTTTCAGCCATGATGCACTGCATGTCTGTTTAACGCCTAACTCTGTCGTCGCCTTCTTCCCTATGCCCGGCGAAAATCGCTACCGTATCGTGGGCGCTTTCCCTGAAGGCTTTGATAAGGACGAAGGCGAAGCACTGTATGAAGAGATCGAACAGCGCATCAAGACAGAAGCACAAATCGGACTGGAAATATCCCAAGTGAATTGGTTCTCCACTTACAAAGTACACACACGGCATGTTGAAAACTTTTCTGCTGGCAGATGCTTTTTAGCTGGTGATGCAGCGCATATTCACACACCTGCTGGCGGGCAAGGCATGAATACCGGCATACAGGATGTTTACAACCTGGCTTGGAAACTAGCGTTTGTTTTACAAGGCAAAGTTGATAGTAAAATCTTAGCTAGCTATAACGAAGAGCGATTACCCAACGCTAAGCGGCTGTTAAAAACCACAGACCGTATGTTTAACTTCCTTGCCAACTCGAATAAGTTGGTCAATTTCTTCCGTACAATTATCATGCCTCCACTGGCAAATTACTTGGTGAATCTGAATTTTCTTAAAAAAAGATTCTTCCCAGTGATTTCACAGATTGGCATCAGCTACCGCAATTTATCTTTAAGCCAGATCCATTCTAATCAGCTCCGTTATAATCAATACCTGTCTGATAAAAAGTTTAAGGTGCAAGCCGGTGATCGCATGCCTTACTTTTTAGTGGATGGCATAAGTATCTATAACAGACTACGCGAACCGAAATTTCATCTGATAACTTTCACTAGCGAGATGGAAAACATTCATTTAGATAACAATGAAACTAGCGCTAAGTACAACAATAAGTACGCCGATATACTTGATTATCAGGTTTTGCCTTTATCCCCAGAATTAGCGGCAATATTCGGCACTGATCAATCGTTTACCCTGCTTTTGAGACCAGATAACTACATTGGCTTTATCACTTCCGACCCTACATTCCATACACCAGAGCTTTATCTACAAGAAGTTATCGGGTACTCATAAATAGTATGAAAAATAGATTGTTATGGCTGTTAGTGACTTTATTGAGTGCCTGTACTGGCCAGCCGGAAGGCGTGATTACTATTAAAAGTTTTGATGCCAGTCAGTACTTAGGCACTTGGTATGAGATTGCGCGCCTTGATCATTCTTTTGAACGTGATTTAGAAAAAGTAAGCGCAACATACAGTTTGCGAGAAGATGGCGGGATTAGAGTCATTAACAGAGGCTTTAACCCGATAACGAACAAGTGGAAAGAAGCTGAAGGTAAGGCATATTTTATTGATCCGCCCAATGCAGATAAAACCAACACCGGCAGGTTGAAAGTTTCTTTCTTTGGGCCATTTTACGGCGCTTACAATATTATCGAATTGGATAAGCCTTACTACAACTATGTCATGGTCTGCGGGCCTGATAAATCGTACTTTTGGATACTCTCACGCACACCACAACTCGCTTACCCGATTAAGCAAGACTTGATTGCCAAGGCCAAAGAACTTGGTTTTGCTACAGATAAACTTATTTATGTAAACCAGTCTATCGAAGTAATCAACTACAAAGCTGGGCCGCATGTTGAGTAATGTGGTATCAATAAAAAAGCCATATTGTTTTTTAACAATATGGCTTTTGACAGCGCAATCAGTGCTACAAATTAACTCATTACTTTGAGTTCATTTTTGACTGATTTCACGCCGTCTACTTTTGAAACAACATACGCTGCTTTCATTTTATCTTTTTGGCTTCCTACTTCGCCACTCAATAGTACTTCGCCTAAATAGGTTTCCACATTGATTTTCATACCTTCTAAATCTTCGGTACTAAGCAACGTAGCAATGGCCTTGTGCGTAATCACAGTATCATCACTCACTGCAGTGATGGATGCACTCTGTTCAACAATAACTTTCGCTTGCTGAATTGCAACGTCAATACTGCCTAGTTCTTTCGTCATACTTAATCTGTTGTTTGATTCAGCATTAGATTGGTTGGGATCCGGCATATCTGTAGGCATGTCCGGATTAAGCTGATTTGGGTTCTGCTCAACTTGTACTGGAGCACTCTGAGCTTGATTAGGCTGTACAACAACTGGCCACTCACCAGTTTTAAAGTGAATGTATTCGTTTTGGTCTATGTAACCATCATGGTCAACATCGGCCTGTGCAAAAGTTCTTTTATTGAATGCATTGCCTTTTGATGCTTCATTAGGTTTTAGCAAACCATTACCGCTGGTATCTAGCCTTGAAAACTCTGCTGCCAACGGTGTTTGCCAGCCAGTAAGCTCAAGTTCATGCTCGCCCTGTGCCATCACACTCAATGATGTGGTGCTCAGTGCTAATGCCAATGCTGTGAGTTGTATTGTGTAAAGTTTGTTCATGGTGAGACTCCCTTTGCAATCAAATGTTTAAAGACCTAGTACCTTTAAATTAAAGGTTGTCTTTGTCATAGAGCCATACTACGCATGCGACTTGGTTAAATCAGTCCTACAAAGACTGATTTTTATGTAAGAATAGGCCTACAAAAAGTAGACGTAGAAAAAGCCGCAAGATTCAGGATCATGCGGCTTTTTACTCAAGCTTTTTAATTAAGCTCTAGTGAGCTTTGGCTATAAAACGATGTAGTTAAACAATCTAGCTTTTAACGACCAAACCGTTCTTCACAGCTTTAACACCGTCAATTTTAGCCACGAGTTGTTCAGCTTTCATTTTGGCAGCTTCATTATCTACAAAGCCACTCAAGATCACTTCACCTTTACGCGTCTCTACACTGATTTGTAAGCTTTTAAGATCTTTGGCTGCTAAAATCTCCGCTTTGGCTTTAGCAGTGATTACACTGTCTTCCACCACTCTACCCACCACTTTTTGTTGCTTGGCAGATTTGTAAGTACTGTATTCGTTTTGGTCCAGTGCGCCATCGCTATTGACATCAGCTAGAGCAAAGTTTTGTTTATCTAATGCTTTATCTTTAGATGCTTCGATAATTGTGAGCGTTTTATTACCGTCCGTATCCAATTTAATGAACTCTTCAGCCAAGGGAGCCTGATTGCTCATTTCTTCAGGACTAAGTGCCATCGCGTTAAAGCTCACTGCACCACAGGCTAAAGCCACTGCAAATGTTGCTTTCTTAAATGTACTCATAATGTTGCTCCTTATAGTGATATAAATACAAAACCAGTGATTGATCTCGTTGCCAAGATTTCAACTAGTTTCGCAGTGGAGCCATAGTACGTAGCTAAGTTATATAAGAAAGTCCAACATATTCTGATTATGTTGTAAGAAATGACCTACAGGTAATGATGCTTATTCCACCCAATTTGGGTTCCATACTACTTCCCAAAGATGGCCATCTGGATCCTGAAAATAGCCGGAATATCCGCCCCAGAAAGTGTCGTGAGCCGGTTTGATAATCACTGCACCCGCAGCGTGGGCTTGAGCCATTACGGCATCTACTTCTGTCTTTGACGCAACGTTATGCCCCAGTGTCATTTCGGTTGCACTGGCTGGATCTAATGTGAGTCCTGTGTCATGTGCGATGCTTTTTCTTGGCCAGAGCGCAAGGCGTAAGCCTGATTGAAGCTGAATAAAGACAACCGCTCCATACTCGAACTCCTGACCGATGATGCCTTCAGTAGTAAACCCAAGTCCGTCGCGGTAAAAATGCAGAGATTTTTCAAGGTCGTTAACACCAAGAGTGATCACAGTAATGATTGGCTTCATATGCAAACTCCCTTAGGTGTCACTTATTGCATCAAGAGGACCTAATATCTAAGGGTATCAATGCTCTTGTCAGCACGCCTTTACCGGGTTCACTTAGTATTTCAAAGTGACCACCGATTGCCAACACACGGTGACGCATGCCAGAAAGACCATGTGTATTGCCATCCAAGATATTCATGTCGACACCAACACCATTGTCTTCAATTTCAAGCTTGAGAAACTGCTCATCCATCATGACATGGACAGAGACCGCAGAAGCTTTGGCATATTTGTTCGCATTATTCAGTGTTTCTTGCACGATACGGTAAGCAACCAAGCTAATGGTTTCATTCAGTTTCGTATTTTGATCTGGCAGATTCAGGGTTAATTCCCATTGATTTCGCTCTGCTGCATCATCAATCAGTGATTTCAATGCAGGCCAGAAACCAAAGGTAGATAGCATTGCAGGATGCAACTCTTGAACAATGTGACGTTGATAACTGATGCCCTGGTCAATATAGCGGTTGGTCTTTTTAAGCTTATCTACAACCTCAGGCGCAGCATCTTTGAGTTTTTTAATGACCCAAGCCATATCCATTTTAGTTGCCGTAAAAATGGAGCCTAGTTCGTCATGCAACTCCCTGGAAAGCTTCTGTCGCTCACGCTCAACGTCTGCTTGATAATCTAGTGCCAGACTTCTAAGCAGTTTGCTTTGTTGTTGTGATTTCTTCTCGTAAATCTCATTCTCTTTTTCAAGTTGATGCTGCAACTGACTCTTCACCGAGATTTCACTCAACAGCTGCTTAATCACCAGCACTACTAGCACGATCAATATTAAGGCACCCCCATACAATGAGCTACGAGCCAACGAGAGTGTGCCCTTACGCGCCTTAATCATTGCATCCAAATCACCGTTCTGGTTTTTGATGAGCGTATCGGTATATTCCATGAATTTCTTCATTTCCAAGATACCTTCGTCCAGGTTCATCACCTGTCTAGCTTCATTGGTTTTTCCTGACTTACTTAGATTAAGCGTCATCCTCATTTCTGTTGCCTTAGCTTCTAAGCTTGCAGAAATGGCTTTAAGCCATTCTCTTTCTTCCTGTTGATCATTGCCGGTTGATGTATATAAAACGAGTGATTCAATTTTTTCAATATTATCTCTAGCGTCGTTCAAAGCGCGATTAAACGGCCCGACATACATTGAACGCCTGGTAAATAAATATCCACGCTGCGCGCTCTCCGCTTTGTACAAGTTCGCTTTTAATTTATGCAAAGTAAGAATGTTAGTTCTCACTTGGCTAATCATCATATCTTGGCGCTCAATTGAAACCAACCAATGGTCGCTGAATAGCACAGACACCATCGTAATAAACAAGGCAGCAGCCAGCATCGCAATCGTACGGCCGCCCAGTATGTCGATGATTTTTTCATACCAAAGCCAGATATGCTTCGAAACAATTTTCATGCTTTGCCAAATGACGCCCATGTTTTGCCGAACGGCACCCATGTTTTGCCAAATAACACCCATGTTTTTCCAAATAATTTTCAAAAGCTTCCTTGTCATGTTTTGCGCAACATATTTTGTAAGTGCCGTCTGACATAAAAATCAGATTATAGCGTCTTAATTCTTAATAAAGAGCCTATTAGACTGAGATGGTCGCCCTACTAGATAAGGATAAAAAGCATGCTTACTTACGCAATCCTATTCTTCATCATCGCAGTTGTTGCAGGTCTATTAGGTTTTAAAGGTATAGAGTCAGGCGCCACAAAAATCGCCAAAATATTTTTCTTTATCTTTATCGTACTCGCAGTATTTGTAGTTTTAGCTATGGTACTGGGTCTTAAGCTAGCATTTTAGTTGGATTTTGCATTGCTGTATGTAAGCGTTTTCTTACAAAAAAATCAGATGATAGCTGCTAATAGTTATCAAAAAGTTTCCATAAAGTAACAATTGTGCACTATTCATCTCTTGAAATTTGAAAGGAATTCATATGCTTCACTATACCGTTATATTTTTTGTGATTGCGTTGATAGCCGCAGTATTTGGCTTTACGGGTATTGCTGCTGGAGCGACTGAGATTGCAAAGATTTTATTCTTTGTATTTTTGGCAATTACCATTGTTTCATTTTTACTAGGCAGTAAACGCTAAAAAATAAGCGCGCCTGATTCAATTTTTAATCGCATTATTATTAAAGGAGTTCACTATGTTTAATCTTAATAAAAAACCAGAAACCAATACTTCTGCAATCAAAGAAAATTTCACTACCTTAGTCGATACAACTAAAGACAACCTGTCTGAAGTGGCAAAAGATGCCAAACTGAGCGCAAGTAAACTGGGTAGTAAAGTGCAAGAAAAAAGCAAAGAAACCACACAAGACGCATTAGAGTTAATTGATAGTCTGAAAGCCCTGCTTGCAAAAAATACAGATGCAACCTATACCGACCAAATCAAAGATCAAGTTATCAACAAGGTCAGCGAGTGGAAAGGATTGATTCAACACGAGGTTGCTAACGCGGTTGAAACCAGCAAGGCACAAACTACCAGAGCACTGCGTGAACAGCCTTTTATGAGCCTGGCAGTTGCCGTAGGCGCAGGTATCCTGATTGGTTATGTGCTTGGTAACAATCTTAGCAACAGCCAATCATCTAAATAAACTGCTGGTTAATTTTTAAGCCTCATTTAATCTAAGGATATTTTCCATGTGGCAAACCGCAGTAAAGTTATTGATATTTGTCTTTTTGCGTAACCGCGTCAATCATGTAAAGCACGATTTCAGCGGAGTGAAAGAAAATCTAGCAGCACTGGCAGAAAGTCGTGCTGCTATTTTCAAAAGAAATTTCAATAACGAAGTGCAACGCATGGCGAATAGCCTGATAGGTCTTATTTTCTTGCTGCTAGCGGCCGTATGCTCTGGTTTAACCGGCATCATCTGGCTGTTCTCTATCGCTTGGAATAGCCCTCATCGCGACACAATCTTAGGAGTCACCATGATAGTCCCCCTTTTCATCGCTGTTGGTATCTACGCTTACATCAGCCGTTCGTGGAAAAAAGAACCGTTATTTCAGGAATCAATCAAACAAATTGAAGACGACTGGCAAGTATTTAGACATAGTCTAGATGGCACGGCAGATATTTCTGATGAGGCTAATCGATAATTTAATTTGTCTATATACTATGCCCTTGTTTGTTTAGATTCGTAGGCTGCAATTATGAAAAATATTTTATTGGTCGATGATCACAGTATCGTGCGACAAGGTCTGAAGAATCTAATCGAATTAGAATCAGACTTGCAGGTTACAGGTGAAGCATCTTCAGGTGTTGAAGCGCTGAAACTGGTACGTGGCAATCGTTACGATATTGTTGTGCTGGACATCTCCATGCCTGACAAAAATGGTGTAGATACCATGCATGACCTGAAACATATTGCACCGGACCTGCCCGTACTGATATTGAGCGGCTATGCAGAACAACAATATGCGTTGAATCTGATTCGTAGCGGCTGCAAAGGCTATCTCTCAAAAGATACCGATTCAGATGAAATTATCAAAGCGATTAGAACCATTGCTAATGGCAAGCGCTACATTTCTTCAGAACTTGCTGAGTTAATGAGTAACGAACTCAGTCATCCATCAGAAAAACTTTTGCATGAAACTTTATCAGACAGGGAGTTCCAAGTATTCTTCAAGCTGGCTGGAGGCTTAAGCCCTACCGAAATCGCCGGTGAACTGAACATCAGCATTAAAACGGTCAGTACCTATAGAACTAGAATACTCGAGAAAATGAGCTTGAAAACCAATGCGGATTTAACTTATTATGCAATCAAAAATGGCTTGGTTACATGAATATGCCATTGAACATGAACAAAAGCGTGTAAGCGCTTGTAAGACAAAGCCCGATACTCTTAAACACTTAATTAAAGTAGACTTAACTATCATCAACGAATTGTGCATCCAATGTCCGCATCGCAACACTCATTCACAAAAGCTCACCCTCCAATGAAGGTATTATTGGTGGAAGACTCTGTGTTGATTCGCGACACGCTGATTGACATACTCTCTGGCTCTAATGATTTGAGCATAGCAGGCGTTGCGGCCACACAAAACAATGCGATTGAACTGATTGATAAAGAGCATTTTGACATGTTATTAGTTGATATTGAATTATCGCAAGGCAATGGTTTTGAGGTCATTAAGCATACATTAGAAAAAGGCTACCCTTACTCCCAACCGGTTTTTGTCATATTAACCAACCACGCACATCCACAATATCGCAGCCTTGCCAAGAATCTAGGCGTGAAATATTTCTTCGACAAATCAATGGACTTTGATCTCGCCATTGAAATGATTGAATATGAGGCTACTCAATTTACTAATATGACGAATTAATCTTTCCATGAAATTAGAACACTGGGAACTGCTAAGTTATATCGTCACCGTATTTGGTCTACCTCTCGCAATCTATTCTTTTATTTGGCAGCAGCGCAAAGAACGCGAAAACGAGGAAGAAGAAGTCTATCAACTATTATCAGATGCCTATACCGATTTTCTGAAATTGGTAATGGAAAATCCTGATCTTAAATTACGCTCTCAATCTGAAATCACCGATTTAACCGAAGAGCAACGCGAACGTATTCATGTAATGTTTGAAATACTGATCTCGTTATTTGAACGCGCCTACCTACTGGCCTATGAAGACAACATGACCGGCAAGCAGCTTAGACGCTGGGCCTCATGGGACGACTATATGCGCGAATGGTGCGAACGAGACGATTTTAGATATACCTTACCGCGACTACTGCACGGCGAAGACCCTGACTTTTCTGCCTACATACAGAAAATTGCGTCTGAACATACAAACGCTAGTTTTAACTAGGTTCACATCTATCTACCTCTTTTGTTAAGGAATTAAAATGTCGAGCATTGGCTTTCATGAAGATGCAGCAGACTTAAGTGACGAAACAAAAGATATGCATCGCGCAATTGTGTCTTTGATGGAAGAATTGGAAGCCATCGATTGGTACAATCAACGAATCGATGCCTGTAAAAACCCAGAACTCAAAACATTACTCATCCATAATCGTGATGAGGAAAAAGAACACGCTTCGATGGTTTTAGAGTGGATAAGACGTCATGACGCGACATTTTCCGGATACATGGAAGAATTTCTATTCAGCAAAAAGAAATTAGCCAAGCATTAATTAAAACTAATCGCTAATTACTGTCATCGTATAGCCAGCTTGCTTTAAGCGGCTAATCAAGCCGCCTTGTCCGGCTAAGTGAGAAGCTCCAACTGCAGCAAACACACTCTTATTATTGGCTTCCTCCATAATACGCTGCGCCATGAGCTTATTACGCTCATCAATCAATTTAGAACGCATCTTTACCCATAATGATGGCGGTAACATGCCACCGGTGATTTTGTCATCCAATGCTGCTATCTCGTCACTATCACCAGCCAGATAGGCACTGACCAATCGTTCAAAATCGCGCTCTTTCACTTCTGGCGTACGATTTAATACTGCACGCAACATCACAAGTTGCTCGTCACGACTAAAGCTATCCATCACGCCAAAATGTTCTTGCGTATCTTCAATGCCAATCACTTCTTTGCCGAAATCTTCCGACTTTGTCATCAGTAAATTATCCTGCGCAAATGGTGTCAGCGGTTTAGGTGAGTCAAATACTACGGCTAATAACCAAGGTTTCATGCGCACGGCAGCATCTCGATGCATGACATGAAACTCTGCAAGCGCATAGACTTTATCCAACTCTTGCTCAGTCAACATCTCGGTCAAGCTGGCATCCTGCATCAAAAATACACTCGGGTCGCTAGGCGCTAAGGTTTCCATCATGAAAGCATCAACAGATTGCAATGCACTATTCACAGCAGGAGAGAAATTGGTCACACGGTTGTCATCGGTATGTATGGTGCCGAATAGGTAGATCGATTTACCTGATGGCGCATCTGCTTTCCAAAACAAGCCTTGTTCAGCAAGAGCACTAGTGCTTAATACGGCTAAGAAGCAGAAGGTGACTAGTTTTTTGAAGTAGTTACGAAAATTAGATGACATAACAAACCCTATGTAGAAAGCGTTACCAATAACTTTAAAATTCTAGTTTCGTTGCTAGGCAAGGCGCGAACAAAAAATTAAGACGCCGCATATATTGAATATGTAAGGATTAATTTTTTGTGAGCAACACCGCATAGCGACGAAACTTGGATTTTTTATGAGTATTTGCGTTTGTTTTCTGACACACGTCTGGGTCTGATAGTTCGCTCTAACTTCTCACCGCGTACAGTAGTAATAGGCTTACTAGAGAGCGGTTGCCAAGCTGGAATCAACTGATGTTTACCATTGCCAATCAAATCGGCACGTCCCATTTTTTTCAAAGCCTCACGTAGCATCGGCCAGTTGTTAGGGTCATGGTAACGAATAAAGGCTTTATGTAGCTTACGCACATTACCCGCTTTAGGAATCGGCACTTCATCAGAATCCGCCGTGACTTTGCGTAACGGGTTCTTACCGCTGTGATACATGGCGGTCGCCATGGCCATTGGTGTAGGCGTAAAAGTTTGCACTTGGTCTAATTTGAAATCATATTTCTTGAGCCACAATGCCAAATTCAACATGTCTTCGTCAGTCGTACCGGGATGTGCCGCAATGAAATACGGGATCAGATACTGCTTCTTACCTGCTTCAGCACTGAATTTTTCAAACATGGCTTTGAATTCATCATACGCACCCATGCCTGGCTTCATCATCTTGCTCAGCACGTTTTCTTCACTGTGCTCAGGGGCGATTTTTAAGTAGCCGCCCACGTGATGCTGCACCAGTTCTTTCACGTACTCCGGTGATTTCACAGCCAAGTCGTAGCGCAAACCTGAACTCACCAGGATTTTTTTCACGCCCTTGATGGCACGTGCCTTGCGGTATAGCTGAATCAGTGCGCTATGGTCAGTATTGAGGTTCTCGCAAATACCTGGGTAAACGCATGAAAGCTTACGGCAAGACTTTTCAATCTTCTCGCTCTTACAAGCAATGCGATACATATTGGCGGTTGGACCGCCAAGGTCAGAAATCACGCCGGTAAAGCCATCCACCTTATCGCGGATCTCTTCTACTTCTTTGAGGATAGATTCTTCACTACGGCTTTGAATAATGCGACCTTCATGCTCGGTAATACTGCAGAACGTGCAGCCGCCAAAGCAGCCACGCATAATATTCACGCTGAAACGTATCATTTCCCATGCTGGAATTTTCGCGTTTTTGTAGATTGGATGTGGCTTACGTGCGTACGGCATGTCGTATACGTAATCCATCTCTTTGGTGGTCAGTGGTATCGGTGGCGGGTTCAGCCATACTTCCCTGTCACCATGCTTTTGTACCAAAGCCCTAGCGTTGCCTGGGTTAGCTTCCAAGTGCAACACACGTGAGGCATGTGCATACAACACAGGGTCTTGCGCTACCGCTTCGTAATCCGGCAAGCGAACGACTTGTTTAGCTCTATCGGCTTTCGGTTTACGTACGATCTCAATCGCTTTAACACCCTCAGGTAAGTCTACCTTGGGCTTGCTCTCATCCGTGGCGCAACTGGCATCGGCCTTGCCCATCTTCATTTCATATGGGTCTATCGGTTTATCAATCGTACCGGGACGGTCTAGCTTAGTACTTTCAATCTCATCCCAACCCTCTGGAATGCGCTTACGCAAATATGCAGTACCGCGAATATCTTGAATCTCAGAGATTTTTTCGCCTTTGGCAATACGGTGCGTCAACTCTACCAACGCACGCTCGGCATTACCGTACAGCAGAATATCCGCTTTGGAATCCACCAGAATACTGCGGCGGACCTTGTCAGACCAATAATCATAGTGGGCAATACGGCGCAAACTGGCTTCAATGCTGCCTATCACCAATGGCACGTCAGAATAGGCTTCGCGACAGCGCTGGCTATAAACTAATACCGCTCGATCAGGCCGTTTGTTAGGCGCCGCATCTGGCGTGTAAGCATCGTCAGAACGGATCTTTCTGTCCGCAGTGTAGCGATTCACCATGCTGTCCATATTGCCGGCAGTCACACCAAAATACAGATTAGGTTTACCCAAAGCTTTGAAAGCATCGGCATTTTGCCAATCAGGCTGCGCAATAATGCCAACGCGGAAGCCCTGTGACTCTAATAAACGCCCCACCAAAGCCATACCAAAACTAGGATGATCGATGTAGCAATCGCCGGTAATCAAAATAATGTCGCAACTATCCCAGCCCAACGCGTCCATCTCGGCGCGCGTCATTGGCAAGATAGGCGCCGCACCAAACCGCTTCGCCCAATAAGGACGATAGGTGTGGATGGGCTTAGCCAGCATTGTTGAGTATTGTTCCAAGATTTAAACCAGATTGACAACTATCGTGTGAGACCGCGCATTTTACGCGCTAATGGTATGATTAAAAAGCTTTTTTTTGTAAAAATATCGTTACAACAAATCTACACCGAAGTGCTTCATTACAATAGCAAAAATTGCAAAGATGAATATGGTAAATATCACGCAAGTCGTGAGGGTAAAAACGAAACCCAATTTCGGCAATAGGTAGGGGAAAAGCAAGAACATAGGCAAAGTTGGTAGCACATACCAAAATGTATAGTAGGCATGATTGGCGATCTTACTTGCAGGCTGTTGCTCGACATAAAGCCAGATAAGCGTCAGCACTGTGACCATAGGCAGCGCGGCAATCAAGCCGCCCAGTTTGTCGCTACGTTTTGCGAATTCGGAGACTAAAACTACTACGCCTGCAGTAACGAGATATTTAACAATTAAATATTGCATTTTCCTGCCTTTCACTCAACATTATTAACATGGTGTTTGTATTGCAGCCTTAGAATTAAGTATATCCAAATATAGCAGCAGTTTCTCATAGTGTGGCTGCTTTAATCTGCCTAATTAATAATTGAGGCACTTTGAAAATTTTCTTATAACAACCGTGGTCTTAAGTATTATTGATCTAAGGATTTAGCGTGAGCCGAAGTTACTATCAACTACAGAGTGGGCGCGTTGCAGCAATTGAAGATGACTGCGATTTTCCGTCACTCGAATATGCCTTAAGTGATCCCAATGGCTTAATCGCGATTGGTGGCGACCTTTCTGTGCCACGTCTTTTAGCCGCTTACCAGCAAGGCATATTCCCTTGGTTTAGCCATGGCGAGCCCATCTTATGGTGGAGCCCTACCCCACGTATGGTGCTGTTTCTCGATGAGCTAAAAATATCCCACTCACTGGCAAAAACTTTAAGGAGCAATTATTTTGAAGTACGTTATAACACGGCTTTCCGTGCAGTCATTACAGCTTGCAGCAACACGCTTAGACCTGGGCAGTTAGGCACTTGGATTACTGAAGAGATTATTGATGCCTACTGTGCGATGTTTGATGCCGGCTATGCAATCTCAGCCGAGACATGGCTGAATGGTGAATTGGTAGGTGGCTGTTACGGTATAAAACTGGGCAAAATGTTTTACGGTGAAAGTATGTTTCACCATGTAACCGACGCTTCAAAAGTAGCCTTTGTGCAGCTAGCGCAGAAACTCAAGCTCGAAGGTGTTGAATTGATCGATTGCCAAATGAAGACAGCGCACCTCGCTAGCTTGGGCGCACGCGAAATTTCTCGTTATGCATTCGCGCAACAACTTTTAAAATTGGTACACTCTAGCTATGAGCTTACCTAGCGACAAGCCCCTGAAAAAATTGCAGTTCTATGTAACCACCGGTTATAGCTGCGGCTACCTGCCGAATAAGCTTGCACAAAGTTTAATCGCATCACCACAACACCTGATCGATGCTAATGTGTATAGCGGCCTTATCCAGCAAGGCTTTCGGCGTAGCGGAAAATTTGCATACAGACCTCACTGCGAGAGTTGCCGCGAGTGTATTCCGGTGCGTGTTATATCGGAAGAGTTCATACCAAACCGTAGCCAGAGAAGAGCCTATAAACAACATCAAAACTTGAATGTATTGATTAAACCTGTGGCATTCTACGAGGAGCACTACGCGCTTTACGCGGCCTACCAAAAATCACGCCATTTTGATGAAAAACCCAACGATAGTGACGCACAGGAACAAGACGACGCTGAACAATATCGCAATTTTCTATGCCAAACCAACGTAGAAAGCGTGATGGTTGAATTTAGAGAAGCTGATCAACTTAAAATGGTGAGCGTGATTGACCTCGTCAGTGATGGTATTTCAGCGGTTTATACCTTTTACGATACCACTGATACCAAGGCTAGCTTTGGTACATACAATGTGTTGTGGCAAATTGAATGGACTAAAAATTTAAATCTGCCTTACCTCTATTTAGGCTATTGGATTAAAGACAGCCCCAAAATGGCGTATAAACAGAACTTTAGGCCATTAGAAAAACTGATTGATGGCGAATGGTCGAAATAAATAATCACGACTCTGCCTGTCAATTCCAACAATGTTACAATCGCAGTCATTAAAATTTAGAACAAATCTGCTTTGAAAAAACTCGTCATTTTTGGTGTGGGCCTAATTGGTGGCTCGGTTGCCCTTGCCTTGAAGAAATCTGGCAATGCTCCACAAATCGTCGGCGTTGGCCGAACTCAGGAGAGCTTAAAAGCTGCACTCGATTTGAGTGTGATTGATGTTGCGACTAGCGACATTTCATTTGCGCTTAAAGATGCAGACTTGGTGTTGATTGCCACTCCTGTGGCCCAAACTCCAGCCATCCTTGCAGCTATTAAGCCGCATTTAGATGCGCAAACCGTCATCACCGACGCAGGCAGCACTAAAGGTGATGTCCTAAGCTACGCACATGAAGTCTTAGGCGAAAAAAGCAACCAATTCGTTGGTGGCCACCCGATTGCAGGTGCGGAAAAAAGCGGCGTGACTGCGGCAATGGCCGACCTCTATATCAATAAGAACGTGGTCATCACACCCACTCAAAATACTTCGCCAGAAGCGATCAATTTGGCTAAACAGCTATGGCAAACTTGCGGTGCTAACGTGAGTGAAATGTCCGCAGCAACACATGACAGCATCTTTGCCGCGGTAAGTCACCTACCACATCTACTGGCTTTTGCCTTAGTAGACGATATTGCTTCACGCCCGAATGCTGCACAGTTATTTGGCTTTGCCGCTAGCGGATTCAGGGATTTCACGCGTATCGCGGGTAGCCACCCTGAAATGTGGCGTGACATCAGCTTGGCCAACAAAAATGCTTTGTTAAGCGAATTAAATGCTTTTGAAACCGAGCTTTCAACCTTAAAAACCATGTTGCAGAATGAAGACTCTGCAGGTTTGCAAGCCCTATTTGAACGCGCCAGTATTGCACGTAATGCTTGGGCGAACGGCAAAAAGTAATTCAAAAAAAACGTTTAATCAATAATTCACAAAATAGAATACGTAATGGAACAACTTACCCTACCTTCTGCTAGCCATGTCTCCGGCCAAATTGCTTTACCTGGCTCAAAAAGCATTTCAAATCGTACTTTACTGTTGGCTGCATTAGCGACTGGCACTACTGAAATACGCGATTTACTCGCTTCTGACGATACCGCACGCATGCTCGAAGCATTAGAAAAACTAGGTATCAAGCTTGAAAGCTTTGCCGAAAACGCATGGCGCGTAACTGGTTGTGGAGGCAATTTTCCTAACAAAGATGCAGAACTATTCTTAGGTAATGCCGGCACCGCATTTAGACCACTGACGGCTGCATTGGCTTTTTCAAACGGTAATTATCATCTCTCTGGTGTGCCGCGCATGCATGAACGTCCGATTGGTGATTTGGTAGATGCGCTACGCCAAGCAGGTGCCGATATCGACTATTTAGCTAATGATGGTTTTCCACCATTACAAATTGCCCCTGCCCAGCTTAACTTATCTAACACCATTAAAATCCGTGGCGATGTTTCCAGCCAGTTTTTGACCGCTCTACTCATGGCATTACCACTGAGTGGTGAAACTGCCAGCATCGAGGTAGTCGGCGAGTTGATTTCCAAACCCTACATCGAAATCACGCTAAACCTGATGGCGAAATTCGGCGTCACGGTGCAGCGTGAAGGTTGGCAACGCTTTACCATACCGGCCAACGTTAGCTATCAAAGTCCTGGTCGGTTTTTTGTTGAGGGCGATGCTTCTTCAGCCTCTTATTTTTTTGCAGCGGGTGCTATTGGCGTTGGTCCAGTACGCGTCGAAGGTGTAAGCAAAGACAGTATTCAAGGTGATATCAAGTTTACAGAAGCACTAACTTTAATGGGCGCAAATATTAGTTGGGGCAATAATTGGATTGAGTCCAAAGCCAGCCCCGGCAAGCTCATGGCTATAGATTTAGATTGCAATCACATCCCCGACGCGGCAATGACGTTAGGTGTTGCTGCACTATTTGCTGATGGGACAACAACACTACGCAATATCGCCAGCTGGCGCGTCAAAGAAACTGATCGCATTAGTGCCATGGCAACAGAACTGCGTAAAGTAGGCGCCATCGTTGAAGAAGGCGCCGATTACATCAAAATCACACCACCCGCCCAACTCACGCCGAATGCCGTGATTGACACCTATGATGACCACCGCATGGCGATGTGTTTTTCACTAGTCTCATTAGGTGGCGTGCCAATTACGATTAACGATCCCAAATGTGTCAATAAAACCTTCCCTGATTACTTCCAACGTTTTGCAGAAATCGTTAAAGCATGAGCAATTTGATTCCCGTTATTGCCATTGATGGCCCTTCTGCCTCTGGCAAGGGTACCGTTGCTCAATTGGTTGCAGAAAAACTAGGCTTCCTTTACCTGGATTCTGGCGCGCTTTATCGTATAGTCGCATTCGCAACCAAACAGAAAAACATCGCCTGGAGTGATGCTTTAGCAGTTGCCGAGTGCGCAAAGACACTAGCTATTCGTTTTACCAAAGACCAAGTTTTTCTCAACGATCAAGATGTTTCAGATGAAATTCGTAGCGAAGAAATGGGTAAAGGCGCATCCCAAGTCGCTGTACATGCGCCGCTAAGAGCCGCACTGATTGATTTGCAGCATAGCTTCCATCAAGCACCGGGCTTGGTTGCTGATGGTCGCGACATGGGTACAGTAGTATTTCCAAACGCACAGTTGAAAATATTTCTCACTGCCTCAACCGAAGTACGCGCCATGCGTCGTTACAAGCAGTTATTAGGTAAAAACCAGCCAGCCAACTATGAAAATATCTTGCAGGATTTGCAAGAACGCGATGCTAGGGACAAAGGTCGGGCAAGCGCGCCACTTATCATGGCGGATGATGCGATTTTGCTGGAAACAGATAATTTAGGTATTTCTGAGGCAACTGAGGTTGTTTTAGTAAATTATCAGCGTAAAATGTGTAAATAGTCTTTTATTTTTCAATGTTTTAGTTATAATTCTATTCTTTGGAAATTAGTATTATTTTTTCGCCTGCGTGTCTCACAGATTCGCGGTTTTTTTAACTAGCCCACTGCTAGGTGGGATTTAACTTTTAGGTAATTTTATTTAATGGCTTCTACTTCTAAATCTACTGCTTCACCGATGGAATCTTTTGCTGCGCTTTTCGAAGAAAGCTTAGCTCGCCAAGAAATGCGTTCTGGCGAAGTGATCACTGCTGAAGTGATCTCTGTTGATAACGATTTCGTTATCGTTAACGCAGGTCTTAAATCTGAAAGCGTGATCAACGCTGCTGAATTCCGTAATGCTCAAGGTGAACTTGAAGTTGCAGTAGGTGACTTCGTTAAAGTGGCCATTGAAAAACTGGAAGATGGTTTCGGTTCTACATTGCTTTCACGCGAAAAAGCGAAACGCATGGAAACATGGTTGGATCTTGAAGATGCAATGAACGAAGGCCGCATCATCAAAGGTTTCGTAAGCGGTAAAGTAAAAGGTGGTTTACGTGTTTCAGTTAACGGCATTATGGCTTTCCTACCAGGTTCATTGGTAGATGTGCGCCCAGTTAAGGACACTACTCCATTCGAAAACAAAGAATGTGACTTGAAAGTAATCAAGTTAGATCGTAAACGTAACAACATCGTTGTTTCACGTCGTGCTGTAATGGAAGTTAGCATGGGTGCAGACCGCGAAGCATTGATGGGCACATTAACTGAAGGTGCAGTAGTTAAAGGTATCGTTAAAAATATCACTGACTACGGCGCATTCGTTGACTTGGGCGGCATCGATGGCTTGCTGCACATTACTGACTTGGCATGGCGTCGCGTTAAGCACCCATCAGAAGTGCTTACAGTAGGTGAAGAAGTTGAAGCGAAAATCTTGAAATTCGATCAAGAGAAAAACCGTGTTTCATTAGGTATCAAACAATTAGGTGATGACCCATGGGTTGC
>DATHWQ010000010.1:0-31854 GCA_035460465.1 Methylotenera sp. | reverse complement strand
GCTGTTGATGCACAATCAGGTAAAGAACTTTGGAAATTCCAAGTTGGTTCTGGCGTGATTGGTAATGCATTCACATACGGTAACAAAGGTAAACAATACGTTGGCGTGCTATCAGGTATCGGTGGCTGGGCTGGTGTTGCGATGAACCTTGGTATGACTAACGACACAGACGCACTTGGTGCTGCTGGTGGTTACAAAGAATTAACTAAATACAACGCTGCTCCTGGCGGCGGTTCATTAACAGTATTCAGCCTATAATTTAAAAGACCTAGTGAAAACTAGGACAATAAGTTATTAGCTAACTACTGAGTTAGTTCTAAATAAAACACCCCGATTCGTCGGGGTGTTTTTTTATTTGTGAGTGTCAAAGTGCTGCATTTGGCAAGCTGATGCATTGTAAATTTTTAAATAAAATTTCCTTACAAAGCGCCAAATTAGTTATAATATTCAGTTGCTTAAATCCTTGGCAATTGAGTGTGTAACAATTTGTAAGAACTTTTTAATTAAATAATTGCTCTATGTAAATGCGTGGTTTTTATCAGCCATATATTTGACGATAAGGAATAAATAATGTTGAAACATGTTAAGAAAAAGCTGGGATTGATTGCTATGTTAGCAATGGTAGCTAACGTAAACGCCGCAGAGATGCCCGATATCCCAACACTTAATCCAGATGAAGGTCGTATAGGTGAAATAAGACGTGTTGTCGACGAAAGTGAGTTTAAAGTCTGTGCTGACCCGGATTTAATGCCGAACTCTAATAATAAACAAGAAGGCTTTGAAGATAAGATTGCAGAAGTGCTTGCAAAAGATTTAGGTAAAAAACTTACATTTACTTATGCCTACAATCGTCAGGGTTTTTTAAGAAACACAATCAACGCGATGCGTTGTGATGTCATCATGGGTACTACTTCAGACAATGATGCGATGAGAACATCTAAACCTTACTATCGTACAGGTAATGTGTTTGTATACAGAAAAGACAGCGGTTACAACATTACCGACTGGAAAAGCCCAGACTTGGCAAAAGCACGTATTGGTGTTGTAGGACAAAGTCCAGCCACCATTCCGCTCAATGACAATGGTTTGATGGGTAACGCTAGACCTTACCGTATGCAACGCGATTTAAATTTTCCACCTAGCTTTATGATTGATGACTTAGTAAAAGGTGATATTGATGTTGCCATTGTCTGGGGCCCAATCGGTGGTTATTTCGCTAAACAAGCCAAAATACCTTTAGTTGTAGTGCCAATTCCTGAATACGAAACAACCAATGCTAAAGGTAAAGAGTATTGGAATATTTCAATTGGTGTGCGCCATAAAGATAAAGAGCGTATGGCCTTGATTGATGCGGCTTTAGAGAGAAATAAAGACAAAATCAACAAGATTCTTGATGACTTCGGTATCCCACATGTACCTGTAGTAGAAGGTGATAGCTTGATGAAAGTTTACCGCAAGGGTAATAAGGCACATGAAAAGACATCTGGCGGTGACGAAGTTCAATAATCAGGGTAAAATTACAAGATTATTTCAAGTTGATGCGTCAACCGATTAAATAATTAGTTCGTTAAATGATGACACGTTCAGCAATGCGCTAGCATGTATGATCGTAGCAAATTCATAACATTAGGAGATAACATGTTAGGCACTAAGGCAATTAAAGCAGCGTTGTTAGTATCAATGCTTGGGTTTGTTGGTTTAACCCTTTCTACACAAGCTAGCGCAGCTTGTAATTTAGTTTCAACAAAAGATGGTAGCCCACTAGGCGTTAAAGCAGTAGAAACAGATACGCCACAAGCGAAAGAGTTTCTAGAAACTTGTATCAACCCATATACAAAAGCATTTGCAAAAGACCCAGAAGCTGCAAAAGCAGGTAAAAAGAAATTTGGTTACTACTCATGTACACAATGTCACGGCCCTAACGCCGGCGGTCAAGTAGGCCCATCAATTACTGATAGCACATGGCAATATTCAAAACACGTGACTGATAAAGGTCTGTTTGAAACTATTTCTGGTGGTAGTAATGGTGGTATGTTTGCTTGGCATCAACAGTTAGGCAACGCAGAGAACTTATCAACTGATGACATCTTGAAAGTCGTTGGCTGGTTGCGTACTCAATATAAAGGCGGTGGCGACACTCCTTGGTTAAAATAAACCAAAAGTTTAACTAAACTGTAATAACTTAAACGGCTACTGTATAATTGCGGTAGCCGTTTTTTATGGTACTAAATTTTAAGTCAAGAAAAACTTCAAGGTATGGAGAAGCATGATGAGTAAAATGAAATTAGCCCTGGTAGTGTTAGCGATATCATTTGGTTTAGGGGCATGTGGTAAAGGTGATTCAAGCGCAACTGGCACTAGCACATCATCAGCCGGTGGAAAAATGATCGATTTTGTGACTACGCAAGATAGTAAGCCATTAGTGATTGATCCAGCATTATTCGATACGCCAGCGGCTAAAGAATTTATGACTACAGGTAAAAATCCATACATTGGCAATGCAGAAGCAATTGCTAAAGGTAAAAAAGTATTTCAGTTGTATTCATGTACACAATGTCACGGCCCAGAAGCTAAAGGGCAAGTGGGTCCTGGTTTAGTAGGCCCGGATTATAAGTATCCTAAGGACATCACCAACAAAGGTATGTTTGAAACAGTTTGGCATGGTACCAATGGCGGTATGGGCGCTAAAGGTATTGGTTTGATGGATCCTAATGATCCTAAAAATGGTATTACACCTGATGAGTTATTGAAAATCATCGCTTGGGTGCGTAGCATGAGTAAAGTTACAGGTAACGAGTAATAATTTGCATCACTCAAAAACGCGCTTGCTGAAAATCAGCAGGCGCGTTTTTATTTAAAGATAATGATATTAAGTGTTAGGTAGGATGGTATTTGTGGATAAAAATGAACAAAACGGTTTGCATCATGTGGTCATCGTTGGTGGTGGTGCGGGTGGCCTAGAATTAGCGACTAAGCTTGGTGACTCGCTGGGTCGCAAGGGTAAGGCAATCATTACCTTGATCGACAAGTCAAAGACCCATGTGTGGAAGCCATTACTGCATGAAATTGCAGCGGGCAGCATGAATCCAGAGAGACATGAGCTCGATTACCTCGCGCAAGCGCATTGGCATCATTTCAAGTTTCGCTTAGGCAGCATGGATAGTTTGGATAGAGCGAAGCGTGAAATCACAATATCACCAAACTATGATGAAGATGGCATTGAGGTCATCCCACGACGTACTTTCCAATATGACACTTTGATAATTGCGGTAGGCAGCACAACCAATGATTTTGGTATTAAAGGTGCGCGTGAGCATTCAATCGCACTTGATACACAAGATCAAGCTGAGAAGTTTCATCGACGCTTACATAACGCCTTATTACGTGCGCAGACACAAGTTGAACCAGTACAGGCTGGTCAATTAGAAGTGGTGATTGTCGGCGCTGGAGCGACGGGCGTAGAACTGTCAGCGGAGTTACATAATACGACGCGTGAGTTGGCTGCTTATGGATTAGATAAGATTGATGCCGACCGTGATATTAAACTCTCTTTAATCGAGGCGAGTGAGCGTGTGCTACCTGCGCTACCGCTTAAGCTTTCCAGTTCAGTTGAGTTAGAGCTTAGAAAGTTAGGCGTTCATTTATACACAGGTGAGCGTGTGACTGAAGTAACCGATAAGGGTGTACACACACACAGCGGTCGCTTTATTCCATCAGCCTTAGTGGTTTGGGCTGCAGGTATTAAGGCCCCAGATTTCTTACGTGAGATTGATGGTTTGGAAACCAATCGTATTAATCAACTTGTAGTAAATCGCACACTACAAACTACGCTAGATGAAAACATATTTGCATTTGGTGATTGTGCGGCATGTCCGTGGCCAGGCCATGATGGCAACACAGTACCGCCACGTGCGCAAGCTGCGCATCAGCAGGCTTCTATGATGATTAAAACGGTTAAAGCTCGCGTAGCAGGTAAAAAAGAATTGCCGGAATATACCTATCGAGATTATGGCTCTTTGGTCAATCTAGGTCGTTATACCACCGTTGGTAATTTGATGGGCGCACTTTCTGGTGGCAGTATGTATATTGAAGGCTTATTTGCACGAGTGATGTATCAGTCACTCTATAAAATGCATCTAATGACCTTGCATGGCATTTGGGTCGTAGTATTGCAAACAATCGCACGTATGATTACAAGACGTACCGAAGCGCAAGTTAAGCTTCATTAGCTGATATAGCTAATAAAAAAGCCTCGAATTATTTCGAGGCTTTTTTATTAGAGGTACTTCTTATATGTTTGAGGCGGCTTGAATATGGCGGCGATACAATCGGTTGATCATACTCATGGTGATGATAACGAATAGCCCAAAAATCACAACAATATGATTGATATTTAAATCTGCCTTTACCATCAAGGTATAGGCGCCACTTAAAATAAGGATACCTATATTCTCATTAAAGTTTTGCACGGCAATTGAGTGACCTGCACCGATAAGCAAGTGACCTCTATGCTGTAGAAGTGCGTTCAGAGGCACGACAAAGAAGCCGCTCAGCACGCCTATCGTAAATAACAATATGGCGGCTATGTGCCATTCTGTGACCCATACCATGCCAATGACCAGTGCACCCATAAAGATGCCGGCAGGAAGTACTTTCACAGAGTTCTCAAGTGTAATGTAGCGTGCTGCAATGACCGAACCTAAGGCAATACCTAATGCTACTGTCGCAGTGAGTTGTGTCGCATGATCCAAACCAAAGCTCAGTGCTACCGCAGCCCATGCGATCACCACTAGCCTGAGCGTTGCCCCGGCACCCCAGAATAAGGTAGTGACTGCAAGTGAGACCTGGCCTTGTGGGTCGCGCCATAGCGCAATAAATGAGCGATAAAAGTCGCTGATGATAAACAGTGGATTTTTCTTAGGTAGGGTATGATCTATCGGTAGCTTAGGAATGAACACGTTAAACAGCGCAGCGGCCAGATACATACCGGTAATGGCTATCATAGCGGCCTGTGGGTCGATACTTGCCATTTTTCCGCCGACGATAGCACCTAGAATAATGGCCATCACTGTTGAGCCTTCCATCCAGCCATTGGCACTTACCAGTTTACTTGGCGGTAATAACTCCGTGAGTATGCCGTATTTTGCGGGTGAGTATGCTGCCGCGCCAATGCCTACAATGCCGTAAGCATATAGTGGAGGCATGCCTAATATCATGGCAAGCCCACCCACAAACTTAATCGCATTTGAGATAAACATCACGCGGCCCTTAGGCAAGGCATCGGCAAATGAGCCGACGAAAGGTGCTAATACGATGTAAGAGATCACGAAAAATTGCAACAATAATGGCTCATGCCAACCTGGAGCTTTTAATTGTTGCAGTAAGGCAATTGCGGCAAACAGCAAAGCGTTGTCAGCAAGTGCTGACAAAAACTGCGCGGCGAGTAAAGTATAAAACCCTTTACCCATGCCCATTACAATGCTTCAGCAGCAAAATCTGCCAAGCGTGAACGTTCACCACGCAATAATGTGACGTGACCGTTGTGACCCCATCCTTTGAATCTATCAACCACATAAGTGAGCCCTGAGCTGCCTTCGGTTAGGTAAGGTGTATCAATCTGTGCAATATTACCTAAACAAACCACCTTGGTACCCGGGCCTGCACGGGTAATCAGGGTTTTCATTTGTTTAGGGGTTAAGTTTTGCGCTTCATCGATAATCAAGAACTTATGCAGGAAGGTACGGCCACGCATAAAATTAAGTGATTTGACTTTGATGCGGGTGCGAATCAAGTCCTGAGTAGCGGCACGACCCCACTCACCAGCATCTTCATCAGACTTATTGAGTACATCTAAGTTATCCTCAAGCGCGCCCATCCAAGGTGCCATTTTCTCTTCTTCAGTACCTGGTAAAAAACCGATATCTTCACCTACTGGCACAGTGACACGGGTCATGATGATTTCAGAATAGATCTTTTTGTCTAGTACTTGAGTGAGTGCAGAAGCTAAAGTCAGCAATGTTTTACCCGTACCGGCTTGCCCTAACAAAGTGACGAAATCTATTTCTGGGTCCATCAGCAAGTTGAGCGCAAAGTTTTGTTCGCGATTACGTGCCGTAATACCCCAAACGTTATGTTTAGGTTGTAAGTGGTCTTTTACCACCTCTAAAACCGCGCTGTTACCTTCTACGCTACGTACCATGGCATGGAAAGGTTTTTCAAACTCGTAGAAGACGAATTCATTGACAAGGAATGTCTTGCACAATGGGCCATTGAGTCGGTAGAACATGCGGCCAGACTCTTGCCAAGACTCCATGGCCTTGCTGTGTTTCTCCCAGAAGTCAGCAGGCAATTCTTTCATGCCACTGTATAAAAGTTCGGTATCTTCCAATACTTTGTCGTTGAAGTAATCTTCAGCGGGCATGCCCATGGCACGCGCTTTGATGCGGATATTGATGTCTTTACTGACCAATACCACATGGCGGTCAGGGTGGTTTTTAGTTAATTGAAGCACTACGCCGAGGATTTGGTTATCAGCTTTGCTACCGGCTAGACCAGGAAGCTCGACATTGACTTGAGCAGTTTGTAGAAACAATCGACCTGTCAGATGCTTGTTGCCGTTGATGGCGAGTGGACAGCCAAGTTCAAGATTTACTAAGTCTGTACCGACTATTTCTTCCAAATTTCGGCTCGCCTGGCGTGCATTACGTGCAACTTCAGTTAAACCTTTTTTATTGTTATCAAGTTCTTCAAGCGTCACCATCGGCAGGTAAATGTCATGCTCTTCAAAGCGAAACAGGCTTGAGGGGTCATGCATCAACACGTTGGTATCTAAGACAAAAAGCTTAGTAATACTTGACTGTTTTTTCGCCATAAAATAACTCTCTATGAAAGTGGTTGAATAAAATTATAAAGCTTTAATAAAGTTAAGCACTTCGGCAGCATGCCCATCTACCTTAACACCGCGCCACTCTTTTACTAAATTACCTTTTTTATCGATGATGAATGTGCTGCGTTCAACCCCGCGCACTTGCTTGCCATACATGTTCTTCATTTTCATCACACCAAATTGGCTGCAGGCTAATTCTTCAGTATCTGCGAGTAACTCGAACGGAAAACTAAATTTAGCTTTAAAGCTCTCATGCGATTTCAAACTATCACGTGAGATACCAAAGATCTCAGTATCAAGTTGTTGAAAATCAGCATATGCGTCTCTAAATTGCATGCCTTGTGTGGTACAGCCTGGTGTTGAATCTTTAGGATAAAAATAGATTACTACGTTTTTACCCAAATAATTCGAGAGTTGAAAAGTCTTACCGCTAGTTGCAGGTAGCTGGAAATCCGGAACAGATTGGTTGAGCATTACAGTATTCGTCATCGTTTATTAGCGCCTTCCTACATTGTTGATAAAAAGCCTTGTTTAGGCAAGAGGATAAGTCACGAAAATGACAATATTTATGTTTTGGCACTGTAATTCAGTAGAAGTGCTAGAAAGATGCAACTATTTTATGCGTTAACTATCTGCTAAGTGCGCTAGTTATCTTGTAAGTGCAATGATTTCGGCATCAATAGTGTAATGATAGTGCCACCGTCATGCCTTGTATCAAAGCTCAAGCTGCCACCCAATGCATCACAGACTTTAAAGGCAAAAGGAATACCAAGGCCTGTGCCAAATCTTTTGGTGGTAGGTGCGGGGCTTATGGTGCTTGGGTCTGGTTTGAAGGGCATGCCACAACCACGGTCCAGTAATTTTAAGGTGAAGTCTTTGGGTGATACTTCTAGCGTGATTTCTATGCTGCCAGCTTTGCTGGAGGCATCAACGGCGTTTAACAGTAGGTTATAAATCACCTGCTCTAATAAATGCTGGTCAGTAAAAATGGCATCATGCTTAGACCAAGCTGGCAGCGTGAGCTGGATAGACTTCTCTTTTATTTTCTGTTGGACTGGCGCCAAGGCTCCTTCTACAATGTCTTTGATACTTGTATTACTCGGCTGCGGTTTTAACGGGTGTAGGTAAGCCAGCAAAGCACCCGTCCAGCGCTCTAACCTATCTACGGTATTGATGATGCCGACTAAAGACTCTCGCGTATCAGTATCATGCTCAGGGGCATCGATGACTTGAGCAGTTGCCCGAATACTCGCCAACGGATTGCGAATGTTATGTGCTAGCATCGGCACTAATAAGCCTTGTGCCGCTTGTTTTTCGGTGCGCACCAAGGTTTCCTGGCTGATGACCAATTTGTCTGCCATGTCATTGATGGCTTTCGAAACAGCAGTTAATTCCTCAGCTCCTTCCTCAGGCGCCCTGTGTGTAAGATTACCAGCACTGATTTCTGTAGTGGCTTTCAATACACCTTCAATAGGCTTAACAATGGCGCGCTTGAGAAAGATGCGAGAGAAAATTAGCAGTAATACGGCTAATACCAGGGGAATAATCAATAAGATGGTTGAGATACGCTTGGTATCTTTCAGTTGCTTGTTAAGTTCTGTTTGTTTTTGACTAAGTAGCGCTTCGGTATGCGCCAGAATTTCCTCGTACCGCTTAAATAAGCCGGTCTCCAAGCCTGTATCTAAGGCATGTTTGATGGCTTTTTTAGTAGCATCATTATTGATACCCTGACTCTGGTCAAACAAGGCCGATGTCTCGTAGACAAACTGTTGGTAGCTTGCATGCAGTTCATTCACGGCTGCTTTTTCTTCTGCACCAACAGCAATATTTTGCAGCTGGACAAAATGGGCTTCGACTGAGGTTGTGAAGTCGTTGTATTCAGTCCGTGCGCCTGCATCATCTAGAAAATAGGCATCGAACAGCTCTTTCATTTGCCGGTATAAATCACCGCGCGTTTGTTGAACTTCTTGCACGAGTGAGTTGATGCGGTTGGATTCTTGGCTGGACTTTTCCCACAGGTGAATGCCGATAGCGCCAGCGGTTGCTGCCAAGATAATAAGTACAATAAAGGCGAGCTCATGAATGAGCAATAAGTCTTTTAAGGATTTATTTTTTTTGATCACGGTAATCTGATCATGTTTACGTGGTTACTGTTCTTCAAGCTTGAACGGAATCGGCACTTTAATTGTGAAGCTGCTGCCACGCAAAGCGTCAGGTGGCGCAGGGAACGGTAGGGCCTTATCAACCATTTCGAGTGCTTGTTGATCTAGGCTATCGTAACCGCTGTGTTGGATGATTCTTTTTGATTTCATATTGCCATTACCGTCCAGTGACAACTCTACAATCACCTCTCCTTGCCAACCGCGTGTCTGAGCAATTCTAGGGTACTTCTTATGTTTACTGATAGCGCTCCATAACGTATCGCCATAGCCTTTATGTGCGGTATCAATTTCTACCGGAGTTGGTGCAACTGGTTTAGGTACTACAGGTGTTGGTGATGGCGGCGCTTCTGGTTTAGGCGTTACTGCAATGACTTCAGTTTGCGTAGCTGGCGGTGGCGTGACAGGTGATGGTTCTTCTTTAATCACACTAGGGGTTGGTGTAGGCTTGACGATAGGCTTGGGTTCAACCTTAGGTTTTATTGGCTCAGGCTTTGGTTGTTCCGGCTGCGGCAGAGGTTCAGGTTCTGAGACTGCAGGAGGTGGTTCTGGCTTACTGACCAATGCTACTTCAAGTACTTCGGGTTTTTTTGGTGGATCTATCTTGATGCTTGGTATCACAACCGCTAACAAGACGTGCAGGAGTATTGAGCAAATAATTGCCCAAATAAGCGTATTTTCATTGGTGGAGGATTGAGTGATAGCGGTAGTCAAAGAAACAAAAAGTATTTAGATTTATAGTGAGAATTTTGATTTAACGAAAAATTATACAACATGCCTGATAAGTTGTTGAATGACAATTGCTATTGGTTATATACAGCCAATCTAGTGGTTAATTTAAACAATTCCATCAAGTACTTGCACTTGTACCATTGCACCGGCATCAAGGTTGCCAACATCATCATTGAGTACGATGAAACAATTAGCCAGCGACATTGAACTTAAAATCGCAGAGCCTTGAGCACCAGTCGGTTTTACCTTCCAGCTACCATCTGCATCAGTAAATAGAATGCCACGCTGGAATTCTGTGCGACCTGTCAATTTTCTAATTGGTTCAGTACACATCACATTAAACATTGGTAAAGGTGCAGGCTGTGGCTGGCCCATAAGCACCAGCATGGCTTCACGCACGAACTGATAAAAGGTCACCATCACCGCCACCGGGTTGCCAGGCAGGCCAAAGTAATGGGCTGCCTGCGTCTTATTTCCCTGTATTTTGCCATAGGCCAGTGGGCGGCCTGGTTTCATGGCGATTTTCCAGAATACCACTTGACCGTGCTTATCCAACAAAAGTTTCATATAGTCTGCTTCGCCTACAGAAACACCACCGCTGGTAATGACCACATCAGCGGTGCTCGCAGCTTTTAACAAGGTTTTTTCAAGTAAATCCGGGTCGTCTGGAATTGCGCCCATATCCATGATTTCTACCCCTAGGCGGCTAAGCATACCAAATAAGCTGTAGCGATTGCTGTCATAGACTTGCCCGGTTTGTAGTGGCTGCCCAACGCTGGCTAACTCATCCCCCGTAGAAAAGAATGCGACTTTGAGCTTACGATAGACGCTGACTTCAGCGATACCTAAGGAAGCAATTAATCCTAAATCGGCAGCGCGCATCATATGGCCTGCAGCCAGCACGGTTTGACCTTGCTTCAGATCTTCGCCTGCATAACGCACGTTCATTGCGCGTTTAAATTTCGCTTCGCTGAAAGTAATGGTATCGCCTTCGAGCTTTACTCTTTCCTGTACAACAACCGTATCCGCGCCTGCGGGCATTGCACCACCCGTCATAATGCGTACACATTCGCCGCGCTTTACTTCATCGGTAAATGCCTTACCGGCAAACGCAGTACCAATCACTTTCAGTTTCGTTGGCGCATAGCTCGTTATGTCGTCAGCATTAAACGCATAACCATCCATGGCTGAGTTATCGTAGTTGGGTACATTCGCAGGTGACAGAATTTCTCTGGCTAGGATACGGCCTAAACTGTCACGTAGCGCGATCGTTTCAGTTTCTACCACGGGGTTCAGAAACTGTTTGATAAATTCTCGCGCTTTTACCACCGGCATGGAGTTTGGGTCGTAATCATCCATGCAGCTAGGGTTGGCGACTACTTGCGATAATGAGGTGGGTTTGGTCGAAGTAGGCTTGGTCATAGATGGCTAGTGTTAGATTTGAGGACTTCTGACATTATAAAGTCAGCAATTGCAGAAATATTATTCAGGTCCAAAGTTGGTATTGTTAAATCAAGTGATGTGTCCGCAGCGACAGCAATAATGTTTTGGTCTGTATGTGCAAGCAATGGTTTATTCAAGCCAGCTCTATAGACCTCAATTTTGGGAATCTCCGCATACTTAAAGCCTTCTACCAAAATCAGGTCTGCATAATCCTGGTTGAATTGTTTAAGCAGCGCATTCAAATCTGCTTCATCTGTATGGTTTGGGGTGCGTGTCATTTCCGTCATCAACGCCCAACGGTTTCCAGAGGCAATCAGCGTTTGCACTGCACCTGCCTCACGAATGTTGTAGCTATCCTTACCTGGATGGTCGATGTCAAATTGATGATGCGCATGTTTAATCACTGAAACTCTAATATTGCGTTGAGCGAGCTCTACAATGAGTTGTGTAATTAAGGTGGTTTTGCCAGCGTTAGAGCAGCCTGCCACGATACCTAGTATGGGTTTATGCATGTGTAAATTTTAATTTAAGACTTTAATTTTCAGAACTTTAAGTTAAGCGCAGCTAAATCTTCAAAAGTATTCAGGTTATGGAACGCATCTGAACTGTCACTAAAATCAACCTCAATGTAGTTCAAGCTTTTTTGCCAGGCGCTTACTTTACGACCGCCTTGCTGCAGGTAACTCGTTAAGCTAGGCAATACGCTTTTTTTGCACAAGCAAAATACCGGGTGTGCATCACCATCACTGGTGGCAACGGCAATATCAGCATTATGATTGAGCAGGTCTGAGTATAAACGTTGTGTTAAATCTAGCGGTAGCAATGGTGAATCACACGGTACAGTCAGCAGGTATTCATGCTTTGTATGCTGTAAGCCTAAGTTAAAACCCGCCAGCGGTCCTATAAAGTCAGGGGTCTCGTCTTGCAGCACA
This sequence comes from Methylotenera sp., assembly GCA_035460465.1. Taxonomy (GTDB): domain Bacteria; phylum Pseudomonadota; class Gammaproteobacteria; order Burkholderiales; family Methylophilaceae; genus Methylotenera. The sequence continues at coordinate 19,702 of DATHWQ010000010.1, read as the reverse complement.
GGGTAACCTAAGCTTTGATATTGTTTGATTTCACGGTTGGCGTTGATGATGATCTCATCGACTTGGGATGTTAAGCGTTCAATCACATGTTGAACCAGCGGTTTTTGTTGAAAGGTTATCAAGCCCTTATCAACGCCACCCATGCGCGTGGCGCGCCCACCTGACAGAATAATACTGGAAATCGCCATCCTTAAATATTAGCCACCCGTATGTGACATGAATCGAATCACTGCTGGCTCTGCGCGACGTAAATCAAAATCATGTCCTTTAGGTTTGATGGCCATGCTACCTAAAATTGCATCAATCAACGGTTGGTCATCATCCGGGTGATTTCTTAACAGCGGCATTAACTCTACTTTGTCTTCTTGTCCTAAACACAGGTACAGCTCGCCTTTGCAGGTAATGCGTACACGGTTGCAAGACTCACAGAAATTGTGCGAATGCGGTGAGATGAAGCCTATTTTTGTATGAGTATTTGCTACCCGCCAGTAGCGTGCAGGTCCGCCTGTAGTCTCAGTGCTGGCGACAAGTGGGTACTCACTTTGTAGTCGTTTTAAAGTATCCGTATTGCTGACAAAGGTGGATTCTCTGGTGTGGTCAACCTCACCTAGCGGCATCTCTTCAATGAATGAAATATCGATTGCTTGCTTGATAGAAAAGTCGACTAATGAAATTGCCTCGTCATCATTAAAGCCGCGCATCAGCACGGTGTTCAGTTTGATATTGTCAAAACCCGCTTGCTTGGCTGCCTGTATGCCGCGCAACACTTTATCCAGCTCGCCGGTACGGGTAATCTTTTTGAAACGTTCTGCATTCAAGCTGTCGACCGAGATGTTGATGCGTTTCACGCCGGCGTTGCGCAAGTCCTGCGCTTGCTTTTCCAGCTGGCTGCCATTGGTAGTGAGCACTAACTCATTGAGGCCTTTAAGTTGGCCAACTTCTTCAAATAGCCATAATGCGTTTTTGCGCACTAAGGGCTCGCCGCCAGTGATGCGCACCTTGCTTACGCCTAGCGCCACAAACGCTTTAACCAGTCGAGCACATTCCTCAAGACTTAGTACTTCTTCACGCGGCAAAAAGGTCATGTCTTCACCCATGCAATACACGCAGCGGAAATCGCATCTATCGGTAATCGATAAACGGATGTAGTCTACGGTACGACCAAACTGGTCTATAAGTTTGCCTGGAAGTTTGGTAGTGAGTTTCACAGGTGGTTTCTGCATAAGCATTTGCGAGGTTTCCGGCACTTTCAACATCATGACTTGTCGTATTTAATAATGCATTTAATCAGTGTAATATACCATTTTGTATAGCACTATAGTGTTAGTCGTTTTGGAGAGATTAAGTTGCAAGATCTACAAACAAAAATAGACGGGCTAATCGCTCAACATCAGGCTATGCCGGGCGCGCTTTTACCGTTATTGCATGCTATTCAAGATAGTGTCGGCTATATTCCAGAGTCTTCTTATCTTTCAATCTCCAAAGCTCTTAACCTGTCAGTGGCTGAAGTACATGGTGTGGTGACGTTCTATCATCATTTTCGTACCCATAAGCCCGGCCGTCATATTTTGCAGATTTGCCGAGCGGAATCCTGTCAATCTATGGGTTCAGCAACACTAGAAGCACACGCCAAAAAATGCCTGAATATCGATTATCACCAAACCACCTCTGACCAATCTATCACTCTAGAACCCGTTTATTGTTTAGGTAATTGCGCTCTCTCACCAGCAGTGATGTTGGATGAGGAGGTGTATGGTCGTATGACACCTGCAGATTTGGATACCTTGATTTCGGATGTTAGCGTAGCTGAGGTGACTGCATAATGACTACCAGAATTTATATCCCGCGCGATTCCAGTGCCTTATCCATGGGGGCAGAGAAAGTTGCTGCCGCAGTCACGCAAGAGGCAAAACAACGTGGTTTAAACATTGAAATTATTCGCAATGGCTCGCGTGGCCTGTATTGGCTTGAAACCATGGTGGAAGTGGCAACCGATAAAGGCCGTGTGGCTTATGGCCCAGTAAAAGCAAAAGATGTTGCAGGGCTTTTTGATGCGGATTTCTTAAACGGTAAACCACATGCGCTATCACTGGGTTTAACTGAAGAAATTGACTGGCTCAAGAAACAGCAACGCCTCACTTTTGCGCGCGTTGGCATTACCGACCCAGTTTCATTAGATGATTACCTCGCACATGACGGCTATAAAGGCCTCGATAACGCACTCAAAATGTCAGGCGCAGATATTGTACAAGCGGTAACAGATTCTGGTTTGCGTGGCCGTGGCGGTGCGGCATTCCCTACCGGTATCAAGTGGAAAACAGTACTCGGTTGTGAATCTGATATCAAATACATTGTATGTAATGCCGACGAGGGCGACTCCGGTACCTATTCAGACCGCATGATCATGGAAGGTGACCCGTTCGTGCTGATCGAGGGTATGACCATCGCTGGTATCGCCGTTGGTGCCACCCAAGGTTACATTTATCTACGTAGCGAATATCCACATGCGCTAGTCACCTTGAATAGTGCGATTGAAGCTGCGAATCAAGCAGGGTATCTAGGCGCAAATATCTTAGGCAGCGGCAAGGCATTTTATTTGGAAGTACGTCGCGCTGCGGGCGCTTATGTCTGCGGTGAAGAAACCTCCATGCTGGAAAGTCTGGAAGGTAAGCGTGGCCTAGTGCGCTTTAAGCCACCACTGCCAGCGATTGAAGGTTTGTTTGGTAAGCCAACCGTGGTGAATAATGTGATTTCATTGGCAAGCGTGCCGATTATTCTAGATAAGGGCAGTAAATACTACGCTGACTACGGCATGGGACGTTCACGCGGCACTTTACCGATTCAGTTGGCGGGTAATATCAAACACGGCGGTTTGGTCGAATTGGCGTTCGGTATTACTTTACGTGAATTGCTTTACGATTATGGCGGAGGGTCCTACTCTGGCAAGCCAATTCGCGCGGTGCAAGTGGGTGGCCCACTAGGCGCGTTCTTGCCTGAATCACAATTTGATACGCCGCTGGATTACGAAGAGTTCAGCAAGATATGGGCAGTGCTTGGTCATGGTGGTATCGTGGCGTTTGATGATACGGTAGACATGGCAAAGATGGCACGTTATGCCTTTGAGTTTTGCGCAATCGAATCATGCGGGAAATGTACGCCATGCCGCATAGGTTCTACACGCGGTGCCGAGGTGATCGATAAGATCATCGCAGGCAAGGATACTGTAAAGAATATACAATTGGTGCGCGACCTAAGCGACACTATGCTGAATGGTTCGCTGTGCGCATTGGGTGGCATGACACCTTACCCAGTATTGAGCGCGATGAATCATTTTCCTGAAGATTTCAATAGTCAAAAGATAGCGAAGGCCGCAGCTTAGGTTGCGGAGAGGCCGATAATGGACGACATTAAATACAGCAACACGCATCACCAGCATGAGCACAGTCGTACTAACTACGATGATCAGTTGGATTACGGTACGCCTGCAAGTACATCCAATACGCAAGTGACGCTGATGATTGATGATAGAGAAATTACCGTGCCGGAAGGCACTTCTATCATGCGTGCCTCAATTATGGCTGGTATCAATGTACCGAAACTGTGTGCGACAGATAGCCTGGAACCATTTGGCTCTTGCCGCTTATGCGTGGTGGAGATTGAAGGCCGTCGTGGTTATCCGGCTTCTTGTACTACTCCTGTTGCTGAAGGTTTAAAAGTCCGTACGCAAACTGATAAATTGGCAGATATCCGCCGCGGCACCATGGAACTGTATATCTCAGACCATCCATTAGATTGCCTAACGTGTGCTGCGAACGGTGACTGTGAATTGCAAGACATGGCGGGTGCTGTGGGCTTGCGCGAGGTACGTTATGGCTACGATGGTGAAAATCACCTGAACGCCGAGAAAGACGAATCGAATCCTTATTTCACGTTTGACCCAAGTAAATGTATCGTTTGCTCACGTTGCGTACGCGCTTGTGAAGAAACGCAAGGTACTTATGCCTTGACCATTTCTGGGCGTGGTTTTGAATCTAAAGTGGCATCGGGCATCAGTAACTTTTTAGAGTCTGAGTGTGTGTCTTGCGGTGCTTGTGTGCAAGCTTGCCCGACTGCCACTCTGATAGAAAAAACGGTCATTGAAGCTGGTACGCCAGAGCATAGTGTAACAACCACTTGTGCCTATTGCGGCGTAGGTTGTTCGTTCGATGCTGAAATGAAGGGCGAAGAAGTGATTCGCATGGTGCCGAATAAAAATGGCGGTGCCAATCACGGTCACTCATGTGTGAAAGGCCGATTCGCATGGGGTTACGCAACGCATAAAGACCGTATCACCACACCGATGATACGTAAAAGTATTCATGACGAATGGCAGCAAGTAAGCTGGGATGAGGCAATTAATTACGCCGCTAATGAGATTAAACGCATTCAGGCTAAATATGGCGTAGATGCAGTCGGTGGTATCACATCGTCACGCTGCACCAATGAAGAAGTGTACGTGACACAAAAACTGGTGCGCGCAGTATTCGGTAGCAATAACGTCGATACCTGCGCCCGTGTTTGTCATTCCCCAACTGGTTATGGTTTAAAACAAACCATAGGTGAATCAGCCGGTACGCAGACTTTTGATTCCGTGATGAAGTCTGACGTTATTTTGGTGATTGGTGCAAACCCAACCGATGGCCACCCAGTATTCGCATCGCAAATGAAGCGCCGTTTACGTGAAGGTGCGAAGCTTATCATCGCCGACCCACGCGCAATCGATTTGGTCAATTCACCACACGTGAAAGCAGACTATCACCTCAAATTGCGTCCAGGTACCAATGTCGCCTTGATTTCAGCACTGGCACACGTGATTGTGACCGAAGGTTTGGTCAATGAGGCGTTTGTTAAAGAGCGCTGTGAGTGGGATTCATTTGTTGCATGGCGTGACTTTGTCGCATTGCCGGAAAACTCGCCTGAAGTATTAGGTTTGGCAATTGGTGTGCCTGCTGAGGACATACGAGCAGCTGCAAGATTGTATGCAACTGGCGGCAATGCAGCGATTTACTATGGCTTAGGGGTTACTGAGCACAGCCAAGGCTCTACCATGGTGATGGGTATTGCTAACTTGGCCATGGCAACCGGCAATATTGGCCGCGAAGGTGTGGGTGTGAACCCATTACGTGGCCAAAATAATGTGCAAGGTTCCTGTGATATGGGTTCTATGCCGCATGAGTTCCCAGGCTATCGCCATGTGTCTGATGATGCGACACGTGCTTTGTTTGAGGCGGCATGGGGCAGGCCATTAAGTAGTGACCCAGGCTTACGTATCCCGAATATGCTGGATTACGCAATTGAAGGCAGCTTTAAAGCCCTGTACTGCGTGGGTGAAGACATTGTGCAATCTGACCCGAATACACAGCACGTAACCCATGCACTGGAATCGATGGAATGCGTAATCGTGCAAGATCTATTCTTGAACGAGACGGCGATGTTTGCCCATGTGTTTTTCCCAGGTGCGTCATTCCTGGAAAAAAGCGGCACATTTACCAATGCAGAACGCCGTATTTCCCCAGTGCGTCGCGTGATGACACCTAAAAATGGTATGGAAGATTGGGAAGTGACCGCGGCATTATCAAATGCCCTAGGTTACCCAATGCACTACAAACATGCGTCCGATATCATGGATGAAGTCGCCGCACTTACACCTACATTCCAAGGCGTAAGCTTCAAAAAACTGGACGAATTGGGCAGCATACAGTGGCCTTGTAATGATGAGCAGCCAGAAGGTACGCCGACCATGCACATTGATGAGTTTGTACGCGGCAAAGGTAAATTCTTCGTCACTGAATATATTCCTACCACAGAAAAAGTGACACCTAAGTACCCATTGATTTTGACAACAGGCCGCATACTTTCTCAATACAACGTCGGTGCGCAAACACGTCGTACCAAAAACGTGACGTGGCATGCCGAGGATCTGGTTGAGATTCATCCGCATGATGCGGAAGAGCGTGGTATTAAAGAGCATGATTGGGTTGGCATCGTCAGCCGTGCCGGTGAAACCGTGTTACGTGCAAAAATCTCAGAGCGTGTGCAACCGGGGGTCATTTACACCACGTTCCATCATCCAGAATCTGGTGCCAATGTGATTACGACTGACAACTCTGATTGGGCCACTAACTGTCCAGAGTTCAAGGTCACCGCGGTACAAGTATCCCGCGTGTCGCAGTTATCTGAATGGCAAAAACATTACAAAGAGTTTAGTGAAGAGCAGATTGCCTTTACTGGTAAAAATGGTGAACAAGACAAGCTGAAAACGGAAGCGTAAGTAGGATAATTATTATTTTTAACCATTTTACTATTTTAACCCAGTTAAACGATGCCTTCTGAAGCATCTATCGTATTCAGCACCGAAGCTGCGAATGAGTATGCAGTGACGCGTCATCAAGAAAGTGGCGTGGAAACTCTAACCGATATCATTGCTGAAGAAGTGCCTATTGCATTGGTGTATAACGGTATATCGCACGTGGTGATGTTAGCGACGCCACAAGATTTGGAAGATTTTGCATTGGGCTTCTCTTTAACGGAAGGTATTTTGGATGAACCCAGTGACTTATATGGCATGGAAGTTGTGCACCAGGAGCAAGGCATAGAGTTACATTTGGACGTTGCTACAAGTTGCTTTCAGCGCCTGAAAGAAAAGCGTAGAAATATGACAGGCCGCACTGGCTGTGGCCTTTGTGGCAGCGAGAGTTTAGAGCAAGCTCTGCGGATACCAACTCGTAAACTTCAAAAGAAGTTAGCTATTAAGTTTAGTGGCAAGGTGATTAACTTAGCTTTTGCCAATATCCGCAAGCAGCAAAAGTTACAGACGCTTACCGGTGCTACGCATGCAAGTGCCTGGGTCAATCTAAATGGTGAAGTTGAGCTGGTGCGAGAAGATGTCGGTCGCCACAATGCTTTAGACAAGCTAATTGGCGCGATGGCGAAAGCAAAACAGCATACCGAAGGTTTTGTGTTAACAACTAGCCGAGCTAGTTACGAGATGGTACAGAAAACGGTGAGCGCAGGTGCTCATATGTTAGTTGCGATCTCGGCGCCGACTGGTTTGGCGATAAGAGTGGCCGAGCAGTGTGATTTAACGCTGGTGGGATTTGCCCGCGAAAATAGTTATGTGGTGTATAGCCACCCAGAAAATATAAGCTGAAACAGAAGAGTGATGCACGTATGCAAATAGAACATTTAGTGACGATGGCCAACCAGATTGGGGATTTCTTTAAGTTCTTCCCAGATCAAGCACAGGCCAAAAAAGACATTGCGCAGCATTTGTCACGCTTTTGGGCAAAGAATATGCGTAAGCAGATTTTGGCGCATACGCTTGATAAAAATGGTGATGGACTTGAAACAATTGTTAGTGAAGCGATTAAAGAGCATCTCAATAACAAGGAAGTTAAGTTGCAATCAAAAGAGGCTGGCGCTCAATATTTAGGACAATAACTCACCTTCTATTTTTGAAGCTGAAATAACCTAAAACTCTCTCTTCTGTCAGCAGCACGCTTACCACTCCAAATCAATTTCCACTCAGATGCTGGCTGCATTTTTGCACTGCCTCTTTCATCCTGAATCAAGTATAAATCACAGCTTAATTGCTGCGTGGTTTCAAGTGGCTGTAGCTTAATGTTGGTGTAATAATGCAGCAACATGAGCTGTGATTTCCCCACTTGCAAGCTGTTGACGCAGGCATAATGTGCGGGCAGCGCTTTGTTTAGGTTAGTGAAAACATTGTGATAACTTTTAGCTGAGTCAATCATTGGCAGCCATAGCGTCATTAATAAGCCCCAGCCGAATGTCATACCTACAGCCCAATTCGTCACTGTGGATTTATTGGTCTGTTTGGCGCGAATGCAAACAACTAGCCAAATCATAGAAATCAATACCGCGATAATGAAGGTTAGCCAGTTGAAATAGGCCTCATCCATGGCGGATAAAAACTGCATACGCTCTTTGATTTTGGCAGGATAGCCTGTCATCATCGCAAACCAGCCCAACCAAATTAAAAAGCCAATGAGTGCAAATAACATGACACCAAACCAGTTTAAAGCCGCTGCTGCGCCTCGTTTGAGCTGCTCTACGCTACCTGCACCAAGTGCGACTAACGGCAATAATAAAGGTAAGGCATTCGTATCTTTAGGTGCGGCGCCGAAACTTAAAAGTAATAGACTAGACGTAAAGAAAACAATCATGAGTTGAAATTTCGGTTTGCCTACGAGTTGACTGCGATAACGCCATAAGCCCCACAACGCGAGCGGTAATGCTGGCCATGCATACCAAATCATAATTCGCAAGAAATACAGATGATTTGATTGGCTAAAGTTAGCCAGATTCATCTGCCACCAACTGGCAAATAAACTCGGCGACGCATAATGTAACATCACTAACCAGCCAGCAATGAGTGGGCTGGCAATCAGTAGCGCAACACTAAGCACTGTTGCGTAACTTTGCGTACGCCAAGCTTTAAACAAAACAGGCAAGATAATTGCTGTGCTCATTAAGATCAGAATAGGCATCACGCCATCCGACAAGAAGCCGATTCCTAAAGCGAGTCCTAGTAGGCCACTGGCACGCCAAGGCCGTCGTTTAGATAGCGCTAAAGCATAAAAGCCAGTGGCTGTGCTGGCAAGTCCAGCCACTTCAGAAGTCAGACTATGCGCAGTGATGACTAGACCTATTGTCCCCATCATAATGAACACAGCATGACGACCTACGCCACGTGACCAGAGTTCTCGCCCGGACATCCCAACCATGAGTAGTACAATTGTCATCCAAGCCGCATTCACCAGCCTGGCGCCATCGTGTATGTTTAAAATTGGGGATAATAGTTTTGCGCTAATTGCAGCGCTGAGGTAATACAAAGGTGGTGTTTTAAGTGAGGTTTCACCTACGGCGAGGGGAGCAATCCAACTACCACCATCCAATATATTTTTAACGATACTGATGCCGGTAGATTCTAGGGGTTTCCATGGGCCATGACCGATTAAGCCTAGAAATATCCAGATAGCACACAACACAAGTAGAAGCTGAGTTTTAGCACTTTCGCCAACGCGCGCGCGCGGAGTGGCCATGTTACCTTGCCAGTCATGATCTAGTTGAAAGCGCATAATATTTACAAACTCGGTTGTCGTTTTTATTCTAAGTAATTATTCTAACTGATTGCAGCTAGCAGCAAAATAAAAAGGCAGCCTAAGCTGCCTTTTTGATTCAGTACTGATAAATCAGTGCATGAATATAGATTACATGCCGTATTTTTTACGGAATTTATCAACACGGCCAGCCGTGTCAAGAATCATTTGTTTACCTGTGTAGAACGGGTGAGATTTTGAAGAAACCTCAATTTTCACAAGTGGGTATTCTTTACCGTCTGTCCATTTGATGGTGTCGCGTGCAGCGATTGTAGAACGTGTAAGAAAACTAAAGTCAGCGCCGATGTCTTGGAACACTACTTCACGGTATGCTGGATGGATTCCATCTTTCATGATATTAACCTCAATGTTTGCCGAAAGATACGGCAGTAATTAGTTTGCGCAAAATTCGCGATAGCCGCGCATTATATTTACTTTCGCGCCTGTTTGCAAGATTATATAGTCGCAAGGTGAGAATGCTGCTGATTAAGTCTTAGCCACGACGCATGCTGTCGAAGAAATCAGCATTGTTTTTAGTGGCTTTGATTTTGTCTAACAAGAATTCCATCGCCTCGAGATCATCCATAGGGTATAGCAATTTACGTAATACCCAGATTTTTTGCAGACAGTCTTTATCGATGAGCAACTCTTCACGACGGGTACCAGATTTATTCACGTTGATTGCTGGGTATTGGCGTTTCTCGGCCATGCGACGGTCAAGATGGATTTCCATATTGCCGGTACCTTTAAACTCTTCGTAAATCACATCATCCATACGCGAGCCGGTATCAACCAATGCGGTTGCGATGATGGTGAGAGAACCGCCTTCTTCAATATTACGTGCTGCACCGAAGAAACGTTTCGGGCGTTGTAACGCGTTCGCATCCACACCACCGGTTAATACCTTGCCTGATGAAGGGATCACAGTGTTGTAAGCACGCGCTAAGCGGGTGATTGAGTCTAGTAAAATGACCACATCTTTCTTGTGCTCTACTAGACGTTTGGCTTTTTCCAGCACCATTTCAGCTACTTGTACGTGACGTGTCGCTGGCTCATCAAAGGTAGAAGCAACCACTTCGCCCTTCACTGAACGCGTCATTTCCGTCACTTCTTCTGGACGCTCATCAATCAATAGCACGATTAAAATCACGTCAGGATGGTTGGCAGTAATAGCATGCGCGATGTTTTGCATCATCACTGTCTTACCACTCTTAGGGCTTGCAACTAATAAGCCACGCTGACCTTTACCAATAGGCGCAATCATATCGATTACACGGCTGGTGATGTTTTCTACACCTTTAATGTCGCGTTCTAATGTGAGGGGGATGGTCGGGAAGAGTGGGGTTAAGTTTTCGAAGAGGATTTTATGTTTGGTGTTTTCTGGCGCTTCGCCATTCACCATATCAACTTTAACTAAAGCAAAATAACGCTCACCGTCTTTTGGGGTGCGAATCTCGCCTTGAATGGTGTCGCCAGTATGTAGATTAAATCTGCGAATCTGCGAGGGTGAAACATAAATATCGTCAGGCCCGGCTAGGTAAGATGTGTCTGGCGAGCGTAAAAACCCGAATCCATCCTGTAATACCTCCAGCGTACCATCTCCAAAAATACTATCGCCCTTTTTAGCTTTGTTCTTCAAGATGGCAAAAATCAAATCTTGCTTGCGCATGCGGCTAGCATTTTCGATTTCATTGGTAATGGCCATTTCGACTAGCTCGGTAACGGGTAAGTGCTTAAGGTCTGATAAGTGCATGAAGGCTCACTAAAACAAGATGTGTGGAGGTTGTGAAGCTGAAAACCAGGGATTTGTTAAGTTGGGATTTAATTTGCTGCAAATTTACTGCATTAGAATTTCACTGTAACAGTGAAAAATGCTTGGTTTCGAGTGATTGCTTTATGCTAAATCAACTACGCAGCCAAGCATTGATTATATGTGTAGCGTAATGCGTTTAGATGTTGCTGTCAATAAATGCTGTTAATTGTGATTTTGACAATGCGCCTACTTTGGTAGCTTCTACATTACCATTTTTAAATAACATAAGCGTTGGAATGCCACGGATGCCATATTTTGGCGGTGTAAGTTGATTGTCATCAATGTTGAGTTTGGCAACTTTGAGGCGACCCGCGTACTCTTTAGAGATTTCATCTAAAATTGGGGCAATCATTTTACATGGGCCACACCATTCTGCCCAATAGTCAACCAGTACAGGAAGCTGCGATTGTAAAACGTCTTGCTCAAAACCGGCGTCGTTAAGGTGTGTAATATGCTCGCTCATGAAAACCTCTATTGATTAGTGCTTTAAAATAAATACGTATCGTAACGAAAAAAATCGTTTTAGTGAAGTATCAAATATTGAAGTGTATACCTAAAAGGTAAATTCTTGACTATCTATCCAGCATAAATAATAGGAAATGATATTAATTGAGCACACTAAATTGTATACGTTCAAAGTAGTGTGACCGTTCAATTAGTTTAGTCAGCATAATGTGCTGGCGTTGATTTTTATAGCTGAGCACTAATGGGCGCGCTGGCTCAAATGTACCTCTGGGGACAATGATAGAGGTAGCTTGTTTGACTGCAGTGATTTCAGGTAGCAGCAACACCATTTCTTCGTCTTCCCCACCCTCAATACTTGCAAATGCACTTTGCGCGTGCGGCGCAATGAGCTGTACACCTATATCTAGCCTGTCTTTGGAGCCGCAGCTTGCCCAACGCACTACACCTATTGACCAATGATGTTCATCTTGTGTTTTAATGCCTAGAAGGCTGCCAATTCTGATATTTTTTTCGGCAGTTGGATGGCGGCGGACAGACATCCCAATTGCGCTGATGTTGAGTATTTGCCAACGTGAGGGGCTGACATCCAGCGGGTGACTTTGATTGAGCTCATCAGCATGTCTAGCCAAGGTTGAAGCCATCGGTTTGTTATCTGATACATGGTGTATCGCGGCAATGCCAGTCACCAGCTCAAGCTCACCATTTTTTTGTGAGCGATTGAAAACACGTTTGGGGATGACACCCCAGTGCTTGATGAGGTAAGTCAGCAGCTCAATGTAATCGTTGCGATTAGCATTGTCTGGGATGCTGCCATCTTTTGGTAACTGTTTGTCAAGAAGGTAGCTCAGATGCTGATGAATAATGCGAACCAGATCCATGGTTTGCAGCAAGATATCAGTATCTGGATCAGGTGCTACTTTTTGTTTGCTGTAAGGTATTGGTGGGTCATTAGATTTTAAGCTAATAATAAAAGCACCGGCTAGTGTATCAAGCGGAGTGACAGCGGTAATCTGTGCGTCTTTTACGTGATATGCCAAGTAATTAGCAATCAGTCGGATGTCTCTTTGTGTGAGATGCTGAGGGTCAGCCAGCGACATCAATAAAGCATGTTTGTAGGTACTCTCAATCGAGGTGTCAAGGTCGTCATCAAATTCAAGATAAGCCTTATCTGTATCTAATACTAGATTTTGTATGCCTAATTGAACAGCACAGAAGTACAATTGGTGTAAGTCGCCCCAAATGTGGTCAGGCGGCGTTAAGTAGGTTTGGTAATGGACCAGTGCATGTTCGCCAATGGCATGCATAGCCCGTTGAATGGCGTGTGCCGAGCTTTTGTCTGTGCCCAGTTTGATAAGTTGGTTTTGTAAGTCAATTAACGCCAGTTTGTAGCCATAACCTAGTTCAAGCCAAAGCGACTCAGCCGCAGCGGAGGCTAACTTGGCCTTGTCGTGTAAAGGCAATGCTGCGTTGCAGTAATCTTCAGCAAGTGCTTGTGTTGTCGTTATGAGCATTGGTCGATAGGCATCGAGCGCTTGAATTCTATGATTCGGAGAAACTTTTTGACGATTCAGTATTTCCAGCTCAATATGCAAGTGAGAGGCGATATCAAGCGGGTGTAGCGTTTTCAGTTTCGCTAACGATTGGCTGATTTTTTGCGGTTGTGTATCCGCAATAATAATCGGATTCTCTTTAAGCGTAGGGATGTGTAGTTTTAGCGCCATTTTTTATTTTTAGTTGAATGAAGGCTGTTTAATGATTGTATGATAACGCTAGGCTACACACTAGTAAAATGACAAGGTTCAATTGTTAACTAAACCACCTACCCATGTGGGTGTTTATATCTCTTAAATCTATACAACTTTAAATTCTGTTGAAATGACCATACCAAGATTTTTATCACAATCATTCATATTTGTTATGTTGACGGCAGTATCTTTACTGATAAGCCAATCTGCGATGGCAGATACCAAGAATAAAACGGGTTTTTCGCTAAAAGATACAGCAGGCGTTAAACACCAACTATCTAATTACAAAGGTAAGTGGGTGTTGGTCAACTATTGGGCTACTTGGTGCCCACCTTGTTTAGAAGAAGTGCCGGATTTGGTGAACTTATATGATCGCCGCAGAGAAAAAGACTTGATGGTACTGGGTGTGGTGTTTGACTACAAAGACACAACAGAGGTGGCAGACTACGTGGACGATATGCTGATGTCTTACCCGATTGTGTTGGGGGATGAAGCAGTGACTGCGCAAATAGGTTCAGCAGAGGTGCTGCCCACGACTTTTATTTACAATCCTCAAGGCAAGCTGGTTAAAATTAAGCGCGGCTTAATTACCAAGGACTATATCGAGCAAATCATTGGGCTAGATAAAGCTAGCTAGACTATTAAATTAGTTAGCTAGTGAATTAGTTAGCTAGCCCAGTGATTCAGTTTTCTTAATGAGGCACGGCTATGCTGTTGCCAGCATTATCAAGTACATTCAGCTGGTTTTCGTCAGCAAAATGCATCAATTGTGCATAACCTTCAGGATTCACTACTTTAAGTTTTAAATCTACCGCCAAGCAACGCACCCCATTGACCACTCTTGGTTTCAAGTAGGGTGAGTATTTTAGCTTGCGGTCTTCGCCGAATGTGGCGTAAGTGCTGCACATGCGATCTACCCAGTCACTTGGGCGGAAAGGCTTGCCCGCCCTAGTGTTGCCTTCAATGATAATTTCATCATGTGCTTTTGTTGCAGTTGGTTCTTTAGTCATTTACGTATGTGCCAATAATTTGAAAATCAATAATGCATTATAACATCGCTACTTTTAAAGCTAATGTTTGAAAGGCGATGTTTTAAGGCAGGTACTCAAAGACTTTAACGACCTTATCAACGCCAGTGGTATTGCGCGCAATCTCTGCTGCGGCATCACCCTCAGCTTGTGTCACATAACCCATCAGATACACCACGCTGTTTTCTGTGACAACTTTGACATAGTTAGCTGGAAAGCGGTTTTCTGATACAAATTGAGCCTTCACTTTAGAAGTTATATAACTGTCATTAGTCCGTGAGCTAATCGAAGACTTAGGGCCAATCGCCAATTCGTTAGTGACGTTTCGCACACTCTCAACAACTTTAACTGTATCGCCTACCTTTGTTTTAGTGATTTCGTCAGGCACTTCACCAGTCACTAATACGTTGCCTTTGTAACTAGTGACATTTACGTGTGATAAATCAGTCACAACATCGCCAATGTGGTGAGACGCTTTTACTTCAATATTCTGGTCTTCTACAAACACGCCAGAGGTGCGTCTATCTGCCGCCATCGCTCCACCTGCCGCTGCCCCGCCGACCATTACTGGTACGCATGCTGTAATTTGAGAGGCCAGTGCTAGTGCTGCCAATAATTGAGTGGTCAGTTTCATGTTGAAAGGTATGCTAAATTTCATTGTGTACTCCATATAAAAAATATTACTAGAACGCGTTTTTTATCCATTCTACAGCGTTAATATCTATCGATTGCATTAGAACCGCATCAAACCGGCAGGCAGAATTGCCATGAATCTGTAAATAATGTTCCGCCGTGCGTGTTAATTTCCCCTGCTTGGATTGATTGATGCTCATCGCTGCGCTGCCAAAGTTCTGATTTGTGCGTAGCCTAACCTCAACAAATACCAAGGTTTTTCCATCGCGCATAATCAAATCTATTTCGCCATGTTTGCAACGAAAATTCTTTTCTAACAGTGTGAGGCCGCTTTGTTGCAAAAAAGTTGCAGCGAGTGATTCGGCAGCATTGCCTTGTTTTAGATGATTGGGCAGGTTTTTTATGGGCGCTGTTGGCATAAGCGTCGCTGATTTATCACTTAGATTTATTTCTCAGCCACGACGCCATCGTATGTGAATCGCGCTATCGATAATTGGCGTTTGAGTTGATTCGTTTTATCGAGTGTAAGTTTGCCAGTTAAGCCATTGATGACTAATTCAGTTTCTGGTGTGCGAGTGTTTGCAAGAAGCAACTGTAGGTAATCGACGCCCAGTGCAAACCAGCGCAATAACTCGTTGGAGTTGAGCGTGCTGCTTGCGCTGCGGTAAACAACGAACTCAGGGTTGTCTTTGTCTGTCAAAAATGGAATATCCACAAAACGTATGGCATTTAACGTACCAGAATCGACATCATTGGCTAGGTTATTGACGCTGGGAAAAGCCAAAGTCGGTGTGCTGATGTTCAGGTATGGTTTCACAAGCAAGGCTTCACTTGCAGAAAGTGCCAGCAATACCATTTCGTGTGGATGCGCAGAAATACTGGTTTTGAGGTCAAGCAGATTGCCCTCGTCGGGTTTTGTAGCAAAGGGTAATACGATGATAGTTGCTTCATAGCCTAAAGCGGTATGCCAAATTGCCTCAAAGCTAGCAACCTGCTGTTTTGCCGCTTCACGGTCGCTTGCGATGATTAAGACATGCTGAATGGCGTTACTAATGGCGAATTGAGTAATCGCTTGCGCTTCGTCTTGCAATGAAAATCCTGCATGTATAAAGCTTGTACTGGTGGGAGTCGCTGAATCTAGCAAACTGATGGCTTTTACATTCGGGCGAGCTTCAACCAGTTCTTCATTCAGCATTGGTCCAATAAAATAGGCTGCACCTTCATCTTTAGCAAATGCATTCAGGTCAGCAAAGCTTTCTTTATCACCCAAGGAGGCGTAGCTTTTAACTTCATTTGCGATGGCGTTTTTTGTGAGTGCTGCTTGTAAGCCTAGTTTGAAAGCTTCTGCCTTAGCGCTGTAGACTGCGTTATCAAACGGTAGAATCAAGGCAATGCTGCCACCAGCTGGCAAACTGGCTGAGATTTGATTTGAGTTTTCAGCTGCGGCTGATTTTGCTGCAAGTGTTTTGGCGAATGTTGAGGCTGCATGGTCTGGATAGCTATTTAGCCAAGTATTGAGACCAGACGCGACATCCTGATTTTTTGCGACCACCCCTAAGTCAATCCAGCCTTGTGTCGTGGTGTCGGCACTTTCACCGCGTATTTCGATTAGATTTTCTAGTGGTAATCCAGAAAGTAAGCGCCAGATATTTTCGTGATTGCTGTTGATGGCAGACGCATCTTCTAGGTAAGCTTCCCTGCGGATAAGTTGGTCTAGCACGTTATAATGAGCACCCTGCTTTTCATAGGCGCTGCTTAAACTTGCATGTAAACTAGCAGCCGCAGCGTTACTAAAAGTATTGTTGGATTGCAAGGGTAACAGGAGTAAAAAAGCTTTATCCATATCACCATTTTTTGCGGCGATGTTACCGGCAAGTAGTTTGGCGTAGGGTGATGTCGTTGGCATGCGCGCTAAACTCACTTCTGCTAATGCTATGTTGGATTGCGCTAGATGTTTCTGGCCTTGCAAAAACACAGCTTCAGCACTTATTGTATTGCCAGCCCAGCTGATGGTATTGATGCACAACGTACTAATTATGATTAGTAAAAATTGAATGAGCACGCGTGGTAGTAAGTTGAATTTTCGATACATAGACTCAGAATAACTCTTAAATTAGATTGCGAAGCCAATTGATGAATGATGGCCTATTATATGTGGTAGCTACGCCGATTGGGAACCTCGGTGATATTACTTTGCGCGCGCTGGAAATACTTAAAAGTGTAGATGCGATTGCCGCTGAAGATACGCGTCATACCTCAGGCTTATTGTCACATTTTGGCATCAGTAAAAAGCTGATCGCCGTGCATGAGCATAATGAGCATCAATCTGCTGAAAAACTGTTGCTGCAATTAAAAGCGGGTGAAAGTATTGCCTTGGTGACGGATGCAGGCACGCCAGGCATCAGTGACCCGGGCGCAGTGGTGGTGGATATCGTGCGTAAGGCTGGAATCAAAGTGGTGCCGATTCCGGGTGTGAGCGCGGTGATTGCAGCACTATCAGCTTCTGGTATTGTGCAAAATGGTTTCCTGTTTCACGGTTTTTTGCCCGCCAGTGGCGCCGCTCGCCGTAAAAACTTGGAGCTTCTCAAAGCGCAAACCGTGACACTGGTATTTTATGAAGCGCCGCATCGTATTGTGGAAAGTATTGTAGATATGGCTAACGTTTTGGGTGCAGAGCGTCGTGTTACTTTTGCACGTGAGCTGACCAAAACTTTTGAAACGATTTACAGTTGTGAGTTGGGTGCTGCAGTTGCCTGGTTACAGGCTGATACGAATCAACAGCGTGGTGAATTTGTGCTTTTGGTTGAGGCTGCAGCTGTAAAAGATGCAGAAGAAATTTCAGAAGAAACGGTTCGCATATTAAAATTACTATTAGCAGAATTGCCGCTCAAACAAGCGGTAAAATTGGCGACTGAAATCACCAATGAAAAGAAAAATATTTTGTACGAATTTGCATTAAAGTTGAAACATGATGAATAAAATTTGCTTAGCCCGACCAGATGACTGGCATCTACATTTAAGAGACGGCGCCGCCATGGCAGCGGTGTTGCCCGACACTGCTAAACAATTTGCTCGTGCGATTGTCATGCCTAACTTGCGTCCGCCTGTGACTACAACAGAGTTGGCTGCCGCCTATCGCCAACGTATTCTGGACGCATTGCCTAGTGGCCTTGATTTCGAGCCTCTAATGACTTTGTATTTGACGGATAACACGTCGGCAGAAGAGATTGCTAAAGCTAAAGCCAGCGGTTTTATTCATGGCGTAAAACTTTACCCGGCAGGTGCAACGACTAACTCAGATTCAGGCGTCACCAATCTTGATCATTGCGACCAAGCGCTGGCAGCGATGGAAAAGCTGGGTGTACCGTTGCTGACGCATGCAGAAGTGACCGATAGCGATGTGGATGTGTTTGACCGAGAGCGCGTATTCATTGAGCGGCACATGATTCCACTGCTGAAAAAATTCCCAGCCCTGAAAATCGTATTCGAACACATCACGACTAAAGATGCGGCAGATTTTGTCACCGAAGCGCCGAATAATGTGGCGGCAACGATTACTGCGCATCACTTGTTGATGAATCGTAATGATATGTTCAAGGGCGGAATCCAGCCACATCATTACTGTTTGCCGATTTTAAAACGTGAAGAGCATCGGGTGGCGCTAGTGAAGGCGGCAGTTTCAGGTAATGCTAAATTCTTCTTAGGTACTGATAGTGCGCCGCATGCAAGGCATACCAAAGAGGCGGCTTGTGGCTGTGCCGGTATGTACACTGCCCACACCGCGATGGAGCTGTATGCAGAAGCGTTCGAGAAAGAAAATGCTTTGGATAAGCTGGAAGCTTTTGCCAGCTTCTACGGTGCCGATTTTTATGGCTTGCTACGGAACAGCGAGCAAATCACGCTAGTGAAAGAAAGCTGGAATGTGCCTAATAATTTACCTTATATCGATGGTGATGTTTTGGTGCCATTGCGAGCGGGACAAATGCTGCAGTGGAAATTGATTTAAAATGGCTTTATTCCCTATCCTTAATGTGAGGATTTATGTAATCGTTTTGCTGGTGTTCATTGCATTTCTTGTTTTCTCTAGACTGGCTGTAGAAGTGGCTAATAAAAGTGAGGGAAGAAGTTATATAGATTACCTGATGCTAACAATGATGGGCCTATCCCTCGGCGTTACAAATTTTATAAAGATGCCTTTTCTCATTAAATTATTTTTAATAATGGCGGTGATAGGCTCACTTTATTATTTAGTTATTTACCTTTTTGATCAGCCAGGTATTAAGACAAAAATGCGGTATTTTGTAGCTGCTAAAATAAATGTAATTTGCATCACAATCGGTATCTTCTGTTTTGCTGTAAATTTAGGGATGTATCTGGTGAACTAAATCGGGTCGGCGTGCTAACTGAAAGGTGTTGAGCTCTATGTAAGATGTCGCTCTCGCGCGACATGCGAGTTTCTTTCTTTTGAGTAGCCAAAAGAAAGAAACCAAAGAAAAGGCTACACCACACCGCTTTCGCCCTCCGCTACTCACCATCATGTTTGTTAATAGATTGAAATAATTTAATTGCTGGTCGCGTGTTAAAATAGCATTGAAGCTGGCCAGACAGTCGCCGCCTAGTAATAGGGGGAGGAAAGTCCGGGCTGCAAAGAGCGAGATGACGGCTAACGGCCGTACGTTGAAATTTTTTTGGCGAAAGCTGGAAAATATAAGGCGCGGAATAGGGCCACAGAGACGAGCGTATTAAGTTACGGTGAAACGCGGTAACCTCCATCTGCAGCAATATCAAATAGGCTGGCATTTTTACGCAAGTAAATAGGGCGTGGCTCGCGCTGCCAGCGGGTAGATAGCTTGAGCG
>DATHWQ010000009.1:0-28232 GCA_035460465.1 Methylotenera sp. | reverse complement strand
CCATAAAACTCAATTTCATCGCTTCGGTCGCCGTTAAGTTACTTAACCCAACCAATACCGGTGCAAACCAATAAGCCATCAGTACCGGCATCAGAAATAACATGGCAATAAGTATGGGCAACATCATGGCACTTGCCTGCTCAGGGCTTACAGTTTGCCCTTTCATCAGCACCTCAACCGTTTCTTTATCCAAAGATAACACTACAAATACGGCAATGATAAGCAAACTCACCATGTAATACCCGCCTACCGCAATCAATTGCGCCGTATTTTGCTTGAAGCCTGCAAATAGATGATTGATTTCCAAATCTTGCTGTTGTGTCACCGCCTTACAACCCCACATCAAACCGGCTGCAAACACTGGTGCCAATAAGGTGCTCATCACAGAGCCAATCACAGGCACTAAGGAAATCGGCACCATAATTGCCAAGTAAATCACGAACAAAATGATCCACATGGCCGGGTTGGCCTTGAATAGCTCAAAGCCGCGCACTGTCCATGCCCATGCATTGGCAGCTGGCACTTGTTTGATTTGTAATGCTGTAACTTGTAGTGGCTTATTATCTAAGTCTTGTGCCATGGCGTACTCCCGTTGATTCGTAATTCTGTGACGATTTTACCGTTGATTTGCACGTAATTTGAGTATTTTTTTGAAATGATTCGGATCTTTTGAATGCGTCAATTCACCTGATTGCGGATAAATCTGATCATACAAACGCGATAACCAAAAACGTAGCGCAGCTATTCTCAATAAGCTCGGCCAGGTGCCCTGTTCAGCTTGAGTAAACGGCCTTACCGCTTGATAAGCTTGCAACATCGCATCCAGTCTAGGCTTGTCTAGACTGCCATCTGCTTGTACGCACCAGTCATTGACTGCAATCGCCAAATCATAAGCCAACACATCATGGCAGGCATAATAAAAATCAATCAATCCGCCGATCTTATCGCCGTCGAACAACACATTGTCGCGGAATAGATCGGCATGAATCACACCCATCGGCAGTTGCGTTAAGTCTAGCTTGGCTTGAAATTCCACTTCACTTTGTAATAACTGCTGATCGTCTCTAGCCAAGTGTGGCATAACTTGCAACGCAGTTCTAATACGCCAATCAGCACCACGCGAGTTGTAATGGCTTTGGTGATTATCGCTTGTATCGAACGATAGGCCTGCGATATGCATTCGCGCCAGCACTCTGCCTACTTCAGCACACTGTGCGATGTTAGGCACTTCAACATCCTGTCCTTTTAAGCAACTAATCAAAGTTGCAGGCTTGCCATTCAGCGTATGCAAGCTCACCCCAGCTTTATCCGGAATAGGTTTCGGGCATGGCACGCCATGGGTTGCCAGATGGCTCATGAGGTCAATAAAGTAAGGTAATTCGGCAAGCGTGTTGTGCTCAAACAGGGTCAACACATACTTTTCCTGACTTGTTGTCACGAAATAGTTGGTGTTAGTAATGCCTGAAGAAATACCTTTTAATTCAACAAGTTCGCCTATTGCGTAATCTTGAAGCCAGACTTGTAATTGTTGAATACTGACAGAAGTAAATACAGACATAATTGAAAATATATAAATGAAATATGGGTGGTGGTGTAAAAACTAAAGAGGGTGCAATACCCTCTTTAATTAATCTCAAAAATTCAAATCTGTAGCATTAGAATCTGAACAGTGTCCATTTTGGAATGATTAATGGTGGATTAGGGCCAGAATTGACCCAACCACCATCTTGATCTTCTTTATGTAGATAATACGGCACGCCATGTGCTGGGGTGATTTTCATCATATAAAGCTGACCATTAATGCGGTACTCCTCAACGGTCTCACCTTTTTTCTTAATGATAGTGATTTCTGGCTCATCTACACCATCACCATCCTTGCTCATCGCAGGCGGTGGAATCTCTTCCAATGGTTGCAAGTTTTTAGGTGGTTCTTTGGCTAAAGCAACTGATGGGGTCACCAAACTTAAAGGTAATTGCACCATTAACGAAATCAGCAATAGCGACCTTAAGTTTTTCCAGCTCTTTTCTTTGTAGTCTTTGCGCATAGCCTGACTCTTTCTTTTAGTAACCAAGTCCAGTGACTTAAATATAAGTCACTTAAAATATGAGTTCATTCTATCAAATTACATAGATTGTGAGGTTATTCATTACAAATAAAGCTGTACACGTTCCTCAGCAGCAGATAGTTTGAAACCACGTGTTTCGTAATGCTTAAAGATGGCTTCTACGATCTTTACAGGCTCATCAATCATTTGAATCAAATCAAGATCTTCGACCGAAATCATCTCTTCATCGACCAATGTCGTTTTCACCCAATCAATCAAGCCACGCCAGAATGGTTCGCACACTAGAATAATCGGTATTTTGAGTGTTTTACCTGTTTGCACTAGCGTAATGGCTTCCATTAACTCGTCTAAAGTACCAAATCCGCCGGGCATCACTACATAAGCACTCGCGTATTTAACGAACATGACTTTACGCATAAAAAAGTGTTGGAAGTTCTGCGTAACATCCTGATACGGATTATTATTTTGCTCGTGCGGCAATTCAATATTCAAGCCCACACTAGGCGATTTTCCTGCAAAAGCACCTTTGTTGGCGGCCTCCATAATGCCTGGACCACCACCTGAAATCACACTGAACCCGGCGTCGGACAGTAATCTGGCAATTTCTTCAGTTAATTTATAATACTTACTATCTGGCGGCGTACGTGCACTGCCAAAAATCGACACCGCTGGCGTGATTGCTTTAAGACGTTCGGTAGCATCAACAAATTCTGCCATAATCTCGAATGCATGCCATGATTCATGCCCAGTATGGTTACGACCCCGCACATCAGGATCAGTAATATTTGGAAATTTCTTTGGAATAGACATATTTTAGGCGCTCAATATATATGAAAACGTTGTTATTAGTGGATGGCTCATCCTATCTTTATCGCGCGTTTCACGCTTTACCCGATTTACGCAACAGCAGGAATGAGCCCACTAACGCCATAAAAGGCGTGTTAAGTATGCTGCGTAAATTACACAAAGACTACCCTGCTGATTATAGCGCGTGTATCTTTGATGCCAAAGGCAAAACCTTTAGAGACGACATCTATCCAGAATATAAAGCGAATCGCCCAAGTATGCCAGATGATTTGCGTAGCCAAGTCGAGCCTCTGCATGACGCGATTAAAGCCATGGGTTGGCCACTATTGGTGGTTGACGGCGTAGAAGCAGATGACGTGATAGGCGCACTAGCCAAGCAAGCTGAGGCGCAAGGCGTACGAGTGATTATTTCCACTGGCGATAAAGACATGTCTCAATTAGTCAATGAACATGTCACCGTCATCAACACAATGCCCAATGCCTTCAGAAAAGGCGATGAAATACTGGATATTGCCGGGGTTGAAGCCAAATTCGGGCTAAAACCCGAGCAGATCATTGACTACCTGACATTGATTGGCGACTCAGTAGATAACGTACCGGGTGTGGAAAAAGTAGGCCCTAAAACCGCCGTGAAATGGCTTGCTGAATACAACAGCCTCGATAATATTATTGCCAACGCAGATAAGTTTAGCGGCGTGGTGGGTGAGAATCTCAGAAAAGCATTAGATTGGCTACCGACCGGTCGTGAGCTCATTACCATTAAATGTGATTTGGCTAGTTACGTAGGGATGCCTGAGAGTTTTGAGCCTTTGATGCTGCAAGCACAAGATATCAGCAAACTTGCAGAAATTTACGAACGTTTTGATTTTAAGACTTGGCAGCGTGAGCTCAATAATTCACAACCGAAAACCAGCACCGCAAACGCAGCACCAGCAATCAACAAACTCGACCAGCATCAAGCAGCGAAACATACTGCAGATATGTTTACCGTCACGCCACATGCTGCTAATACCTCACGCAATTACGAAACTATTTTAAGCAATGAGCAGCTAGAAAACTGGCTCACAAAAGTCAGTCAGGCTGCACTGGTCTGTTTTGATACTGAGACTACTTCACTAGACCCAATGACTGCGAAAATCGTTGGTATGTCGTTCAGCATTGAGGCTGGCAGTGCCGCTTATTTGCCATTGAAACATGATTATTTTGATGCACCAGACCAACTAAACTTTGCAGAAACCTTAAACAAGGTAAAGCCTATTTTAGAAAACCCTGCCATCAAAAAGGTAGGACAAAACCTCAAATATGACCAGCATGTATTGGCCAATCATGGCATCGCTTTGAACGGTATTGCGCATGACACACTACTGCAATCTTATGTGTTCGAGAGCCATCGTACCCATGGTATGGATGACCTCGCGATGCGTCATTTAGACATTAAAACCATCAGCTTCGAAGAGGTTGCCGGCAGAGGCGCAAAACAGGTTGGCTTTAATCAAGTAACGGTAGAAACTGCTAGTGAATATGCAGCTGAAGATGCAGATATCACCTTGCAACTGCATGAGACCATGTATCCGCAAGTCGCGGCCGATAGCAAGCTGGACTATATCTATAGCCAGATCGAACTCCCGGTTTCTAACATCTTATTCACCATTGAGCGCAACGGTGTGCTGATTGATGCCAATATGCTCAATAGACAAAGTAATGAAATTGGCATGAAGCTCGTAGCGCTAGAAAACCAGGCCTATGAACTCGCAGGGCAGCCTTTTAACTTAGGCTCACCAAAACAGTTACAAGAGATTCTATTCGGCAAACTAGGCATCAAACCGACCAAGAAAACCCCTTCCGGCGCACCCTCTACTGATGAAGATGTACTGCAAGAACTCGCTCTCGATTATCCTTTACCCAAAGTGTTGCTGGAGTATCGTGGGTTAGCCAAACTGAAATCGACCTACACCGACAAATTGCCGAAGATGATCAACGCACAAACCGGCCGCGTACACACCAGCTACAACCAGGCGGTGGCGATTACCGGTCGCTTGGCAAGCTCTGACCCCAATCTGCAAAACATTCCTGTGCGCACGCAAGAAGGCCGCCGTATCCGCGAAGCGTTTATCGCGCCGCAAGGCAGCCATATTGTTTCTGCTGACTATTCTCAAATTGAGCTGCGCATCATGGCGCACTTATCTCAGGACGCTGGCATGCTGCAAGCGTTTGCCAATAACGAGGATATTCACCGCCATACTGCCGCCGAGATTTTTGGCGTAGAACGTGAAGCGGTAGATAACGAACAGCGTCGCTATGCCAAGGTCATCAACTTTGGCTTAATTTATGGCATGAGTGCATTTGGCTTAGCGCAAAACTTGAATATCGAACGTAGCGCTGCTGCGAGCTATATTGAACGTTACTTTGCACGTTACCCTGGTGTGCGCGAATACATGCAGAACACGCGAGAAATCGCCAAACAAAAAGGTTATGTAGAAACCTATTTTGGTCGCAGGTTATGGGTGCCGGAAATCAACAGTGCAAATGGTCAAAGACGTGCAGGCGCCGAACGCGCCGCCATCAATGCGCCTATGCAAGGCACCGCAGCCGACCTCATCAAACTAGCCATGATAGCCGTGGACAAATGGCTAAAAGATGAAAAATTACAGACCAAACTCATCATGCAAGTACACGATGAATTGGTGCTAGAAGTGCCTGATAATGAACTTGAACTCATCAAAACTACGTTGCCACTATTGATGCAAAACGTCGCTAAATTAGACGTGCCATTATTAGCTGAGGTGGGTGTAGGTAGTAACTGGGAAAATGCGCATTAGAGGCGAACTTTGAATATAGGTCTATACATAATCGGCGATGAAATCCTCTCTGGAAAACGAGAGGATAAACACCTCAGCCAAGCCATTAACATACTAAATATTCGTGGTTTATCAGTGGCTTGGGCGCAATATTTAGGTGATGACCCTGCAAAATTAACAGCACAATTCAAACAAAGTTTTGCTACAGAAGATATTGTATTTAGCTTTGGTGGTATTGGTATTACACCTGACGACCACACACGGCAAGCGGCAGCCGACGCACTAGGTGTGCCTATTGAACGCCACGCGGTAGCAGTTGCTGAAATTGAAGCGCAGTTTGGCGAGGGTACTTACCCTAAACGTGTATTGATGGCAGATTTCCCACAGGGTGCAATGCTTATCCCCAACCCTATCAATCGTGTGGCAGGGTTTGCGATTCACAATCATTATTTCCTCCCCGGTTTTCCGCAAATGGCTTGGCCGATGATGGAATGGGTGCTTGATACGCACTACAGCCATCTATTTAATCAAGAGACCATTGTTGAATCAGCCATTTTAGTGAGTGACGCTGGCGAGAGTCAGTTGATTGACCTCATGAACGCCGTTGTAAAACATCACCCCGGAACCAAGCTATTCAGCCTGCCAAAATTGGGCCCCAATAAAACTATCGAGCTTGGTGTTAAAGGCTTTGCACCTGCGGTTGAAAGCGCCATGCAAGAGATCAAGGCTGGCGTGACAGCGGCTGGCTTTCCATGGGTAGAGATTTAAGACTAGAAGCCTAAATAGTGATCTCTGTCGTCTTAATAAAAATAATATAAAAATATATCAAAGCAAACTCAATAAACTTCATTCACAGCTATGCGAATTGCGTATAAAATAGGCAACTTTCGCACTAACGGTATAAACCCTTTGCAAATCGGCTCACACATTCTTAAAAACAACCTGATTGTCGCTCCCATGGCGGGTGTGACGGATAGACCTTTCCGTCAACTATGCAAAAAAATGGGCGCCGGCTTGGCTGTTTCTGAAATGGTGACCTCTAACTCCCTGCTTTACGGTAGCGAAAAGACTCTACGTCGCGCTAACCATGAAGGTGAAGTTGATCCAATCTCCGTGCAGATTGCCGGCGCAGACCCACAAATGATGGCAGAAGCCGCAAAACATAATGTGGATAATGGCGCACAAATTATCGATATTAATATGGGTTGCCCGGCCAAAAAGATTTGCAACGTCATGGCAGGTTCAGCGCTATTAAAAGACGAACCACTGGTGGCGCAGATTCTCAGAGCGGTAGTGAATGCCGTTGATGTGCCAGTCACCTTGAAGATTCGTACCGGCTGGGACAAAAACAATCGCAATGCAGTAGCCGTGGCGAAAATGGCAGAAGATATTGGTATTCAAGCGCTTGCTATGCATGGCCGCACCCGTGCCTGTTTATACATGGGCGATGCCGAGTACGATACCATCGCTGCCGTAAAACAAGTCATCAAAATTCCGCTTATTGCCAACGGTGATATCACTACCCCGGAAAAAGCTAAATTCGTGCTGGATTACACCGGCGCTGATGCGGTGATGATAGGCCGCGCGGCACAAGGCAGACCGTGGATATTCCGCGAGATTGAGCATTACATCAAAACCGGCGAGCATTTGCCGCCACCAGAAGTATCTGAAATTCGTACTGTGATGTTAGAACACTTGCATGATTTATATGCATTTTATGGTGACCTAACCGGCATGCGTATGGCACGCAAACACATTTCCTGGTACACCAAAGGCTTAAAAGACTCCGCGACTTTCCGCCACAACATGAATACCTTGCAAACCATCGACCTGCAACTGAGTGCTATCGATGAATTTTTCGCACATTTACAAAGTCGCGACCACCGTTTGCAGTACGATGAAGCTGAAACAGCTGAGAATAATACTAATAACACTTTGCTTGAGGCTGCTTAATGAATAACTGTGAACTTGCTAATAGCGTTAAATTATCGCTTGAACAATACTTCAAAGACCTGGATGGTCAGCCGCCACACGCGGTATACGACATGGTGCTAAGTTGCATAGAAAAACCATTGTTAGAACACATTATGCAGCGCGCCTCTGGCAATCAAAGTAAGGCTGCAGAGATTCTCGGTTTAAATAGAAATACCCTTCGCAAGAAATTACAGCAGTACAGCATCGAATAGCTTAATAAATTAGTTTGCTCCCTTGAAGACAAAATCTAATTTATTTTTGTAATCAAAGGAGTACAAAGCGGCAAGGATGAAGTGGCGAGATAGTACATACAGTAGAGATACTACAGTACAGCGAGCCAGTGATGACGAAGCCAACACAGTAATCATTTGAATACAAAGTAAATTATGGCAACTATTAAACGCGCACTCATTAGTGTTTCAGACAAAACCGGAATTATCGATTTTGCAAAAAACTTGGACCAGCTCGGTGTAGAGATACTCTCCACGGGCGGTACCGCAAAACTATTCCGCGAAAACAATATTCCTGTCATTGAAGTAAGTGATTACACCGGCTTCCCGGAAATGCTGGATGGTCGCGTAAAAACACTGCACCCGAAAGTGCACGGCGGCATTTTAGGCCGTCGCGATGTGCCTGAACATGTGGCTGCAATGAAGTCTGCCAGCATTCCTAATATCGACATGGTAGTGGTGAACCTGTATCCGTTCGAGGCGACTGTTGCAAACCCTAATTGCTCATTAGAAGACGCAATCGAAAACATCGATATCGGCGGCCCAGCTATGGTGCGCTCCGCAGCTAAAAACTGGAAAGACGTAGCAGTGTTAACCGATGCCAGCCAATATGCAGATGTTTTAACTGAACTAAAAAGCACTGGCGGCGCGATTAGCCAAGCCACACAATTCTCCCTGTCAATTGCCGCGTTTAACCGCATCAGCAACTACGACGGCGCTATCAGTGATTATTTGTCTTCATTCAATGCTGACGGCACCCGTGGCGACTTCCCGGCACAAACCAATGGTCGCTTCGTGAAACTACAAGATTTACGCTATGGCGAAAATCCACACCAGCAAGCTGCGTTCTACCGCGATCTATACCCAGCACCTGGCTCACTCGTCACTGCACAACAATTGCAAGGTAAAGAGTTAAGTTATAACAATATCGCCGACGCCGATGCAGCTTGGGAAGCCGTTAAATCTTTCACAGGCAAAGCATGCGTAATTGTAAAACACGCCAACCCTTGTGGCGTAGCGGTAGGTAAAGATGCGCTAGAAGCTTACAGCAAAGCGTTCCAAACTGACCCTACTTCAGCTTTTGGCGGCATCATCGCTTTCAATAGCACGCTAGATAAAGCTTCTGCTGAAGCGGTTTCTAAACAGTTCGTTGAAGTATTGATTGCACCCGACTATACCGAAGATGCGCTAGAAGTATTTAAAGCTAAAGCCAACGTGCGCGTATTGAAAATCGACCTGCCAAAAGGTGGCAACACTGCTTGGGAGCAAGGCCGTAACTCACACGACATCAAACGTGTTGGCTCAGGTATTTTGATTCAAACGGCTGATAACCACGAATTGGCAGAAACCGACCTGAAAATCGTTTCTAAAAAACAACCAACGAAGCAACAACTAGCAGACATGATGTTTGCCTGGAATGTAGCAAAGTATGTCAAATCTAACGCTATCGTATTCTGCGGCAATGGCATGACCTTGGGTGTAGGCGCAGGCCAAATGAGTCGCGTAGACAGCACCAAGATTGCTGCCATCAAGGCACAAAACGCTGGCTTAACACTTAAAGATTCAGTCGTCGCTTCAGACGCATTCTTCCCATTCCGCGATGGTATCGACGTGTTAGCTGAAGCAGGTGCTAGCTGTGTGATTCACCCTGGTGGCAGTATGCGCGATGAAGAAGTGATTGCCGCTGCAGACGAACATGGCTTGGTCATGGTACTGACAGGCATCCGCCATTTCCGCCACTAAATCAGAAAGAATCGAATGAAAATATTAGTGATTGGTAGTGGTGGCCGCGAACATGCGCTTGCATGGAAAATCGCTCAGAACAAAGAAGTCAGTCGTGTGTATGTAGCGCCTGGCAATGCAGGCACTGCGTTGAATCCAGATATGGTCAACGTGCCTATTTCCAGCGTGCAGGATTTGCTCGATTTCGCGCAAAAGGAGCAAATCAACCTGACCATCGTAGGCCCGGAAGCGCCATTATCGATGGGCGTGGTGGATGCGTTCCGTGCTGCTGGCTTGAAGATTTTTGGCCCTACCAAAGCGGCAGCGCAGTTGGAAGGCTCCAAAGATTACGCTAAAGCGTTCATGATGCGCCACAACATCCCTACCGCTGCTTACGCTACTTTTACCGATGCTAAACTAGCGCACGACTACGTGAAGCAGCAAGGCGCACCGATTGTGATAAAAGCCGATGGTTTAGCCGCTGGCAAAGGCGTAGTGGTTGCCATGACGGCTGATGAAGCACACGCAGCGATTGACGCCATGCTATCAGACAATAAACTTGGTAGCGCTGGCGCCCGCGTAGTGATTGAAGAGTTCTTAACTGGTGAAGAAGCCAGCTTCATTGTGATGGTCGACGGCAAAAACATTTTGCCGCTCGCTACTAGCCAAGACCATAAACGCTTACTCGATGCTGACCAAGGCCCGAATACAGGCGGCATGGGTGCTTATTCACCAGCCCCAGTCGTAACACCTGAGATTCACGCCAAAGTCATGCGTGAAATCATCCGCCCGACGGTCGAAGGCATGGCAAAGGATGGTATTCCGTATACTGGCTTTTTGTACGCCGGCTTAATGATTTCGCCAAATGGTAATGTTAAAACCCTAGAGTTCAACTGCCGCATGGGCGACCCGGAAACTCAGCCGATTATGTTGCGCTTGAAGAGTGATTTAGTCATGTTGGCTGAACATGCGGTGAATGGCACTCTAGACAAAGTAGAGGCGGAATGGGACAGACGTACGGCACTGGGCGTAGTAATGGCTTCTCATAACTACCCAGAAACACCTAGATTGAATGACGAAATCACTGGCTTACCGACTAATTTGACAGACGCACATGTATTCCATGCTGGTACCACGCTTAAAGATGGCAAGGTGTTAACCAGTGGTGGCCGCGTGTTATGCGTCACGGCTTTAGGCGAAACGGTAAAGTTTGCACAACAACAAGCTTATAAAACAATTGATGAAATTAAATTTGATGGCGCACAATATCGCACTGATATTGGCTACCGAGCTGTTAAAGGCTAAGCCAAGCAAGTTAGATTGGAAAGTAAGATTATTTTGAGCAAGCAATTAAACAGTGAGGCCGTACTACATTACCTACAGAATCTACAAAGCCAGATCGTAGAAGCATTAGAACTGGTTGATGGTAAAACGTTTTTACACGACAGCTGGAACCGCACTGAAGGTGGTGGTGGCACCAGTTGCCTGTTAGAAGAAGGTAATGTATTCGAGCGTGCCGGTGTTGGTTTTTCTCATGTATTAGGTAGCAAACTCCCTCCCGCCGCGACTATCGCACACCCTGAGGCCGCTGGCCGCAGTTGGGAGGCAATGGGCGTATCTCTAGTGTTTCATCCGCGCAATCCTTATGTGCCAACTGTACATATGAATGTACGATTTTTTGTAGCAAAAGCACAAAATAGTACTGAATCAGATATCTGGTGGTTTGGCGGCGGTATGGATCTAACGCCTTACTATGGCTTTGCAGAAGATTGCGAGCACTTTCACCGTACTAACAAATCTGCATTAGATGCTTTTGATAAAGCGTACTACCCGAAATTCAAAAAACATTGTGACGAGTACTTCTATCTCAAACACCGTAAAGAACCACGTGGTATTGGCGGCATCTTTTTTGATGACTTCAATGAGTTAGGCTTTGAGCGTAGCTTTGAATTACAACGTGCAGTGGGTGATAGCTTCCTTAACGCTTATTTACCTATTTTACAGCGCCGCAAAGATACGCCTTACAGCGAACGTGAGCGTGACTTCCAAGCCTATCGACGTGGTCGCTACGTTGAATTCAACCTGGTATATGACCGCGGCACATTGTTTGGCTTACAGTCCAACGGGCGTACTGAATCCATCCTCATGTCCATGCCACCTATCGTTAAATGGCGCTATGACTGGAAACCGGAGACCGGCAGTGCGGAAGCTAAGCTCTATAGCGACTTTTTGATTGATAAAGACTGGCTAGCTAAGGCTTAACATAGCCGACAAGTTAGGTAACTATGACGAAAATCCCCGCTCAAGCTCGCGAATGCGCCCAAGACTTACTTAACTTTATTGATGCCAGCCCCAGCCCTTGGCACGCAGTACATAGCACCGCGCAGCGCCTAAGCCAACAAGGCTTTACCCAATTACAGGAAACTGCGGCCTGGCAACTTAAAGCAGGTAGCAGTTATTTCGTTATCCGCGGCGGTTCATCTCTCATTGCCTTTATCATCGGTAAACAGCCACTGGTGGACTCTGGGTTCCGCATGGTCGGCGCTCATACCGACTCTCCGGGGTTACGACTTAAACCAAATGCGGCTGAAAGCAGCGAAGGCCTCATCAGAATAGGCGTAGAGGTTTACGGTGGGCCGATTCTGGCAACCTTTACCGACCGTGACCTGGGCATTGCCGGTCGCGTGATGGTGCGCACCACCAATGGTATCGAAACACACTTGGTAAAGTTTGATGATGCGTTAATGCGTTTGCCGAATCTGGCAATCCACATGAACCGCGAGGTAAACGACAAAGGCCTCAAGCTCAATAAGCAAACCGAATTACCGCTGATTTTTGGTGAAGGGCAAGATGGTGTAAAAGCTGACCAGCAATTCCTCAGCCACATCGCAGAAAAAATCAATGTCAAAGTTGCGGACATACTCACGTTCGAGCTCAATGTCTTTGATACGCAAAAAGGCGTGTTATGGGGCGCAAACCAAGAGTTTATCGCCGACAGCCAGTTAGACAATCTGGCATCCTGTCATGCGGCGCTCACTGCTTTAATCAATACCAGCACACCAGATTCAACCTGTGTGTGTGCATTGTTCGACCACGAAGAAGTTGGCAGCGAAAGCGCCACCGGTGCCAGTGGCAGTTTCTTAGCAGACGTCATCACGCGCATCGTCAGCAACCAAAAACTAGACGAAGAAGCACGATTACGTGCATTAGCAAAAAGTTTCTTTATTAGCGCAGATATGGCGCATGCCTACCACCCTAATCACCCTAGCGCTTATGAACCTTGCCATCATGTGCATGTAAATAAGGGCCCAGTAATTAAAACCAATGCGAATCAACGCTATAGCACCAATGCAGAGTCTGCTGCGCGCTTTATTACCTTATGCGAAAGTGCCAACGTGCCTTACCAGCAATATGCACACCGTACCGATTTAGGTTGTGGCAGTACTATAGGACCAATTGTTGCTTCAGGTTTAGGCGTGGCGAGTGTGGACGTAGGTGCACCAATGTGGGCGATGCATAGTATTCGCGAGAGCGCGGGTGTACTCGACCAAAGCTATATGATAGCGGTACTAAAAGCGTTATATAAAAGCTAAAAATAGTATTTATTAAAGTACTATTATAAATAGGGTTAATTCGCTAATATTCAGCATATTTGAAGCACTAAAATAAGGGATAAGATAATGCTCCAGCAACTTCTTCGCACTAAGCCAGTGATTGCACACTCGGACAGTGGTCTTAAAAAATGTCTAACTGCATTTGACTTAGCACTTCTAGGCATAGGCTGCGCGATTGGTACCGGCATCTTCGTACTTACTGGTATTGCCGCCGCCACCCAATCAGGCCCTGCAGTCGTCATCTCTTTCATTATTGCCGGTGTTGCCTCTGGCTTTGCCGCACTCGCTTACGCCGAGTTAGCGGCCTCTGTAGGTGGTTCTGGCAGTGCTTACGGTTACAGTTATGTCGCATTCGGCGAGTTCGCAGCCTGGGTCATGGGCTGGATATTACTTTTGGAGTATGGCGTAGGTGCCGCAGCGGTTGCCAATGGCTGGTCTGGCTACTTTATTGGCACTTTAGCCAACTTCAATGTGCATCTACCAGAAGCACTCACCAAAGCACCTATGGTCGGCGGGCTCATTAACCTACCGGCATTTGCGATTATTTGGATACTGACTATTCTGTTGATTGTTGGCGTAAAAGAAAGTGCGCGTTTCAATAACATCATCGTCGTCATCAAACTTTCAACCATTGCCATTTTTATCACGCTCGCCTCTGCCCATCTGAATACTGATAACTGGCAGCCATTTATGCCTTATGGCTGGTTCACATCATTGGAAAATGGTAAAAATATCGGCATACTGGCAGGTGCCTCTTTAGTATTCTTTGCCTATTTTGGTTTTGATGCAGTATCCACAGCAGCAGAGGAAGCACAAAATCCACAACGCGACCTACCAATTGGATTATTAGCATCACTTGTATTTTGTACCATTATCTACATCATAGTGTCGGGCTTACTCACAGGCGTCGTACATTACACCGAACTTAACGTGTCCTCACCGGTTGCATTCGCATTGACTAAGATTGGCTATACTTGGTCATCCACCCTAGTAGCTACGGGGGTGCTGGCAGGCCTTATCACTGTGTTACTAGTACTCATGTATGGTTTAACGCGCATTTTGTTTGCCATGAGCCGTGACGGCCTGATTTCACCTATCTTTTCAGAAGTAAATCCAGACCGAAAAACACCGACTAAAGTCATTTTAATGTGTGGCTTAGTAGTATCTATCGTTGCAGGCTTTATTCCTCTTGGCGAACTGGCTGAAACTGTCAACATCGGAACCTTAGCCAGTTTTGTCATGGTATGCGTTGGCGTGATTGTTTTACGTATACGCCAGCCAGAACTGAAACGCCCATTCAAAAATCCATGGAACCCATTGATTCCGGTGTTGGGTATTTTATCGTGTGGGGCACTCATGAGTTTCTTGCCTCATGCCACTTGGGTTCGATTTGGTGTATGGATTTTGATCGGTATCGCCGTGTATTTTCTATACTCGGTACACCACAGTACACTGAAAAAACAGCATAGCTAAGGTTTTCAGGCAATAAAAAAGCCAGTCATATGACTGGCTTTTTTACATTACCACTTAAATTACAGTGACAATACCCACTCAACGATAGTTTTAATATCAGCGTCTTTAACTTGTGGGCTATTTGCTGGCATTGGAATTGGACCCCAAACACCGCTACCGCCTGCTTTAACCTTAGCAATTAATTTTGCTTCAGCAGTTTTATCGCCTTTGTATTTTGCAGCAACATCTTTATATGATGGGCCTAATACTTTTTTCTCAACACTGTGGCAAGCTAAACAGCCACTTTTTTGAGCTAATGCTTCTGCCGCTTTTGCATCAGCTGCACTAGCTTGGGCTACAAATAACATAGAACCAGCAGCAGCGATTGTTAATAATAATGCTTTCATGCTATCTCCTTGAATTTACGCTTAATAATTATGTATTTTGCAATTTTCGCAAGCGCGTATGATACCTATAAATTTAATTAAAACAAGTAAAATTAATCATACTGTTTTAAGCCATAGTACATTAAATCTGGTTTATCAAACTCTGCAAATCATCAATACTCTGTGAACAAACAACGCCTTTACATACCCAAGCGTTGACAGCTTTTGATAGATTTCTTTGCAAGGTAGGTGGCAAGGTAGTGGCGTGCTCATCCAAAAAGAAAAATAAATGATGCGGATAATAATTTTTCCTTAATTCAGCGCGCCAACTTTGCAACTTTTTAGCCTCGCCACGCATAATCACCAATGTAGGTGGCGTGAGGTATTCATCCAATGCATGAGTTAAACTCGCACAGCCAGCTGGATTACGTTTAACCATGGCATCAAACGCTTGTAGCGTACGTTCTGCACTTTGCAAATATCGTTGCTCACCCAAGACGTGTCCAAAACGTTGTAAAGCAACAGAGGCTATGCCATTACCGTTAGGGGTGGCGTTATCAAAGCCTTGCTTAGGTCGGTGAATCAGCTTTTCATGATGATGTGAGGTGAAATAAAAACCACCGTCATCCGCCTCGAAATTCTCAAGTAATGTCTCAGCGATCTCTTCGGCAAACTCCATGTCTTCACTTCTATAGTCAGCCTGCATCAACTCAATTAATGCATCCAGTAAAAATGCATGGTCATCCAGATAAGCATTCAGGTGGACTTTTTCATCTTTAGCTGTCGCCAATAGTTGATAAGTACCGGATGCGTTTTTCACCCACAAATGGGTACGTATAAAATCGATTGCGTTTTGTGCCAGCTTAATCCATTCAGGGCGTTCAAATGCATAACCTGCACATGCCAAGCCTTTAATCGCAAGCGCATTCCAGGAGGTCAGTATCTTGTCATCCAAACCCGGGCGTGTACGTCGTGCACGCGCCGCAAATAACTTGTGTTTCGCACTCTCTAATAAAGCCTGATCTTCGGCATCCGGCATTACCGCCATATAGGCATGCCAAGCCACGCCTTCAAAGTTTGGTGCGCGATCAAAGCCAAAACAACGCGCCGCGACAACAAACTCTTCCGGCGTGAGCAATGCTTTTACTTCAATGGGCTGCCATACATAAAACGCACCCTCCTCGCTATGTCCATGCGCATCGAGTGAATCAGCATCCAATGATGAATAGATCGCGCCTTTTGTCATACCACTGGTGGAAAGCATCTCGCGCTGCAACCAAGTGATTGTCTCTTCAACCACTTGCAGATACACAGGATTTTTACTGAGTTGCCAACCGTCAGTGTACAAACAAAGTAGCTGACCATTGTCATAGAGCATTTTTTCGAAATGCGGAATATTCCAACGCTCATCAACTGAATAACGACAGAAGCCGCCACCAATCTGGTCATAAATACCACCGGCTGCCATCGCAGATAACATCTGCAAGGCCATTGTCTCAGCTTCTTTATTGCCTGCCTGTGCTTGATGCAGCAATAAAGTCACATCGGCCGGATTAGGGAATTTAGGCGCAGCACCGAAACCACCATGCTCAAAGTCAAAACTTTCACGCAGTTGCTCGAAAGCTAGTTGAAGCGTAGTTGCATTTGCCGAAACTACTGTATTTGCCACTGGAATCGTACGCGCTAACGCATCAGCAAGTTGCAGATTCTGTGTAGCAACATCCTCCTTACGTTCATGATAATAGGCAGCAACACGTGGGATCAAGTCTGCAAAACCCGGCAATTGATATCGTGCTGTTTTAGGGAAATAAGTGCCCGTAAAATAAGGCTCTTGGTCGGGCGTTAAAAATACGGTCAGCGGCCAACCACCGCTTTTGTTGGACAACATGTTATGCGCGGTTTGATAGATCTGGTCAATATCCGGGCGCTCTTCACGGTCTACCTTGATATTGATGAAATGCGCATTCATGATGGCAGCAACTTCAGTGTCTTCAAACGATTCGTGTGCCATGACATGACACCAATGACAAGCAGAGTAGCCAATAGAGAGCAGTATCGGCTTGTTTTGTTCGTGAGCTAAAGTAAGCGCTTGCTCACCCCACGGATGCCAGTCCACAGGGTTATCAGCATGTTGTAATAAATAAGGACTGGTCTCACTGGCTAGCTTGTTTGCCATGATTAAAAGTCTGTGACTGAGTATTCCACTGCCAGAATATGAGTATAGCCAGGATTAATCATTACTAGGTTTTCCATGGCGTTCGCAGTTTCTACACAAATCATATTGCGCCAGCTATCATCTTTTGGCATATCTGGCATTTGTAGTGCTTTTTTCTGCCAAGGCGTCCAAACCACGGTGGTATTACTACCTTTTTTCTCGATGCGAATATTGCGACGTAAAATCGGATCTTGGATAGTGACAGGTGCACGGGTTCCTACATAAACACGGTCGAACTCCTGGTTGAACTGAATCTCACCTTCTTGTGTATCACGCCAGTAATCCAATAACTTGTCTGCATATTCTGTATCTTCCAGCCCGGCAATGCTCACCTTTTCCACATCGCCAATATTGAAATAGGTATGGAATGCTTCACCCATGAAGAAAGGCTGTGTAGCGCGATTGGTCGTTGCCAGCTTGATTGAAAGCGTTGCCCCGACTTCTATCGTCAGTACCAGCGTATATGGATAAGACAACTGGCGTTGTGCATTCTCGGTATGCTTCATCTGCAAAATTACACGGGTGTTGCCATTATTCGTTTGACCAATATCAATCACTGAGAATGGAGTAACACGTGCAAAACCGTGCATACACAAGCTGCTATCTGTAGGATGCGCGCCAAACCAAGGCCAACATAATGGAATCCCACCGCGGATTGAACGGCCTGTTTCATAACGTGATTGATCAGAAAGCCATAACACAGGGGCGCTCGTATGCTTGGGTTGCCAATGCATCACATGGCCACCTTGTAATGATAACTTAGCCGTAGCGTGACGGTTTTCAATTTCAATGTAATCTAAACCATTGGCGTCTTTGATAAAACGCACATCATCTACGGGTTCAATATCAACTGATTCTGGTTTTTCTAATACACTCGTTTGCATCATATTTCTTTTCAAGATTACTAATTTTTAGGCCTGGTTCTTAAGTTTTCTAACTAAATTTTGCTATTATTTCTCAATTTGTGAAACATCGCGCACTGCGCCGCGTGCCGCGCTGGTGCTCATTGCCGCGTATGCACGCAATGCTGGTGACACTGCACGTACACGATTTTCAGGTTTCCAAGCATCTTTACCCTTGGCCTCCATTTTTGCGCGACGATGTGACATTTCTTCATCACTAATGGCTAAATGAATAGTGCGATTCGGGATATCAATCTCAATCTTGTCACCCTCTTCTACCAAGCCGATTGCGCCGCCTTCAGCCGCCTCAGGCGAGGCATGGCCAATACTTAAACCGGAAGTGCCGCCTGAGAACCTACCATCAGTAAGTAATGCACATTCCTTGCCAAGTCCTTTAGATTTTAGGTATGAAGTCGGATACAGCATCTCTTGCATACCTGGGCCGCCGCGTGGGCCTTCATAGCGAATCACCACCACATCACCGGCGACAATTTGATCTGCCAAGATGCCCTCAACAGCTGCATCCTGCGATTCAAAAATACGAGCGCGGCCAGTGAATTTCAAGATACTGTCATCCACACCTGCAGTTTTCACGATACAGCCATCAAGTGCGATGTTGCCGTACAATACAGCCAAACCGCCATCTTGCGAATAGGCATGTGCCTTGCTACGAATACATCCTTCTTCACGATCGTCATCAAGAGTTGGGTACAGCATCGATTGTGAAAACGCGATAGTCGTCGAGATACCACCCGGTGCGGCGCGATAGAATTTCTTCACGTCTTCATCATCAGTGACTTTAATATCCCACTTGTCCAAAGCATCGCCCATTGTTTTACTATGAACGGTTGGCGTATCTCTATGGATGACACCGGCACGATCTAATTCGCCTAAAATACCCATCACGCCACCGGCGCGGTGTACATCTTCCATGTGATATTTAGCAGTAGCAGGTGCAACCTTGCTCACACAAGGTACTCGGCGCGAGATATGGTCAATGTCACTCATGGTGAAATCTAAACCCGCTTCATGCGCAGCAGCCAGCAAATGCAATACGGTATTGGTAGAGCCGCCCATCGCCACATCCAAACTCATGGCGTTCTCAAACGCTTTCATATTGGCAATGCTGCGTGGCAGTACTGAATAATCGTCTTCTTCGTAATGACGTTTTGCCAGTTCTACAATCAAGCGACCTGCTTTTAAGAATAATTCTTTACGGGCGCTATGCGTTGCTAGCGTAGAACCATTACCCGGCAAGCTCAAACCCAACGCCTCGGTGAGACAGTTCATGGAGTTGGCAGTAAACATACCAGAACATGAACCGCAGGTTGGGCAAGCCGAACGCTCGATTTCATCCGCTTCAGCATCAGACACTTTGCTATCCGCCGCCGCTACCATTGCATCGACCAAGTCCAGCTTATGCGTGACGCCATTCCAGTTCACTTTACCAGCCTCCATTGGGCCGCCAGACACAAATACCACTGGGATATTCAAGCGTAACGCGGCCATCAGCATGCCCGGTGTGATTTTGTCGCAATTAGAGATACACACCAATGCATCGGCACAGTGTGCATTCACCATATATTCGACGCTATCGGCAATCAAATCACGCGAAGGCAAGCTATACAACATACCGCCATGACCCATGGCAATACCATCATCCACGGCAATGGTATTGAATTCTTTGGCTACGCCACCTGCACGCTCAATTTCACGCGCTACTAACTGACCCAAGTCTTTTAAATGCACATGGCCAGGTACGAATTGTGTGAATGAGTTTGAGATGGCGATAATAGGTTTATCAAAATCACCGTCTTTCATGCCAGTGGCGCGCCACAATGCGCGTGCACCGGCCATGTTGCGACCGTGGGTTGTAGTTCTTGAGCGGTATACTGGCATGATTAAGTTCCGTAGAGCTTTAATAAAAGTGTAATTTTAGACTAGCTAGCGCTAAGTAGCTAAATA
This sequence comes from Methylotenera sp., assembly GCA_035460465.1. Taxonomy (GTDB): domain Bacteria; phylum Pseudomonadota; class Gammaproteobacteria; order Burkholderiales; family Methylophilaceae; genus Methylotenera. The sequence goes on along the minus strand of DATHWQ010000009.1, from coordinate 8,101 downwards.
AATATGATTTTTGCATAATCACTATGGTAATTACTGAGGGTCAGCACCACTTATTTGTCGACAATCATCGCTTCAAACTCGCTGACCGTGACTGGTGGACTGAATAAAAATCCTTGCGCCATATCGCACCCCAGGTTGTAAATCAGCTTCGATTGCTCTTCTGTTTCTATACCCTCTGCGATTAAAGTCTTATTGAGGCTAATACCCATCGCGATGATAGATTTCACTAGCAATGCATGATTTTCATCGGTAGTGATATTTTGTATAAACGAACGATCAATTTTAATCTCGCTCACTGTAAATTTATTCAAATAAGCCAAAGCAGAATGCCCGGTTCCAAAGTCATCAATTGAGATTCTAATGCCTAGCTCATTCAAGAAATAAAGCGCATCTTTCACTGTTTTGCTTTCTTGCAATAGCAAAGATTCTGTAATTTCAAATTTAACCCAACTAGGCTGGCAACCTGTTTCATCCAACAACTTAAGCACGATTGATACAAAATCTTGCTGCATGAGTTGTCTGGAAGAAATATTGACCGAAATGACTAACGGTATTTCTCTTGGTATTTTTCCCGGTGTTTTTTTTAGTACATTCCATTTAACTGCGGCATTAAATGCAGACTCAAGCGCCCAACTCCCAATTTCTACAATAAATCCTCGTTCTTCTGCTACTGGAATAAACTCTTCTGGCAGCACAAAGCCCAACTCTGCGCTATGCCAACGAATCAGCGCTTCAGCGCCGACAATTTTTTTATCAACCAATGAAATAATCGGCTGATAATAAAGTTCAAACTCTTGGTGGCTGAGCGCATATCTTAATAAGGTTTCTACTTTTAACCGGCCTGACGCAATGACCGTAAGCTCATTTGCATAAAAGTGATAAGCGTTGCCACCATTTTTTTTAGCAAAATACATCGCAGAGTCTGCATATCTTAATAAATCTGCGACATTATCGCCATCTTGTGGATAGCAGGCGATTCCCATGCTCACTGTGATAAAAAAGTCTGTATTATCCACTTTGAAAGGCAATTCAAATTGCTTAATGATGTGCGCGGCTAAACTTGCCAAATCCTCTGATTTCTTAATATCTGTCACCAGTATTGAGAATTCATCGCCTCCCATACGCGCCACGGTATCGTACTCTCGCATACACATTGATAAGCGACGACTCACCTCTATTAACAACTGGTCACCCACAGCATGTCCTAGTGTGTCATTAATTGATTTAAAGTTATCTAAATCTAGAAACAAAACACCAAACTGCTCCGCATAACGCTTGGCTTGACGTATGGCATGCTCCACACGGTCATTTAATAAGGTTCTATTGGGTAAATCTGTCAAAGCATCGTGATAGGCCAGATGCTCAATACGCTGGCGATTGCGGCTATTCTCGGTAATATCACTCGCTAAAGTAAGTGCGCCCACCACCTCGCCTTTGCTGTTTTTTTCCGGAAGGATATTGAAAAAATAAATAGAGGATTTGTCATCATGTTGAATACGCATTTCAAGCGATTTTGCTTGACCGGTATCCATGACATTTTCCAGAATATCTTGAAATTCCTGACCTGTTAAACCGACCAAACTTTGATACCAACGCTCGCTAGGTGTTTTCCCTAGCGCAGGCTCTGCTAAATTCTCATTGAGACTGTCATGATGTGCATTATTAAATGTTCTGACACACTGCCTGTTATACCGCACGATAGCTAACGGTAAACTTTCTAGCAGTTCAACAAATTCCAACTCTTTTTTTACAACTTCTTTGTGTAAATGAATCTGATCGCTAATGTCCCGCGCATAGCCAACGGTGCCAATCACTTCGCCATCTACCGTGACAGGCGATTTATAGGTCTCCGCCCAGTGCAGTTCACCGTTACTATGCCTAATACGTTCAACAACCGTCTTCGGGATGCCGGTATTAAGCACTTCATGGTCATCTTCAACATAACCTGCAGCATGCTCAGGAAAATAGTCGTAATCTGTTTTTCCTTCTAAATCATCTGTAGAAGCAGTACCTGCGACCTTGGCAAAGGCACTATTACATGCAAGGTAACGATTTTCTTTGTCTTTCATCCACACAATAAATGGAAAAGTATCCAGCAATGCGCGTAAATAGTGCTCTTGCTTAACAACTTCTAGATTTTTCTGTTGCTCATAAAAGTCTAAATCTCGACCTGCAGCTATTGCACCGATAATTTGATTCTTATTATTTTTGATGGGAGAGATGTAAACCAGGTCGTAAATGACCCGACTTAATTTGGGATGTATGATTTTTATCACTAAATCTTTAGCTGCACCTGTTTGAAGCATAGAACGCGCAGCATCTTTATATTGAGAAAAACATTCCTCAACCGATATGTCTTCAGCTTGCTCTTTAACACTAGAGATATTGATAGTTTTTAATAGGGTAGGATTAACGTAAACCGTATCACCGGACGCTGAATACACCACAACATTATCCAGCGATGCATCAAATAGCATGTGAAATAATGGCAACAAGCTGGTGATTGACTTGACCTTTAAGTCAAGAGACGTGAGCACTGCATCGAGGTCGGCGTTGAACAATTAAAGTTACCTCAGCACCAGTTATCCAAATACTACGATCCGAGCACTACAAGACATTTGAATACTTTAATTACAGCCAGCTACTACTTAGTATTTAATATACTCCTAATGCAAATATAAAAACATACTACCCACATAATGTGCAGGGTAAAATACCCCTATTCTTAGTTACGGATTGTCTTTTCACATGTTCACACACCCAGGTTTCGACCCCATCGCAATTCATCTTGGCTCTTTTGGTATCCACTGGTATGGCCTCATGTATCTGCTAGGTTTCTTAGCATTTTTAGGATTAGGCAAATGGCAGATTAAACACCGCACCTGGCATGGCTGGACACATCACATGTTGGACGATGCACTGTTTTTTGGTGCCCTAGGTGTAATTCTGGGCGGCAGACTAGGCTATGTATTGTTCTACCAATTTAGTTATTTTATGCAGCACCCAACCGAGATACTGGCAGTTTGGCAAGGCGGCATGAGCTTTCATGGTGGCTTCTTGGGTGTGCTGGTTGCCATGTGGGTATTTGCACGTAAATACCAGCTGAAATGGCTCGCCATTATGGACTTTGTAGCACCGTTGGTACCAATCGGCCTAGGCGCTGGTCGTATGGGTAACTTTATCAATGCAGAATTATGGGGCAGGGTCACCAATGCTCAGTACGGTATGGTGTTTCCTAAGGTGGATACCTTACTTCGCCATCCATCGCAACTTTATGAGTTTGCGTTGGAAGGCATAGTTTTATTTCTGATACTTTGGATCTACTCAGCAAAACCGCGCGCAACTGGCGCCATTTCAGCATTATTCCTCATGGGTTATGGCAGTTTCAGATTCCTGATTGAGTTTACGCGCGAGCCAGACGACTACTTAGGTTTGTTATCTGCGGGTTTAAGTATGGGGCAATGGTTAAGTTTGCCGATGATTGTGTTGGGTGTGTTGATGTACTTAGTGGTCAATAAAAAATCACAACGCTACATCAGTTAATCTCTTCTATTGAGCACTTTCTTCTAGGTACAACCTATCTTGGTGGCTCGCATACGCGAGTCACCCAATCAAAGTCAAACCAGCGACTACTTGTCGAGAATTCATCATCACCCGATAAAAAGCAACACTCATTAGTTCTTAATCTTCACCAAACAAAACTTAAAAATATTATTTAACAATATAAATCAAATAGTTAAATAACAAATTCATTTGCCTAAATCACGCTTTTTGTCTGGCACATTGTTTGCACCTAAACAGTTAGATATTTAAAAACAATACTAATAAATGACGAGGGGCTAATGATGAAAACTTTGGTTCAACGAGTGTTTGGCAATTCAATTACTAGCGAAGTGAATGCACTGAGTGCTTTTCCGAATAGCAAGCTAGAAGAAGTCTCCAGAGAATTGCAAAAGAAATTGGAGCTTAAACGCGCATTGGAAGCTAAACGCCTAGCTGAAATGACTGACGATCAGAAAATCGCAATCGCGCTAGCTGCGCTGAGAGCAAAACCAAGAAACCCTCCAACAAAGAATGTCAGTTAGTTTCTAAAGCCGCATCGCTTAGCAACAGCGTTTCACGCCCTTCCACTTATTGTCTTGCCATTGCTTGAAAAACTCTTCGCGACTTAACAGTGGCGGCAGGACTTCGGGATTTTCATCGATGCTAGAATGTGTCTCTGCGTAATGTTCGAGGTATTGCTCATAGGCATCATCACCTGAAAGGCGACGAACTGTGCTCCATAACGTTCTAACTGCATTCAACATTAGTCTCTCACCCAATCCTCAACCATCCGACTCGGCTCATGTGGGCTTTCAGTAAGTGGCAATAGCGGTTTACCCGCTAAATATCGATAAGTGACACGCAACATATCAATAATCACTACCCATAACACCACCACAAAGAACATGGTCAAATAAGCATCCAAGTGTTGATTGAATATCAACTGTGGTGCAACCGCCGCCTTATCCGGGGACAATTCGCCCGTTGCTAATTTTGTTGCCATATCATTCGCTGCAGCCAGAAACCCAACGCGGACATCATCACTAAAAATCTTTTGCCATGCCGCAGTCGTGGTAATAGTCACTAGCCAGACAAGGGGTAGACTAGTAATCCATGCATATTTAAGTTTGCCTGATTTCACCAGAATTCCAGTTGCTACACATAAGGCAATCGCCGCTAGCATTTGGTTCGCAATACCAAACAGTGGCCATAAAATATTCACGCCGCCATTCGGGTCAATCACGCCGATATATAAAAAGTAACCCCAGCCCGCCACGACGATGGCACTGGTGAATATCACTGAAGGCATCCAAGAGGTCTGGCCGATTTTAGGCCAAATATTGCCTAGCATGTCTTGCAGCATAAAACGGCCAACCCGGGTACCCGCATCTAGCGTGGTGAGAATAAAAATCGCCTCGAACATGATGGCAAAGTGATACCAAAGTGCTAGCAACCCTTTACCAAAAGCACTGCCAAAGATACTCGCCATGCCTACTGCCAAGCTGGGTGCGCCACCGGTACGTGCAAACAAAGTGCTTTCGCCCATATCTTTGGCTAACTGATTCATTTGCTCCACAGTCACAGCAAAGCCCCAGCTATTGATTTTAGCCACGGCATCAACTGCACTCGCCCCCACAACACCTGCTGGGCTGTTAATCGCGAAAAAGACACCTGGCTCCAGCACTGTTGCCGCAATCATCGCCATAATCGCCACGAAGCTCTCAAGCAACATTGCACCGTAACCTATCATGCGGATGTCACGCTCATTGGCGAGTAATTTAGGTGTGGTCCCAGATGCAATCAGCGCATGGAATCCAGAAATCGCGCCACAGGCGATAGTAATAAACACAAACGGAAATAATTTACCGCCGAAGATTGGCCCCGTACCATCGGTAAACTGAGTTAATGCAGGCATTTGTATATCTGGACGCAAAATAACAATAGCGATTGCCAACAGAATCACAGTACCCAATTTCATAAAAGTCGAAAGATAATCGCGCGGCGCCAATAATAGCCACACTGGCATCACTGCCGCTGCAAAACCATAAGCGATGATTGCCCAAGCCAGTGGCAAACCTTCGTGATCAAATAAAACGCGTAAACCTTCGTGATGATCGACCCAGCCTCCTGCCACCACTGCGAGTAATAGCAATATCACGCCCAGTGCCGAAGCTTCCAGTACTCTACCGGGTCGGAAGTTACGCATATAAAAGCCAACGATCATTGCGATTGGTATGGTCGCCGCTACGGTAGAGGTTGCCCACGGACTATGTTTCATGGCATTCACAACCACCAGGCCCAACACCGCAATCAAAATAATCATGATTAAAAACGTACCAATGAGCGCCGCAGCACCACCGATTGGGCCAATTTCATCACGTGCCATTTGCCCTAAGCTGCGCGCATTCCGCCGTGTGGAAAAGAACAGCGTAACCATATCTTGCACTGCGCCGCCCAACACAGCACCAACCAATATCCATAACGTGCCTGGCAAATAACCAAACTGCGCTGCTAAGGTGGGCCCAACCAAAGGTCCGGGGCCGGCGATCGCGGCAAAGTGGTGGCCGAATACCACCCATTTATTGGTAGGCACAAAGTCGCGGCCGTTATCCAGTCTTTCTGCTGGCGTCGCACGCGTTTCATCAATCACCAATACGCTTGCGGCAATCCAAGCAGCATAAAATCGATAAGCAATTGCATAGACACAAAAAGCGGCAGTGATGAACCACAAGGCATTGATGCTTTCACCGCGATTGAGCGCAATACCGCTAATCGCCGCCGCACCCAGCAATGCCACTGCCAGCCAGATAATTGTTTTAATATTTTTATGCATGATTATTCTGTAAACAATGATTGATGGCGTAAGTATAAATCAGACCTGTCTGTGTTTAATCAATAAGTAATTGAATTTTTAAGCTTAACTTAGCTGAGTATTGGCTGAATATTGAATTAACCTAAGCTGTCAATAAAACTCAATAGGTAGCATTGCCAATGCTAATATCAATATTTATGCTTAAACCATCCTGCCAATATGCAAACTGACACGAAAATCCCTGCAAAGAAACTCGCCCCATTGGCCAACCTTTGGCCGTTTCTACGCCCCTACCGCTCACGGGTGCTATTAGCTTTCATATTGTTATGCCTAGGCTCAGCCACCTTGCTACTGGTGCCGCTAGCATTTCGTGATTTGATTGATTTTGGTTTCGTCACGAACGCATCTACTGCTGCTAGTCATAAAGGCTTGATTGGTAGCCTCAGCTTAAATGGACATTTCTTGGTGATGTTTGCACTCGCTGCGTTTTGGGCACTGATGATCGCTTCTCGTTACTACACCGTTTCTTGGGTGGGCGAGCGCGTCACTGCAGATTTACGCAGTGCCGTGTATGCCAGAGTGATGACGCAATCTCCGCAGTTTTTTGAAACCACCCAGACCGGCGAAGTACTCTCGCGTTTGACGGGCGATACCACCCTCATTCAAACCGTGGTCGGTAGCTCATTCTCTATGGGCTTACGCAGCTTGTTTCAATTTGTCGGCGGCATGGTCATGTTAGCCGTCACCAATTTTTATCTATTTTCGCTCAACATCGGGCTGATGTTGCTGCTGATACTGCCTATTATTTTGATTGGTCGCAAAGTCAAAAAACTATCGCGCGAATCGCAAGACCGTATCGCCGATAGCTCGGCCATGGCGGGCGAGATACTCAATGCCATGCCCACCGTACAGTCTTACACACAAGAACATCGCGAGATTACACGCTTTAGCAAAAGTGCGGATATTAGCTTTACCACTGCGCTTAAACGGGTGCGCGTGCGAGCCATGCTCACCCTGCTGATGGTCACGGCAATACTCGGTACGATTATATTTGTCTTGTGGATAGGCGCGCGCCAAGTCAGTGCTGGCAGCATGACCGGCGGTGAACTGGCCTCATTCGTCCTTTATGCCCTGATGGTAGCTGGTGGCGTAGGCACCATGGCAGAGGTGTGGGGTGACGTAATGCGTGCTGCAGGTGCGACAGAACGTCTCTTAGAACTCTTGCATGCAGACGCCGCTATTCAAGAACCTATCAACGCCCAAGTACTCGCTAATCCTGCAAAAGCAGAAATTGAACTAAAGAACGTGACGTTTCACTATCCATCCCGCCCACAGATTGCTGCCTTGGATAATGTCTCGCTAACGATTGCAGCAGGTGAAACAATAGCGCTGGTAGGTCCATCCGGTGCTGGTAAAACCACCTTATTCCAATGCTTACTCAGATTCTATGAATTAAGCGCTGGCCAAATTAGCATTAACGGGCAGAACATCAGCACACTCGGTTTAAACAATCTGCGCGGTCACATTGCGGTGGTACCGCAAGATGCGGTGATATTTTCGGCCAATGCATTAGAGAATATCCGTTACGGCAACCCAGATGCGACTGACGAAGAGGTCATTGCAGCAGCAAAAGCAGCACAAGTGGATGAATTCATTCACCGCCTACCAGAAGGCTATCAAACCTTTTTAGGTGAACGCGGTACTAGGCTTTCTGGCGGCCAACGCCAGCGTATCGCCATTGCACGC
>DATHWQ010000008.1:0-90824 GCA_035460465.1 Methylotenera sp. | reverse complement strand
AGAGCGCAAACTTGCATTGTGAGCGCGTTGCTTAACTGCTTGACGAGCACGTTTTCTTGCTTGTGCGGTATTTGCCATCTTAAATGTTTCCTATAAGCTCTAAAAGCTATTCAAAATACGAAGCCCATAATCATAGCTATTATGAGAATAAATTGCAAGTTAAAATCAAGCAAATATCATGAGCAATTGCTACGTGCTGGCGTCGGGCATGATAAAATTGTGCAATATGTTGTTAATAAAACAAATTTCTTAATAGTCGCCCATGAATTTACTTAAAGCTTTAGCCAAAGTCGGTAGCATGACCTTTGTCTCACGCATATTAGGCTTTGTGCGTGATACGCTCATCGCGCGCGTGTTTGGCGCGGGCATGATTACTGATGCGTTCATCGTCGCTTTCAAGATACCCAATCTATTGCGTCGCGTTTCTGCTGAAGGTGCCTTCAGTCAGGCTTTCGTGCCGATTTTAGCTGAATATAAGAGCCAACGCACTTTTGAGGAAACACATAGCCTTATTAACCGCGTAGCGACATGGCTAGGGTTGATACTTGTCGTTACAACTTTGCTGGGTATGTTGGCCGCGCCGTGGATAGTCACATTGATAGCGCCAGGCTTTAGGGCGGACCCTAATAAAATGCAGCTGACAGTTGAGTTGTTGCGCATTACCTTCCCGTATATTTTCTTTATTTCACTTGTTTCAATGGCGGGTGGTGTACTCAATACCTATAACAAGTTTGGTATCCCTGCATTCACGCCAGTTTGGCTGAATGTATCGATGATCGTTGCCGTACTGTTTTTTGCAGATCATTTTGCTGAGCCAATTAAAGTGCTGGCGTGGGCGGTGTTTATTGGTGGTTTCTTGCAATTGATCTTCCAAATTCCTTTCTTGAAGCAAATCGGCTTACTACCGAAGTTTGAGCTTAAGCACGAAGGTGAAGGCTATGGTGACAAAGGTGAGTTGCGTATATTAAAGCTGATGGGTCCTGCAGTATTGGGGGTTTCCGTGGCGCAGATTTCGCTCATTATTAATACGATCTTTGCCTCGTTTTTAGATACAGGTAGTGTGAGCTGGCTTTATTATGCAGATCGTTTGATGGAATTTCCTACCGGTGTGCTGGGCGTAGCGCTGGGCACAATATTGCTGCCCAGCCTATCAAAAGCATATGCGAGTAAAGACCATGGTGAATATTCGCAGTTATTAGACTGGGGGCTGCGGCTTACTTTCATTCTGGCAGCGCCAGCTGCTGTTGCCCTAGCAGTGCTTGCTACACCTTTGGTAATCGCTTTATTTCATTATGGTAAATTCACCGGGCATGACGTACTGATGACCCAGCAAGCTTTGATTGCTTATAGCGTAGGGTTGTTAGGTTTGATTTTGGTTAAGATATTGGCGCCGGGTTTTTATGCGAGACAAAATATCAAAACACCAGTCAAGATTGCAGTATTTACCTTGGTCACGACGCAATTAATGAATCTGGTTTTTGTATTCTTACTGCATCTCCAGCACGCAGGGCTGGCGTTGGCAGTCGGCTTGGGTGCATGTATCAATGCGGGCCTACTTTACTATCACCTGCGTAAGGCTGATATTTACCAACCGCAGCTAGGCTGGCTGATCTTTACCCTTAAATTGCTCGTTGCGTTAAGTGTGATGGGTGCTGCGCTATATTTTGCCATGGGCGACACTAGTGCATGGCTACATTTTGGCTTAATGAAACGTCTACTTTATATAAGTGGTTTGGTGGTGTTGGGCGGCGTAAGTTACTTCGCAACGCTGCTGGTTTTAGGGTTTAGACCTAGAGATTACATTCGTAGGGTTGAGCGTTAGATGCAAGTTTTCAGACACATTCCAGCGACTCTGCAGCCAGCTTGCGCGCTAGCAATCGGCAATTTTGATGGCATGCATTTAGGACATCAGGCTTTATTGAAAAAGCTTGTAGAAACTGCAAAATCGCTCAATGTCACTTCAGCCGTGATGACGTTTGAGCCGCATCCACGTGAGTTTTTTGCACCAGACAGTGCGCCGGCACGACTATGCTCGATGCGTGAAAAACTGGAACATTTTGCCAATGCAGGCGTTGAGAAAGCTTATGTCTGCCGTTTCAACCGGAACTTTGCAAAAGTAAGTGCTGAAGAATTTATGCAGGATATATTGCGTCAGGCGCTTAATGCACAAGCTATTTTGGTAGGCGAGGACTTTAGATTTGGTGCGCTACGCAGAGGCTCTATCATCGACTTTGTTGAAGCCAAATTTAATCTAGTTGGCTTGCCACAAGTCAGCTTAGACGGTGAGCGTGTTTCAAGCACCCGTGTGCGTGCCGCCTTGGCAGCGGGAAGGTTGCAAGAAGCCGCGAGTTTACTCGGCCGTCCTTATAGCATCAGCGGAAAAGTAGTGCACGGTGCAAAGCGCGGTCGTCAGTTGGGGTTCCCTACCGCCAACATTCACATGCGGCATGAGCGACCTGCCTTAACGGGTGTATATGCGGTAAAATTGGACGGTTTGCCCAGCGTTGCAAATTTAGGTGTGCGACCTACTATTGGCGGCATTCCTAAATTACTGCTTGAAGTACATATCCTTGATTTTGATGGTGATTTGTACGATAGACATGTGCATGTGGAGTTCTTACACAAAATACGTGATGAAATGAAGTTCGATGGATTAGAGGCGCTAAAAGCACAGATTGCGGCTGATATTGTAGTTGCGCGAGATTTTTTCAAGAAATAACACTTAACAAGTAATAAAACTTAAGTATATAGAACATAGAAATAAACATGACCGACAAGACAACACCTAACAAGACAACATCAGAAGCTGAAGCGTCTAAGTACAAACTAAATCTGCCAGAAACCACGTTTCCAATGCGTGGCGATTTAGCCAAACGCGAACCGGCTTGGCTAAGCCAATGGCAAGATAAGCAGCTTTATCAGCGTATTCGTAAAGCACGCAAAGGTGCAAAAAAATTCATTCTGCATGATGGTCCTCCATACGCGAACGGTGATATTCATATCGGTCATGCCGTTAATAAAATCTTAAAGGACATCATTGTTAAATCCAAAACCATGAGTGGTTTTGATGCGCCTTACGTACCAGGCTGGGATTGCCACGGCTTACCGATTGAGTTGATGGTAGAAAAAACCCACGGTAAAAATATCGACCCTGCCAAGTTTCGTGAGCTATGTCGCGCCTACGCTGCAGAGCAAGTAGAAAAACAGAAGAAAGACTTTATCCGCCTAGGAGTGTTGGGTGATTGGGATAATCCTTATCTGACGATGGATTTCAAAACCGAAGCTGACATCATGCGTGCTTTGGGTAGCATCTACGAAAATGGCTATTTGTATCAGGGCAGTAAGCCTGTACATTGGTGTGTAGATTGCGGTTCAGCATTGGCTGAGGCTGAAGTTGAGTACGAAGATGTGAACTCACCAGCGATTGATGTGGGTTTCAAAGCAGTAGATAACGCAGCATTATGTAAAGTGTTTGGTGTAGAAGAACTTGATTTTAAAACCTTGGGTGATGCATATGCCGTCATCTGGACCACAACTCCATGGACATTGCCGGCGAACCAAGCCGTAAGTGTACATCCTGAGTTTGATTATGATTTGATTCAAACCAGTAAGGGTTTATTGATTCTGGTGCATGAGCTGGCTGCAAGTACGCTGGCACGTTACGGCGAAGAGAATTATAAAGTCCTCGGCTCTTGTAATGGTCTTGCATTAAAAGGCTTGCAACTACAACATCCGTTCGATAACCGTCAAGTGCCAATCATTTGCGGTGAGCATGTCACAACTGAAGCAGGTACAGGCTTAGTCCATACCGCAGCTGCGCATGGTAATGATGACTGGTTAGTGATGCGCGCTAACTTCCCGAATGAAAAGCCTCGCGTTTTAATGGGCGGTGACGGTAAGTTCTTCAACAGTGACTTGGTCGAGTTCGAAGCGATACGTGGCCTAACGCGCCAAGAAGCCAACAAAGTGATTTTGGCTAAGATGCTAGAGAACGGGACTTTATTAGCCAGTGCCCGTTTGAACCACAGCTTCCCACATTGCTGGCGTCATAAAACGCCATTGATGCAACTGGCGACACACCAGTGGTTCATCGGTATGAACGAGCAAGATGCTGCCGGTATGAGCTTGCGCGCGCATGCTAACAAAGCCGTTGATGAAACTGAATTTTTCCCAAGCTGGGGCCGTGCGCGCTTAGAAGCGATGATTAAGAATCGCCCTGATTGGTGCGTATCGCGCCAGCGTAATTGGGGTGTGCCAATGCCATTGTTTGTGCATAAAGAAACCGGTGAGCCGCATCCACAGACATTAGCGTTACTAGAACAAGCCGCTTTATTAGTAGAAGCGCGCGGTGTTGAAGCTTGGTTTAGTTTAGACGGTGCGGCTTTTTTGGCAGAACATGCGCCAGCTGATGCTGCAGCCTATAAAAAAATCAGTGATACCTTGGATGTTTGGTTTGATTCTGGTGCAACACATGCTGCTGTACTGAAGCGTCGCCCAGAGTTAGCATTCCCGGCCGATTTGTATTTGGAAGGCTCAGACCAGCATCGTGGCTGGTTCCAGTCTTCGCTGCTAACCGGCTGTGCTATTGATGACCGTGCGCCATATAACGCCTTGCTGACACATGGTTTTGTGGTGGATGGCTCGGGTCACAAAATGAGTAAATCTAAAGGTAATGTCGTCGCACCGCAAAAGGTAATGGACACTTACGGCGCAGATATCTTGCGTTTGTGGACGGCCTCAACTGATTACTCTGGCGAACTCACGATTTCAGATGAAATCTTGAAACGCGTGGCAGAAAGCTATCGCCGTATTCGCAATACCATGAAATTCTTACTGGCAAACTTGGCTGATTTTGATGCGCATAAAGATTTACTGCCAGTGCATGATTGGCTGGAGATTGACCGTTATGCATTAGTGTTAACCGAGAAGCTGCAAACAGAAATACTGGCAGATTATGACCGTTATGAATTCCATTTAGCAGTACAAAAGTTCGTGAGTTTCTGCTCAGAAGATTTAGGTGGTTTTTACCTCGATATTCTAAAGGATAGGCTCTATACCGCAGGTGAAACTTCGTTTGCACGTCGCGGTGCACAAAGCGCGTTGTACCACATTACGCATTGCATGATGCGCTTAATGGCGCCGATATTGAGCTTCACCGCGAATGAGATTTGGCAGACCTTAGGATTGGATGCTGAAAAAACAGTGTTTGAAGATGTTTGGTACAAACTGCCTAAGCACGGCATGTCGGCTGAACACATCAAGGTCTGGGAAACCATCATCAGCGCACGTGCTCAAGCGGCAAAAGAAATTGAGTTGTTGCGTGCTACCGGGCAGGTTGGCTCATCATTGCAAGCTGAATTAGAGTTCTACGTAACAAACGATGGTTATGAGGCACTGAACAGTTTGGCGGACGATTTACGTTTCGTGATGATTACCTCAAGTGCTAAGGTTTATAAAGTTGTAGCTGAGTCCCAGCAAAAGATTGTTGTAAAACCTAGTACTCACGTTAAATGCGACCGTTGTTGGCATTATCGTGCAGATGTAGGGGCAGATTCCTTACATCCACAAATCTGTGGACGCTGCGTGAGAAACTTGTTTGGCACTGGCGAGTACCGTACTCATGCGTAAATGGTTTCTTATTAGCGCGGTGATTGTTGTATTGGATTTGTACACAAAATATCTAGTACAACAGGCTTTTCAATATGGTGAGCATATGACAATCACCAGTTTCTTTGATTTGGTGCGTTATCACAATGAGGGTGCCGCATTCAGCTTTTTAGCAGATGCTGGCGGCTGGCAAAAAATATTCTTCAGCGTGGTTTCAGTCGTCGCGATCGTTGTGATTAGCTACTTGATTCGCAAACACCAAACCGAGAAACTTTTTTGTTTAGGTTTGGCCTTAGTATTAGGTGGCGCGATTGGTAATTTGTATGACCGTGTCACCTTGGGTTACGTGGTGGATTTTCTGTATTTTTACTATGAAACTTTCTATTGGCCAGCATTCAACGTGGCAGATAGTGCAATTTGTGTAGGTGTCGCTTTGTTGTTGCTGGATAGCTTTAAGAAAGAAAGTCCCAAAAAACCTCAATCATAGAGGTTAAACATAAAACCCATGTGGGTAGCCGCGTTTCGAGCGCGAGGAGAATGCCGTGCCAGATTGGAAAAAGCTCATTGCGGGCAAGATAGCGATTGCCAAAAAAGGCAATGCACCTGGTAAAGCGAATGCCAATGAACGCGTGCCCGCAGGTCAAACCGAAGTCAAAAACTTCCCGATTTTAGACTTAGGCATCTTGCCTGATATCAACAAAACCAACTGGAAATTACGTGTTTACGGTTTGGTAGAGAATGAGCTCAATTTAGATTGGGATACATTCCAACAACTTCCACAAGTGACTGAAGTCTCAGATTTTCATTGTGTAACGCGCTGGAGCCGACTCGATATGGATTGGGTAGGTGTAAAAGCCCAAGACTTGTTGATGATGGCAGTGCCGCTAGAAACGGCCAAGTTCGTTACTCTGCATGGATATGATGGCTACACCACCAATCTTGAGCTTGAAGCCTTGCTCGATGATGATGTCATCGTTGCACATTCCGTGCTTGGTTATCCATTGACAACAGCACACGGCGGACCAGTACGTATGATCGTACCTAAACGCTACGCCTGGAAGGGTGCTAAGTGGCTCAAGGCAATTGAGTTACATGCTGAAGACAGACCGGGTTTCTGGGAAGTACGTGGTTACCATAACCATGCGGACCCATTTAAAGAGCAGCGCTTTTCAGAAGATGATGGACTTTGATGCGTCTGTTTATATTTAATCAATCTTAAAGATTTGAGGTAACGTGCCTGTAACTAGCGATTCACTATTCGGTTTCTCCGCACTTGATCTGGCCAGGATACAATTCGGCTTTACTATTGCGTTTCATATCATCTTCCCCGCCATTACTATTGGCCTGGCCAGCTACCTGGCCGTATTGGAAGGCTGTTGGCTCAAGACCAAAAAACAGGCTTACAAAGATTTATACCATTTCTGGCTGAAGATATTCGGCGTCACTTTCGGCATGGGTGTTGTGTCCGGCCTTGTCATGTCTTACCAGTTCGGCACTAATTGGAGTGGATTTTCCCAGTTTGCCGGCAGTATTACAGGGCCATTACTGGCCTATGAAGTGCTCACTGCATTTTTCCTGGAAGCCGGTTTTTTAGGCGTCATGATGTTCGGCTGGAACCGTGTGGGGCCTGGGCTGCATTTCTTTTCAACCATCATGGTGGCCATCGGCACCCTGATTTCCATGACCTGGATCATTGCCTCCAATAGTTGGATGCACACCCCGCAAGGCTATGAAGTGGTGAATAATATTCTAGTACCTATGGACTGGTTGGCGATTATCTTTAACCCGTCTTTCCCTTACCGTTTAGCACATATGGGTGTTGCCGCCTTTTTAGCTACTGCTTTGTTTGTGGGAGCATCTGGTGCATGGCAGCTACTGCATAAAAAAGATAATGCGGCGGTGCGTAAGATGCTGTCGATGGCAATGTGGATGGTGTTGATCGTCGCGCCAATACAAGTTGTGATTGGTGACGCTCATGGCCTGAATACTTTGGAGTATCAGCCGGCTAAAGTAGCGGCGATGGAAGGGCACTGGGAGAATAAAGCGGGCGAAGGTGTACCGTTATTGTTATTTGGCTTGCCTGATATGGCGACCGAAACAACTAAATATGCTGTTGAGTTGCCGCACATTGGCAGCCTGATATTAACGCATAGCTGGGATGGTCAGATTAAAGGTTTAAAAGAGTTTGCACCGGCCGACCGGCCGAATGCTACGATTGTTTTCTGGACGTTCCGCATCATGGTTGGCTTGGGTATGTTGATGCTGTTGCTCGGTCTTTATAGTGCTTGGTTACGCTACAAAAAGCAGCTTTATACCTCTAGGCCATTTCTACATATTGCTACATACATGGGGCCTGCCGGATTGATTGCTATACTGGCTGGTTGGTTCACCACTGAGATCGGTCGTCAACCGTGGGTGGTGTACGGTGTCATGCGCACCGCTGATGGCGTTTCTAAGCATGATGTCAGTTCGCTTGCTTTGTCATTGGGCTTATTTATCGTGGTGTATTTATTTGTGTTTGGCATTGGCATTGCGTATGTGCTTCGCTTGGTATGCAAAGGGCCGATTCCGCATGAAGGCGACTTACCCACTGATGGCGGGCCTGGCCAGGACAAACAGCAGATGCGACCTATGTCATTAGCAACAGAGTTGCTGCAGAATGAACTTCCATTTACGGACAATAAGGATAAATCATGAATTTTGACGTGACTATTGTCTGGGCAATCATCATCTTTTTTGGCGTCATGATGTATGTGATTATGGATGGGTTTGATCTCGGTATCGGCATTCTTTACCCGTTCGTACCTGGACGCGAACACCGTGATGTGATGATGAACACTGTCGCGCCGGTATGGGACGGCAACGAAACATGGCTGGTATTAGGTGGCGCCGGCTTGTTCGCCGCTTTCCCATTGGCTTACGCAGTGATTCTGAGTGCACTGTATCTGCCTTTGATTTTTATGCTGCTTGGCCTGATTTTCCGTGGCGTGGCTTTTGAGTTCCGCTTCAAAGCACATGACCATGAGCGCCATATCTGGGACAAAGCCTTTATCGGCGGTTCAGCAGTTGCGGCATTTTTCCAGGGCGTGACCTTAGGTGCCTATATTGATGGCATCAAGATGAATGGCCATGAATATATAGGCGGTGCGCTTGATTGGTTCGCGCCATTCCCGCTTTTTACAGGCGTAGGTGTTTTGCTGGCATATAGTTTATTAGGTTGTTGCTGGTTAATCTGGAAAACTGAAGGTGATTTACAGAAACGCATGCTGCAACTGGCTGTGCCTTTATCGTGGCTGATTCTAGGCGCAATCGGCATTATCAGTATTTGGACGCCATTAACTCATGCAGCGATTGCGGAGCGCTGGTTCAGTTTACCTAATATTATATGGTTATCACCAGTACCAATTTTGGTTGCTGTCACTATGTTTTTGTTAATCAAAGCCATCAAAAAAGAGAATGATCTCAAACCATTTTTATTTGCATTGTGTATTATATTTTTAGGCTATATCGGCTTGGCGATTAGTTTGTGGCCGAACATCATCCCGCCGAATATCAGTATCTGGGATGCAGCTGCACCGCGCCAAAGCCAGATATTTGCCTTGGTTGGTACCTTGTTCATTATTCCTTTCATCCTCGCTTACACCGCATGGTCTTACTACGTGTTCCGTGGCAAGGTGCGCGCCGAAGATGGTTATCACTAGGCTTTAAAATGGTCGAAATGGATGAAAAACCTGTTGAGACTTCCTGGCTGAAACGCATAGGCTGGTTGCTATTGATATGGGCGGCCAGTGTGCTTGCACTCATACTGGCTGCATATCTTATGCGCTTATTCATGCGATTAATTGGTTTGGGATAATTGTAAATCGGCATTGTTTTGGAAGTGCTTGATTTTTTACAAATAAAGTAGCTTAATCTCAATACGTAGGTAAATTTGCGTATAATTATTGTATGTTTTTACGGCACTATAAATTAGCGATTAGCAGAATCATTATGATGGTGATGGTATTTGCTTCGCTTGCGCCTACGGTTTCACATGCTTTGGTTAATTTGACAGGCAATAAAGCTTTTACCCAGCAAGTATGTACCAGCAATGGCGCTAAAGTTGTAATTCAAGTAAAAACCACTATGGGCAAACAACTTGCGACCGAGTTGACGCTGAATTCAGTCAATCCGTCCAAGTCACAAACTGCTCAAAATCATTTCGAACATTGTCCGTTCTGCGCAAATCCTCATAGCACTGCTTATTTACCAGCCCCTAATAACCTGATTATCCAGACTTTAGAAGCAGAAGCGCAAACCATTGCAGAACATGCAGTTGTTGCAGTTGCTTCTCAGCCTTATTTAACCCCACCAAGCCAAGCCCCACCTCAGTTCTCAAGCAATTAACTTTTTAGAGTACCCTTTTTAGGTATCGCTCAACGTTAATTCGGGAGAACATCATGAAATATAAAATCACACTATGCGTAATGAGCGCACTGGCAAGCATGCAACAGCTTGCATACGCGGATCACAATTTAACACTGGATGAAGTCACAGTGACGGCGCCGTTAGATAGCCGTATTATCGACCACCCTGCCACGGTAGAAACTTATAATAAGCAGCAGATTCAAGACACGGTGAATGCCACGACGTCGTTGCAGACATTAAAATATTTGCCCAGTTTCCAAGTACGTGAGCGCTACATCGGTGATCGCAATGGACCAATCGCTACGCGTACTACAGGCACATTATCAAGTGCGCAAACCATGCTTTACGCTGATGGCATATTGCTCTCGAATCTACTCGGTAATTCATTCAGCTTTCCGCCGCGCTGGGGTTTGGTCAGCCCGGAAGAGATTGAAAGTGTGAATATCCTGTACGGCCCTTTTTCCGCCTTGTATGCAGGTAACTCGTTCGGTGGTGTGGTGAATCTAAATACACGCATGCCAACCAAGTTTGAAGCTCATGCCAGTGCGCAGGCTTTCGCGCAAGATTTTGAACTGTACGGGACTGACAAGACTTTTACAGGCAACCATCAAACCGCTTCAGTCGGGAACAAGGTCAATGATTTAAGTTTTTGGTTCGGGGTGGATAGGCTAGAGAATGAAAGCCAACCCATGCAGTTTGCCAATGCACTCCGCTCAACCACGGCACCAGGGGCAAGCCCAGTCATTACCGGAGCATTTGAAGACAAAAGTGAAAAGGACCAGGACCGTGTTATTTTTGGTGCAACAGGGATTGATCACACAGAGCAAATCAATGCCAAATTTAAAGCAGCCTATGCCATCACGCCGCAAATTAAACTAACTTATACATTAGGTGTGTGGGATTTAGAAAGCCGCACTGACGTTGAAAGTTACATCAAAGATGCTGCTGGTAACCAAGTATTCAATGGTCGTGTGAATTTTAACGGTGCGCGTTATGACGTTTCTGGCTTTAGCCCCGCCGAAGTAGAAGCTTTGCATGTGATGCAAGCCTTGGATTTGAAATCTAATACCAAGGGCTTTTTCGATTGGCAGGCCACATTCTCGGATTATGATTACCAAAAAGACAAAAGTAGTGCTTCTCAAGCACCGTCTAATGGCGCTACAGGCGGTGCGAATGGTGGAAACCCCTACATCAATCGAATTGGCCGCGTCACGGATTTAGAAGGCACGGGTTGGACAGTGTTAGATCTACGCGGTACTTTACGTCCTAAAAATCACACGATTGATGTTGGCTACCATATTGACCATTACGAATTAAAAAGTGATACCAATAACACCGCGGATTGGTCAGTAGGTGACAAAGGTACCTTGAATAGTTCATCACGGGGTGAAACTCAAACACAAGCTTTATATGCACAGGACAAGTGGCAGATTAATTCTGAGTGGGCACTTACTTTGGGTGGTCGCACGGAGTATTGGGAGGCTGGTAATGGCCGTAATCAGACGACACTGGGCGGTTTGTTGCGTACCGCGAATTACAAAAGTCAGTCTGAAACCAAGTTCTCGCCTAAAGCCTCATTAAGTTTTGAGCCTGAGCCTGCATGGGGCTTCCGTGCCGCAGTAGGGCAAGCCTTTCGCTTTCCGACAGTGGCTGAACTGTATCAACAGCTTAATCAAGGCAACACGGTGGTGGAGAACAATCCGAATCTTAAAGAAGAGGAAGTGATTTCAGGGGAGCTTACTGCAGAACGTCGTTTTGCCAATGGTTTGGTCCGTGCGAGTTTGTTTCATGAAAGTAAATATGATGCACTTATCAGTCAAACCGCCACTAATGGCAGTACCATTCCATTTGGTAATGGTATATGCGCGTCGGCAGCAGGGTGTTCGTTTATCCAAAATGTTGACCGTGTACGTACCAACGGCATTGAGCTATCGACCATTTGGCAAGATGTCTGGATTCATGGTCTGGATCTATCGGCCAATGCAACCTTTACCGATGCGGAGATTCTGCGTAACGATTTAGACCCCACTACCCATGGCAATAAACCGCTGCGTATTCCTAAACAGCAGTACAAGGTGGTTGGTACTTACCATCAAGGTAGCAATCTTACTTATACTGTGGCAGCGCGCTATAGCGGAAGACAATACAATACGCTTGATAACAGTGATACGAATCCAGATACTTTTGGCGGGACCAGTAAGTTCTTTTTTGTAGACGTGAAAGCCAATTATAAATTTGCAGACCGCTTCACTGCGAGTGTTGGCGTAGACAATATCAACAACTATAAAGCTTATGTGTTCCATCCGTATCCGCAACGCACAGGCTATATTCAACTTAAATTTGATTACTAATATGAAACGATTATTTCTTATACTTGCTTTAGCCACCAGCTTTCAAGTGCTGGCGCATGAAGAACACACTAAACCACAGAAAACCACACTCGCTGTGAGTGTCGTAGCTGACGCTACTGGCCAGTTATGGCGTGCAAGCGTGAAGGATGGATTTGTCGTGGTTGATAAAAGTGGCGATATAGGCAAGACTTTTTCTAAGCCTGTGCAGGTTAACCTGCAGGCGCAGAAGATAGGCGCTGATGGCGAGGCGCGTCCTAAGATTGCGGTATCAATGCAGGGTGCTGTGTATGTCACATGGTCACAAATGCTAACAAAACCATTCACTGCTTACGTATGGTTTGCCCGGTCGCTAGATGGCGGTAAAAGCTTTGAACAGCAAAAGGTGGTACATCAAGACCGTGATGAAATTACGCATCGCTTTGATGCATTGCAAGTCTCGCCTAGCGGTCAAATCACTGTGCTATGGGTAGATAAGCGTGATCTGGAGGCAGCCAAAGCTACAGGTAAAAAATATGATGGTGCAGCAATTTATTATGCGGTTTCCACTGACCAGGGTAAGAGCTTTGCGGATGAAAAGAAACTTGCCGATAGCACTTGCGAGTGTTGTCGTATCGTCACCGCACTTAAATCCGACGGTACTGGTTTAAATAGTACGGTGGTCGCCATGTGGCGCCACGTGTTTGAAGGCAGTGAGCGCGACCATATGATTGCAGAAGTGCCACAAGGTAACGCTAAACCAAACCTACAACGCGCAACCTTTGGACATTGGCAAATTGACGGTTGCCCGCATCACGGTGCCGCACTTGCTAGCGGTGGAGAGGGGAAAGACTGGTGGGGTTACCATATGGCGTATTTCGATGGTAACGACAAGAAGCCCGGGCTTTATTACAGTCGTATGGATGGCGTAGCGTGGGCATCGTCAGTGCCTAAAAAGTTTGGTAACAATAAGAATCAAGCAGGTCATCCCGCTATTTTGAGCATGGGTGAAAAAGTCTGGCTGGTGTGGCGTGAAACCGAGGCTAAAAACAACACGATTCTGGGCATGTTTTCAGATGATGGCGGCAGAAGCTGGCAGGATGCGAAAGTATTAGCAAGTACTGCCGATAAAGCAGATTACCCGCAATTATTGAGTAAAGACGGACAAGCTTATCTGGTGTGGAATACGGCAAAAGAAGGTTTGAGGGTGGTAGGTTTATAAGATAATCGTTTGAGTCTTATAGCTATTCTGCCGAATAATTCTATGGTTTCACTCAGTACTCACAATTGTCATACCGACGAAAGTCGGTATCTAGCGTCTTTAAGTCACTGGATTCCGTGTCAGGCACGGAATGACAAAAGAGTGGAATATTTATGGGATAGCTATAATTAGTTGATGCACCAGATTTTAGTATCATGTGCTAACTGCATCCAAATCGCCCAAGCGCTGGCACCGCTTAGCATAACTCCCGCCAGCCTGATGCCGTAAGGTTCTACCAGATTGGTTTTGAGTTTTAGCCACAGCCAGGGCGCGAAAAATAAAGAGACGCTAGAGCCGATTGCAAATGCTGCCATGCTGATAGCACCACCCAAAGGGTCGCCGTTGAATGAGGCAATAATGAGCGCTGAATAGAGCAGGCCGCAGGGCATCAGCGCCCACAGCATACCGATGTAAAAATGGCCGCCCTGTACTTTACTGAGTTTTTTAACCTGCTGCCAGATCGTGCGTCCGGTGCGATCTACCCAAGCTGGTTGGCGCGCATAGATGATTAGCATCACCCCCCAAAAGAATATCAACACATGGAAGAATGACCAAAGTGGATGCAGTGCTGCGGTATAACTAGAAGCCCAGGCGATGCTTTGAATGCCAAATGTGGCAATAGCGCCGAGAGCCGCATAACCACATAGCCTGCCTAGATGATAAAGTTGGATGGCGTAGCGTTGCTCTGATTGTGCAAAAGCGCCACAGGCCGCGCCGCACATTGCCACACAGTGCGGTCCGCCGGCTAGTCCCATAATCAAGGCGCTATAGGCAAGAGCAGTTTGCATACTTACGGCGATCTATTTTTCTTCTTGATTCACACCAGTTGCCGCGTGGTTACGGGCACGCATGGCGGGTTCCAGTGCATTTTTTGCTGCTGTAGTTTCTGCTTCTTCTTTTAGCGTCTGGTTAATCTCAATCCCTTTGCGATAATAGTCTTGTTCTACCACCGGATCTTGCCGACTGACTGCAATGTAAACGGTAACCATGCAGGCAACTACAACCACCGCTGGCCCACCGAACACCAGCCATGCATGTCCATAGTGCCACCAAGCCTTGGAGGTGTCGGGTTTGGATTTCGGTGTGTCTGACATGGTCTTCATTCCTTAGCGTGACATATAGAAGATAGATTTTTCTGAAACATGTTCGTCAGTACCCAACGCGTCAATTTCAAATTTAATTGGATGTGAGCCACTTTTAATTGTTCCATCCAATATCTGCAAGCTCACCGCAACCATACGTGAATCCGCAGCGTTGACTGTAAATTCTTTATCTGATGCAAGGGATAAACCTTCTAGCCCAGTGACTCCAATACGGTAAGTCTGTGGTTTTTCAGTGGCGTTGGTGATTTGTAGTCGGTAGACATTTTCTACATTACCACCCGGAACCAGGCGCGACATCACACCGCGGTCGCGAATCACATCCACCTTGAATGGTGTGCGTAGCCCTAATGAAACGGCAAAGCCGATACATAATGCCAATAATATTCCACTGTAAACCAGTACTCGCGGACGCAATATCCGTTGGATAATCTGGTGTTTAGTCCAGTGTTTGCTTACGCCATTTTGTGTGCAAAAGTGAATTAGGCCACGCGCATAACCCATTTTATCCATGATGCTGTCGCAGGCATCTATACATAGGCCACAACTGATACATTCATATTGCAGGCCATCACGGATATCGATACCGACAGGGCAAACCTGTACACAGAAACTGCAATCGATACAGTCACCCAAGCCTTTTTCTTTGGCATCGACTTTACGAGAGCGACCGCTGCGAGGTTCGCCGCGCTCTTCGTCGTAAGTCACAATCAAAGTATCTTTATCGAACATCGCACTCTGGAAGCGTGCATAAGGACACATGTATTTGCACACTTGCTCACGCAAGAAACCGGCGTTGCCATAAGTAGCCATGCCGTAGAAGCAGATCCAGAAGGTTTCCCACGGGCCAAGGCGGAACTGCATGATGCTATCTGTTAAGTCACGTATCGGTGTGAAATAACCTAAGAACGTAAAACCGGTCCACATGGAGAAACTAATCCATGCGGCGTGCTTTAACCATTTTTTGTAGATTTTTTCAAAACAAAGTTTACGACTGTCCAACTTAATACGTGCCGCACGGTCACCTTCAATCTTGCGTTCTATCCACAAGAATATTTCGGTGTAGACCGACTGCGGGCAAGAGAAGCCACACCACAGCCTGCCTGCCACTGCCGTGAACAAAAACAGAGCGAGCGCCGAGATGACCAGTATTACCACCAAGTAAATCAAATCTTGCGGGTAAAGCACTAAGCCAAAAATATAGAAACGGTGCGCATTGATGTCGAGCAATAGCGCTTGTCTCTCACCCCATTGTAACCAAGGTGACCCATAGAACACGATTTGGGTAATCCAAATCATGATCCAGCGCCAGTTAGTAAAAAAGCCAGAAGTCGTACGTGGGTAGATCTTCTTCTGCGCTTCATACAAGGACACAAATTGATCTTGCGATGTGTCACTGACAATCGGGATTACTTTTTTCGGTTTCTTTACGCTAGTGTCCAACTTGTGTACTCGCTTTGAATGAACCTGCTATGTGTTACTGAGCAACATTGCTCGGTTTGTTTGAGAAACCCCATACGTATGCTGCTAACACATGAATCTGCTCAGGCGTTAAACGACCCTCTTGAGCAGGCATCTGGTTGTCTTTACCATGGTTGATACGCTCGATAATCGCCGCTTCACCAAAACCATGTAGCCAGATGTTGTCTGATAGATTAGGCGCACCAATCGCTTGGTTACCTTTACCTTCTGCACCATGGCAAGCTGCACATGCGGCAAATTTTTCTTTGCCTAGATTTGCGCGATTGATGTCGTGCGCGCTGTTAGATAAGCTCAGCACGTAGTTCGCCACGTTCTTCACGTCTTCAGGGCCACCTACCGCTGCGGCCATTGGCGGCATCATGCCGTGACGACCATGCGTAATAGTTTCCTTGATCTTCTCTGGGCTACCACCGTGAATCCAATCGTGGTCAGTCAGGTTAGGGAAGCCTTTACTGCCGTGCGCATCAGAACCATGACATAGTGAACAGTTGTTCATGAACAAGCGCTCGCCAATTGCCATCGCCTTAACGTCGTTATTCATTTCTTCAGGGGTCATGTTGGCGAATCTTGCATAAATAGGCGCAAGTTGTTTTTTAGACGCTTCAATCTCTTCATGATATTCGTTGATACTCGTCCAGTTTTTCACGCCCTTATAAGTACCTAAACCGGGGTAGATGATTAGATAAGCAATGCCGAATACACAGGTGATGACAAACAGCCACATCCACCATCTAGGCATCGGGTTGTTCATCTCCACGATATCTTCATCGAACACATGCCCGGTCGTATTATCTGTGTCGCTCATCTGTTTAACCTTGCTGGTCATAAATAGCAAGATCAGGCAGCCTACAATGCCGCCAAGTACAATGAACGAGATGAAATATGACCAAAAGTCGCTGGTAAAATCACTCACTATTCTTCTCCTTCGAACGGCAAGTTTGCCGCTTCATCAAAATCTTTTTTATTCGTTCTCGACCACGCCCACAACCAAATGCCAACAAATGTGACTAGGGTTGAGAGCGTTACCAAGATGCGTAAGTCGGTAATGTCCATAATATTCGCCTTAAGTATTCACCTAGTATTGAACGTTACTTCAACGTAGTACCTAGCACTTGCAGGTAAGCCACTAGTGCATCCATTTCAGTCTTGTCATACACATCATCCACAGACTGCTTAATCTCAGCATCTGTATATGGCACACCGGCTTTTCTCAAAGCGCGCATGTGGTTAGGCATACTCATGGCGTCTACCTTGTTTTCATTGAGCCAAGGGTAAGCTGGCATCACTGATTCCGGTACTAAATCACGCGGATTGTTAAGGTGAATGCGATGCCATTCATCGCTGTATTTCTTACCTACGCGATGCAGGTCTGGCCCGGTACGTTTACTACCCCATTGGAATGGATGGTCGTAAACGAATTCACCCGCTACAGAATAATGACCATAGCGTAGTGTTTCTGCCTTGAACGGACGAATCATCTGCGAGTGACAGTTGTAGCAACCTTCACGTACGTAAATATCACGCCCAGCCAGTTGCAGCGGGTTATAAGGCTTGAGGCCAGTGATTGGCTGTGTCGTTGATTTTTGGAAGAATAGCGGCACAATTTCCACTAGACCACCAAACGACACCACACACAAAATCAGCACTACCATCAAAAAACTGTTGGTCTCGATGGTTTCGTGTGAGAAGCCTTTTTTCTCTTCAGAATGATTATCTTTATCTTTACTCATTTTCGTTCTCTTAAGCATGAACAAGGGTTGAAGGTATCGCGGCGCGAACGTGTTGCCCCATCGATGCTGTTTTTAATACGTTCCAAAGCATAATGACCATGCCAGTTAGGTATAGCAAACCACCTAGCATGCGGATGATATAGAACGGATGCGCTGCTTTTACAGCCTCAACAAAGGTGTAAGTTAACGTGCCGTCATCATTGATAGCGCCCCACATCAAACCTGCCGTGATGCCGGAAATCCACATCGCAGTGATGTAAAGCACGATGCCGATTGTGGCTAACCAGAAATGGATTTCAATCGCTTTTTTGCTGTACATTTGTTTCAGGCCATACAAGCGTGGTACTAAGTAATACAGTGAACCCATAGTGATGAAGCCAACCCAGCCTAAAGCGCCAGAGTGCACGTGACCAATGGTCCAGTCTGTGTAATGTGAAAGCGCGTTGACGGTTTTAATCGCCATCATTGGGCCTTCAAAGGTACTCATACCGTAGAAGGATAATGAAACGATCAAGAAGCGTAGAATAGGGTCATCACGTAGTTTGTGCCATGCGCCAGACATGGTCATCATGCCGTTGATCATACCGCCCCAGCTTGGCGCTAATAGAATCAGTGATAGCACCATGCCTACTGACTGTGTCCAGTCTGGTAACGCGGTGTAGTGCAAGTGATGCGAACCTGCCCACATGTAGGTGAAAATCAAACCCCAGAAGTGCACGATAGACAAACGGTAAGAGTAAATAGGACGCTCAGCTTGCTTAGGTATGAAGTAGTACATCATGCCTAAGAAACCTGCAGTCAGGAAAAAGCCAACCGCGTTATGACCATACCACCATTGAATCATGGCATCTTGCACACCGGCATAGACTGAATATGACTTCATCAACTCAGCCGGAATCGCCATGCTGTTCACGATATGCAGAATCGCAACTACGATAATGAATGCACCGTAGAACCAGTTAGCCACATAGATATGTTTGACCTTACGTGCAGCAATCGTGCCGAAGAACACCGTTGCGTACATGAGCCAAACAATCAAAAGCAATACGTCGATTGGCCATTCAAGTTCTGCATACTCTTTACCTGAGGTGTAACCCATCGGTAGTGAGATGATGGCCGCAACGATAACCGCTTGGTAGCCCCAGAACGTGTAGCGTGACAAGAGCGGAAACCTTAAGCGGGTCTGGCAGGTACGCTGTACGATATAGTAAGACGTTGCATACAAAGCACAGCCACCAAAAGCAAATATCACAAGATTGGTATGCAAAGGACGTAAACGACCAAAGCTCGTCCATGAAATGCCAAGGTTAAGTTCAGGAAAAGCAAGCTGTGACGCGATGACGACGCCCATCAGCATGCCTACTACCCCCCAAACCACCGCCATAATGGTAAAGTTTCTGACAGCGTAGTCATCGTAAAACGATGGGCTTACACTATCGGCTCCTGTATTTGCCGAGCTTAACGCGGATGCGCTGAATTCGGCTGTTGCTAAGTTTTTAGCACTCATAACTTCAGTCCTTAATAACACTAAAAATATTGATAACTTGCTACCTATTTACTACTTCTGTTTTTATTACCTTAAAAAACTAACTACATTTACTGCTTAAACCTTACTATTTATCTTCTTCCAAAATCCGCTTACCTTCTTCTTCTATATCTTCAAACTGACCGTGATAGACCGCCCACCAAAGCCCACCCAGCACAACGATGGCCATCAATACAGACAGTGGAATCAATATAAATAAAATATCCATTACGCGACCTGTACTTTCATCGTTGGTGTTGTGGCAATAGGGAGTTCTTCTGCAAATTGGGTCAAACGTAGCGCATTAGCCACTACGATAAGTGAGCTCACTGCCATACCTAGACCTGCAATCCATGCAGATAAGACACCGGTGAATGCGAGCGGGATGCAAATAAGGTTATACACAATTGCCCAAGCGATATTTTGCTTGACCACTGACATGGTCTTTTGAGCATGACGAATGAGTCGTGGAATCTGGCTGATGTCACCGTTCAGTAAAATGTAGTCGGCATGTGCGAGTGACAGTGGCACACCTTTGCCCATGGCAATTGACACATGCGCGCTGGCCAGTATTGGACCATCGTTCAAACCATCGCCGACCATGAGCACTTTTTTACCTTGTTGTTTCAATGCATGCAAGCGAGCGAGTTTGTCTTGCGGGCTGCACGCGGCTTGGAACTGTGAAATACCAATTTCATTTGCTACATTCGCTACAGTTTTTATCTGGTCACCAGATAGCAGTTCAACCGCAAGGTTTGCAACTTGTAGCTCGTGTATGGTGTGTGCCGCCTGTTGCTTGATCACTTCTTGCAAACCAAAGGTAGCTAACCAACCATGCTCATCTGCAAGATAGACCTGTTGCGTTGGGGTGTCTGTGACTTTTGTCGCACAGAATTTGGCAGAACCAAGTTTCAACTGATGACCTACTAAGCCGCTGTTAAGCACTTGATTCTTTAATGTTGCGTTGATGCCGGCGCCGATTTCTTCTTGAATGTTCTTGAGTTCTACTTCAGTCTGCAGATTAGTTTTGGCAAGTTGATGAGCGTTGGTGAGAGCACGTGAGATTGGGTGCATAGAATGTTGCGCTAGCGCGGCGGCTAGTGCCAGCGCGGTAGATTCGGACAATCCATCTTTGCATTTAATAGTATTGACGCGGATATCATCATTGGTCAGCGTGCCCGTTTTATCAAAAATCACGGTATCCACGTTGGCGATACTTTCAATCGCCTGCAAACGTCTGATTAGAATGCCACGTTTCATAAAAGCACTTGCACTGGCGAGCATGGCGGCGGGAGTTGCTAGTGACAATGCGCAGGGGCAGGTGACAATCAGCACGGCAGCGGCGGTCATGAGGGCACGGCCGCGGTCTATATCCCACAGCAGAGCGGCGGCGAGCGCTGCGCTCAAAATAACAAATAACAAAAATGGCCGTGCAACGGTGTCTGCGATTTGGGATAACCGAGGTTTTTCAAGTGCAGCTTGATTGATAAGGCCTACGATTTGACCGTACTGAGTGGACTCGCCTAATGTCTCAACCGTGATATGTACGGTTTGCGCTAGGTTGTAACTGCCAGCAATTACTTTGCTGTGCAGGTTTTTTTGAATGGGTGTGGCTTCACCAGTGAGCAGTGACTCATCTACACTAGTGCTACCTAGTATCAGTTGCCCATCGGCCGGGAAAGCTTCACCCAGGTGTACACGCACAACGTCACCGACTTTCAGTTGACGGTTCAATACGCGGGAGAATGAGCCGTCGATGTTTTGACGTTCTATACTTTCTGGAATGCGGCTGACTAATGATTCTAGTGAGCCTAAGGTTTTGGCATGCAGCTTCGCTTCTATCAGGCGTGCGGAAAGTAAAAAGAATACAAACATGGTGAGCGAGTCGAAGTAGACGGTATTGCCCCACCAGCTATTGGGTTCGAATGTCACAGCAGAGCTGACGATGAACGTAATGGCGATACCTAAGGCTACCGGTAAATCCATGCTGATCTGTAATGATTTCAGATCACGCCACGCCTGACTAAAGAATGTGCTGCTAGAGAATAACAGCACGGGTAAACTTAAAATCCAGGATGCCCAATTGAGTAAGTGTCTTGCATCGTCAGTCATGTCGCCAGGCTGAACGAAATAGCTTGGGCTGGCATACATCATCACTTGCATCATGCAAAAGCCAGCTACCATCCAGCGCCAGAATGCAGCGCGTTGTTTCTTCGTGGCAGCTAGTTCACTTTCGCGCTGTGAAGCTGGCATGGCAACGTAACCAAGCGCATGAACTGCATTCAGAATCACAGAAGGGCGGGTCAGCGTTGGCGACCATACAACGGTTGCGCGTTTTTTCGATATGCTAACGCGTGCGCTCACAACGCCCGGCAGTGCATTAAGGCCACGCTCAATGATGCCTGTACACGCAGCACAGCGTAATCCATCTAGCAGTAAGCTAGACTGTATAAGCGGCTTAGAAGTATCACTTCCAACAGGTTCACTGAAACTTTGCCACTGATCCTGTTGGTCCAGAATTGCCCAAGATGGATTGATTGTCCGAGGCGAACTTACAGTCCCAGACACATCATCGATCAAAGAAGCATTCGGTGAAACTATTTGCGCAGTTGTGTAAGCGTTAGCTGACAAAACTTCACTCCATTTAATATTTATACGTAACGTCGCTAGATAAAAGCATTTGGTTGATGTGATTACCGAATCATGGCTGCAGACCATTAGATTGCGGATAATAAAAGACCAAGTTATAACGACAGGATTAGCTTATATTCAAGGTGACCGGGTACATAAAGTACAGGTACTTATGAAGATAGGCTAAGTACACAAGTGCTGTTCGACGACTGGAAATCGTTATAGTTAATGGGGCAATATCTGGCACCTTAACTTGCTTGTGTTAGCTTAAGTAAGTTGAAGGTGGTGCACGAGGGCTGGGTGGAGTAGTGTGAAAATACGATCGCGGGTGAGTGTAGAACAAGACTGCATACTGGTTTGATAAGTCAGACGTATTAAATTGATAGTCTGTGTAAGTAAGAATACTATAAGAGCCAGCATGCTGGTCACAGTAGCCGCAAGCTGCAGCGTCTAGTTTTGAGCCGCGCGTGTTAGGCAAGCCTTGCGTGGTTTTTATTGCCGCTTTTGCAATAATAAAATTTGCAGGGATGAATTTAGCGCCAGTTGATGTACATACTTTCATCATGCCAGGAGGCACGTCATCATTCATCATCGCATGAGAAATAGTGGGTGCTAGAGCGCTTAACAGAACAGACGCACATGCAAATAAAGCAACAAAGCGTTGCCGTATCCAAGTGTTGTTCCGCATCAAGTTCATAGTGCGCGATTATAGGCCCATGCCTTAACCGATAACAATTAAAGATGTGTTAATAAAGTGTAAAAGTTGTTAAGAATTTGTTACGTAGATGTAATAGTTTCCTTCTGTTGAAAAATGCTGAATTGCCCCCATTTCACAACTAACAATCAATGAATGGAGCGAAAAATGCGCTTTGATAAATTAACAACAAAATTTCAACAAGCACTCAATGATGCACAAAGTTTAGCCGTTGCCAATGACAATCCAACCATAGAAGCGTTACATTTACTATCAGCTTTGCTTGCACAAGATGATGGGGGTACAGCTTCTTTATTGGCGCATGCAGGTGTGCATCTGGCGCCACTCAAGAGTGGTTTAACTACTGCTATCAATAACTTGCCTAAGTCACCGGACAGCTCTGGTGAGGTCTCAGTATCACGTGACCTGAATAACCTGTTAAATGTGACAGATAAGTTGGCACTGAAACGCGGTGATAGTTTCATTGCCAGTGAAATGTTTCTGTTGGCACTGGCTGATGATAAAGGCGAAACCGGAAAATTACTGAAAACACATGGCTTATCAAAAGCGGCGTTAGAGCAGGCGATTAACTCTGTGCGTGGTGGAGAGCAAGTGAACGCCTCTGACGCAGAATCTAATCGCGAAGCGCTTAAAAAATACACAATGGATTTAACCGAACGGGCACGCCTCGGCAAGCTTGACCCAGTCATCGGACGCGACGATGAAATCCGCCGTGCGATTCAGGTATTGCAGCGTCGTACCAAAAACAATCCAGTGTTGATCGGTGAGCCGGGTGTGGGTAAAACCGCGATTGTAGAAGGTTTGGCGCAGCGTATTGTGAATGGCGAAGTGCCGGAATCACTTAAGAATAAGAAGGTATTGTCATTGGATATGGCAGCCTTACTTGCGGGCGCTAAATACCGTGGCGAGTTTGAAGAGCGCTTGAAATCCGTGCTGAAAGAATTAGCACAGGATGAAGGCCAGACTATCGTATTTATCGATGAATTGCATACCATGGTAGGCGCTGGTAAAGCCGAAGGTGCGATGGATGCGGGCAATATGCTAAAACCAGCCTTGGCGCGTGGCGAGCTACACTGCGTAGGCGCAACTACCTTGGATGAATATCGTAAATATATCGAAAAGGATGCGGCTTTAGAGCGTCGTTTCCAAAAAGTTTTGGTGGATGAACCGACCGTGGAGGCGACGATTGCCATTCTGCGCGGGCTACAAGAGCGTTATGAGCTGCATCATGGAGTGGAAATCACTGATCCAGCAATTGTGGCTGCGGCAGAGTTGAGCCATCGTTACATCACGGATCGCTTTTTACCAGATAAAGCCATTGATTTGATTGATGAAGCGGCTTCACGCGTCAAGATGGAGATTGACTCCAAACCTGAGGTGATGGACAAGCTGGAACGACGACTGATTCAACTCAAGATTGAGCGCGAGGCGGTGCGCCGTGAAAAAGATGAAGGCAGTAAAAAACGCTTCGAACTGATTGAAGAAGAAATTATAAGGTTAGAGAAAGAGTTTGCTGATCTGGAAGAAATTTGGAAAGCGGAGAAAGCGCAAGTACAGGGCTCTGCACATATCAAAGAAGCCATTGATAAAGTGAAATTTGAGATGGAAGAGGCTACTCGCAAGGGTGAATGGCAGAAAGTCTCAGAGTTGCAATATGGCAAGTTGCCGCAGTTGGAAGCACAGCTAAAACAAGCTTCTAGTTCTGAAGCGAACGCCACACCTAACAAAAATAGAATGTTGCGTACCGAAGTAGGCGCAGATGAGATTGCTGAAGTAGTCAGTCGTGCCACGGGGATTCCTGTGAGCAAGATGATGACCGGTGAGCGTGAAAAATTACTCACTATGGAAACCAAATTGCACGAGAGAGTTGTGGGGCAAGATGAAGCCGTGCGATTGGTATCCGACGCCATCCGTCGCTCTCGCTCTGGCTTAGGCGACCCGAACCGTCCTTATGGCAGCTTCTTGTTCTTAGGCCCCACCGGTGTTGGTAAAACTGAGTTGTGTAAAGCATTGGCGGGCTTTTTGTTTGATTCTGAAGAGCATTTGATTCGTATCGACATGAGTGAATTCATGGAGAAGCATTCCGTAGCACGCATGATTGGTGCGCCTCCTGGCTATGTGGGCTATGAAGAAGGCGGTACTTTAACCGAGGCTGTGCGCCGTAAACCTTATTCTGTCATCCTATTGGATGAGGTAGAAAAAGCGCATCCGGACGTATTCAATGTGCTGCTGCAAGTGCTGGACGATGGCCGCTTGACCGATGGTCAGGGCCGTACCGTGGACTTCAAAAACACCGTGATTATCATGACTTCTAACTTAGGCAGCCAGATGATACAAAGCATGGCAGACCAGGATTACCAGGTGGTGAAACTGGCGGTAATGGGCGAGGTGAAAACGCATTTCAGGCCTGAGTTCGTGAACCGTATTGATGAAGTTGTGGTGTTCCATAGCTTGGATGAAGCGAATGTGAAATCTATTGCTAATATTCAATTGCAGCTATTAGCTAAACGCTTGAACGCAATGGATATGCAGGTGGAAATTACCGATGCCGCGATTGCCGAAATAGCAAGTGCAGGGTTTGATCCGGTGTATGGTGCGCGGCCGTTGAAACGTGCGATACAGTCTGAGATTGAGAACCCATTGGCACGTGAAATTTTAGCAGGGAATTTTATCGCTAAAGATACTGTCAAAATTGACTCTAAGGCGGGTAAGATTGTATTTAGCTAATTGTATTTAACCAAGATTGTATTTTAATTAGGCTTAAGGTTGATTTGAGGCTTATTTGATAAAAACTATATTCGGGGGAGCGTTGTTTGCCGGGCTGTTAATGTCGGCAGGCTTAGTACACGCCGAATTTAGTAATGATAAGTTTAGTAACTATAAATTTAGCTCTCAGGAACTAGACACCTTTGATAATGAGCCACCAATTGTCAGGTCATTGTTAGAGCGTGCAGTGTTAGCTGAGCGCGACGAACATAATCTCGATGGTGATTGGCAAGCTGCTAAGTTGTACTGCGAGGCTTCGCGGCATGGCAGTGCAGAGGCGCAATATAGGTTAGGTATGTTGTATGCGGTAGGTAAGGGTGTGCCGAAAAACCGTGATTTGGCTGCTGCTATGTTTACTACAGCCTCGATGCAGGGGCACTATGAGTCCCAAAAAATGTTGGAAACAGTGGAGCTGGTGCCAACAGAGTTACCACCTTGCGTATTGGCGGAAGTAGACCCTGAACATGCTCCCTTTGGAAGTGTAGGCGAGGGTAGTATTGACCGTTATATCGCCAATTTACCTAAAAACAAACGTTGGATATTGGGGTTGGTAGATACGATAGCGGCTTGGCATAAAGTGGATGCGAAGTTGGTGCTGTCAATTATCTCAGTAGAGTCTGATTTTGCGAATGTTGCAAAATCAAATAAACAGGCACAGGGGTTGATGCAATTGATTCCGGATACAGCAGAACGGTTTAATGTGAAAAACGCATTTAACGCTAGTCAAAATATCAAAGGCGGCGTGGCCTATCTACGCTGGTTGCTGGCCTATTATCAAGGCGATGTGGCTCTTGCGCTTGCAGCCTACAACGCGGGTGAGGGTGCGGTGAATAAATACAAAGGTATCCCGCCTTTTGCTGAAACCAGACAGTACGTGAAAAAAGTACAAGCGCGCTATCCACTCCGACAACATCCTTTTGATGAAAAAATTACCGAGCCTTCACCAATGCTGAAGCGGCGTGGCTGATTTTTAGAGGTGTTGCATCATGTTTACTAGACTCATACTACCGCTCATGTTTGGAATGCTCTTGCTTTCTGGCTGCGCTACCCAAAGTCAGCAAGCTCAACAAATAGACCGTATTTCAGAAGAGGAATTGGCACGCATCATGCCAAAACCAGTTGCGGTATTAAGTCTGGACGATATCGTCAAACTCACTAAAGAGGGCGCAACGGCTGACCAGGTGATTGAAAAAATTAAGGCGAGTGGCTCAACTTACGAGCTAACCCCCAGCCAAAGTGTGATGTTAAGCAAGCAGGGCATTGATAACAAAGTGCTTGATTATATTCATGAAAGCCGAGAGCTGGCTGTGAAGAACAGTGTGGCAGATGAAATCAATAAACGTGAAAAAAATAAACGTATTGAGTTGGAAAGGTTAAAACGCCAACAACGGCAATATCAGTATTATTATGACCCATTTTGCTTTTACCCTTACGGGTTTTATCCATACGGCGCTTACTACGGACGGCACTATGGGTTTGGCGCGAGGTTTGGCCATTCTTGGGGTTGTTGGTAGTGTGCGATGACTTAATAGTTATTGACTCAATAAGTAATCGTAAGTGTGTGTGGGTCTGAGCCAGAGCAGCTACCAGTGGCGCAAGTGCCTGCCTGATTGGCCGGCATGGTGCCAGTAATGGTATGTGTTTGGCCCGGCCCGGTGCCTCTGCTTGAAGTAACGCTTAAAGCTAGTGAATAATTTAACCCAATGACTACGCCGCTTGTTGTATCAAGTGCTAGGCTATAGGGTAGTCCACTGGTGCAATTCAGCACGATATTCGATGTTGGGGCTGTTAGTGCAGTAGCCCTAAATGCAGCATAAGTGCCAAATGCGACACTCCCTATGCTGGTAATAGCGCATGTGGCAGGGTTGGTAATAGTGACTGGAAAAGTACTGGTATTCTGAAGACTTGTACCAAGTGTAGTATTTCGAACCGTCATGGTCACGGTATCTGTATAGCTGCCAGCAGCAACATTTTGATTGGCAGTGGTGATGCAACCCCAATAACTAACCGTAACATTAGTGGCAGCAAAGCCGCCTAAAGACATAGAGCCAGTAATTCGATTGGCCGTGCCAGACGCCCACAAAGTGCTACAACCGCTATCACTATAAGTTTCATAATTAATTCTGTTGCTAGTATTCAATTGGGCCCGATTTTGAGTGCTTGTGCTATGAATGCCGTTATCGACTGCAATACTGTAGTTTAGTGTAGTAGGGTCTGTAGCTAACTGCCGGAAGCAAGATAGATTCATCGTTCCTTGCGTGGTATTTGGCACAACTCCAGTTGGAGCGTAAGCGGTGGCGAAACCTAAAGATGTCACGGTACAATCAATAGCTGCTTGCGTACAAGAGCATGACAAAAATAAAAGCGTCGTTACAATGAGCTGTATAAATTTTAGTTTCAACGAGTGATTCCTTTGCAAAGTAACGGCCCTAGGCGAGGAATTTCATCGGGCTTTTCTAGGGGTAGTGTGAAATCAATTTTACATTGTTGTTCTTTCCAGTTTAGCAACACCCTGTTAGTAGGTTGCAGTCCTGTTAAAAAAGCTTCGCCACGACGGGCAACGTAAAACTCTTGTTTATCACTTTCAATTTGAACAGTTGCGCCAGCAGGTGCAGGCTCCCCGTCATCTAATATTATTTTTAGCAAAGCCCCACGACCACTACGTACAG
The DNA here is from genome assembly GCA_035460465.1 of Methylotenera sp. GTDB lineage: Bacteria > Pseudomonadota > Gammaproteobacteria > Burkholderiales > Methylophilaceae > Methylotenera. The sequence goes on along the minus strand of DATHWQ010000008.1, from coordinate 62,604 downwards.
GGAAATTTGCTTTTACGCCGCTTCGCCATGCAGGCACAACATCATGTTCAATTGAATCAAGCTCTGCGCTCACTGGCAAGTCTTGAGGATTTAGCCTAACGGAGTTGTTCTGATAAGCAGATAGATGAGGTACCAAAGCAATGCCTTTGGCATTCGTTAAAGTTTGCATATTACTACCGATGCCAACGCCAACATTGCTATAGTCTTTGATTTCAGCCACTGCAAAGCTACCATCCAAACGGCGCGTGGCAAATACATGGCCATCTGCAGCAATTATGCCGCCATTTGCACCTAAGCGTATTGCAGTTTGGTCAGATGTGGTGCTTAGGTCGCTTGTCAAATTACCGTAACGTCCATAGTAATATGCACCAGCTTCTTCACGCCCTTTATTTTGTTGTTGCCCTGCTAGTACGCGCCATCCTAGATGATTATCTTGGTCAGGGTTTTGAGCGTAAGTCGTATATAAGTCATTATCTGTACCGCTGTTGCTAGCATAAACACTGGCTGTTCTATTGTTATCTAGAGGCACCGAAATAGTTAGTCCTACAGAGCGGCTAGTGGCTTCACTGGTTCTAGCCTCGCTGACATTGATGTTCAAGCTGCTAGTTTTGCCTACGCGTACTGAATAATTACCAGATAATGTGGTGATTGTTGAGCTGTCATATTGTTGAATCTTGGCAAAACCAAACCCTAATGTGCCTAGGCTGTCATTGGAATAGCTCAGGTTACCCGCTAACTGTGACTTAATAGGGGTAACATTAATGTCTTGACCTAATTCTCGAAAATCGACAGACGCACCTTGCGCTTCAAATGAGGCACCGAAATGCAAGCCTTGACGTTCCACCCCAAGCAACCATTGTTTACCACTACCCAAACTATTTTCATGGCTGCCAGTCAGCGCTACTCTACCTAATGCATTAAACGGTAGTGCAGTAACTGTGCCCAGTTGTATCAAACCTAGTTTTGAGGTAATTGAACTTCGTCCTTCAAGCGTAGTGCGACTATTGAGACCGTGTCTCCACAGGCCATTTACAAATTTTGGGCCGTAATTGGCATTGGCTTCACCTAAATCACGTCTTATGCCCCCCGCTTCTACGCTCCAGTCACTAAGCCCTGTAGCTAAAAGCTGACCATTGGTAAAAAATGATTGCTGAATCACGGTTTCGCGTCCCAACAAATCACGCACCACAATTCTCGCATCACCACTGCCTGACAATATGGGGAAGTTATCAATCGCAAACGGGCCAGTAGGTACATTAGAAACTTGGCGTAATACATTGTTAATATATAGCTCTACAGTAGAAGGTGCGGCGGATAACCCAGTTATGGCCGGCAATGGTTGGCTGACATATCCAGGTGTTAGAGAGAAATTAGTGCCAAATTGAATGCCACCAAAGTACACATTACGGCCTAGCAAACCAGATCGAGTATTACTATCACCCAACCTCAGGGTTCGGTTGGATTCTGGAAAGTCTTTGGTAAAGGTGGTTTCCAATCTGAGCCATTCGTTCTTTGTTCCCAGTTGATTATTCTTTGTAAGATTACGGCCGCTAGCGCTGCTAGTTAATACACCTAGCTCACTAGAGGCACCAATTTCAGTGAGCGCACTTAAATCCTCTACTGAAGGCGCTGCGTGTAGATAAGATTTTGCGTAGTTGAGGTCATAGTTAAAAAATATGCTGGGTAATACTGGGCTAACTACTGGTCTTTTTGAGATGGCGCCTGTTAGTTGGGTTGCAGTAAAAGACTGTGGCGAAAATTGTAACTCTGCTGATAGATTTGCAAAGTTTATATTGGCATTAAAGCCAGGTACAGCATTCAAAGGTAAGTATTGCTGGCCTTTAAATTCGATGGCTTTAGTATCTGCGTTAATTATTATTCGCCATTCTACAAATGCATCACGTTGCACATACAAAACACCTGCACGTTCTACGAATAGCCAAGTGCCGCTCTTAGCACCGTTAATTGTAACTTCCATCGGAAGTAGGCGATCACCATTAGTTGCTGACTTTGAATTAGGTAGTTTCGGAGCTACAGTAGGCGTAACTGTGTCCGCAGCATTGGCTGCGTAGACGCAAATAAATAGAACTATTGCTAGTAATAGGGGGTGGAGCAGGGAGCGCAACTAAAACCTAGTTGCCAATATTTACAGCGTAAGTTTCTGTTGTCCCGTCATCAAGCGTGATGAGTAAATTAGCAACGCCCGCTGGAATTACTGCATTTTCACGCTTAACGCTAAAACTGCGTTTAATGCTAGGTAAAATATAACCGCCAGTTTCGTTATTGGCAATCTTATCTCCAGCACTGTTATTAAGTTGGATTGCAGTGGGGTGAGAGTAAGCATTACCAGTGTTTTCACATACTGCATTAATAGAGTTAGCGGTTACTCTTTCTGCTACACAGCTCAATTTTGCTTTTGCACCTGCTGGTGTAATAAAGATTGGCATAGAAAAGGCAAGCGCGATTTGTAGTTGTAAGTCTTGTTTTGCAGGTTTGGCTTCAGGAATCTCCCGTACTATCATACGGTAAGTGAGTTGTTCGGCTGATTTAGCTGGACTAAGACGCGCTAATCTAACTACCTGACGGGATTTAGGTGCCATTTTTATGATGGGTGGCGATAGGAACATGTCTTCTGTGAGTGTCAACTCGTCCTCGCCATTTGGTTTCTGCTTCCACAAGTACAAATCAGCTTGCATCACCAATTCGTCATCGCCATCGTTGGTGATCGTCACTGCAATCGCACGGTCTTTAGGAGACATATAAATTCGTACGGGGGTGACAGAAAATACACCTGCATATGCCGGTGTGACCAAACTAATCATCAGTCCGATTACGCTAGACGTAAAAAGCATTTTGGAACGTAAGTAGGATTTTTGTACTAAATTCATTAATTTATTCACCAGTTAACCAGCATTTCAAGATAATCCCTGCCAGTTAAATTAATTATACGCCAAGAGGTAGCGGTGCCGGTACCAACATAACTGTCAATAGTACCTAACAAATTGCCACTTAAGCTGGCTTGAAAAAGATAGCGATAAGCTCCGCCATGCGTAGGTAAGTTTGGTATACCAGCCTTATCAGGCGATATATCAACAATTGCACCAGTAGTACATACTATTGTGATGGCAGCACCAAATGACCCTGGCGCGTCAGTCATACGGCAGAATGCTGAATTTGAGGTGCTAGCAGCAGTTTGCAAATTAACGGTTACATTGAATTGGCTGTTAAGCTGTGTCGCCTGTGCCGGCAATATTGACAAGCTGAGCAAGACCACCAGCGCATAGCATCTGGGTGTATTAGTTCGGCGAGTAAGTAACTGGGACAGATGTAACATTTATTTATGTTGTAATCCGTCAACAAAGGTTCGTTGACGGATTACAACTAAAGTTTAGTAGTTAACAGTCAATGTACGTACTTGCGTTTGTACGCCTGCAGCAGCAGCACCTGCTTGATTAGCCGGCATAGTGCCTGCGATAGAGTAAGGGCGGGAATCTGCAGTACCAATACTTGAAGCTGTAGCGGCAGTACCTGCAGTAGTGCTGCCAGGGGTAGCAGTGATATCGTATTGAAGACCAGCGATTACGCCAGCGCCAACTGCATTAGTTGCAGCAGCAGCAGCAGTTGAGCCAGGTGCTGCGGTATCAAAGTTTGCAGTGACACCAGTAAGTCCACGGGTGCAAGTTAATGTCGCGGTTGTCGCAGTAGCTGTTTTTGCAGTTGCTTGGAAGGCGGTGTAGGTACCAAACGCTAAGTCACCAATGGCTGCCATAGTGCAGACTGAAGTTAAGCTTACAGTCACATTAAAATTGCCGGCAACCGTTGCTGCATTTGCTGTTGGAATTGCGGCGACCATAATAGAAGCCAATAACGCCGTTAAAAGTTTGTTCATTTTCAGTTTTCTCTTTAAATTTTGATTAGATTTAATACACTTTTATAATCTGAGCTTGTTAGCCATCATTACTCATCAGTTAGCTAAACGACAGTTTATTTAATATATTTCGCACTTTGCTATCAGCAAGTTTTATGCCACAGTCACCTATGGGCTAAAATGAACTGATTGTAAGATACTGACTATCTTAGAAGCCGAAGCTGAGTTATAAAAATAATCATTACATAGCAATAACTTATAGATTTTTTTAAATTATATTAAGTTTTATTTTGAGATTTAAATTATTGAAGCAGCAAACTAAAGTGCCCCTCAAATATGGGTCTTTGCTACATGGTTAATGACGGCTTCCTATCATTACGTGATGAAAAATTATCATATTATTTATAAAGTGAATTGCTGTAGTTATAATCAGATACACTTTAAAAATCAGTAAGTAAGTTGTAGATTACATTTAATTTAAATATGCGACAGTTAACTCACATTATCAACGTAAAAACCCAAGGCCGTAAACTCTATGACATTACACCGGAGGTGACAGCATGGGCAAAAAACAGTGGTCTGCAAACCGGCATGATTACACTGTACATTCAGCATACATCTGCTAGCTTATTGATCAACGAGAACTATGATCACGATGTGTTGGTTGATATGGAAGCGTTTTTTAATCGCTTAGTGCCGGATGGTGACCCACTGTTCATCCATACGGTTGAAGGCCCGGATGATATGCCTGCGCATGTACGCACCGCGCTGACGCAAACACACTTGTCTATTCCTTTATTGAATGGCGTTGCTGCTTTGGGGCAATGGCAGGGCATATTTTTATATGAGCACCGTCATGTGCCAGCGCAGCGTAAGGTTATTTTCCACCTCCTAGGTGAGTAATTCAGGGTGAGTAGTGTGTTTCAGCAAGGGCGGCCGTTAAGTGCAACCGAGCGTGCTTTGTTTCAGTCTTATTTTCAACAACGTACCTTGGACATGGCACGTATTATTGAGGGGCACGTACCTTTTTGGCTAGATAAACGTATGTGTGCCGTGGTGTTGGGGCATCAAATTTATTTTCGTTCCGGCTTGTATCAGCTTAATGAGAGCAGTTTAATCAATGCGTCGGCTAGTCTTGAGTTGTTGGCGCATGAGCTTACTCATGTCGAGCAATATTTATCTGGCATGACGATATTCAAGTACTTGTGGGCATCGCGCTATGGATATAGACAGAATCCGTATGAAATAGAGGCGTATGACTACGGCGCTTACGTTTGTGCGCAGATTTTGTCGAAAACATCAAATTAAACACGAATTAGTTGCGATTCAGCGAATAAAACACTATTTTTATGGCTTAGATGTTGCCAATTTCGGCTTAAATGATATTCTAGTTGCAGAGTATTGGAGTTAAGCTAAAATAATAAGAGTTTTTATATATTAAAGTTTATAAAATCCACTGAATATTTTTTGAAAATTAAGTGTCATAATTTTTTAATCACGATAGGGGAAATTACATGTCAGTTTTATTGCGTTCTATGTTGGTATTAGGTTTTGCAAGTTTGTTAATGGTTGGTTGTGGTGAAAAAGAAGAAGCCGCACCAGCAGATGCAGCAGCGCCAGCAGCAGAAGCTCCAGCAGCAGAAGCTCCAGCAGCAGCTGAGTCAAGTGCTCCAGCTACAGGTGGCGGCTATGAGCCAACACCAGAAGAGCGCGTTCCAGGCATTACAATTGATGCTGCTGCACCAGCAGCTGAAGCGCCTGCAGAAGCTGCTCCAGCGGCTGAAGCAGCTAAGTAATAGCTTCTCTCAATAAAAAAGCACGCTTCATGCGTGCTTTTTTTATGTCTCGAATTGATGTGTTCAATTAGTTGAGGCTGCTCCAGCTCAGCGGATCAAAAGGACGGCTTTGGCGACGTAACTCATAATACAGCCCGTTAGTTTCGTTACCGCCACTATTGCCCACTGAGGCAATCGCATCTCCAGCCTGTACTGCCTCGCCAACCTGTTTTAATAAAGCTTGATTATTGCCATACAGGCTCATGTAGCTACCACCATGGTCAACGATAATTAGATTGCCGAAACCGCGTAACCAGTCCGCGAACACCACACGACCGTTTGCGACAGATTTGACTTCTGCACCTTCGTTAGCCCGAATAAATAAGCCTTTCCACGAGATTCCGCTGTCTTCTCGGCTTGCGCCAAAATGGTTGGTCACCTCACCCCGCACTGGCAACCTGAGTTTACCTTTTAGCGAAGGGAAATTAGCGTCCGCAAATTCGTCACTAGGCAAGGTTTCATTCTTGGCAACAAATTCTCTGGATTGCTTGTTATTTTCTGCAATGTCTGTAGAACCAGATTTTTTAGAAGGAGTGCGTTTACGTGTGTTGTTCTTAGTTTTTGGGATGATTTTTGCCAAGCGCTCGACTAATTGAGAAAGGCGCTTTTCATCTCGGCTGAGTTTTTTGATTTCACCACGCTGTGAAGCAATCTGTTTTGACAGCGTTTTAACAACTTTGGATTTAGCCAGCTTCTGACTTTGTAGTGCGCGACGTTCTTCCATTTGTTTTTGTTTTAACTCGGCTACTCTTTTAAGCGCCGCTGCAGTTTCTTCGTTCAGCTTGTTGATTCTATTCAAGTTGCCTTGCATCTTGTTGATGAGTTCAGCGCGTGCTTTTGCAATGTAAGAGTAGTAATGAACATCACGTGCGATCTCGCTTGGGTTCTCACTTTGCAAGACCAATTGCAAGTAGCTTTGCTGACCATGGATATACTGTTGGTATAACTGGCTGCTGAGTAGTTTCTGCTGCTCTGACAGAGTTTGATTGGCTGACATCGATTCAGCCTGCAATTGCGCTAAGGTCTTTTTATTTTGTTGTTGTCGATTATTAATTTCGTAGAGTTTTTTATTGGCCTCACTGATTGCGCGCTCACTTTCTTTGAGCGCATCTGCCGCATCTTTGTGTGCTTCTTGTGAGCTACCCAGTTCCTTTTTGAGTGATTCCAGCCGTTGCTGTAAATCACTTAAAGCTTGTTTTGGCGGCTCGGTTTTTGCAGAAAATGCAAATGAAGCATGAACGCTCAGTAGCACTGCCAAGCCTAAATGGCATGTAAATTGTTTGAAAGGAAAGCGATTCAATGGCTTTAAATTAAACGGGTTGATTTGATACTTAGCATGCAAATTGAACAAGATTTTTGCCGGTCATTTCAGTTGGTTGTTCCACGCCCATCATATGCAGTAAAGTCGGTGCTAAATCAGATAGTGCACCATCTGGCGTTAGTATGGCCTGGCGGCCTATGTACATAAGCGGTACTAGGTTGGTAGTGTGCTGTGTATGTGGTTGCTTGTTTGCAACATCGAGCATCATCTCAGCATTGCCATGGTCAGCCGTGATGATCACTTCTCCGCCTACGCTCTGCATTGCTTTTACCACGCGACCAACACAGGTATCCAAGGTCTCAATCGCCTTGATAGCTGCTTGCAGGTTGCCTGTATGCCCGACCATGTCTCCATTGGCGTAATTGCAAATAATCGCATTATATTTGCCGCTAAGGATGGCCTCTTCAAGCCTGTCCGTGAGTTCAAACGCGCTCATTTCTGGCTGCAGGTCATACGTGGCGACTTGTGGAGATGGCACCAAAATACGATCTTCACCAGCAAACACAGTTTCTTCACCGCCGTTAAAAAAGAAGGTCACATGTGGATATTTTTCAGTTTCGGCGATGCGTAACTGGGTCAACCCTAAGTTGGATAAATACTCACCAAAGGTGTTTTTGACCGTATATGGAGGAAAGATAGCCGTCGCTTTGGTTTCCTTTCTGTCGAACATGGTGAGTGTGAAATAGCCAGCCAATTTTGGAACATGTCGACGGTGGAAGCCATCGAATTCCTCGGCGAGAAGTGCGTGTGAAAGTTGGCGCGCACGGTCTGATCTAAAGTTCATGTACACCACTACATCGCCGTCTTCCATATGAATAGGCGTCTCGCCAGCTTTGCGAATGGCAGTCGCTTTGACAAACTCATCAGTTTCCCCGCGATCATAAGCTGCTTGTAAGCCAGCAGCGGCCGTTTCATATGTGAACTCACCAATACCTTCTGTGATAAGTGCATAAGCAGCCTCAACACGTGGCCAGCGTTTATCTCTATCCATGCTGTAAAAACGGCCACTGATAGAGATGATTTTGCCTACACCCAATAATTTGATTTTTTCTTCAAGCGCAGCTAAATAAGGTGCGGCACTGATGGGTGGCGTATCACGGCCATCCAAAAACGCATGTATATACACTTTGTTTAGACCTAACTTGGCGGCCTTTTCCAGCATGGCGTGAATGTGGTCTTGGTGGCTATGTACGCCGCCGTCAGACAATAAGCCGAAGATATGCAGGGCTTTATTATTATTTTTAACTTCTAATAATGCAGGTTTTAACACCGGGTGCTCAAAGAACTCGCCAGTTGCAATGCTATTGTTGATGCGTTCAAAGTCTTGAAACACCACTCGCCCAGCGCCAATGTTAAGGTGTCCGACCTCTGAGTTTCCCATTTGACCATCTGGCAACCCTACATAATGCTCAGATGCATTGATCAGGGTGTGCGGGTATGCGCTCCAAAGGGCATCTAGATTAGGTTTACGCGCTTGAGCGATCGCGTTATCAGACATTTCCTCACGATAGCCAAAGCCATCTAAAATCAATAAACATACGGGTGTAGTATTTGCAGCAGCTGACATAATATTTTGCTCTAATATTTTATATGGTTACGCCACTATTTTAGCCTATTTACAAGTAAAATCTGCCTATCAATTGAATGAAAAATTAGCAGTTAAACTAGTATTGAATATGTGCGCGATGTCGCCATATTAAAAGCGCTGAATTAAAAATACTGAAATTTGAGAGGAAGTTCGTGGAATTTATTAAAAGTAATGCGTTGCTGATTGGTTTGGCTTTAGGTTCAGCCATTATGTTGTTGTTACCGATGTTCAAAAAGAGCGCAGGTGGTGTGCCTAATGTGACGGCTGCAGAAGCGGTGACATTGATTAATCGTGCAAATGCTTTTGTGCTGGATGTACGCGATGAAGCTGAGTTTGCGAGTGGCCATATTGCAGAGGCAACGCATATTCCAGTAGATAACTTGGCCGAGCGTATAAACGAACTTAAGAAGTACAAAAATAAAGCTATCTTGGTAAGTTGCCAGCGCGGCATGCGTTCTGCCAAGGCTTGCGATATCCTACGCAAGGCAGAATTCACGCAAGTACATAATCTGCAAGGTGGCTTGAATGCATGGCTAGCCGCCAAGTTACCTGTCGTAAAGAACCCCGCCACAAAGAGTCCTGTCGTAAAGAGTTCGGCGAAAGCGTCAGCGAATGCCTAACATTACGATGTACACCACTGCGGTGTGCCCTTATTGCATCAATGCCGAGCGCTTATTAGTCAGCAAAGGCGTCACTGAGATTAACAAGATTCGTGTTGATCTACAGCCTGAGTTACGCGTAGAGATGATGCAAAAGACAGGGCGTCGCACTGTGCCGCAAATTTATATCGATGATCGTCATATTGGCGGCTTTGAAGATCTGCGCGCACTGGATTTGGCGGGCGGCCTCACCCCATTGTTGGCGATGAAAGTCTAGCTAACTAAACTCTGTTAAAATACCAATTTATCCACCCACTTTTTTAAGTAGAAAATCATGGCCAAAGAAGACAATAAAGCAGAACAAAACCAACAAGCTGGTTTTAGTATTGAAAAAATTTACGTCAAAGACGCTTCATTAGAAATCCCAAATGCACCACAAATCTTTACTGAACGTGCTGCACCGCAAGTCAGTATCGAATTAGGTAATGCAGCTCAATTGCTGGAAGAGGGCGTATTTGAAGTTTCTATTAAAGTAACAGTGACTGCTAAAATTGAAGACAAAACCATGTTCTTGGTTGAAGTGACGCAAGCGGGTATTTTCCAAATCCGTAACGTGCCAGAAGAGAATCTGGAAATGATTGCTGGCATCACATGCCCAAATATTCTATTCCCTTACGCGCGTGAAGTTGTTTCAGATCTAGTGACGCGTGCAGGTTTCCAACCAGTGTTGCTGAACCCAATCAACTTCGAAGCTTTGTTTGCTCAGCAAAAACAGCAACAAGCCGAGCAAGCTGAAACTGCAGCAACGCACTAGTTTTTGATGCTAGAAAAAAGCAAACAATCACTTTTCATTTTGTGCCTATTAGCGTTGATGCCTGTATCGGCATTAGCGCTGGAGTTTCGATCTGTAGCGGTACCTAAAGCGATACTTTATGACGCACCCTCTAGTGCGGCTAAAAGGGTCTTGCTGCTCAGCCAAAACTATCCAGTGGAAGTCATCGTAAATCTTGGTGATTGGCTGAAGGTACGCGATGCTAAAGGCGGGATTAGCTGGATAGAAGCAAAGCAGCTTTCTAGCAAACGCATGGTGATTGTGACTGCAAATAATACAGAAATCAGGCAGGCGGCAGACGCTGCTTCCAGTCTGGTTGCGACGCTGGAAAAAGATGTAGTGCTCGAAATGGTTGATGGCAAACTCAATAATGGTTGGCTTAAAGTCAAACACCGTGATGGTCTCACTGGCTTTATCTTAATTTCATCTACATGGGGTTTTAGTTAAATGGTTGTTTTAATTGAATGGTTGTTTAACTAAATGGCAAAGATAGCAGTCCTTGGCGCAGGGGCATGGGGCACAGCGCTTGCCATGAATATTAGTGAACGCCACCAGGTTTCGCTGTGGGCGCGCAATGCAGGTCACGTGTCAGGTATGCGCAAGGCGCGCGCCAATCCGCTGTATTTAGGCGACTTCAAGTTCAATGACCAACTACAAGTAGAAGATGACTTGCAAACTGCAATCGCCGGCGCGGATCTGATTCTTTCGGTTGTGCCTACAGCTGGATTTAGGCCAATTCTGCAGGCGTTAAAGAAACTTGGTTGCACATTACCTATCGTCTGGGCACATAAAGGTTTGGAGCCTGAAACGGCTAAGTTGCCTTATGAGGTTGCGCAAGAAGAGTTGGGGTCGCATCAGAAATGGGGTGCATTGTCCGGTCCAAGTTTTGCGGCTGAATTAGTGCGTGGGTTGCCTACTGCGGTGACGCTTGCTGCTAACGATGAGGCCTTTTCAAATGAAGCGGCGCTATTGATTCATGGTGCAAATTTGCGTGTATATCACTCAACTGATGTCGTTGGCGTTTCAGTAGGTGGCGCAGTCAAGAACGTTATGGCAATTGCGGCGGGTATTTCTGACGGTATGGGTTTTGGTAATAATGCGCGTGCCGCGATGATTACACGTGGCTTAGCTGAGATGACGCGCTTCGGTATGGCGCTAGGTGCTAACTCTGAGACGTTTATGGGTTTGGCCGGCGCGGGAGATTTGATATTAACCTGTACGGGGCAATACTCAAGAAACCGTGAAGTGGGTCTGCAATTAGCTAGCGGTAAATCCTTGGCTGATATTTTGAAAGGCTTAGGACATGTGGCTGAAGGTGTTAATACCACGGCTGAGGTGATTCGCCGCGCTAATAAAATGAATGTGGATATGCCGATTACGTATGAAGTCAATCAGGCGCTCACTAGTGGTAAAAGTGCGAAGGCAGCGGTAATGGACTTGTTGGGTCGCAATCAGAAGGCTGAAGGCATTAATAATTAATTAGATGCCAAAGCAATGATTGATAGCCCAGTACAAACTTTTGCCATTGTAGTTATGTTGGTCTTGTTTAGTATATTTTATCGATCTTACATTGCTTATCGGCGTGAACAGTACATTCGTGAGGCGGCATTTCCTCAAGGCCTGTTACAAAAGCTCATTAAAAAGCACCCGAAACTTAACGCGCAAGATACGCATCTGGTTTCCAAAGCCTTGCGCCAATACTTTCTGACTTATCATAGAGCAAAGTATAAGCATGTTTCCATGCCGTCCGAAGTTGTGGATGATTTGTGGCATGAGTTTATTTTATACACACGTAATTATGAGCAATTTTGCAAACGAGCATTTGGACGTTTTTTTCACCACACACCTGCTGTCGTACTTGGAAATGATAAGAAAAATAACGCAGGGTTACGCCGCACATGGTGGCATGCCTGTAAGGAAGAAAGCATTAATCCTCAAAATGCTAGCCGTTTGCCACTGTTATTTGCGATAGATGGTAAATTGGACATAGTGCATGGCAGAACCTATGCACTGAATTGCAAAGACAATAGCCATTTAAATGGTGGCAGTACATGTTGTGTAGGTGATTTTTCCACTAGCAACGTTGATGGCAGGACCGACGGTTTTGGTGATGCGGGTGGAGATAGCGGAAACGGCGGCTGTGGAGGCGGATGTGGTGGTGGGGACTGACCAGTTCTCGCGTAATACAATGAGGTAGGGGTGTTTAGCTACGTTCCTATGTACCACCCTCAAATCCAGCTTGTCGCCATGCTTCATACAATAGTACTGCGGCAGAGTTCGATAGATTCAAACTGCGGCTATTCGGTAACATTGGTAAACGTACCCGGTGTTCTGCGGTAAATTCATTGCGTATTTCTTCAGGTAGCCCGCGTGTTTCTGGTCCAAATACAAATACATCACCCGCTTTAAATTGAATGTCGCTATGTCGTGAGCTGCCTTTGGTAGTGATGGCGAATAGCCGCTTCCCAGCCAATGCAGTTTTGCAGTCTGCCCAATTTTCATGTACTTTTAAGCTGGCAAACTCGTGGTAATCCAAGCCTGCACGTTTGAGTTGCTTGTCTTCCAGCGTAAAGCCAAGTGGCTTCACCAAGTGTAAGTCGGCGCCTGTATTAGCGCAAAGCCTAATAATATTGCCAGTGTTGGGTGGGATTTCAGGTTCAAATAAAACGATAGTAAACATAAGGTTTGAAGTTATTTTGGTAGTGTCCGCGCAATTACCCAGCATTCTACATGCGCAGCACCTGCTTGTTTTAATGTTTTAGCGAGTTCGTTCAAACTAGCGCCCGTCGTCATGACGTCATCGGCTAAAGCGATATTAATACCTTGTAAATTTTTCGAACAATTAAATACGCCGTGTATATTTTTAATGCGGTCTTTTAGCGGTAAGCTGGCTTGTGGTGGCGTAAGTTTGGTACGTTGGCATGTATTGTAATCCAGCTTGATTCCAGTATTTTTAGCGATGATGCGCGCTATTTCCAAGGCTTGATTAAAACCTCGCTCTTGCAGGCGTTTATTATGCATAGGCATCGGAATAATAAGGTCAAACTTGTTAGTGTTGATTGGCTGTGAGAGCTTTTTCTGGTGTAGCAGTGTGGCGAAAGTATTGGCGAGATGTAGCATATCCCTGTATTTGTAGTGTTGCAGCAAGCTGTCAACTGGGAAGTCGTAGGTAAATAGTGCATGTGTTGCATCATAATGCGGTACCGAATTGAGGCAGCTGCCGCAGGTTAAACCATCTGATAGAAGGCCGCACTGCGGACACTGTGGTGATGTATGCCATGGCAGGTCGTTCAGACATGCCTCGCATAGGCCTAGCTCACTACTGTTATAGCTAGCGCAGAGTAAACAATGTTGCTCTAGAATTGACTTTAAAAACATCTGATTAAATTTTAATCTAATGTTTAGTGCTTGTGATGTATTTCATTGACAAGGTATAATCTCTATAAAAATCAAGTTAGTACATGCTAAAGATTTAGTCATGTGCCCATTATAAGGAAGCTGCAAATGCTTGAATCAAGACAAGAATCTATCACAAAAGAATCTATCATTAGTACGGACAATCTTAAAGCAAACCTAGCTAAAACATGTGACACCACAACGGTTAATCGTTGGAGCGTGGATGAGATTGTCGCATTATTTGAGCTGCCATTTGCAGATTTGATGCATCAAGCGCAAACGGTACATCGTGCTAATTTTGACCCGAATGCAGTACAAGTCAGTACCTTGTTGTCGATTAAAACCGGTGGTTGTTCAGAAGATTGCGGCTATTGCCCACAGGCAGCGCGCTATCATACCGATGTCGAGAGTGAACCCTTGATGCAGCTGGATGACGTTTTAGCTGCGGCACAAGAAGCTAAAAATAACGGTGCAAGCCGTTTCTGTATGGGTGCAGCATGGCGCGGCCCGAAACAGCGCGATTTAGAGCCAGTGCTGAAAATGATTGCCGAAGTAAAAGCGATGGGTTTGGAAACATGCGCGACCTTGGGCATGTTAAAAGAAGGCCAGGCTGAGCAGCTAAAAGATGCTGGGCTAGATTATTACAATCATAACTTAGACACCGCACCAGAGTTTTATGGCGATGTGATTACCACGCGTACTTATCAAGACCGCTTAGAAACTTTAGACCGCGTACGTAGCGTTGATATTAATGTCTGTTGTGGTGGCATTATCGGTATGGGCGAGTCACGCAACCAACGTGCAGGTTTATTGGCTCAGCTGGCAAATATGGAACGCCCACCTGAGAGTGTGCCTATCAATCTGCTTACACAAGTAGAAGGCACGCCATTGCATGGCACGGATGAGCTAGATCCAATCGAGTTTGTGCGCACCATTGCTGCAGCGCGCATCACCATGCCAAAGAGCTTTGTGCGTTTATCGGCAGGCCGTCAAAGCATGCATGAAGGTATTCAAGCGTTATGTTTCATTGCCGGTGCTAATAGTATTTTCTATGGTGAGAAATTACTCACTACCGGCAACCCAGAAGCCGAAACCGATAAAAAATTGTTTGCTAAACTTGGCATCAATAAAATCTAATCTATATTAAATGTTAGCTTCACTTCAATTAGCGTTAGATCAACGTAAAGCGGAAGGCTTGTTACGTCAGCGGCGACTCTTAGACTCGCCTCAGGCTGAGCATATTGTTGCCAACGACAAACACTTTTTATCGTTTTGCAGTAATGATTACTTAGGCTTGGCGAACCACCCAGAGTTGATTGCAGCTATGCAAAAAGCCGCAGGTGACTCTGGTGTTGGTAGCGGGGCTTCTAACCTGATTACAGGCCATCACCGTTATCATGATGATCTGGAAAAACAACTCGCGAAATTTGTGGAGATGCCGGCCGCCTTGTTATTCTCAACTGGCTATATGGCGAACATCGGCGTGATAGGCGCGCTGATGGGGCGTCATGATGCGATATTTGCCGATAAGTTGAATCATGCCTGCTTAAATGAAGGCGCTTATTTGTCGCGCGCCGAATTTCATCGCTTCCCACATAACGATGTTGTAGCGCTTGAGAAGTTATTAAAAGCCAGTACCGCGAAACACAAACTGATTGCTGCCGATGCGGTATTTAGTATGGATGGCGATATTGCGCCCCTGCCTGAATATTTAGCCTTGTGTGAAAAGTATGATGCTTACCTGTACATAGATGATGCGCATGGTTTTGGCGTATTAGGCGAGCATGGTAAAGGTAGTTTGAGTCACTTTAAGCTGAAATCGCCACGTATCATCATGATGGCAACTTTAGGTAAAGCGGCTGGTGTGGCAGGTGCGTTTGTCGCGGGTGAGCAAGTGGTGATTGATTACTTGATTCAAAAAGCCAACAGCTATGTGTATTCAACACCTGCGCCGCCAGCGTTGTCTGCTACACTTTCTGCGTCTGTCAAATTGATAGAGCAGGGTGATGATTTACGTGCGCATTTGCAGACTTTAATTACCTACCTGAAAAATAATTTAAAACTGACCAAGTGGCAGTTAATGCCTTCAGATACCTCAGTGCAGCCCCTAGTTGTTGGCGGTAATCTGGAGGTATTGGCGTTAAGTGAGTATTTACAAACACAAAGTATTTTGGTGCCAGCTATTCGCCCGCCAACTGTGCCGGTCGGCACAGGCAGATTGCGCATCTCGCTTTCGGCAGCACACTCTTTGGACGATATTAAAAAACTGATAGAAGCGATTCACCAAGCTGAAAGTATTCTATGAACGTCATACCCGCTAATATCCACATTGCATCGATAGGCGCTGGCCCAAATCTGGTCTTACTACATGGTTGGGGTATGCATGGTGCGGTGTGGCAACCTATCGTTAAAAGGCTTAGCAAACACTTTACGCTACACTTGGTCGATTTGCCCGGTATGGGTTTGAGTCGGCCGATTGAGCCGTTTCATCTGCATGCAGTTGCAGAAAAGGTGGCAGAAATGCTGCCAGCGAATGCAGATATTGTCGGTTGGTCATTAGGTGGGCAGGTCGCTATGCGTATTGCTTTAGATCGTCCTGACATGGTGCGTAGGTTAGTGCTAGTGGGTGCAACACCTTCTTTTGTAAACAAGGACGATTGGCAAGTTGGCATCTCGCCCGAGATTTTTAGAAACTTTGCCGATAACGTCAATGCTGACTATCACAACACCATGACGCAGTTTTTAACTTTGCAGTGTATGGGCTCTAAAGACGCAAGAAGTACGGTAAAGCTATTGCGTAGCAAGTTTGCTGAGCGTCCAGTGCCAACTACACAAACGCTACAAAAAGCGCTGAATATATTGTTGGAAACTGATTTACGTGCCGAAGTCGCAAATTTAAGAAAGCCAACCTTGTTAGTGCACGGTGACCGCGATACTTTGGCGCCGGTACAAGCTGCACATTGGATGATGCAGAACCTACCGCATGGTTATTTGCGTGTGATGGCAGGCGCTTCGCATGCACCGTTCTTATCGCATCAAGAGCAGTTTATTGATGCCGTCATTCAGTTCCTAGAACCAGCAGAAGCATAGATAGAAACAATATGACGCGCGATTACTATCATATCGATAAGCCACGCGTGCGCGCTTCGTTTGGACGCGCCGCAGACACCTACGATGCAGCGGCCGTGCTACAGAAACAAGTACGTGAAGAAATGCTGAGTCGATTAGACTTGGTAAAAATAAGCCCGAAGGTAATATTAGACGCGGGATGTGGCACTGGTGCTGCCAGTCATGCGCTACAAAAGCGCTTTGCAAAATCTCAAGTGGTATCGCTGGACTTTGCATATAAGATGGTGCAGAAGACGCGTAACACTGGTATCACCAACACAGTTAAAAGCTTACTTGGGATATCAAGGCAAAGTCTATTGTGTGCGGATATTGAGTCGTTACCACTGGCCAATGCCTCGATAGGTTTTGTTTGGTCGAATCTGGCGATTCAATGGTGTAACGATTTAGATAGGGCTTTCCAAGAGTTCCATCGTGTTTTACAACCTGAAGGCTTACTCATGTTCAGTACCTTTGGCCCTGATACTTTAAAAGAGTTGCGAGTTGCCACCAGCCCACAAGGTGCAGATGAAAGTCACCATACAAGTGTGAATAGATTCATTGATATGCATGACATTGGCGATGCCTTGGTACGTGCTGGATTCAGTGCGCCAGTACTGGATGTTGAGCGTTTCACATTGACTTACGATGATGTAAAAAGCGTGATGCGCGATTTGAAAAGTATTGGCGCGCATAATGCGACCGATGGTCGTGCGCGTGGTCTGCAAGGTCGTGGTTTCTTGCAAAAATTAGAAGCGGCTTACGAACAGTTTCGCACCGATGGTAAGTTGCCAGCCACGTTTGAGGTGGTGTATGGGCATGCCTGGAAAGCTCAAGAGAAAGTAAACCTAGGCGAAGGCGTGTCTCCTGTGACCTTTAAACCTAGAGGTAAGTAAGCAATTTATGACGCGGTCATATTTCATTATTGGCACTGATACCAATGTAGGTAAAACCTATGTGGCGAGCGCTTTGGTGCGACATTTTGTGGATGCGGGCTTTAAAACCGTGGGTATGAAACCGATTGCTTCAGGCTGTGAATTGAATCAGCAGGGTGAGTTATTGAATGATGACGTAGTTGCCCTAAGTGCCGCTAGCAATGTGCATGCATCCTTAGCTTTGATTAACCCATACAGTTTTGTGCCAGCCATTGCGCCTCATATCGCGGCAGAGCAGGCAGGTGTTGAGATGCGTCTGCAAGTGATTGCTGATGCCTATCAGCAACTAAAGTCGATGGCAGAAATAGTGATTGTTGAAGGTGCTGGTGGTTTTCTGGTGCCTATCAATCAACAACAAACGCTGGCCGATTTAGCTGTGAAACTTGATCTGCCAATCATCTTGGTAGTTGGCATGAGGTTAGGTTGTATTAACCATGCACTCCTTACGGTTGAGGCGATTCAGGTGCGTGGGCTCAAACTGGCGGGCTGGGTTGCTAACGAAATTGAACCAAACATGCCTATGTTTGAGGAAAATCTAACGAGCTTACAACAGAGGATTTCCGCACCATGTTTGAGTGTGGTACGTTGGCAAGGCAACGTGGGACTTAGTCTTTAATTTCTATTTTTGAAGTTCTGCAGATTCAACTACAACTTTGTAAAGCTGTACTTCCTGCTGCGTATTTAGCTTCACACCGCTCACTGAAACTTGCCCACGTTTATTAGGCGCTATTGCTGAACTAATCAGCAAAGGTTGGCTTTGCGCGATGGCACGACCTGTTTTGGCGTCATATTGCACTACTCTGACACGTACGCGATTTATACTGTGCGGCGTAGGGTTTTGTACCACCGCATATAGATTACCGTTGCTGTCGGCTTGCGGCCCAGCTTGCAGATACTTAGCGGGACGTTGCGGCAGATCTAAACGTACAAATTCCGCAGTGGATTGTTTGCCGATCTCGGAGTTTGAGCCAGCGGCAACTTCGTAATTCTTTAGGGCGTTCGTTAAATCACCACGCTCTTCAGCCATCTTGCCTAATAGATAATGACTAGGTGCTGTTGGCAACAGCGCATTACTTTTAATTAGATACTTTTCTGCTTCTGCTTTACGACCCATGTTGAAAAGTGCAACACCCGCTTGCACATGTGGCTTGAAGTAATCTGGCTGCAATTGAATCGCTTTATCGTAATAGGCTACGGCCTCTGGCGTTTTCTTTTGCGTCAATGCAATGTCGCCTAGTAGCTCCTGAAAGCGTGCTTCACGTGGTTCACCGGCAATGGCTTGTTTAGCAAGCGTTGTTGCTTTCTCTATATTTTTTTCACTCAACGCTTTTACCGCTTCGTCATAGGCTTTATACGCAGCTTGTGTGGATTTTAGCTTAGCTACTTTTTGTGCATAGACTTCTTTACCTAAGTTACCGCCTGCGCCTAGTTGTGTGAGCGTTACTTTGTTAGCAGCCACACGCGCATTTGAAGGAGGATGGCTCGCAAACAAGCCCTCAATAAAGTTACTCTGACGGTTTGCACTCAAGCGTACAAAGGTTTCTTGTAACGTCACTGCCGCTGCCGGGTCGTAACCCGCTTTTTTCATATACTGCATGCCGTAAAAATCAGCCTCAGTTTCAGCATCACGACCGTATTTGCTAGTGGCTAACTGTGCGCCAACTTGCGCACCGCCGACGATTAGATTGGCATAATTGTTGTCTTGTGTAGCCATCCCCACCGCAATCATGGCACCTTGCATGAATATGCCGCGTTCCATACCTTGTGCACCGTGTCTTGCTGCGGCATGTACCAATTCATGCCCCATTACGGCGGCAAGTTCGGCCTCACTGTTTAACTCATAAAGTAGCCCACGGTTGAATGCGATTTTGCCGCCGGGCATGGCCCAGGCGTTTGGCACTGAGTCATTGATTACCGTAAATTCATAGGGAAGTTTACGGTCAGAAACTGCGGCGAGTTTATTGCCTACACTTTGTACATAAGCGGTCAGTTCTTTATCTAGGATGTAATCACCCCCTTGCGACTGGCGTGCCGGTGAGTAATTTTGTGTGCCGATAGAGATTTCCTGTGCTTCTGAAACAAGTTGAAACTCTCTTTTCTTTGTTACTGGATTTGTACCGCATGCAGATGGCAGAAGCGTGAGCGCAGTTAAAACTATAATTGATATATTTCTGGATATACTGCGCATTAACATACGGACTCTCTTTAGCTTATTGTCATTGAACTCCCATCTGGCTTGAGCCATTAATGCTTAGTTGTTGGCGGGGGGCATTAGAAATGAGATGGTCAAAATCGGTCAGCGCTGCTTTGGCATAAGGGTCACCAATCAGTCGCGCATATTCCTTAAAGTGATTATTGACGATACTTTTAGTGGCGTCAAATTTATCAAAGTGCAAACCTGCTAAATCTGCCCAGGTATAGATAAGATTGGAGCTCATATAAGGTCGATTTAGGGTGGCTTTTAAATCCTGTGGATGCTTGTTTTTCCATAAAGGCGACGCCCAAACGATAAATGGGATGGTGTACATGGAGGCTGTTGGTCTGCCTTCACTGCGGCCTTTAAAATTGGTTTGTTGATTGTCATATACTTCTTCTCCGTGGTCTGACAGGTACAGGAGCAAGCTATTGTTTTGGTCTTTGGACAATGTATGGATGAGGTTTGATACGACTTCATCGTTATAGAGTACGGCATTGTCGTAGCTATTATAAAAGTCTAATTCGTCACCATTTTGTACCCAAGCTGGCACACCCTGTCTATCTGTAAACTTGGCATAACTCTCTGGGTAGCGGTATTTATAGTTCATATGTGTACCAAGCAAATGCACAATAATGAATTTCCTAGGCGCTGCTTGGCTTAGTACTTGTTTCAATGGGTCATATACGGCGCTATCGTATTGCCGTGCATCTTGGCTACGATTATTGTTAAGATAATATTGCTCATCGGTTTCTTTAGAGAACGTTGTTAACATGGTGTTACGTTTTGTCATGGTCTGCTGATTGGTAATCCAGTACGTTTTATAGCCAGCTTGTTTCATCATGTTCATGATAGATGGCTGTGTTAAGTAGAGATCTGGATGTGTTTGATCAGCAAAAGTTAATGCTTGTTCTAAAACCTCTATCGTGTACGGACGGGGTGAAATGACATTGGTAAAAGTGAGCAGTTCGTGCTTCATGCTATCTAGCTTTGGCGTCGTTTTTCGACCATAACCGTATAAACTCATGCGCTGACGATTGGTAGATTCGCCAATGACTAGCACCAGCGTTGAAGGTTGACCGGCGAGATCATCTTTTAGCCCTGTTAGTGGGGGTATCTTTGCAGTTTGCGCTAATATTTTCTGCATATTCTGTAATTGTTTCTGGTAGCTTACATAGCCAATTACCACTTGCCATGGTGTAGCGGGCTCCATGCTAGCTTCTAAGCGTTCCGACGCATCTTCTAGTGTGCGATGTTTAAGCAGCACATGTCTGACGAATGGCGTAACAAATATTAGGCTGATGATGAGAGCACTAAAGATTGCTTTTGTAGGCGTGGTTAATGTAACTGGCCGGATGCGCCAACACAAATAGAAGGCGCCAGCAGTATATAAAAGCAAGCTGGTTAATAATCCCCAACTGAAATAGTTGGAGAGATATTCAGAAGATTCTGCAAGGTTAGATTCGAAGGCGACGAACAGCACGCTTTGAGAGAACTCCTGATGATATATGTATAGGTAGCCCAGACTCATCAGCGAGAATGGTAAAAGCAACAAGCCTATGACAGCCGATATTTTGCGAGCATGTTGCGGAAAAAGCATGGTGGGAACGAGCCATAGCGTGCTCATGTAGAGAGAAGCGCGAGTGCCGACAAACCCAGCGGTACCAGTCGCTAAAATAATTAGGTGTAATAGTCCTGAAAAATACCAAAAATAAAGATATTGCCAAGCCAGACCTGCCCAATCTGTTTTATTGCGGTGGTGAATCTGCTCACTAACAACCATACCTATCCCTGCTATGTAGATGATAAGTACTTAGGGTTGCAATGAGTATGCCGTCTTGATTGGTATGGGGTAGTTCTAGTAACTTATTGTTATATTTGACTTATTTTTTATGGATTTAATAAGGCGTGGGAACTTTGATTCGGAAATAACGCAAAAATACGTAAACTATCGATTGTAAATACGTTTTTTGCAGTGTTTAACGACCACATAAAACTACTGATAATCAGTTATTGACTATACAGTTGGTGCTTATGGATATAATCAATCACACTATCAGGCATTAAATAGCGTGCCGAATTTTTCTGCTCGAAAGTATGGCGAATGGCTGTAGCAGAAATGTCGAGCGCGGTGATATGCTGCATGATCACACAGCCGGCCGCAGTGCTATGTAGATCATCGCCATTTTCGGTGTAATGATTGTGTAAGAAAGTTTCGAGTACCTTAGGCAAGTTTTCTTTTGTAGCAATGCTAGTGGAAAGAGGTCTTTGCACCAAAGTAATATGGCAACGTTGAATGATTTCTTCCCAGCGATGCCAAGTATTGAATTTGGTAAATGCATCACTGCCCATCAACAATACCAAGCTTACCTCATCACCTAATTCATCTCGTAAACTATCGAGTGTGTCTATGGTGTAAGACGCACCTGTTCTATTTAACTCGCGATCATCAAAGTTGAAAATAGAATTATTAGCGATGGCTAAACGCACCATTGCCGCGCGATGTTCAGAAGAAACTGAAGGGGCAGGTCTATGCGGCGGGTTTGCGGCTGGGATGAAGCGAACTTCGTTAAAGTCTAATGTAACAGCAAGTTCCTGCGCCATGCGCAAATGACCGAAGTGGATGGGATTAAATGTACCACCTAACAGACCAATTACTTTCAACTTTAAACACCTTGGGTCATTGAATGAAGGTGTTGTTAGGCACGTACGTGGCCATCACCTAACACTACATATTTCAGTGAGGTTAAGCCTTCCAAGCCTACAGGGCCACGTGCATGCAGTTTGTCGGTGGAGATGCCGATTTCAGCGCCTAAGCCATATTCAAAGCCATCTGCAAAGCGTGTTGATGCATTTACCATGACGCTGCTGGAGTCTACTTCACGTAAAAATCTTCTAGCCTTAGTATAGTTCTCAGTCACAATCGCTTCGGTATGTTGCGATGAATGTTGGTTGATGTGCGCAATCGCTTCATCTAATCCATCGACAACTTTACAGGAGATAATCGCATCCAGATATTCTGTATAAAAATCTTCTACAGTTGCTGGTTTGGCCTGTTTCACTAGGGCTAATGTTTCAGCACAGCCACGGATTTCAATCTTATGCGCAGTTAACATGTCTGCTAGTTTTGGCAACATTTGTTTGGCAACTGAACGTGCAATCAACAAAGATTCTGCTGTGTTGCAGGTACCAAGGCGTTGCGTTTTACTGTTTTCTAAAATGCGCAATGCTTTATCAAAGTCGGCTTCGTCATCCACATAGACGTGACAATTGCCATCCAAGTGTTTAATCACTGGGATGCGCGCGTCGTTAGAGATGCGTTCGATCAAGCCTTTACCGCCACGTGGAACGATGACGTCCACATATTGTTTCATAGTAATGAGCTCGCCTACGGCAGCACGGTCCGTAGTCTCTACAACTTGAATCGCAGATTCTGGCAAGCCAGCTACTGCCAAACCTTCATGCACAAGGTTTGCAAGTGCCTGGTTACAATTTATGGCCTCAGAGCCGCCACGTAAAATCGCAGCATTGCCGGATTTAATGCAAAGTCCGGCAGCATCTGCCGTTACATTAGGACGTGCTTCGTAAATAATTCCGATGACGCCGAGTGGTACGCGCATCTTGCCGATTTGGATGCCGCTTGGGCGATATTTGAAATCAGTCATTTCGCCGATTGGGTCAGCAAGGTCAGCAATCTGCCTTAAACCTTCAGCCATGCTTTTAATGGATTTTTCGGTAAGTGTGAGTCTATCCAGCATCGCGCTGTCTAGTCCATTTGCTTGTGCCGCATCCAAATCAAGTTTATTTGCAGCAAGCAGCGTTGCACTTTCACGCAGGATTGCTTTTGCAATGGCATGTAATGCTTTGTTCTTTGTATCGGTATCGGCACTCGCCATCATGCGCGAGGCTTTGCGGGCTTCGACACCAATGTTTTGCATGTAGTCTTTAATGTTCATTGTTTGATTATACTTTTTTGCCAAAAGATACGCTAATATGAAAGCAATCGGCCCATTTAAGTGTCATTAAGTAAGCGCCATTAAGTTAGTTACGCCCACGCACCTTTGCTAAACCAAAACACAGTCTTGAGATTTCCAGCCAGGCGTCACCCTGCATCACGCCTTTGGCTGTTTTGTCGATATCAGCCAGCTTCTGTAAAGCGGCTTCAAGCTGACGTAAGTTCAATCTTGCCAGCGCACGCTTTACTAATGACTGCCTGTCACCATAGATACGCGCATTGGTCATGGCGTTCATCACATTCTCGCCACGCATCTCAGCTTGCTTGATTCGTACTAAAGGTCGCAACACCCACATTAGAGGATTCATGACGGCAACCGCATTCTCACCTTCGTCTTGTAAGCCTTGCAGTATGCGCACAGTGCGCGCCGTATCACCTGCAAGTACTGCTTCACCTAATTGAAAAGCATCATAGCGCGATACGTTGAGCACAGCCTCACGCACAATCTCATCGCTTAAGTCGCCTTTAGGGTATAGCAAGCCCAGTTTTTGCACTTCTTGATTGGCGGCTAGTAAGTTGCCTTCTACCTGATGAGCTAAGAAATGTAAGGTTTCGACACTGGCTTGCTGGCCTTGCTCGGCTAATCGATTGGCAATCCATTTGGGCAGGTTGACAGCATCTACCTCTGCTAAGGTGATACTAATTGCCTGATTTTCAAGAGCAGTAAACCATGCGCTATTTTTGGCTTCACGTTCCATAGCGGGCAAAATAATCACAACGGTCGTGTCTGGAATGGCTTGGTTAGCCAGCGCCTGTAAGGCTTTGCCACCTTCAACGCCAGGTTTGCCAGATGGAATAGTGATTTCTAATAGTCGACGACTGGAAAAAAGAGAAATTGATTGGCCGTAAGATTGGATTTGCTGCCAATTGAAATTACGTTCAACCGTTAAACCAGTGCGTTCATCGTAACCTTGTGCATGTGCGGCGGTGCGGATGGCATCTAAGCTTTCACGCTGCGCAAGAGGCTCATCACCAACTAAAACATAAAGTGGTTTTAAACCCTGTTTGAGATGTGAGTCTAGTTGTGACTGTGCTAAACGCATAGCTAATAACTAATAGATAATCAAGGGTCGATTATTTTGTTGTAAGTTGAATGGCTGATAGTCGACGCAATACTTCACGCACAGCATCTTTACGCATGTCAGTATTCAACTTTGCCTCTTCGTCTAATTTACCTAGCAGCGCGTTATCGTTGTATGAGAAATCACGCCTTACTTGCACTGTTTGTACCGGGCCCCAGAGTGCATTAGCAGGTTCGCGCGTTCTAAAATTCACGATGTAGTTAAGCTCATACTCGCGCACCAAGCCACCACCGCTCAGAGACAAAATACGTTTCTCATTGACCTCATTCACCAACTCTAGCAATAGTTCGGCATTCTCGGCTGATTCTACTACTTGAATACCATTGGCTTTAAGTGACTGCTGAAGTTCTCTTGAGATGCTGAGCTTGGGACCCTGAATGTGCAGCGTTTTGAATGACAGCTCAGCAGCCCCGCGCAGTTGAAAGCCGCACGCAGCCAAGGTGAGCGCCAGTAACAGCACTAAACTATTTGAGCGATGCATCAGTAGAGAACAAAAGTTTTGCATGGTGTCTATCCCACAACGACGTTAATGAGTTTGTTTGGTACCACGATGATCTTACGCACCGTCATACTATCTTCGATAAATTTTTGTACACAAGGCTGCTCAACTGCTAACTTTTCAAGCGCTTCTTTGCTTTCAGTTTTTGCAACCGTAATGCTACCACGCAACTTGCCATTTACTTGAATCACATATTCCAGCGTATCTTGCACCATCGCGGCTTTGTCAGCCGCTGGCCAGCCAGCATCTAGAATGTGGCTATTAGGTTTAAGTTCTGTCCATAGCGCTTGGCAGATATGCGGCACGATAGGTGAGAGCAATAAGGCAACATTTTGTAAGACCTCCTGGCGGACGCTTCTTGTTAAGGCGTCAGTCGCATCAACTTTTGCCAATGCATTCATCAATTCCATCACAGATGAAATCGCCGTGTTAAAGCTGTGGCGACGACCGTAATCATCCGCGACTTTTTCAATCGTCAGGTGCAATTGCAAACGGATTGCTTTGAGTTCGGCACTCAGCTCGCCCGCAGTGTAAGCCGCAATCTCACCTAAGTTTACATGGTCATACACCGCTTTCCATAGCCTGCGTAAGAAGCGATTCGCGCCTTCCACACCGCTATCAGCCCACTCTAAGCTTTGTTCAGGTGGTGCCGCAAACATCATGAACAAGCGTGCAGTATCAGCACCGTAAGTATCAATCAGCTCTTGCGGGTCAACTGTGTTGCCTTTCGATTTACTCATCTTAGAGCCATCTTTTAGTACCATGCCTTGCGTAAGCAAGTTAGTAAATGGCTCATCATTCTTGATTAAACCTACATCGCGCATCAGTTTGTTAAAGAAGCGTGCGTAAAGTAAATGCAAAATTGCATGCTCAATACCGCCTACATATTGGTCAACTGGCAGCCAGTAATTGGCACGCTCATCAACCATTGCGTTGTTGCTGTCAAAGCTGGCGTAACGGGCGAAATACCATGAAGACTCAAAGAACGTATCCAGTGTGTCGGTTTCACGCGTCGCTTTGCCGTTACAAGTAGGGCAGGTGGTTTCGTAAAAACTTGGGTCTTTCTTGATAGGCGAACCTACGCCATCCATTTTTACATCTTCCGGCAATACCACTGGCAATTGCGCTAATGGCACTGGCACTTCGCCGCAACTTGCACAATGCACGATAGGAATTGGGCAGCCCCAATAACGCTGACGGGAAACACCCCAGTCGCGCAAACGATATTGTGTGCGTTTTTTACCTAAGTTTTTTGCGCTTAATGCAGATGAAATCGCATCTGAAGATTGCTCAAAATCCAAACCATTAAATTCTGCCGAGTCAAACAACACGCCATGTTCTGTCATTGGCAAAACGTCATTATAGGTATTCTTGATGACGGCTTTAATCGGCAAACTGTATTTATTCGCAAATTCAAAATCACGCTCGTCATGCGCAGGTACAGCCATCACTGCGCCTTCGCCGTAGCTCGCCAATACGTAGTTCGCAACCCATACTGGCAATTGCTCGCCATTCAATGGATGTGTAACAAACAAGCTGGTTGGCATACCTTTTTTCTCGGCGGTGGCTACATCGGCTTCGGCCACGCTACCGCGTTTACATTCGGCGATAAAATCAGCCAAAGCTGGGTTATTTTGCGCAGCTAAAGTTGCCAGTGCATGCTCAGCCGCTACAGCCACATAAGTCGCGCCCATCAAGGTGTCCGGGCGGGTAGTGTAAACTTTTAAATTGCCAGCTTGGCCGACGATAGGGAACTCAACTTCGCAGCCGTAGCTTTTGCCTATCCAGTTGCGTTGCATGGTTTTCACTTGCTCAGGCCAGCCGTCAAGTTTGTCTAAATCGTTTAACAGCTCTTCAGCGTAAGCGGTAATCTTCATGAAATATTGAGGAATATCACGCTTTTCAACCAGCGCACCACTGCGCCAGCCTCGGCCATCAATCACTTGCTCATTCGCAAGTACAGTACCGTCGACTGGGTCCCAGTTCACGGTAGAAGTTTTTTTGTAGATCAGGCCTTTTTTGAACAATTCGGTGAATAACCATTGTTCCCATTTGTAGTACTCAGGCTTACAAGTCGCAATCTCGCGGTTCCAATCCACACCTAAACCCAGTTGTTTAAGCTGGGTTTCCATATGTTCGATATTGCTGTAAGTCCAAGCCGCTGGCGCAGTTTCATTTTTAATCGCAGCATTTTCAGCAGGCAAACCAAACGCGTCCCAACCCATAGGTTGCATGACGTTAAAGCCCTTCATTTTATGAAAGCGGCTTAACACGTCGCCAATCGTATAGTTACGCACATGGCCCATATGCAAACGGCCAGAAGGGTATGGAAACATCGACAGGCAGTAGTATTTTGGCTTGTCGGATGTTTCGCTAGCGGCGAATGCTTGGTTGGTTTCCCAGTCGTTTTGGGCTTGTTGTTCGATGTCTTTAAATGGGTACTGCTGTTGCATGGGCGAGTTATTCTTAAAATGTTGAATGGATTGATAAATAAGTTGGAAATTATACCTTGAAGGCACGTTCCGCTTAAATGTTTTATGTTGAAGTATTACTGCGCGGCTAAAAGCCGCTAGGCTTAAAGATGGTTAAAGAATGCAGGTGCGTTTTGGCAGCTATCTTGGTAAGTTTTGAATATTTGTTAAGAATTACTGATCGGGTATCTCAGGCTGTACAAGCTGCGCCAGCAACATCAGTGAATCCTGCCAGCCAAGATAACAGCCTTCAACAGGTATGGCCGCAGGAATACCCTCCTGCATGATATTGACCTCTGTACCCACTGAGACTTGTTTAAGCGAAACGGTGGTGATCATTTCGCCAGACAGGTTAGGGTCTTCAAAAACATCTGTATTGCGAATCAGCTGATTAGAAATCAGCTCTAGGTATTTGCCGCCAAACGAATGAACAAAGCCAGTCGTAAAATTGGTGAAAGACATCTTGTAAGTGCCGCCGACTTTGGCATCCAGATGATGTACTTTGCAGGTAAAACCATGTGGCGGCAGCCACTTGGCCATGGCATCTGCATCAAGAAATGCACGGTAAACTCTTTCAGGCGGTGCACTTAGTACTCGGTGTAATTTAACGGTGCCGGTAGACATGATGTTGTCCTTTCACTGTTTAAGAATACTTATTTTCCGCTTAGTCATGGAAGTTGTGAAGTCCTGAAGCATTAATGAGAGGTTGCAATGCTTGTACTGCGTCATTGTTCTTATGCCAAATAATATAAGTCGAATCCCATTCTTCAGTGAATATACAATCTAGCTCTGGTATTACGAACTTAGTAAATTGAGTAGAGTCTTTTTTCATTGCTTCAGAATAGGTTTGAATAATCGATTCCACATTATTAACGGGGAGACACTGTTGACTTTCACAGTGGGCAATCAGAATTTCATATTTCTGTGAAATAAGCACAATTAATTTACCAAATTTCCTCCAGTCATCTTCCGTAACTTGGTCGAGTTTGTGCAAATTTTCAACGCCAAGCCAACCATTAAAAAGACTTACAAATTCCTTTGTAAACTCAGGTTTAACTTCCCAGTTATTAAAGTATTTGCTGAACATCAAAAATGACTAAATTCTTTTTATTAGTTAGCTTGATTAAAAATTGCTAGTTAAGCGCTTTAAAGATATTGTTCTTAATCGTTTCCATCTCGCCTAGACCATTCACAAATACATGTTTAGGTGCGCCAGCTAAACCGCTGTTTGCCCAATCCACATAGTATTTTACTAGAGGCTTAGTTTGGCTGTGATACACGTTTAAACGGGTTTTCACGGTTTCTTCTTTGTCGTCTTCACGTTGCACCAAGTCTTCACCAGTGACATCGTCTTTACCAGCCACTTTTGGTGGGTTGAATTTTACGTGGTAAGTACGACCAGAAGCAGGGTGGCTACGGCGGCCGCTCATGCGTTCTACAATGGCTTCATCTGGCACATCAATTTCAACTACGTAATCAATGCCAACACCGGCATTCTTCATGGCGTCTGCTTGTGGAATGGTGCGTGGAAAGCCATCGAACAAGAAACCGTTTTTGCAGTCAGCTTCTTTAATGCGCTCACTTACCAAGCCAATAATCACTGCATCTGGTACTAAGCCACCGCTATCCATGTAACTTTTCGCTTCTAATCCTAACGGTGTACCGGCTTTAACTGCAGCACGCAGCATATCGCCGGTTGAGATTTGCGGGATGTTGAATTTTTCTTTGATGAAAGTGGCTTGTGTGCCTTTGCCAGCGCCTGGTGCGCCCAAAAGAATGATTCTCAAGATGAAGTCCTAAATAATGAAGTATTGAATTTTATAGTGCGAATTATATCAGCCAGAGTGCCATCAGGCACTGGGTTGAGTATTGTTAAATAAGTAGTTTGTAATCGTAACAAAATCAGCTACATGCAGATTTTCGGCGCGCAGTTGCGAGTCGATTCCTAACTGGCTGAAGCCAGCATCGTTTAGTATGTTTTTGAGGGTATTTCGTAAAGTTTTTCGACGTTGACCGAAAGCGGCAAGTACGACTTGATAGAATAATTTTTCATCATGTGCAACATAAGGCAGGATGCTGTGTGGCACGCAGCGCACAAATGCCGATTCCACTTTAGGGGCTGGATCAAATGCCTCTGGCGGTACTGTAAACAGATATTCCATCTGCAAACTGTATTGCAACATTACGCTGAGGCGTCCATAGGCCGGTGTGGAAGGCTCAGCCACCATGCGTTCCACCACTTCTTTTTGCAGCATGAAATGCATGTCAGTGATGTGTGAAACGTTGTCCAGCAGATGAAACAAAATTGGTGTGGATATGTTGTAGGGCAGATTGCCTACAACGCGGACATTTTCGCCCAAACTACAGAAATCAAATTTCAGCGCATCTGCGTTATGTATCTGAATCGAATTTTTTGAGTACTCATTTTGCATCCAACTGATAATGTCGCGGTCGACTTCTACCACATGCAATAGATTGAGTTTCCGTAATAAAGGCTTAGTGAGCGCGCCTAGGCCGGGGCCGATCTCTACCATTAAGTCGTCAGCTTTGGGTGAAATCGCTTCAACCAAACTACTGATGATACTTTGGTCGGTTAAGAAGTTTTGACCGAAGCGTTTTTTTGCAATATGTTTCATTAGGCTGCTAAGTTGTTAGATTGATTGTTAGCAAGTGTGATTGCCAGGTTGATTGCAGCTAGCATGCTGCCGATTTCGATATTGCCACTGCCTGCCAAATCTAGCGCGGTGCCGTGGTCAACTGATGTGCGGATAATTGGCAAACCTAGCGTGACGTTCACGCCTTCACCAAAGCTGGCATGTTTCAACACAGGTAGGCCTTGGTCGTGGTACATGGCGAGTACGGCATCTGCTTTTACCAGATGATGTTTAGCAAATAAGGTGTCCGCCGGTAATGCGCCTATGAGTTGCATGCCTTCATTGCGCAGTTTTTCAAGTACAGGATTGATGACTTCAATCTCTTCACGGCCTAAATAACCATCTTCGCCTGCATGTGGGTTGAGGCCTGCGACTAGGATACGTGGATTTTTTAGCCAAAATTTCTCAACCAAATCATGGTGCAATATACGAATAGTCGTTTCTAGATTCTCACGGGTAATCGCGGCGGGTACATCTTTTAATGCCAAATGCGTAGTTGCTAAGGCGACACGTAGATTGCTACCAACTAGCATCATGACCACTTGCGGCGTGTTCGTCAGTTCAGCCAGGAATTCGGTATGACCACTAAATGCAATCCCTGCGTCATTGATAATACCTTTATGAACTGGTGCGGTGACAACTGCATCAAAGTCATGAGTTAGGCAGCCTTGCGTGGCAACTTTTAAGGTTTGTAAAACGTACGCACTATTTTGTTTATTCAAAACGCCAGCAGACACTGGGCTGCTGACCGGCTGATGTAAGACGGTGAGGCTGCCATCACCTTGATGTTTGTGTGTCGCTTGTGCAGTGTAGGAGGTGATGGATAAGCTTAAATTCAGTTGCGCAGCGCGCGCTTTGAGCATGTATTCATCTGCAATGACTACCACGTTGGCATCAAGCGATCTATGCGCCAACATCACGCATAGATCAGGCCCAATGCCTGCCGGTTCGCCGGCAGTGATGGCAATGCATGGTAACTGTGTAGTCACGAGAGTAGAACAGTATTAAAACTTGTCTTCGAGTCTGAGTTCAACATAAGCACGGTCACGCAGTTCGCGTACCCAGTCTTGGTAGGCTTCATCTGCCTTTTTAGAACGAATCTCTTGACGTGCTTTTAAGCGTGCAGCCTCTTTGCTCATATCCTGTTTGCGGCGTTCAAGTACTTGAATCACATGCCAGCCGAAAGGACTGCGAACAGGCTCACTGATTTGGTTGTCTTTCAGTTCATTCATTGCTTTTTCGAACTGTGGCACTGTATCGCCCGGGTTTACCCAGCCAAGGTCTCCACCGCTAGATGCCGTGCCATCTTCTGAATATTGACGTGCGAGCACTTCAAATTTTTCGCCGTTGTCGAGGCGCTCTTTGATGGAATCCATTTTCTGTTTACCATCTTTTTCAGAGGTAATCTCTGACAGCTTGATGAGTATGTGACGCGCATGGGTTTGCTCGATCACCAGCGGAGAGCTGCCGCCACGCTTATTGGTGAGTTTTAGAATATGAAAACCATTGGGACTGCGTAGTGCGGGTGAAACATCACCGACCTGCATGCTTTTCAATGTTTCTAAAAATAGTGTAGGCATTTGTGCGCCGCTTTTCCAACCTAGGTTACCGCCTTCAAGCGCATTGGGGGCATCGGAAAAACTTGCAGATACTTTTGCGAAAGCGGTGCCTTCTTGTAGTTGCTTGAGCGCATCGTCTACTTTTGCTTTTGCTTTTTGTATGTCTTCTGTTGCGCCTTCTTCAGGGGTGCGAATCAAAATGTGAGAGATCTCAAACTCATCTTGGTTCTCTTTGCTAGATGCTTGCGTAGTCAGGAAGTTATCAATTTCAGACTCACTCACATTGACCCGGCTATCTACTTCGCGTTCACGTAGGCGAGCAATGGTGATCTCATTACGAATGTCTGATCTGAATTTGCTAATGCTAATGCCATCTTTAGCGAGCGCTTCACCGAACTCGGTGAGTGTCATTTGATTTTGTTCAGCGATACGTTCTATGGTTTTATTTAGTTGGTTATCGTCAACTTTCAGACCTGTCTGTGCGGCATATTGCAATTGCAACGTATCTGAAATCAAGCGTTCCAGGATTTGTTTACGTAATGCACTTTCTTCCGGTAGCTCTGTACCTTGTTTTTTGAATTGTGCCGTGACAGTGCGAATACGGCTTTCCAGTTCTTGCTCTGTAATGACGGTTTGATCAACAATCGCAACGATGCGGTCAAGTTTTTCAACTTCCGCAGCATTGGCATTAAGATGGCTGAAAGCAACAAACGCTAGTAATAAATATTGGATATAGGGACGCAAAATAGTTACTCGTAATAAGGTTGTTGATAAGTTTCAGGGATGAGGCCGCTACTGACGTAACCTGGAATGTTACGCTTAATTACTGAAAGTGGGTTAGCACCTATTGAAGCAAGGCCGCCTAACTCAAGCTGGAAAAACAATGCGTAGTTGGCGTCTGCCGTCGCGGTAGAAACACGTTGTATCACGGTTCTAGTTTGCCAGCAGCCTGCATCATACTCCACCCCTGCCAAGGTTTCGATAAGTTGATTCTCACGTAAAGAGTAGTTGACGCGGCCAATACCATACCAGCCTTTGCCTAGTGGCCATTGGCCTGAGATATCGAATTGGTTGATACCAGAGCCCGTGGTTGTGCTAGTAGAGACTCCTGGTAAATCTTGGCGATAACTGTAGCTCAGGTTGAGTGCTTTACCAGGTTCAGGTTTGTATCTGCTCGTGATTGTGGTGCGTACACCGCTAGAGTCATCGGTGTTGTATTGCCAGAATGCATCAATGTTCCAGCTGTTTCGGAGATTTGCAGTTAGACCCGCAATGATGTCTGAGCTATTGTTTTTTCTAAAACTGGCACCTGGTAAACCGACTTCTTGATCTTCAAAATAATAACGTTGACCAATTGAAGCTGATAATCGTTGGGTACCAGTATTGGAGTCAATCAGGCGCGTGGTCAAAGCTAAGCTTACTTGATTGGCATTGTTGATGCGGTCATTGCCAGTAAACTGGTTCTCACTAAACAATGTACTGAAGTTTAAGTCAGATTCACTGGTATCAAAAATTGGAATGTCCGATTGGTCTTTACTTGGAATGTACACATAAAAAAGTCTGGGTTCCAAAGTTTGAGTATAGTTTCTACTAACCACCTTGAAATCACGATCAAAAAATAAACCACTATCCAGGCTAAATATCGGTAAGGTGCGGTTTTGAGATTCAAGATTATTTGTTGCTACGTCATTGAGGCTATAACTGGTGTGATGGATACCAATTTTTGGTGTGATATAACCATATGGTCTACTCATGGGCAAACTGATGCTAGGGTATAGCGTATAACGTGTGCCAGTAGGTGCTACAGATGCATTTTTATTACGGTCAAACGCAACAAGTTGGGTGTATAGGTTGGCTTCGACGTCACCAAAGTACTTATTTCCACTCAAGGTCATTTGCGGTAAGCGCTCGTAAGGGAAGGATATCTCATCCAACGTTTGGAATTTTTGTGCGAGTGCATTAAAGTGCCATGTATCATCATTGTAATCAACATTGAATTGTTGCGGTAAGTTGATGCGGCTGGTGGTTACAATGCGGGTAGATAAATCAGAGAAGTATTGGTCATCAGATACTTTTTCAAGGCTATAGCCAGCGGACCATCCATGACCAAAATTGTGTTGATGTTTAAGGTTGGCGTAGTAACGTGTTGTATCAGTCTGGCTATCGCTTGGCAGGTATTCCAAATTGTCGATACCAGAGAAATTCTCTTTAAGATAGCGAAACTCACCTTGCAGTTGAACGCCGCGCTTACTCAGAGCGCGTGTGGCTAGGGTTGCATCCATATTGGGCGAAATGTTCCAATAAAATGGAGTAAGCACTTCAAAACCACTGCGGCTGGTGCTGCCAATAGTAGGCGCTAATAGGCCACTTTTGCGTTGATTGTTAAACGAGAAACTGATCCATGGCGTATAAAGTAAAGGTACGCCCTTGAATTCGATATAAGCATTTTTGGCAGTGCCTGAATCAGTAAAGTCATTGAGTTCCAGTTCGCTCGCTTTAATGTACCAGTCATCTACCCCAGCTTCACAGGTGGTATAACGCGCACCTTTTAGGCGTTTTTTGTCTTGCCCTTCAAAAAAGATTGCTTTGGCATCGCCGCGTGACTTTGTAGAAGTAGGTACTGCACTAAATGATGCGGAGTCTTCAGCCGTTGAGTATGTACCTTCCGAGTCGCCAATTTGCTGACTCTGCAAATTGCCAAGTCTTTTAGAAAATGTTTCTGAATTAATGGCGCGAGATTGTTGCAAGCTCAGTTCAGCAGGTTTCGTCAAGATGATAGAAGCATCCTGCATTTCACCGATGCTTTCCGAGAGGCGCATGCGAAGGTCAGGCCCAGTGAGGCTGGCATCGCCTACTTCAATACGTACATTGCCTGATACATGTAATTCATCATTTTGGACATCATAGTCAATGATATCTCCATAAACGTCTTGTTTACCGCGGTGAATAGAGGCATTGCCGATAGAGCGCATTTGTCTATCGAGGTGTAATTCAAGCTTATCGCCTTCGATGATAATGCCGTCCCCAGCCTCATCATTAGCTGGCTTACTAGGGATAATCGTCTCGCTTTCAGCTTGAGCACGTAAACTACATAACAACAAAACAGCGGTAACGCCACTTAGAAAACGGCTTTTTAGCATGGAATTACCATAGAAATGATTGCGAGGATGATGGATGGAGTTGAAGACACAGGTATATAGGTAAACGTATTTATTTTATCAATGATAAAATCGCATAAATTGCACTTTTTGGCAATCAATAAATAGTAGCTTACTTTATTTAGTACCTTGCTAAATGTGTGTTTTTCAATGCGTTAACAAGGGCTTAAGCATTCTTTATATAAATTAGTACATAGATTTGGATAAGCAGTGGCAGACAATAGACAGCAACAACTCATAAATTGGTTAACTGGGGTATTACAACAGGCAGATTTTAAGCTGACAACGGCATCGGCAGATGCAAGCTTCAGGCGCTATTTCCGTGTGCATTTAGCAGATAAAACTTTGATCGCTATGGACGCGCCGCCACCGCAAGAGAACTGTGCCCCTTTTGTACAAGTAGCTGCATTATTTGGTGATGCAGGTGTCAATGTACCAAAAGTGATTGCTCAAGACTTGGAGAGGGGGTTTTTATTGCTGACTGATTTGGGTGACGTCACTTATTTAAGTCAGCTCAATAACGATACTGCAAGTAGCTTATATCAAGATGCAAACATGGCATTAATCAAGCTGCAGCTTGCAAGCAAGCAAGATGTTTTACCTAATTATGATGCTGCTTTGCTTACACGTGAAATGCAATTGTTTCCAGATTGGTATATTGCTAAGCATTTGAATGTAACTTTGGATGATAAGCAGCAAGCTGACCTACAAAAGATTTTCGAATTGCTTAATAAGAACATCTTGGCGCAAGGGCAGGTGTATGTGCACCGTGACTACCACTCACGAAATTTGATGGTGTGCGATGGCGTAACTGGTCAGAACCCTGGCGTGTTAGATTTTCAGGATGCTGTGTATGGTGCAATTACCTATGATTTAGTCTCGCTATTAAAAGATGCTTACGTTGAATGGGACGAAGAGCAGGTGATTGATTGGGCTGTGCGCTATTGGCAAGAGGCAAGAAAAGCAGGCTTGCCAGTACCAACTGATTTCTCAGAGTTTTACCGTGATTTTGAATACATGGGTGCGCAACGGCATATCAAGGTATTGGGTATCTTCGCCAGACTTTATCACCGTGATGGTAAAGATGGCTACCTTAAAGACATGCCACTGGTGATGCGTTATCTGCGCAAAGTGTGCGAGCGATACGTCGAGTTAAGACCGCTATTGCGTCTGCTTGATACGCTAGACGGTCAGGAGCATCATCCGGATACAAACTATAAACGGTTGCTTAAGCTATGATTGGTGAGGGCGCTTAAATGCGAGCAATGATACTGGCCGCAGGGCGGGGTGAGCGCATGCGCCCGTTGACTGACCATGCGCCGAAGCCATTATTAAAAGTCGGTGGCAAATCGCTGATTGTATGGCACTTGGAAAGACTGGCAGCAGCTGGTTTTAAAGACATTGTCATTAACCATGCGCATCTGGGCGAGCAGATTGAGCAGGCGTTGGGGAACGGACAACAGTGGGGCGTGTCCATTCAGTACTCGCCAGAAAAGGTAGCGTTAGAGACTGCAGGGGGTATTGCCAATGCGCTACACTTACTTGGAACCGAAGCCTTTTTGGTAGTGAATGGTGACATCTACACCGATATCGACTTTGCTGAGTGTAATGCTCAAGCGCGAAAAGAAAATCGATTGGCGCATCTGGTGCTGGTGGATAACCCCAAGCAGCATACTGCAGGTGATTTTGCGCTACATGAGCATCTAGTTGCTAGTGATGGTGCGCAGAAGCTGACATTCTCGGGTGTGGGTATCTATCAGCCGAGCTTGTTTGCGCATATCGTAAAAGGCCAGCCCGCTAAACTCGCACCAATACTGCGGGAGGCAATGTTCAAGCAGCAGGTGTCAGGTGAGCATTTTAAGGGTGAGTGGCACGATATCGGCACGCCGGAGCGTTTACAGGCTTTAGATGCACAACTGAGTAAATCTATAAACTTATAGCCGTTACAGCCTAAAAGAAAATAAATTTGATGACTACTGTGAAGACTAAAATTGATGTGCATGAATTTGAAAATCGCCGTCGCAAGCTGATGCAAGCAATGGGTGAGGGGGTAGCTATTATTCCTACCTCACCTGAGGTGGCGCGTAATCGTGATAGTCATTATCCATATCGGTTTGATAGTTACTTTTACTATTTAACTGGTTTTAAAGAACCTGCGTCAGTGTTAGTTTTAGTTGCAGGTGAAAATCCTAAAAGTATCTTGTTCTGCCGTGATAAGGATATGGAGCGCGAGATTTGGGATGGCTTTCGTTACGGTGCAGATGCCGCATGTGAAACATTCGGTTTTGACGAAGCTTACTCAATCAACGAACTTGATACGGTAGTTTTGAAATTGTTGGCGAATCAACCTAAGTTGTTTTTTAGCTTAGGTGAAAGCGCTGTTTGGGATGCGCGGGTGACTGGTTGGTTGAATACGCTACGCATGCAAGCCAGAAGCGGCGTCAGTGTGCCTGATGACATTGCCGACGTGCGTAAGCTTGTTGATGAAATGCGACTTTACAAATCACCGTTTGAACAGGCGCTTATGCGCAACTCAGCCAATATCGCTGCGGCGGCACATAATAGGGCGATGAAATTTACACGTGCCGATATGATGGAATATGAGGTCGAAGCTGAGTTCTTGCACGAGTTCTATCGTAAAGGCGCACAGGCGCCAGCCTATACCAGTATTGTGGCTGGCGGCGCTAATGCTTGTACCTTGCATTACAACGCCAACAATGCGCAGTTGAAAAACGGAGATTTGCTTTTAATTGACGCAGGCTGCGAACTCGATGGCTATGCTTCAGACATTACGCGCACATTTCCAATTAATGGAAAATTTAGTGCTGCGCAAAAAGATGTTTATGAATTGGTATTAAGTGCACAAGCGGCTGCAATCGCAAAAGCGAACCCACAAAATCACTGGAATGCACCTCATCAGGCTGCATTAGATGTGCTGATTCAGGGCTTTATTGACTTGAAACTGTGTAAAGGCAGCAAAGAGGCTGTGTTTGAGAGTGGTGCTTATCGTCAGTTCTATATGCACCGTACTGGGCACTGGCTGGGCCTGGATGTGCATGATGCGGGTGAATATCAATATAGTGATAAATCTCAACGGAAGAGTAATTCGCAGAACTGGCGTATGTTGGAGCCAAATATGGCCTTAACCGTAGAGCCAGGTTGCTACATCCGTCCTGCAGATAACGTGCCTGAGCATTTTTGGAACATCGGTATTCGTATTGAAGATGATGTACTGGTGACCGAAAATGGTTGTGAAGTGATAACTGTGAATGCTGTAAAAACTGTGGCCGATATTGAAGCCATAATGCAGAACTAGCTGACATGAGTGATCCCATTATCATCGTAGGTGGCGGACCAGTGGGATCGGTGCTCGCATTGTTGTTGGCTAAGCAGAGTGTTGCTGTCACGGTGCTTGAAGCGCGTAAACAAGGCGCCTCACATAACGATAATCGCGCGCTGGCTTTATCGTACGGCAGCAGACGCATTCTAGAGAAATTAGGTGTTTGGGACAGCCTTGCAACATACGCTACCGCAATCAATACCATCCATGTATCGCAAAAAGGCAGCATAGGTAGGACATTGTTGCGTGCCAGCGATTACAAACAGGAAGCCCTTGGCTACGTGCTGTCATACGGCGCATTGAGTGCGGCGCTAGATGATGCGCTGGCAAGCCTGCCCATTGTAAATTGCATATACGAAGCAACTGCAGAAGATATCTCTCATAGTATGGTACAGACCAGTGTGAGCTATTCACATCTCGGAGAATCGCATTCCTTAAGCAGCGCTTTGGTAGTGTTAGCGGATGGCGGCCGTAGCGTAGACGAGCTAGCAGGCTTGGAGCGCGAAACCAAAGAGTACGGACATGATGCGCTGATTAGCAAGGTGCGTGCAGAGTTACCCCATGACAATATTGCCTATGAGCGCTTTACTGCCAATGGTCCGATTGCATTGTTACCCAATGGTGAACGTGATTTTTCATTGGTATGGACTGGCAAAAAAGAACTGATAGCGCCATTGCTCACCATTAGCGATGGAGAGTTCTTAACGCAATTCCATCAACAGTTTGGCGATAGGGTTGGGCGGTTTTTAAGTGTAGAGAAGCGTATTAGTTTTCCACTACGCATGTCGAAACTGCAAGAAACTGATACACCACATTTGGTGGTAATAGGAAACGCTGCACAGACCATGCATCCAGTGGCAGGCCAGGGCTTTAATGTTGGTTTGCGCGACGCAGAATCATTAGCGCAATGTATTGCAGCAAGCAATAGTGCAGACTTAGGTAGTGCTCAGATGTTGGAAGCTTATCGTGCAAGTCGCAAGGCGGACACCAAAGGTGGTTTGCTATTCACGGACTTTCTTGTGAATCTTTTTTCAAACGATATTGTGGGTGTATCTGGGTTAAGAGGTATGGGTCTGGGATTACTGGATGTGATGAAGCCTATGAAGCAACACTTGGTCAGTAAAATGAGTTTTGGTAAATGACAACGAAAGTTGACATTACCATAGTTGGAGCAGGCTTAGTGGGTATGGCCGCGGCGATTGCTTTGCAACAGGCGGGCTTTTCAGTGGCTTTGGTCGATGGTAAAAATCCAGCCAATACGAATGCTGATTTAATTGATGACGATGTGTGGGATCAGAGGATCTACGCCATTAGCCCCAAAAATGCAGCATGGTTACGCAGTCTAGGGATATGGCAGTTACTCAATCCAACACGTATTGGCGAGATGCAGGCGATGCAAATATGGGGTGACGCAAGCTTAACGCCTCTAGAGTTGATGGCTGAAGATGCTAATCAGGATTACTTGGGCTTTATTGTGGAAGCAAGCAATCTGACGCAGGCATTGATGCAGAAGATTGAAGCGTCAGAGATATCTACCTTGTTCGACAACCTGTGTGTCGCACTGACTACTGATTCAAATAAAGCTGAATTGCAGCTTGCTAATCAAACGATGATAGAAAGTGCACTGTTGTTAGCGGCAGATGGTGGTCAGTCTTGGGTGCGAGAGCAACTCAGTATCCCGACGCAACAGAAGTCTTATGACCAAATTGCAGTCGTGGCAAATTTTGAGGTTGAAAAGTCGCATAGCAATATTGCCAGGCAATGGTTTGCGCATGATGTGGAAGATAAAAACAGTATCTTGGCATGGCTGCCACTCCCTGAAAATAAAATCTCTATCGTTTGGTCGGTGTCCAGCCAATATGCAAGTGAATTGCTGCAATTAACAGCAGATGAGTTTACAAGCGAAGTAGCTAAAGCAGGCGATTATCTATTGGGGGCGATGAAACTCATTACTTCACCAGCATCGTTCCCATTGGCTTTGCAAACAACAACTACACTGACAAAAGACTGTGTAGTATTGATTGGCGATGCCGCGCATCAAATCCATCCAATGGCTGGACAAGGCATGAATCTGGGTTTTAGAGATGTGATTAATCTTGTTGAGTTATTGAAAGAGAAGAATTCATATCAATCTGTAAGTGATAGCAGTTTACTAAAGCGCTATTCACGCGTTAGAAAAACAGATACGTTGAATATGCTCATGCTGACAGATGGTCTTTATCGACTGTTTGCAAGTCGCAATGGCGCTGTAAAAAAAGTAAGGAACTGGGGCTTGTCAGTGACTAGCCATAAGGCAATCAAAAAACTGTTGGTTCAAAATGCAATCGCGTTTTAATGCATTGTTAAGTAAATTAAGCATTGTTAAATTATAGAAAGAACTTTATGTCCGAGAAATCTACTCTATTAAAGAAATTAGTCAGCATTGCGCTATTAAGTACGTTCGCTACACTTGCGCATGCAGATGAGGCCAGTGTTAAAAAAGCAGTGGAAGCTGCATATCCGAAATTCAAAGTAGAGAGTGTAACTAAAACTGGTTACGCGGGCCTGTATGAAGTTTTCATGGCAGGGCAAATCCTTTATACCGATGAGAAAATGACCTTTCTGATTGCAGAAGGGCGTTTAGTTGATCCAAAAACCAAGAAAGACATCACTGGTGAACGTTTAGAAGAACTGACGAAAATTGATTTCTCTAGTTTGCCTTTAGAGCAGGCGATTAAGGTCGTTAAAGGTAATGGCAGTCGCAAATTGGTGGTATTTTCGGATGTAGATTGTCCTTACTGCAAACGCTTGGAACAAAATGAATTAAGCAATATCACGGATGTAACGGTATATACTTTTCTTTACCCAATACAGCAACTGCACCCTGATGCAGAGGCTAAATCAAAATCTATTTGGTGTGCAAATAACCGTGTGAAAGCTTGGGAAGATTGGATTTTACGTAATCAATTACCTAAATCTACAGGTAACTGCGAAGTACCATTGGAAAAAGTTGGTGAGCTAGCAAGGAAAATTGGTGTGACTAGTACGCCAACCTTAATTTTTGCCGATGGTAAGCGTATGTTGGGATCACAACCCTACAAAGAAATCGAAAAAGCAATAATCGCCTCTGGAAAAAAGTAGGTTAGAAGCCTATCTAAATAAAAAACGACCTGAGAAAGGTCGTTTTTTTGTGGGTAAGGTAAGGTCTATTTTAATAGACTGTTGTTGTGGCTAGCCAACAACTTGCCCAAGCTTGAAGATTGGCAAATACATCGCGATTACCATGCCACCTATTAGCACGCCAAGAACTACCATAATGATAGGCTCCATCAAACTGGATAGCCCTTCAACTGCATCATCAACCTCTGCTTCGAAAAAATCTGCTACTTTACTTAGCATTGAGTCTAACGCTCCTGACTCTTCGCCAATCGATGTCATTTGCAATACCATATTGGGAAATACTTCAGAGTTTTGCATTGCAACTGTTAGGCTAGTTCCTGTACTAATCTCGCTTTGAATTTTTTTAGTAGCATCATAGTAAACGCGGTTACCAGCAGCGCCAGCAACAGAGTCAAGTGCTTCTACCAATGGGACGCCAGCAGCAAACATTGTAGATAAAGTACGTGTCCATCTAGCAATTGTTGCTTTCCTGATAAGTTCACCAAATAACGGAATCTTTAGAAGTAATCGATCCATCGTTGCTTGCATGCTCAGTGAGCGCTTCCAAGTATAGAAGAAGAACCAAAGACCAAATCCAATCGAACCAAAAATTGCCCACCACCATGTAACGAAAATATCCGAGATGCTCATAACAATCAGCGTGGGTGCAGGTAAATCAGCACCAAAGCTGCTGAATAAATCCTTAAATGCCGGTATTACAAAAATCATGATTACTGCAGTGATGACAAATGCCACGACAATAATAGAAATAGGATAAAAGAGCGCAGATTTAATTTTTGATTTAATTGCAAGTATCTTTTCTTTATAGGTCGCTAAGCGATCAAGTAGTGTATCTAAAATACCTGCTTGTTCACCCGCACCAACTAAATTGCAAAAAAGCGCATCAAAGTACAATGGATACTTGCGAAAAGCTGCACTTAGGCTACTGCCGGTTTCTACATCGGCTTTAATATCACCCAAGAGTTTTGCAACAGCAGGGTTGCTATGCCCCTTTCCAACGATATCAAATGCTTGTAATAAAGGAACGCCTGATTTCATCATAGTGGCGAGTTGACGTGTGAATAGGGTGATGTCTTTATCAGAGACTGTACCTTTGCTGTTGAAACCACTTTGTTTTTTAACTTTAATAACCGTAATGCCCTGGCGACGTAAAGTTGCGTTTACAAATGTTTCACCAGTTGCTTTCATCTCGCCTTTGATTGATTTGCCTTTTTTGTCTTTCCCCTCCCAGGCATACGTCACCTCTTTGGTGGCTTTAGCATTAGCTGCCATGATGATTTCCTATATTAATTGATACAAGTCTACGCGTGAGAGTAGCAAAGTTATTCATTGGTACAAGCCTCTACCTCTTCAATGGAAGTTAAACCCTGTTTGACTTTGATTATGCCTGATCGACGTAAATCATTCACACCTTCTAGTCTTGCCTGATCTGCGATATCGTGTGCAGTACCATGTTTCATGATGATGCGGCTGATTGCATCGGTAATTGGCATTACTTGGTATATACCTACACGGCCTTTATAGCCATTGTTGCACATTTCACAGCCACCTTCCTTGGGGCCATAGAGTTGCCATTGTTCAGCTTCATTAAAATCTTCTTCTATAAACCCAACATCAAGTAAGGCTTCTTTGGGCACATCAATTGGAACCTTACAACTTTTACACAATCTTCTAGCTAATCGTTGTGCGGTGATGAGTGATACTGCTGAGGCAATGTTGAAAGGCGCAACCCCCATGTTGAGGAGACGAGTCAGTGTTGAAGGGGCGTCGTTAGTGTGTAGCGTGGAAAGTACCATGTGACCAGTGGAAGCGGCTTTGATTGCCATATCTGCTGTTTCAAGATCGCGAATCTCACCAATCATGATGATGTCTGGGTCTTGGCGTAGAAATGATTTCAAAGCCGCAGCAAAAGTAAGACCTTGCTTATCGTTTACGTTGACTTGGTTGATGCCAGCAAGCGGTATTTCGCAAGGATCTTCTGCCGTAGCGATATTCACACTAGGATTATTCAGGATATTTAAGCATGTATACAGCGAGACAGTTTTTCCTGAGCCGGTTGGCCCTGTCACAAGTACAAGGCCATAAGGACGGCTAACTGCGCTTAAAAGACGTTCTTTTTGGATAGGCTCGTAGCCTAACGCTTCAATACCTAAGGTGGCGCTGGTTGGATCTAGAATCCGCATCACGATTTTCTCACCGTGAATCAGCGGTAATGTGCTTACCCTAAAATCAATCGTACGTGTCTTGGATAATACCAATTTCATGCGGCCATCTTGTGGAATGCGTTTTTCCGAGATATCCATACTGGAAATCACTTTAATACGTGATGCGAGTTTTTCTTTAATGGCGAGAGGTGGTTGTGTGATGTCACGTAAAATGCCATCCACACGATAGCGGACACGGTAAAATTTTTCATACGGCTCAAAAT
Organism: Methylotenera sp.; assembly: GCA_035460465.1. Taxonomy (GTDB): domain Bacteria; phylum Pseudomonadota; class Gammaproteobacteria; order Burkholderiales; family Methylophilaceae; genus Methylotenera. The sequence continues at coordinate 18,566 of DATHWQ010000008.1, read as the reverse complement.
GTAAGTCTGATGCACCCATATTGATCGCATCTATCAACATTTTATTGAGAAATTTGACGACTGGCGCATCATCAACTTCGAGTGCTTGTGGTTCGTCTTCTAGTGCTTGACCGTCATCATCGCCACCTAAGTCATAATCATCATCTACTACTAATGACTTCATACTAGTGTCGCTAGCTTCTACAATTTTGTCTATCCAACGACCTAACTTGTCATCCTCAACTACAACTGGTGATAAAGCCATCCCCATCTGGAACTGAACGCTATCCAGAGCATGCAAATTCGTAGGGTCTGAAATTGCAACAAATAGTGAATTATTACGTACTTGCAAAGCCATCACCCGGTTGGCTTGCATTAATTTGCCATCAATTTTCTTGGTTGGCAGGTGAATAGCGTCAAATGCATCTAAATTAAAGTACGGGAAACCAAACGCTTTTGCTGAAACTTCTGCCACTACTTGTGCATTTACTTTTTTACTTAAAATGAGTTGCGTGACAAATGGCGATTTAATTGTATTTGCTTGTGCTTGAATGGCATTGGCCTCATCTTCAGAAAGTAATTTTTCTTGGATTAAGGTGCGGGCGAGGCCGCTCAGTTTATTTGGAGGAGTTGCGATTGCCATAGAGTTACATCAAATTAGCGTAAAAGCTTTCCTAGTTAATTTTTACCAAGCCAATAATGCACTTTAGACTTTTTTTTGTAAAGACTTTACGTTTTTTTGCTATCAAATATCTTCGTTAAAGTTGCCAGCAACCTATTAAATACTAAGTATTTACATGAAAATGTTATAAATTACCAAATAACCCTAAAAAAAACTTGACTTTTATTTGCGGCCAAATTATAAAACACGTCAGGTGTTTGAATTGAGTTTTGTAGATAGCTTTATTTAGTTATTGCGACTTCTGTTCTTGAGACAAACTTTTTGGGGCGCCCCCCTTTGTATTATGTAAGGATGTATGAAATGGCAACAGGTACCGTAAAATGGTTTAACGATTCTAAAGGTTTCGGCTTTATTACTCCAGATGATGGTGGTGACGATTTATTCGCACACTTCTCTGCGATCGTAGAAGCTGGCTACAAAAGCCTTAAAGAAGGTCAACGCGTTAGTTTTGAAGTGACCGAAGGTCCAAAAGGCAAACAAGCTTCTAATATTCAGAAGGCTTAAGTTTGAGCTAGGCCAAGTAATATCCAGTACATCCGTACTTATAGTATTACCGTCTACTTTAACGGCTCGTCAAGCTTGACGAGCCGTTTTTTTTATGCTGATTACATATTAGCTATAATTTCCTGACCAAATTGAGATGTACCGACTTGTGTTGCGCCTTCCATTTGGCTTGAGAAATCATGCGTTACACGTTTAGCACCAATTGCTTTTGCAACACCAGCTAATATCAAATCTGCTGCTTCTACCCAACCTAAATGACGTAGCATCATTTCGGCTGAAAGAATGACTGAGCTTGGGTTGGCAATATCTTTGCCAGCGATTTTAGGTGCCGTACCATGCGTTGCTTCGAACATGGCGGTGGTGTCGCTTAAATTAGCGCCTGGTGCAATCCCGATGCCGCCTACTTGTGCAGCTAGTGCGTCACTCATGTAGTCGCCATTTAAGTTGAGGGCAGCAACAACATCATAGTCTTGTGGGTGTAGCAGAATCTCTTGCAAGAAGGCATCGGCGATACAGTCTTTAATGACGATACCGTTCGGTAATTTGCACCATGGGCCGCCATCAATCTCTACTGCGCCAAACTCTTCTTTAGCTAACTCATAACCCCAATCCCTGAAGCCACCCTCAGTGAACTTCATGATGTTACCTTTATGGGTAATCGTTACTGATTTTCGATTGTTATCGATTGCATATTGAATCGCCTTGCGAATCAGGCGTTTGCTGCCATCAATAGACACTGGTTTGATGCCGATGGCTGAGCATTCTGGGAAGCGAATTTTTTTGCGCATACCCATGTCGCTCAAGAATGTAATTACTTTTTCGACTTCATCGCTGCCCGCCGCCCATTCAATACCTGCGTAGATGTCTTCAGTATTTTCACGGAAGATTACCATGTCAGTTTTTTCTGGATGTTTAACTGGGCTAGGAACGCCTGTGAAATATTGCACTGGACGCAAACACACGTACAAATCTAGCTCCTGGCGTAATGTTACGTTCAATGAGCGGATACCGCCGCCTACTGGTGTGGTAAGTGGTCCTTTGATAGAAATGACATAATCTTTAATTGCTTGCATGGTCTCAGCTGGCAGCCATGTATTGTCACCATAGACCTTAGTCGCTTTTTCGCCTGCGAAAACTTCCATCCAAGAGATTTGACGTTTGCCGCTGTAAGCCTTGTTAACCGCAGCATCAACCACTTTAATCATAGGCGGAGTAATATCCACGCCTATACCATCACCTTCAATAAATGGGATAATGGGGTGATTCGGTACATTGAGTGAATTATCGCTATTGATAGTGATTTTTTCGCCAACTTGGGGAATTACAATCTTGCTAGACACATCGGCCTCTTTTTTCATGCAAACGTCCTTAATAAAATAATATGCTAATTCTGTTCAATAAGCCGTATGGGGTGATTACGCAGTTCAGTCCGCATGAAAAACATCAAACGCTTAAAGATTATATTCTGTTGCCAAATGTGTACGCTGCTGGGCGGTTAGACACAGATTCGGAAGGTTTGCTTATTTTAACCGATGATGGGGTATTGCAGCACCGTTTAAGTCATCCAAAACATAAAGAAATCAAGACTTACTGGGCGCAGGTAGAAGGTGTGCCGACTGAGCCTGATTTGCAGCTTTTAAGAAAAGGTATTGATTTAGGCGATTTTGTAACGAAACCTGCTGAAGTGCGGCTGATTAGCGAACCAGAAAAACTTTGGCTGCGGGATCCACCGATTCGTGAGCGTAAAGCCATACCGACAAGTTGGTTAGAGATTAAAATCTCAGAAGGAAAAAATCGCCAAGTGCGACGCATGACTGCCAAAATAGGCTTTCCAACTCTGCGCTTGATTCGCTATGCGATAGGGCAATATACTTTGGATGGCTTGGCGCTTGGAAGTTGGGTCAAGATTTAACTATTTAAAATCAACACTTTAAAAATATATAACGCTAGAAATTTTAAAATTATGAAATCAGTCATTATTTTCAGACATGCGGCGACTGAAGGCCCAGGTTATTTAGCCACTTTTTTAGATGAACACAAAATCCCTTGGCAATTGTTGAAGATTGACGAAGGTGAGCCACTACCAGCTTCAATATCAGATTTCAGTGGCGTAGTGCTCATGGGTGGCCCGATGAGTGTAAACGATGATTTACCATGGATTGCGCCATTGTTAGCGTTGATTCGCGAAGCCTATCAGGCAGATATTCCATTGCTTGGCCATTGTTTGGGCGGGCAGCTTATCAGTAAAGCTCTTGGTGCAGTAGTGATTAAAAATCCAATCAAGGAAATTGGCTGGGGTGAAGTGAATGTCACAGACAACGCTATAGCAAAAGAATGGTTTGGTGAATTGGAAGGATTCAATAGCTTCCACTGGCATGGTGAGACTTTTAGCTTGCCAGAAAATGCAGTGCATTTGCTCAGTAGCCCATACTGTCAGAACCAAGCGTACTCAATCAGCAAGCACTTGGCATTTCAGTGCCACATTGAAATGACACCAGAGATGATAGAAAGCTGGTGTGCGGTAGGTGCTGATGAGATTGCACAATCAAACGAGAGTGTAGCAGTACAACAGGCTGATAAGATGCAGGAAACTTTGCCTTTGCATTGTTTCTTCCTCAATAAAGTGGCTAAACAAGTCTATAGCCAGTGGATTAAAGGTCTGGTGCATTAGCGACTAAGGCACTTACTAAGCGCGTATGTTAAAATCGTTTAAATTTCTAAGAGAAAAGACATCATGTCTGGTAATACATTCGGCACACTTTTTACATTGACCACATTTGGTGAATCACACGGCCCGGCAATTGGTGGCGTGGTTGACGGTTGCCCGCCAGGGCTGGAGTTGAGCGCAGAGGATTTGCAGATTGATTTGGACCGTCGTAAACCAGGCACCTCACGTCATGTAACGCAGCGCCAAGAGGCTGATGCCGTCGAGATACTTTCAGGCATATTTGAAGGGAAAACCACCGGTGCGCCGATTGGCTTGTTGATTCGCAATACTGACCAACGTAGTCAAGATTACAGCAAAATCATGGATACTTTTAGACCTGGCCATGCTGACTATACTTACAGCCAAAAATACGGTGTGCGTGATTACCGTGGCGGTGGTCGTTCCAGTGCACGTGAAACCGCCGTGCGTGTTGCTGCTGGCGCTATTGCCAAGAAATGGCTAAGCGAACGTTTTGGTGTCACCGTACGTGGCTACATGAGCCAACTGGGCGAGATTGAGATTCCATTTGAAAGCTGGGATGGCGTCAATGACAATCCGTTCTTCTCACCTAACAATAGCGTTTTGCCCAAGCTGGAAGAGTATCTGGACAAAATCCGTGCAGAACGTGATTCCGTTGGTGCTCGTATCACTGTTGTCGCCGAAGGTGTCCCCGTTGGTTGGGGCGAGCCGGTGTTTGATAGACTAGATGCTGATATTGCCCACGCCATGATGAGCATTAACGCAGTTAAAGGCGTAGAAATTGGTGCCGGTTTCGAGAGTATTTCACAGCGCGGTAGTGTGCATTCCGATGAAATGACGCCGCAAGGTTTTGTCACTAATCATGCCGGCGGTATTTTAGGCGGCATTTCTACCGGCCAAGAGATTCTTGTGAATGTCGCATTAAAACCAACTTCCAGCATTCCGCAAGAGCGCCACTCAATTGATAAGCTTGGCAATGCGGTGACTATGCAAACCACAGGTCGTCATGACCCGTGTGTAGGAGTGCGTGCTACGCCGATTGCCGAGGCTATGTTGGCGCTTGTGCTGATGGATCATGCCTTGCGTAACCGTGCACAGAATGCGGATGTGGTATCAAGCATTCCTAAGTTGTAACTGCTGACAAAGTAGTATTTTGTGAGTGATGTTTCATCAGTTCAGGGGCAACATCACTCGCTACATTGGCGACTTTCGCGCTTTTATTTCATCTACTACTTCTTCGTAGGGGCGTTCGTCCCTTACTGGGGTTTATACCTGAAGTCCGAAGAATTTAGTCCTGCAGACATCGGTATCTTGATGTCTTTATTCCAAATCAGCCGTATCTTTGCGCCTAACTTCTGGGGTTGGCTGGCAGACCATACTGGTAAACGCGCACCGTGGATTCGACTCACTGCCTTTCTAGGCTTATGTGGCTTTACCGCGGTATTTTGGGCGCATGGCTTCTTCTGGCTATTTTTTGTGATGGCTGCTTTGAGTATATTTACCAGTTCTACTTTGCCGCTCGCTGAGTCGTTGACCTTAGCGCACCTTGCTACCACCAACGGACATTACAGTCGCATTCGTATGTGGGGTTCACTGGGGTTCATCGTTGCAGCGGTGATTCTGGGTTTTCTGATTGATGCGACTGGCATACATAGCTTGCTGTGGTTCTTGTTAGTTGTGCAAGTCACTTTATTTGTACTTTCGTATACGTTGCCAGAACCTAAAATAGAGCCTCACGAGCATGACCGCTTCTCGATATGGCAAGTGATCAAGCAACCTAACGTGATTGCGCTACTTGTGGGATGTTCGCTCATGGTGACTGCACATGGTGTGCTATATAACTTTTACTCGATTTATCTGAGCGAGCATGGCTACAGCAAAGGCATGATAGGTTTGCTGTGGGCGGTGGGTGTGATCTGCGAGATCGGTATATTTATGTTGATGCCAAAGATTATGGCGCGCTTTAGCCTAAAAACTATTTTGCTTATCAGTTTGGTATTGGCAGTGATTCGTTTTAGCTTGATTGGGGCTGCCGTTGATAATATCTGGCTGTTGATTTTGGCGCAAAGCTTGCACGCCGCAACCTTTGGTAGCTTTCATGCGGCCTCAGTTGAAGTGATTACGCAGTTCTTTAATGGTCGCCATCAAGCACGCGGCCAAGCTATTTATAACAGTGTGGCTTATGGCATAGGTGGTACGGTAGGTGGTGTGGCTGGTGGATATGCACTGCAATATCTGGGCGGACAGCAGACCTTTATGCTTTCTGCTATTTTTCCGTTAGTAGGCTTAGTCGTGATAGGATTGGGTTTGAAGTTAAGCCAAAACAATCAAAAAACACAAGGCATGTTCAGATGAAAATTTGCGGGATAGAACTAGGTAGTATCATTAGAAAAATTGTCCTGTTTGTTATGGGGCTGTTGACCAGCACTGTTGTTATCGCCGATACCCAAGTCAACATCGTTGGCCTTTTTAGTAACAAAGCCGTTGTGATGATTAATGGCGGTAAGCCAAAGACTTTAAGTGTTGGCCAAACCAGTGAGGGCGTTAAATTACTCGCTGCAGACAGCAAGGCCGCGACTTTGCAAATCGAGGGTAAAACCAAACAGCTGGGTATGGGGCAAGCGGCTTCGGTAGGTGGTGCCGCATCGAATTCAGTTCAGAGTGCTACTCTGTATGCTGATAGTCGAGGTCATTATTTTTCAGATTGCCAAATAAATGGGGTAACACTTAAGTTTGTGTTAGATACTGGCGCCACTTCTGTAGCACTCAATAGCGGTGATGCTAAGTTTGCGAATATTGATTGGAAGAGAGGTGAACCCCACCTAGTAAATACCGCTAATGGTGTGGTGACTGCATATCGTGTGACGATTGCTACCTTGAAAATTGGCGGTATCACACTAAATCAAGTTGAAGGTAGCGTGCAGGAAGGTGGTTCACCTTCTGTTGTGCTTTTAGGTATGAGTGCGCTAAATCGGCTGGAGATGAAGCGACAAGATATAGCGCTGACGCTGACTAAAAAATATTAGTAGTGATGTATTAGTTATACGAAATAAAAAGGGCAGGTTTCTGCCCTTTTTATTTGTTTAAACTGAACCAATTTCCTACTTAGTTTATTTAACTAGAATTAAACTCTTAAAGCACTCTCATGTACTCTCAATTACACGCGAGTGCTTAACCTAAATAGTTATTTAGCGGTTTCTGTCATCTTTTTGGCATGTTTATGATGTTTCTGAGCTGCTTTTGCTGGTGCTGTTTTCGCAGCGCCAGCAGTTGGGCTAGAAGCTTCGGCCGTAACAGGCGCATCAGTTTTTGCCGTTGCGTCAGCAGCAAATACGGTCGTATTCATCGCAAAAGCAAAAGCACCTATCAATAATGACGCTAATAATTTATTCATGATCATCTCCAATCTAACGCTAACTAATTAATAAAAACTACAGGGTTGTTCGTTTAAATTTATTTAGCAGCATCCTTTTTATGAGCATCCACTTTTTTGGCAGCTGGTACTGCAGGTTTTTCTTTACTAGTCTTAGCAGCAGGCTCTGCAGGTTTAGCAGCGTCAGCAGCAAATGCGCTTGTGCCTAATGATAAAGCTACTGCACCAGCAAACAATGTTGTTAAAAATTTGTTCATTTCAATCTCCAAAAATTAAGGTAAAGTAAATAAGGCGTAAATAAATCAGGTTGAGATTTGTTAAAACTTCATCTGCAACCATGGGTACAATTTACAACGCGAAGCTGACACCAGACTGACAACATTTACTTTGTTAGTGTTTTTATCAAAATATTTTGAATGTGTGAGACCCTATTTAAATGCGACTACTATTAGTTGAAGATGATTTGATTCTTAAAGATGGACTTGAAAGATCTTTCACTAAGTCGGGCTATGCGGTTGATGTGATGACCGATGGTGAACGTGCAAACCAAGTGCTGACTTATCAAGAATATGATGTGATTGTGTTGGATCTAGGATTGCCTAAGCTTGATGGTTTTGAGGTGTTGAAACAACTCCGTGGGCGCGGCAACAAGACACCAGTGTTGATTCTGACCGCATTGGAAGATATACAAAATCGCGTCAAAGGACTGGATTTAGGCGCTGATGATTACTTGGCCAAACCATTTGAACTAGCAGAGCTAGAGGCACGCATTCGTGCGTTAATACGCCGCGGCGTATCTGGCGGGGGTGCAAAAATTAGTTTTGGTGATTTGGTGTTTGATACCAGTAGTCGGCAGTGTCTAGTTGATGAGGTTACGTTATCGCTTTCTGCACGCGAAGTGGCGTTGCTGGAGTTGTTGATGCTTAAAGCGACAAAAGTGGTGAGCAAAGCCAAGATACTGGAACATTTGTGCAGTTGGGATGAAGAGATGAGCGAGAATGCCGTGGAAGTCAACGTGTCTCGCTTGCGAAAAAAGCTTAACGTCTTTGGTGTAGAGATTCGTACCATACGAGGTTTGGGTTATTTGTTGGCGAAGCTAGAAAATAAGACGATAGACAAATAAGATGAGAGAAACTAAACCAAATTGCTAAAAATAGTTAACCAGATGCTGCATATTAAAACCAATTCTATACGTCAGAAACTACTGAATTGGCTGCTTATTTTGCTTTTGCCTTTGTTATTGTTGGCCACGGCTTCTGCTTACTATTTAGCCAATCACTTTGCAAACTTAGCCTATGACAGAGCCCTTTTTAGGGTGGCTCTGGCACTTGCAGATCAAGTGGAAGTGAAAGACGGCCATATGGTGGTAGATCTACCGCAAAGCACGTTGGATTTAATTGAGTACGATAAAGACGACTGGGTTTATTACCAAATACAAGATACGGATCATCATGTTGTCATTGGCGAAGAAAGGCTTACGTTACCCAAAGTCATGCCAACGGCAGGCAGGCACATATATTACAACACGTACTTAGATGATAAGTCATTGCGCATGGTGGCATTTAATTTGCCGCTGCTTGGCACCAGCGCAACAGGCAATGCCACCATTCTGATTGGTGAAACTACCACCAAACGTGATGATATGGCTGATGAAATTATTGTCATTATGTTAATTCCACAAATTCTGCTTATCATTTTAGTCATTGTAATTATTAACTTTGGTATTCGACGCGGTCTTGTCTCACTTGAAAAGTTAAAAGAACTGATTTCACGGCGCTTGCCTACAGATATGCATCTGCTCGCAGAGCATGATGCGCCACAGGAGTTGCAGCCTTTGTTACATGCGATGAATGATTTATTAGTCAAAGTAAAAGGGGCTGTTGATGAGCGTCATCAATTTATTGCCAATGCCGCACATCAACTGAAAACGCCTTTGGCTGGCCTTAAAATTCAGGCAGAGGCTGCCTTGAGGGAGGATGATTTGTCCAGCATTCAACACGCACTGAAACAGATCAGTACAGGTAGCGATAATTTAGGAAGGTTGGCGAATCAGTTACTAAGCTTGGCACGTGCAGAACCAGAGGGTAGTGATGTACACGCATTTGCGTCGCTTGATCTAGTAATGTTGATGAATGAAGTGACTGCAGCATGGGTGCCTAAGGCACTAGAGAAAAAAATCGATTTAGGCGTGAGTTGTGATCTGCAACATTTAGCAATCAATGGTAATGCCATGCTTTTGTATGAACTGCTCAACAATCTTATTGATAACGCCATACGCTATAACCAAGCAGGCGCTAAAGTGACCGTAGATCTGGAGCTGGCTGCTGATTCAGTGATGTTGTCAGTACAGGATAATGGCTTAGGCATTACGTTGGATGAGCAACAAAAGGTGTTTGAACGTTTCTATCGTGTCTTAGGTACAGCAGAGAGTGGCTGTGGCTTGGGGCTTGCTATCGTGCGGGAGATAGCGCATCGACATCATGCACGGGTAGAAATGAGCTACACAGATATTAACCAATCAAAAGGGACGACTGTAAAGGTAATATTTCCATTGGTTAAAAAAGAAATTAAAAAATAAAAAAGCCACTTCACAAAGTGGCTTTTTTTAACTTAGCAACTTAGCAACTTAGCGTTGACGTTTATCGTTCTCAATCAGTGCATATGCTGAGTGATTGTGGATACTTTCAAAGTTCTCACTTTCAACCGTATAAGCCACAATGCGTTTTTCTGCATCAAGTTGCGCTGCAACATCGCGCACCATGTCTTCAACAAATTTTGGATTGTCGTAGGCACGCTCAGTAACGAATTTTTCATCTGGGCGTTTGAGTAAGCCATAAAGCTCGCAAGAGGCTTGTTTTTCAACGAGATCAATAATGTCTTCGATCCAAATAAAGTCGTTGATAAGAGCTGTTACGGTGACATGTGAACGTTGATTGTGTGCGCCATAGTTAGAGATCTTTTTGCTACATGGGCATAGGCTAGTGACTGGTACTAACACTTTTACCGTGATATCCAATCTATCTTGATGGATTTCACCAATGAAAGTCACTTCGTAATCTAGCAAGCTTTTAACACCAGAGATAGGTGCAGATTTGTTTACAAAGTAAGGGAAGGTCATTTCTATATGACCAGATTCAGCTTCTAGACGCTTGACCATCTCATGCAAGATAGTCTCAAATGACTCCACAGAGATCGCATGTTCGTTCATGTTGAGAATCTCAACAAAGCGTGACATGTGCGTGCCTTTGAATTGCTGCGGTAGATGCACATACATATTAAACATGGCAACTGTGTGTTGCTCACCGCCAGTTTTATCTTTGACCACCACTGGATGACGAATCGATTTGATGCCAACTTTATCGATGGCGAGACGACGTGTGTCAACGGTGTTTTGCACGTCTTCTATAGTAGTAGGGATAGTGGGCTGATTCATTTTAATCCAATCTTTAGGTCAGTATATTTCGACCAAATATAATAGAAATTAGTATAACGCTAGGCGAAAAAGATGCCTAATTAAATGTTTTAATTGACTTAATTAAATAATTTGATGAATAGAGTTAATGATGCCTTCAGCATCTAGACCACATTCCGCCAGCATGGTTTCATGTACACCATGTTCAATAAATTGATCAGGTAAGCCTAGACATAGCGTTTTTACCGAATGTTTATTGATAGCATGTTTGCTTTGGTGCTGTATAGCCTGCAATGCTTCCATCACGGCAGAGCCTGCACCACCCATCACACAATTTTCTTCAACCGTTACAAGCAATGTGTGGTCAGTTACTAATTTTTCAAGCAGTGATTGATCAATTGGTTTCACAAAACGCATATTCACTACTGTGGCATCTAATTTCTCACCTGCTTCCAGGCACGGTGCAAGCATGCTACCGAAGCTCAAAATAGCGATCTTTTGTTTGGTTTTTGTACTGTGGCGTTTGATTTCAGCAGTGCCAAGTGGAATTGCCTGCATGTTGTGTTCAATGGACGCGCCTGTGCCGCTACCACGTGGATAACGTACAGCAGCCACACCATTATATTGAAAGCCGGTATAGAGCATCTGCCTGCATTCGTTTTCATCGCTAGGCGCCATAATCACGATATTGGGAATGCATCTCAAATAGCTTAAATCAAAACTACCTGCGTGAGTCGGGCCGTCTGCGCCCACTAAGCCAGCACGGTCAATCGCGAATAGTACAGGTAGGTTTTGCAGGGCGATGTCATGTATGAGTTGGTCATAAGCGCGCTGTAAGAACGTGCTGTAAATGGCAACTACCGGTTTTAAGCCGTCACAAGCCATGCCAGCAGCAAACGTAAGTGCGTGCTGTTCAGCAATACCCACGTCAAAATAACGCTCTGGATAAGCCTCTGCAAAGGCATTCAAGCCTGAGCCATCGCACATTGCCGGTGTGATGCCAATCAAACGTTCATCCAACGCCGCCATGTCGACTAACCAATCACCGAATACTTGAGTGTATGATTTTTTGCTAGTGCCTGCGATGGCATGACCGTTACAAGGGTCAAATTTACCTACACCATGAAATTTATTAGGATTGTCTTCAGCCGGCTCAAAGCCTTTGCCTTTTTGTGTGACGATGTGAAGAAATTGAGGACCTTTTAAATGCTTAATGTTGCGCAGAGTGTCAATCAGCGCATCTAAATCATGTCCATCAATCGGGCCGATATAATTGAAGCCAAATTCTTCAAAAAGTGTACCTGGGGTAACCATGCCTTTCACATGCTCTTCAGCGCGTTTGGCAAACTCCATGACTGGTGGCACGGCAGCAAGTACCTTTTTGCCAGAGGTTCGTACAGTGCCGTAAAAGCGGCTTGATAGTAACTTGGCGAGATAGTTATTGAGTGCGCCTACATTGTTGGAGATGCTCATGTCATTGTCATTGAGCACCACCAACAGATTGGCGTCCATATCACCCGCATTATTCAATGCTTCAAATGCCATGCCCGCAGTCATGGCGCCATCGCCAATAATCGCTACGGCGCGTCTTTCCAAGCCTGCTTTTTGTGCGGCAACGGCCATGCCTAATGCAGCGGAGATTGAAGTGCTGGAATGACCTGTGCCAAAAGTATCGTATTCGCTTTCACCGCGACGTGGAAAACCGGCAATACCTTGTGGCTTGCGTAGGTTCTCCATCTTTTCACGACGGCCCGTTAAAATTTTATGTGGGTAGGTTTGATGACCGACGTCCCAGACGAGTCTGTCATCTGGGGTGTTGAAAACATAATGTAGAGCGATTGTTAGTTCAACCACCCCTAAATTTGAAGCTAAATGCCCACCGGTTTTTGAAACGCTGTCAATCAAGAACGAGCGTAACTCTTGCGCGAGTTGAACCAGTTGCTTACGTTCAAGCTGACGTAGTTGTTGGGGTGAGGCTACCGTATCAAGTAATGGGGTCATAAATATTAGATAAGACTAAAAACTGCGTTGCATGATGAAGCTAGCTAACTCACGCAGGCGCTGTGCTTTGTCGCCAAAGGGAGCAAGGCTCGCTATTGCATCTTCATACAACTCAAGTGCGTGACGTTTTGCTGGGTCTAAACCCAGTATTGTCACATAGGTTGGTTTGTTGCTATTGGCGTCTTTGCCTGCCGTTTTACCAAGTGTCGAAGTGTCAGCTTCTACATCGAGAATGTCATCTATTACCTGGAACGCTAGACCGATGCATTGAGCGTATTTGCTTACTGCCTTGATTTCTTGATCTGAGCCGCCAATCGCACCTAGCACAACAGATGCCTGAATGAGTGCGCCTGTTTTTAAGTGATGCATGGTTTCAAGTTCGGTATGTGTGAGTGATTTACCCACTGAGCCTAAATCCACAGCTTGCCCGCCCGCCATGCCAGAAGAGCCGGCTGCTTTGGCTAAGATATTTAACATGAGGATTTGTTGGTGGGCGTCTTTACAAAGTTGCGGTTGCGACAGTACTTCAAAGGCAAGGCTTTGCAAGGTGTCGCCCACGAGTAGAGCGGTCGCATCATCATACTGTTTGTGGCAACTCGCTTTGCCACGGCGCAGGTCATCGTCGTCCATGCAAGGCATGTCGTCATGCACTAGCGAATAGGCGTGAATAAGCTCAACCGCGGCGGCGGCGGCATCTGCAGTTGTCGCTTCTGTTTGGCAAAGCTCTGCAGCGGCATAACAAAGCAGGGCGCGCACACGTTTACCACCACCCAATGCACTGTAGCGCATTGCACTGTGTAATGTTTGTGGGGCAATTTCAGTAGATGGCAACAGACCATCTAACACATGTTCAATGTGTGTTTGTTTGGTTTTAGCCCAGCTTAAAAAGTCTTCAGCGACTGTATCAGCCGCGCTTGGGTTTTTCATGACTACATTAGTCATTTTCTGGCTTGAACTGTGTTAGTTGATTGCGTTCATTCAATATCTGAACTTGCTGTTCAACTTCAGCGAGTGACTTTTGGCAGAACTGTAGTAGAAGATTGCCGCGCTGATATGCAGCCAATGATGCTTCAAGCGGCATTTGACCTGATTCCATTTGCGCGACAATGCTTTCCAGCTCCGCGAAGGCTTGTTCGAAGTTTTTAGGTGTTTCTGAAGCTGTTTTGGTGTTAGATGCAGACATCTGAATTATCAATAATCATTAAGTCGTTATTCTACCAAAACCTGCTGTAAAAAATCCCGAATATCGGCAATCTCTTCTGCACATACTGAGTGTGCCATGTTGTATGTGCGCCAAGTGACAGAATATTGCCTATTTTGTAATAAATTTAGCGAAATCTTACACGTATCTAAGCTAATCACTTCATCGAAGATGCCGTGTGCCATGAATATCGGCGTGTCCGTATTTGCGGTATGTGCCTCGTCTGCAAGCTTTAATTTAAGTGGTAAATAAGTAGATAGGGCTAATACCCCGCCTAGCTTTTGCGGGTGCCGTAAAGCAGTGTGTAAAGCTATTGCTCCGCCTTGAGAGAAACCTGCTAATACAATACGCTTAGCTGGAATCCTTCTTTCAATCTCTATTTCTATCAATGAGTTAACATATTCATGACTGGCTCGAATGCCAGCTTCGTCTTCAAAGCTACCAGCTGTTAAGCCATATAAGTCATACCAGGCAGGCATCACATATCCGCTATTGATGGACACCGCAATCTCTGGTGCGTGTGGCAAAATGAATCGTATATTGGGTAGTTCGAGTTGTTTTACAATCGGCTCGAAATCATAGCCGTCGGCACCAAGGCCATGTAACCAAATGACGCTGGCATTGATTTTGCTGTTATCAACAGTAGAAAGACTGCTTTGATTATTGTTATTTTGATCGCGGCTGATTAACTCTAAAGGGTGCTTGTAAGTCATGGTTATATGATTTAAGTTGAGGGAGTGAAAATTTGCTATTAAAACAACATGCTATTAAAACATTTAGATATGAGATATGCAGCTAAAAACTAATCAAATCATAGCATTGTATTAAAAAGACAATAACAAAAAATATATTAATAATAACCAACATGTCTCTATTATCTGTATGAAATGTATATTAAACGCATTGCCTATTTTAGACAGAACCCACTAGGCAGCGACTGGGACGGTGTATTCAATTACGAAACAAAATAATTATTATGCAAATAAAAATACTTGGATGTAGTGGCGGCATAGGTGGTGAGTTACGTACCACTTCTATGCTGGTTGATCATGACATTCTGATTGATGCAGGCACGGGTGTTTGTGATTTGTCGATGGAAGAGTTGCTGGCAATTGATCATATTTTACTCACGCATTCACATTTGGATCACATCACGTCTATTCCATTTTTACTTGATACCGCAATGGGTTTTCGTACAAAGCCTATTACCGTACATGCCACTCAAGAGACCTTGGCAACGCTACGTGAGCATATTTTCAATTGGAAGGTATGGCCGGACTTTAATATGATTCCTGATGTGACTAATCCATTTTTGATTTATAACGAAGTGACGTTAGGCGAAACACTCACTCTCAATGGCCGTAAATTCACGCCCTTGCCAGCTAATCATGTGGTAGCCGCAGTTGGTTACCATGTTGATAATGGTCAGAATAGCTTAGTCTTTACGGGGGATACTACTGTTTGTGATGCGTTATGGGTTAAGGTCAACGAAATTAAAAATCTAAAGTATTTAATTATTGAGACTGCTTTTAGTAATAGTGAACTTGAACTTGCAATACTATCTAAGCACCTATGCCCATCTATGCTGGTTAGTGAGCTCGATAAGCTAGACAGAAGCAAGCATGAAATTCCGGTTGAAATTTACATTACGCATCTCAAACCCGGTGAAGGTGAAATGATTATGCAAGAGATTGCGGATAGTCATTTACCTCATCCACTACAAGCACTTCAAAACCAGCAAGTATTCAATTTATAAGATATTAAATTTCATTATGGCCGTTACAGACAAATCCCTATTAGATCAATTAGAGCCAATCGCTAGGTTATCGGCAGGCCGTAAAAAAGAGCTTGCGGAGCTTTGCTATGTGGAAAAAGTAAACAAAGATATAGACCCGATGCGCATGAATATTAGTAAGGCGGCTCAAGTAATGTATTTGATTAAAGGTGATTTGGGTCTGCGTTATGACGATGAGAATAAAGCGATCTTACGCGGAGGCACTGACGCTGCCAAACATCCCGTTAATTCACATAACAAACTTAAAGATACCATTGCTTTGACCAATATCGACATCATGCGTATCGATATGGATTTACTCGACATCATGATGACGTGGGATCAGCTATCTGGTAATGATGATGCGGTGTCTAAGGCCGAAAATAAATCTGCTGCAACAAAAAAAATTAAACTAGGACGTAGTGCTGGCGATTGGATGACTGACACAGGTGTGTTCAGTGCATTTAATCTACAAAGTGGGGTATTTAGTCACTTGCCAGCAGCCAATATCGAAGAGATGTTCAAACGTATGTCCAGTATTAGCGTTACCGCGGGGCAGGTCATCATTCAGCAAGGCGGTGAAGGCGACTATTACTATTTGATTGAGAAGGGTAGTGCAGAAGTAAGCCGCATCAATGACCAAAATCAGCCACCAGTCATACTCGCCACATTGCAGGAAGGTAACTCCTTTGGAGAGGAGGCCTTGGTTTCTGATAATAAACGCAATGCGACAGTTACCATGAAAACGGATGGTGAGTTATTGCGTTTAAACAAAAAAGACTTTGTCGAACTACTTAAAGCACCATTGATTAATGAAATTACTATGGATGAAGCAAAAACTAAAGTGGCCAATGGAACTGTATGGGTAGATGTTAGATTGCCCTCTGAATATAAATATGACCATATCGAAGGTGCTATCAATTTACCTTTAAATGAAATCCGTAAATTTAAGAGCGAGTTAGATAATAGCAAAGAATATATTTTGTACTGCCAGACTGGAAGAAGAAGTGCTGCTGCTGCCTTTGTGTTGGCCCAGAATGGTTTAAAAGTAGAGGTCTTAAAAAATGGGGTGCGAAGCAATTAAATTCAATGCAATATTTATTTAATCTCTTTCCAATAACGAGGGCCTAGCGCTGAATAGCCCATAGAAAACCCCTTTTCTTTTCCTGATATACCATTTAATACTTCAGGGTAAGTAGAGCAAGCAAGTGAAATTAATATAAGTGCGGCATAAATAGGATTAATGAAAGAGTTACTTTTTAGAGAAACTGAGTCATTGTAAAAATAATGCCCGATCAATAATCCAATAGTTGTAAACATCAATACTTGGCTCACGGGCATTACAATGACTCCATCAACTAATGAGTATGCAGAATTAGTGATGATAGTGAAACATAATATGACTGTTAGATTGCTATCTAATTTAGATTCTGATTTTAAGTTTTCAAAATTAAATTTCTTTAGCCAGCAATAAAAGCCATAAACTGCAATCGTTAATATAATTAAAGTGGCTGGAACCCCCCATTCTGCAGCAAGTTGTAAAATAGTATTATGTGGGTGAGCATTAGTAGCACTATTCCATGCAAAGTGCATTGGCCCTACACCAAACCAAGGCGAATTTTTTACTAAAATTATTGCCTGGTTCCATAACTCAATTCGATCACTTGTAGTTTCTCTTAATATAGAACCTGTTACTAGGCTTGAATTTAACAAATGGGGCATTACTTGAAATAAAAAGTAATAAGCACCATAGCCTAGAAAAACACTAATCAGTTGTAGACGTAGAAAAGGCCATGCCAACTTTCGGTAAATAATCGCTGAAATTAACATCCCTACTAGCCAAGCTATGATTACACCACGTGAAGCTGAATAGAATAGTAAAACCCACCAACTTATCAAACCTAAATAAGCCAAAGCAGAGATGCTTTTTTTCAAATTAAATGCTAATAAGGGTAAACAAATTAATCCTAAAGACCATAACTGATATTGATTAAATGACCTTATGTTTGAAAAGCCGTTAAATGGCTGCGGCCAATTTAGAGGGATTTTGTATACACAAGCTGTAATATAGCCAATATAAAAAGAAACCATATAAAGCGTGATGCTTACCCATAATGCATAAGTGATTTTCTTTACAAATAATATTTTATTTTGTTGGTATAAATGCTTTATATATAGAGCAAAACAGCCTAGCGCTGCAAACGTGCTTACTTCGATAACTGCGTGTCTTGGCGACTCTGCAAGACCTGCAGATATTGCTGTGAAACCTAACAATGCTATAAATGCGAAATTCAAATAATTGTTTGAAAGTTTGTGTTCTGCAATAAGCGAGTTCTTTTTATCAATTAAAGCAGCATTAAGCAGAATTATTATTAGTAATAGTAATTCTAATATACGCTGTCCATCTGAAAACCAAACAATTACCTTTGGCATAAAATGTATGCTTGGCAGAAAGATGATTAGGGCAGCAAATACTACAGTTATTAAGCTTTGCAAAGCCTTGCTTGTGTAATTTTTTAGCATTTTCTACGCATATATATTTTGTTATCTGCAACTAGTGCAATTCATCATTAAGAATAATTAACAACAGTTTGTTACTAACCTTGAAAGACTTTAAAGTTTGAGAACTGACTGTGGCTTCATCCTAATCCTGATGTCTTTGTTGCATCCAGATTCGAGGGGTAATTGTGTTCGGTGTGATTGAGAATGCTCTTTCGCCAGGTTGAAGAACTCTATCTGCACTAGTTAAGCCACGTATCATTTCAGGCATTGTTGATAGAAGTAAGCTCACTAATCCTATCAGTGCAATGATTGGTGTAAACCTAAACCCTATTTTTACTAAATTGTTATTTTGTGTACTCTGCGTTACTTCAATATATTGACCAACCATCAGGCCAATTACAGTAAACATCAATACTTGGCTGATGGGCATTACAATAACTCCGTCAACTAAC
>DATHWQ010000007.1:0-4208 GCA_035460465.1 Methylotenera sp. | reverse complement strand
TCTAATTGCATGGTGATTCCTTTTTGTTGTGCTTACTTTATCTACCTTAAGCTAGAGCCTACATATACTCATGTTCAATAGTGCGGAAAATATCACCATACAACTTGTAGAAGTTTTTAGCACTATGAATTAGCAGCGCTTGGTCATCTGCGTTGGTGATTTTATTGACGATATCTGCATAGAATTCTGTATGGCCAACGTCCAGAGCACCATGTGAGGACAAATAGGTAAAAGATCTTTTCGTTAAATTCAGGCTACTTATAAGTGAATCAGCCGCCTTGCTTGCCACCGCTGTACTGGTGCCTTCTAACACAAGCACCATGCCAAAAAAGCCAATAGGATTCACACGATTTACCATGTCATAGGCGTAAGCCACCATGAGTTCGGTAGCTAGGCTGGGTTTGCCTGCGCCTTCTGAACGGCGCACTACTTCACTATCAAAACCGGATGCTTTGATGTCATCCAGCACCCATTCCTGATGGCCTAATTCTTCTTCAATGTATTCGGCGATGGCAGTACGCAACCATTCATAATGTTCGGGTAGTCGCCCGCCACAAGCCATCAATAATGGCACCGTGTGTTTAACATGGTGATACGCCTGAGTTAAGAAGCCGATATAAGCTTCCAGGCTAATTTGCCCCGCTCCACCTTTGGTAATCAGCGGTAAGCTTAAAAGCGTCGCGCGCTCCTGCTCAGTGGCTTTTAATAGTTCATCATAAAACTGCATTGTGTGGTTCCTCATTGCTGGAAATATCGCTTGCGATATACAGCGCATTAACTTGTGTTTGATAGTGTTGCCAAATGGCATCGCGGCGCAGACGGCCATTGTTGGTTAATTCACCATTTGCTTTGCTGAATGGCTCGTTGGTATACAGCCATTTTTCCACGCGTGCGTAATATGGAAGATTTTGATTAACGTTATCGATCGCTGCTTGAACATCCCGGCTATCTGCAGCTTTGTTAAGGGTGATTAATAAAGTATTCCAAGGTTTGGCTTCACCAAATAATATGGCTTGGGCAATGTAGGGTGATAACGTGAGTTCCCGCTCTACCCATTCCGGAGAGACATTGCGGCCAAAAGAGGTGATAAAAATATTCTTTTTGCGACCGATAATGTACAGATAACCTTGGGAGTCCAGTCTGCCGATGTCGCCCGTTGGGTAATAGCTAGTTTGATAATCAACCTTGGTAACTGAGTTAGACTGCAACTGATTATTAGCATAGCCAAGTAGCGTCGCACCTTTTACTAAAATCTCACCATCTTTGCTGAACTTGATACTGGCGTGCGGGAGTAATTTACCCACGCTACCAATTTTATTATCTTGCTCGGTATTTAATGCCACAACGGAACAGCCCTCGGATAAGCCATAGCCTTCATACACGGGTAAACCAACCGCTCGTGCCCGCTCCAGCAGGCTCGGCGATGTAGATGCTCCACCAACGGCTAAAAATCTTAAATGAGCAGGTAGTTTTGTAGTGCTACCCTGCTGTAAAGACGTAGTCTCTAGAGTTTTAGTGAGTGCCAATAATAATTCTGGCGTCAAGATTGAAGTGCTGGCCTTACTGGTCTCTAAAGCAGATAACATTTTTTGTGCATCTAAACCATCGGCACTGGCTTTTTCTAAGTTCAAACCCACGCTGTCACCAGGTAAAAGTACTGCCTTAGCACCTGCGAGTAATGTGGTGTAGATTCCGGCAATATTTTCCAGCAAAGTAGACAGCGGCAATATGCATAGATGTACATCGTCTTGATGCATTTTTACCGCCTCGCGTAGAGATTCTGCGACGAGCAAAATACTACTCATATTTAAACAAACACCTTTAGGGTTTCCAGTGGTGCCAGATGTATAAGTGATTTTGGCCGTATTGGCAGGTAAGGCGTTGCTGACTGCTGTAGTAAATTCAAACTGTGTAAGTGTTTTACCTGCGATATCAAACTCACGCTGACTAAGCACAGATTGATGCTTTAACAATGCTTTATAAAATGCAGGCCGGTCAGTAATCAAACAATTCACACCAGCATCTTCAATTGCATGCAGTTGCTGCGTTGCGGTAAAGAAAAATGGAATTGGCACTACTGGGATTTCAGCATTTGCACTGGCAATATCTACTACCACCCAAGCAGGATGATTTTCGATGCTAATCGCAATGACAGGTGCTTCAAACTGTTCGCAAACCTGCTCTTGGAGTAATTGCGTTAGCGCGGTGATTTCACGATATAAATCTCGATAGTTGAGATGAAAATCAGCACCATGTAGCGCGACTTGCGTAGGTGAAAGCTGCGCATGGTTTTTTAACGCATGTATTAAAGTATTCAATTTTAAATCTCTTCTATGTACTCATCATCAAGCTATGCCCCGCACGGCAATCACCTGTGGATCGTTCTGGTAGTAGCTGCCCCAGCTTGCTATTTCATGTGCGTCCAAACGACTTTTATCAGCAATCTGCAAGGCTACAACGTCACGACCACCTTTAATCAGCGCGTTTTGTAGGGTGTGATGTGCTGTACATACACACCATTGCACGCCTGAATGTAAACTGTAATCAATGACACTCGCGATTAAAAAACCTGCGTTTCTTGGGTTGCTCACAGCTAAATTACCAATCTCAGTGATTTCTGCACGAGAGATTGTTTTTTGTAAGCGCTCAGAGAGTAGCTTTTCAATGGGAACATCTAAATATTGCTCCAGATAGAGCCGCTCAAAGGCTGCTTGCCTTAAACCAAATGCGGCAATGAGCTGCTTGTTCTCATCACGCAGCGCTACTAGTTCCGGCATGAAATATTTGATTTCTGCACCATAAGCCTCGGCAAATACCTGAGCAATAAAGTCTTCTACCTCTGCGCGGTCAGGCGCATTGCGACCCAATATTGAAGTTTCGACACTTTCCGCTCTTTTACGTTTATTTTGGTTTGCATTTCGATAAGCGTATGCAGCATCAGCTTGATAAGCCTCTGTATTTCGCTCTACATTTTTAATTGACTGACTGAGTACCATCATGATTACCTTGCTGTGGTGAGTATGAAAAATGTATTGCAAGGTTCGTTCCATTAATAAAGTATCAATAAAATCAATAGCTTGAAAATTAACCAACGAAAAACAATGCAATTTTTGCAGGAGAAAGTAAGTTGAGGTGATGATAGATTTTGTAACAGCGGGTAGTTACATCACTTAATCTGGTTACCTAAAGCCTATTTGCCCAACCCTGCAAAAATAGTAAAGGTACTGACTTTTTTGCATGAAAAACATGAAGGGAATAAAAGAAACCTACTGATGTTTGTTAATAGAAACAATGTGTTAGTGAGTGGGCATAACAATTGCAATAAGGATTTGAATTCATTTTGATTAGGTCGTTACATGACTCAGTTGTTGAAAGCCAAGCCTCGCCGCACGATTCCATTTGTGGGTTTTATCGCAATACTTACTTTAACTTTGTGGCTAGTTCTGAGACTGGTGCTTTGGTTTAGCGTTGGTGTTCAACAGCTAAATCCTTTTCAAGTTCTGCAGGTATTTGCTGTAGGTACTTGGTTTGATTTGCATACACTTGGCTTCTTGCTAGTGCCTTGGTTGATTCTGTCAGTATTGCTACCAAATTATTTGCGCAACAAGGCTTGGCTACCAACCTTGCGTTGGGTATTGGTTTGGATGATTGCTTTTAGCCTGATTTTTGGCGCGGCATCTGAATTTATCTTTTGGCAAGAGTTCACGACACGCTTTAACTTTATCGCCGTTGACTATCTTATCTACACGCACGAAGTGATTGGAAATATTCTCGAATCATACCCTGTACCCTTAATCGTCACGACGATTGCATTGGCTGCATTGGCGCTAGTGCTATTGGCTAAACGTTATATTACTTTTGAGCATCAACCTTATTCATCTAAGCGAAAAATAGTGTTGCTAGCCCTTGCCGTCGTGGTGCCAGCCTTAAGTTTTCAGGTGGCGAATGTGGATCAGATGCAAGTAAGTCGTAATGCCTATGCCAATGAGTTGGCTGGTAATGGTTTGTTTTCGTTTGCGGCTGCCATGTATCGTAATGAGCTGGATTACGATAAATTCTATCAAACAATTCCGCAGTCAGTAGCGATTAAAACATTGGCATCTATAGGGGTGGATCGTAAGCCGACCAATGTAATACTAGTATCAGAACATGATGATGCGTTACATCTTAAAGCAGAGTCAGGTCCATTCATACGCCGCCCTAAAAAC
>DATHWQ010000006.1:0-5473 GCA_035460465.1 Methylotenera sp. | reverse complement strand
TAAACCAAATTTGGAGCGGGAAACGAGGCTCGAACTCGCGACCTCAACCTTGGCAAGGTTGCGCTCTACCAGCTGAGCTATTCCCGCGTTGTTGTTACGTTGTGTCATCGTTAAGACAGGCGCCATTTTAGCGATTTTCAGGAAGCTGTCAAGGCTAAATGACACTCTTATTACTTATTTTATTTAGCTTTGATTTTTGGCAAAGCAGCTTTTAAATAATAAGCCATTGATAGCAATGTTAAAAACGCCGCAAACGCAATTAACCACTGTCCAACAATTTTAATTTCGAATATGCCAACGTTGTCCCAGTAAAGTAAAAACAATATCGCCACCATCTGTACAGCCGTTTTTATTTTACCAATCATCGCTACACTTACACTACTACTGTGCCCTTCACCAGCCATCCACTCACGCAATGCGCTAACTGCAATTTCACGACCAATGATAATGAGCGCAATAACTGCACCTACACGTTCGAACTCAACTAACACCAAAAGTGCCGCAGCCACCATTAGCTTATCAGCCACCGGGTCTAAAAACGCGCCAAACGCAGAAGTCTGGTTTAATCTACGCGCCAAGTAACCATCTAACCAATCGGTAAACGCCGCAATGGCAAAAATACCCGTTGCTGTAATGTTCACCCAATGTGCAGGTATGGCACCTAAACTTTGTGGGTCACTTGGTAGATAAAAAACCACTACGAATACTGGTATCAACAAGATACGTAGCCATGTCAGCATGGTTGGAACATTGCATGTCATCTAATAAGCTTTCTCAATGTAATTCACCGTAAATTTTTTCAGCCAAGCTTTGGCTTATGCCTTCAACATTGGCAATTTCGTCAATACTAGCATTTTTTACACCATCTAAACCACCGAAGCGGGTTAACAAAGCTTTGCGTCTTTTTGCACCGATTCCTTCGATATCTTCCAAGCTGGAATGTAGCCTGGCTTTTGCGCGTTTGGCCCGGTGTCCGGTAATCGCGAAGCGATGCGCTTCATCGCGTATCTGTTGCAGTAAATGCAAACCTTTGTTGTCTTTTTCCAGATTAATCGCTTCACCAGTATCTGAGAAAATCATGGTTTCCAAGCCTGGTTTTCTGTCCTCGCCTTTAGCAATACCGACCAATAAAATATCACTCAAACCGACTTCTTGCATGACGTCGATTGCCACACCCAATTGACCTTTACCACCATCAATAAATATCAAGTCTGGTCGTTTACCTTCACCAGCCGCCACTTTTTTATAGCGCCGCGTCAGCACATCACGCATCGCAGCGTAATCATCCCCAGGCGTGATGCCTGTGATGTTGTAGCGCCTGTATTCACTATTTTGTATATCGCCACGGTCAAACACCACACAGCTCGCTACCGTCGCCTCACCCATGGTATGGCTGATATCAAAACATTCGATTCGTTCTGTACTGTCGGATAAATTCAGTGCTTCACGCAACGCGATTAACTTAGCTGCTTGATTAGCAGAAGTAGCCGCTTGCTGACTCAAGGCAAGTTCAGCATTGGTTTGCGCCATTTTTAGCCACACACGCTTATCACCAATAGGGTTGGTGTTGATTTTAATTTTGCGCCCTGCTTGCTCGCTCAACACCTGCTCAATGAGCTCAGTCTCGATCTTAATACCTGTCACAATGAGCGGTGGCGTATTTTGCGCTACATAGTGCTGCGCTAAGAAAGCTTGCATACTGGTTTCTAGTGTCTCACCGTCGGTATTCTTAGGCATGTAACTTCTATCACCCAAATGTCGCCCACCACGTATCATGACCAAGTTGATGCAATGTTGGCCTTGCAACTCTGCACAGGCAATGACATCTGCATCAGACACATTAAAGTCACTCACAAACTGCTTGGCTTGCACTTGACGCAGCGCTTGCATACGGTCGCGAAACACCACCGCCATTTCATACTCTTGGTTAGTAGCAGCCGTATTCATCTGCTCACCTAGTACATCAATCACTTCATTGGTTTTACCCTGCAAGAACATCGCCGCCTGATGCACATCATTGCGATAGTCCTCATCGGATATAAACCCTACACATGGCGCCGTACAACGCTCAATTTGATGCTGCAAGCATGGGCGGCTACGATTCGCAAACACGGTATTTTCACAGGTACGTAACTTGAATACTTTTTGTAGTAGCTGGATGCTCTCGCGCACAGCTACAGAATTTGGAAATGGCCCGAAGTATTGATTGCCTTTGCGCTGTGAGCCACGATGGAAAGCTAGTCTTGGGAACTCATCACCAGTTAATGTGATGTAGGGGTAAGATTTGTCATCTCGAAATAACACGTTATAACGCGGCATCAAGCCTTTAATCAGGTTGTTTTCCAACAGCAACGCCTCAGCTTCGCTGCGCGTAACGGTCGTTTCTATTTTAACCACGTGACTCACCATAATAGTGGTGCGCGGGCTAGCTAGCGTTTTATTGAAATATGATGAAACGCGTTTTTTAATATCTTTGGCTTTACCCACGTAAATCACCTCATCCGCGGCGTTTATCATGCGATAGACACCGGGCAGATTAGGCAGATTCTTTAAGATGGGTTTAGGATCGAACATCCAATCATTTTAACAGCTAAACTTAATAAATCACTTTGCTGGCTAATCCAGTAATTCTCCGCCAATAGCCCAATCCTCGTACGCCACTTCTTCAAATGTGATATAGGTATAAGACTTTGGTTTATTAGCAACGCGTTCTAAGGTCTCGGTGATTTCTTTAGCGATTTGTGCTTTTTGCTCGCGAGTGACTTCACCAGCAAGTTTGATATTAACGTATGGCATATTAATCTCCTGTGCTTAATAGTAGTCAGACCAACTCTTGTTTAATTAGTGCAAACACCTCATGGAACATGGCTGCGGTCGGCGTGTGCGTGTCGTCAAAAAAATGTTAGTGTGTGTGGTCATGTTGAACATCTGAATGATGAATGTGATCTTGCTTACTGCGCAAAGTTTGCCAGATATCACGTATGAGTTTTGCGGTGAATACCAGCAATAGTATTGAGATCAATAAAGATAAAATTGGATCAATCTGCATCCATCCAGTTAAATAAATCACCAAACCTGCAACGATAGCCACTCCCGAGCCGAGCAAATCACCCATGACATGTAAAAATGCAGCGCGCTTATTCAAAGTTTGTTCATGATGATGCGGCTGGTGATGTAGCAGTTTGGCTACGATTAAATTTACAACCAATCCAAATGCTGCAATCACCATCACCTCTAGTCCTTGCACCTGTTGCGGCTGCTTATACCTTGCAATGGCTTCAACCAATACAAATATAATAACGAACAACATGGTAGCTGCGTTAACAATGGCGACGGTTAACTCAGCATAAGTCACACCGGAAACATGCCTAGCCGCGTTAGGCTTTTTAGCGATTTCGGTACCTAGCCACGCCAGCCCTAGCGCTGCCACGTCTGAGAACATATGCCCTGCGTCGCTTAATAAAGCCAATGACCCCGTCCACCAACCGCCAATTGCTTCAATAATCGCGAAAACAAAAATCAGTAAGAATGGAATGAAATAATGATTGCGGTCGTCAAGCTGATGCGCGTGTGCATTTTGGTGAGCGTTATTCATAGTTGAAATGCTAACCGAAAAGTAACCATTTTTAGGTATTCATCAACATGTTATGAAAATTAATTTGCCAGATTTTATTTATAGGAATTGATGAAAGTTATAATGGCACCTCATTTCATTCGTCACTATTTTATGCTCAGTTACCGCCACGCTTTCCATGCAGGCAACCATGCAGACGTCCTTAAGCACTACGTATTAGGACTTGTGCTCGCACACGCCACACAAAAAGATAAACCTTTTTGGTACATCGACACGCACGCAGGCGCTGGTATGTATAGTTTAGATGACGGCTACGCTATCCAGAATGCAGAATTCGAGCAAGGTATCAACAAACTATTATCTGCTGACAACCTACCTGAGTCATTGGCCGACTATGTAAAGCAGATTCAAACCTATCAAACAGGCTCAACCAGGCTTTATCCCGGTTCGCCAGCCATTGCACAGGATTTTCTGCGTGCTGATGACAAAATGCGCTTATTTGAACTGCACCCTAACGACTGCAAATTATTGATAGAAAATTTCAGGGGGCAAGGCAAGCAAGTCAAAATTGAGATGCAAAATGGTTTTGCCGGCATCAAAGCCTACCTACCGCCACCGCCTCGGCGCGCAGTCGTATTGATTGACCCACCTTATGAAGAGAAACAAGACTATCAACGCGTGGTAGATGCGATTGAAGACAGCTTAACGCGATTTTCAACTGGCACTTATATCGTATGGTACCCATTATTACAGCGCCCAAAGCCTGAAGAGATGATAAATAAGCTCATGAAGTTAAATACAGCGAACTGGTTACATGTTTCGATGTCTGTAGGAGCACCGTCACCAGAAGGCTATGGCATGTTCGGTAGCGGCTTATTTATTATCAACCCACCATGGACATTACCCAACATTTTGGCAGAAACTATGCCAGTTTTAACAGAGCTGCTAGCATTAGATGACGCTGCGAGTTTTACATTAGAGAGTCAAATCGCTTAAATAAAAATGACACTCTAAGCTGATACAATACGCGCAGATTTTAACAACTCACTAAGAGTTAATTCTAAATTATTCACTAAAACGTAAGGCTTTGAACACATGCAAGAAAACAATAAACGCTCCTCAACCGAATACAAACAAACCAATATCATGTCCAATGTTTTGTTTGGTAGCCGCTGGCTACAACTACCGCTATATTTGGGCTTGATCGTTGCCCAAGCAGTCTATGTATTCTTCTTTGGTGTTGAACTAGTGCACTTGGTAGGCAAAGCCAACACATTGGTAGAAGCTGACATTATGCTAATCGTGTTGGGTTTAATCGACGTAGTGATGATTTCCAACTTGTTGATTATGGTGATTGTGGGCGGTTATGAAACTTTCGTATCACGCCTTAACCTGGAAGGCCATCCTGATGAACCAGATTGGTTATCGCATGTGAATGCCAACCTGCTAAAGGTAAAACTCGCTACTGCGATTATCGGCATTTCATCTATCCATTTGCTGAAAACCTTTATCAATGCAGAAAACTTGACGGATAAGGTATTGATTTGGCAAACGACTATCCACATGACATTCGTATTCTCAGCCGTAGCCATTGCCTACATTGATAAACTCATGACACATGCTGAAGTAAGAAACTAGATTGATAAAATCGGAATCAGTCTGAATCATTCAGGCTGATTTATATTTTCTTAAGTATTTTTCGCTGATTATCGTCGTTACTTTCTAGCACAAACTTATGGATGGCAATGGTGCGTTCGTTTTCTGTTTCCACTTTTACACGCCATTGTCCGTATGCTACGTTTTGCTTGAACGTATAGCCTCTGAACCCATTATTGCGGCCACCAGCTAAGGCAAACCCAATACGCGACATCGTCACCCAGCCTTTTTTCTCATCGTAAA
>DATHWQ010000005.1:0-23839 GCA_035460465.1 Methylotenera sp. | reverse complement strand
GCTTCAGTAGCGCGTTTAGCTTTGCCTTGTGGAATCAAAAAGTTACGGCCGAAACCATCTTTAACTTTAACTACGTCACCTAAATTACCTAGGTTACCTACTTTTTCTAATAAAATAATTTGCATGGTAGCCTCCTAATTATTGGTGTTTGTCTGTGTATGGAAGCAAAGCTAAGAAACGTGCGCGTTTAACTGCAGACGTTAATTGACGTTGATAACGTGCTTTAGTGCCCGTCATACGTGCTGGAATGATCTTTGCGTTTTCTGAGATGAAATCTTTTAATAGATCTACATCTTTGTAATCAACTTCTTTGATGCCTTCTGCTGAAAAACGGCAGTAGCGGCGGCGTTTGTACATTTCTCTTGCCATCATAAACTCCTAAACTTTTAATTTTATAAGCTAATCGCTTATATGCTCTATATGGTTAATGTGCATGACCAATTGTGTGCTTTTAAGGCTGCGTTTGGCTAAAAAACCAATCGCTTTAATGTGTGAGCCGGGCTTTAAACCTTTTAATGCGATGTCACCTAAGGCAACTGCATTGACTTCACATTCCACCTTGCGCTTCATGCCAGCTTCAACTTGCTCTGAAACATGTCGCAAAACTACACTTAACAACGGTATGCCTGCTGGGGTATAGCGAAGCGGCTCAATTTGCACGACTTCTGCTTGTAACTCCAGCTTATTCACTTGTATTACTTAAGCTGCTGCTGCCTCTGTTTTAGCTGCTACTGGCGCTGGAACTGCGTCTTTTCTCAATGCGTCTTTAGATTTCTCTTCTTTCATCATTGGGCTAGGTGCAGTCACTGCAGTTTTAGTTGCCATTGTTAAATGACGCAATACAGCATCATTAAACTTAAAGCCATGCTCAAGCTCTTCTAACACTGTTTGATTACATTCAATGTTCATCAACACATAGTGAGCTTTGTGAATTTTTTGGATTGGATATGCAAGTTGACGACGACCCCAGTCTTCTAAACGGTGAATTGCACCGCCATTGCTGGTGATCAATGCGCGGTAGCGCTCAATCATCGCTGGTACTTGCTCGCTTTGGTCCGGATGGACGATAAAAACTACTTCATAATGTCGCATTAGTACTCCTTTTGGATTTAAGTTACCCACCTATGCGTTGTGGTGTAACAAGGTTGTAAATTCTTACTCTAAAATAAGCTGCTTGAATAACGCTATCAAGCAAGCGCGCGATTATATAGAAAATAAGCTGAATAATCAAACCCTAATCATATTTAGAGTTACTTTGAAGGTCGACTGTCATTTAACAGATAAATTTCGCAACTGCAAAATATCTGGATCGAGAGCTTCTCAATCTAAGCGGAGGAATGTTTGTGGGTGAACTTAAACTATCGTTACATTCGTTACATTTAGAATTTATAACCCACACCAACGGTCAAACTATGCGAATCAGGATTGAGTTTTGCCTCCGACCCGAACGAGGCTCCATTCTCAAACTGCAGTGCAGTAAAGTCATTGCTCTCAAAATTTGTATATGCATAGTCCAAACGTCCTATCCAATGTTCAGCAAAGGCGCGCTCTACCCCCGCACCTAATGTCCAACCTAGATAATTTTGATTATCAGAAGACTTGCGATTACCTAAAGCAGGGTTGCAAACAAAAGTATCTGCGGGACAAGAACCTTCAGTTCTGATACGTTGATAGACGATCCCTGTACTTGCATACAGCATGGTTTCTGTATTCACCAAATAGCCGCCCTTGATTTTCAAGGCAGCGCCATCTTTAACGGTGATTTTCGCAGAGCTATTGCCAGAAGGGTCTAGTCCTGGAATAAAATCAATATCTTTATCGTGGTCAGCAATCAGCCACTTCGCCTCAACACCAACAACCCATTGAGGTAATACTACCCAGTTGTAGCCAACATTAATACCACCTATTGTGCCATTACTATTCAGGTCAGCACTAGAGTCAGCTACTAAACCCGTGAATGTTGCAACTGGAACTGACCCATCTGGATTAAACGCCTGTCTATTTTTCCAATTACCCTGCAGTTCGTTGTGCCCCAACTCGGCACCCACATACCAACCTGCCCAATCAAAGTCATCAGCATATACAACTGAAGTAGCTAATAAATTAAGCATGATTACTAACAATAGTTTTTTCATAAAACTCCTCTATTTTTCTTATTGCAGCCAATAAACATCATCATACAACAAAAAATGCATTGCCTACCATCGGTAACATTTTGTTTAGAAGCACATTTCAGCCGTTCTTATACTATGTCAGGCAACTCGGCACCAAAGAATTTGATTTTGAGCTTTTTGAGTTGGTCTCTGTAATCAGCTGCCTTTTCAAATTCCAGATTCTTCGCACTGTCATGCATGGCTTTCTCTAAACGCTTCATTTCTTTAACGATTTGTTTTTCACTCAGCGACTCATAACTGGCCTGATCTTGCATTGCCTTACGCTCACGCAAGGCTTCATCTTTATCATAGACGCCATCAATGATGTCTTTGATTTTCTTGCTGACGCCTTTAGGGACAATGCCATTGGCTTCGTTGAACGCCATCTGCACGGTTCTTCTTCTTTGCGTCTCGTCCATCGCCAACTTCATACTGCGTGTGATGCGGTTTGCGTAAAAGATGACCTTGCCGTTCAAGTTACGTGCAGCACGCCCAGAGGTCTGAATCAGAGAACGCTCTGAACGCAAGAAGCCTTCTTTATCAGCATCCAACACCGCCACTAAAGATACTTCAGGAATATCAAGACCTTCACGCAGTAAATTAATTCCTACTAATACATCAAACTCGCCTAACCTTAAATCTCGGATAATTTCTACACGTTCAACGGTATCGATATCACTATGCAGATAGCGCACTTTTACGCCATGCTCACTTAAGTAGTCTGTGAGGTCTTCCGCCATGCGTTTCGTTAGCGTAGTTGCCAATACCCGTTCACCTACCGCAACGCGCAGCTTGATCTCGCCTAACAAGTCATCTACCTGTGTATCAGCTGGCTTAACAACGATCTCCGGGTCTATCAAACCAGTTGGCCGTGCAATCATCTCTACCACTTGCTGTTGATGGGTGTTTTCATATTCTGCCGGCGTGGCAGAAACGAACACGCATTGACGCATAATCTTTTCAAACTCTTCAAACTTGAGCGGGCGATTATCTAGGGCTGAGGGTAAACGCCAACCATAATCGACCAAGTTTTCTTTACGCGAACGGTCACCTTTATACATGGCTCCTACTTGCGGCACGGTGACGTGACTTTCATCGACTATCATTAGTGCGTTCTCAGGCAGATAATCAATCAAGGTTGGTGGTGGGTCACCTGGGTTACGGCCAGACAAATGGCGAGAGTAGTTCTCAATGCCTTTGCAGAAGCCAATCTCGTTGAGCATTTCTAAATCAAAGCGGGTGCGCTGCTCAATACGCTGTGCTTCCACTAGTTTATTGGTCTTGATGTAAAAGTCTACGCGGTCTTTAAGCTCATGCTTGATCTTCTCCATGGCTTTAATGGTAGTTTCGCGCGGTGTTACATAATGACTTGATGGGTAGACGGTATAACGTGGTATTTTATTGAAAATCTGCCCGGTCAATGGGTCAAATAAGGTGATGGATTCAACCTCGTCATCAAACATCGAGATGCGCACGGCAGTCTCGTTATTCTCAGCAGGGAACACGTCAATCACGTCACCACGCACCCTGAAGGTACCACGAGAAAAATCAAACTCATTTCTATCGTATTGCATGCCGACCAAGCGCTGAATCATGTCCCGCTGGGCAATCTTCTCGCCCTGCGTCACATGCAACACCATGCCGTGGTAATCCGTCGGGTCGCCAATACCGTAAATCGCCGAGACGGTAGCTACGATAATGCTGTCTTCGCGCTCTAATAGTGCTTTAGTGGCAGATAAACGCATCTGCTCAATATGTTCGTTAATGCTGGAGTCTTTTTCGATGAATAGATCCCGCGAAGGCACGTAGGCTTCAGGTTGATAGTAATCGTAGTAAGAAACAAAATACTCAACAGAGTTGTTTGGAAAAAACTCACGGAACTCACTATATAACTGCGCAGCAAGTGTTTTGTTTGGCGCCATCACAATGGCTGGTCGACCAATGCGCGCGATAACATTCGCCATAGTGTAGGTCTTGCCGGAGCCGGTTACGCCCAGTAAAGTTTGAAACTTGAGCCCATCATTCACCCCTTGCGTGAGCTTTTCAATCGCCTGCGGTTGATCGCCTGCGGGGGGGAAAGGCTGATGCAGCTGATATTTACTATTGGGGTAAGTAACGAACACGTTGTTCTTCAATCAAATTTTAACGTTTAATTTTAACAGCAAAGTCAATTATTAACGCTAACAGATAATACTAAGTTTAATCCCTACAGAATTGTTCCTAATCACGGTTTTTGTGCGTAAAATGACGTTTATTCAATCATTTGCCTAAATTGTTATAACGCATTGTTTTAAGGAAGCACATTTTGTCATCATCGCAGTCACTCAATCCCTCATCCGTGTTATCCATCCGTGTTCAAGCTATTAAAGAATCCCCTACCCTTGCTATTACTGCAAAAGCAGGTAAATACAAGGCTGAAGGTCGCCCAATTATTGGTTTAGCTGCCGGTGAACCTGACTTTGACACGCCACAACACATCAAAGATGCTGCCAAACTGGCGATTGATAACGGCTTTACTAAATATACGCCTGTAGCTGGCATACCTAGCCTGAGAAAAGCAATTGTCAATAAATTCAAAAATGAAAATGGCTTTGACTATGCAGTCAATGAAGTAATTGTAGGTGTAGGCGGCAAACAAACTATATTCAACTTATGTTTAGCTGTATTGAATAAAGGTGACGAAGTCATCGTGCCGGCTCCTTATTGGGTGTCGTACGCTGACATCGCGTTGGTTGCAGAAGCTACACCGGTGATTATTCAATGCGGTATTGAGCAAGGTTTTAAGCTGTTACCAGAGCAGTTAGAAGCAGCCATCACGCCGAAAACCAAACTATTCATGATCAATTCACCGTCCAACCCAACCGGCACGGTGTATAGCCTGGATGAGTTGAAAGCTTTAGGTGAAGTGTTGCTCAAACACCCACATGTATTGGTGGCGACTGATGATATGTACGAACACGTCAATCTCACTGGCGACAAGTTTTACAACATCCTCAACGCTGCGCCTGGTCTTAAAGACCGCTGCATTGTCCTGAATGGCGTCTCTAAAGCTTATTCAATGACAGGCTGGCGTATCGGTTACGCAGCAGGCCCTGCTTATATCATCAAGGCGATGGAGATTTTACAGTCACAATCGACTTCGAACCCTACCTCTATCTCGCAAGTTGCGGCACAAGCAGCGCTTGAAGGTTCACAGGACTGCATTACACCGATGGTAACCGCATTTAAAGAGCGTCACAGTTATGTAGTAAATCGTTTCAACACTATGCCTGGCTTAAGTTGTTTAATGGCTGGCGGCGCGTTCTATGCGTTCCCCGACGCACGTGCTGCAATCGCAAGCTTGCACAAAGCTGGCAAAATCAAAGCGGCTACCGACATGGCACTAGCCGAGTACTTATTAGAAGAGTTTGATGTAGCTGTAGTGCCAGGTTCTGCATTTGGTGCTGAAGGTTACTTCCGCATCTCATTTGCAACGTCGATGGACAATCTGCGTAACGCGCTGGACCGCATAGAAAAAGCACTTAGCTAGAC
Source organism: Methylotenera sp. (assembly GCA_035460465.1). GTDB lineage: Bacteria > Pseudomonadota > Gammaproteobacteria > Burkholderiales > Methylophilaceae > Methylotenera. The sequence continues at coordinate 18,155 of DATHWQ010000005.1, read as the reverse complement.
CTAGTACATGTAATAAATTAGTGCGTGTAATAAAAAAGGCCTTCTTGTAAGGCCTTTTTTTATTTACTGGGTTTTTTATCGTAACCTTGCACCGTTACGCTGCCATTGTTCTCAAGTATCGCTAACTTTACGTCTTTAATCTCAAAATAACCAGATTGGCGCAATGTCGTATCCAACTCATGTCGCGTTAACTTTGCTTCATTCATCACATCCTCGAATAGCTTGCCATGATGAATCAATATCTGCGGCCTACCTTCAATGAATTCTTCAAGTTTTTTACTCTTAAAGGTAACTAAACCCATCAAATAATTAACTGCAATCAAAGTTGTGGCTGAAATTAAACCACCGAGGAGCGAGTTATCTCCAGCGTTCATTGAATTCTGTACCGCATTGGACAAGATGAGTAGCAACACCAGATCAAAAGGTGAAAGTTGACCTATCTGCCGTTTACCCGTCAGTCGCAACAATACAATCAGGAAGGCATAAACAACCAAGCCCCTTAATACTAACTCCCACCATGGCACCGACATATTAAACATTGCTGCCCGCTTTCTAGTTAGAAACTATTCATCACCGCCAAATAAGCCTTTAAGCTTACCTACGGCCTCCCCCGCTTTAGATCCAAGGCTGGTACCTACCCCAGGGCCTAACATCGCCGTGCCAGCAATCGCACCAGCTAATGCAGCTTTTGAAGGAAACACTATAGGGTCATTCAAAGTACCTGAGACATCAAGTGGAATTGCAGCCATGCTCATGCTGTTTTTGACTTCTACTTTGACTGTACCATCCAATTCTTCTTTGGGACTTATTTTGACTTGTCCATCAGCTGATATTAGTCCTGAGCTGATTTTAAGGTCGCGCAAATGATATTGCTTGCCTAACACGTTAAGCAAACCAGAAAATTCATCGAACTCTGTTGAACCACCGCTTTGACCTTGTTTTAATAACAGGCTAGCAGCCTTCACAAGATCCAAACCATGCAGCACGCCATCGTTTACCTTGAATTTAAAGTCAGCGTGCAGGTTATCTCCCAAATTACCAGCATCTTTAGCAACAGCAGAGAATTTACCATTACCGAATAAATTGCCGCTCAGATAAACCGACTTACTCACCATGCTACTTGGTTCTTTAACGGATAAATTATCTACTTTAAGCTTGCCTGTAACCTTCCAACTTTTGCCCCAAGTGAGTACCGCATCACCAGTTAACTTTCCTTTATAAAGGGCTATATCAATATTAGGAATTTCCAAACGACTGCCTTTTAAATGGGCCTCCAACTTGGCATTATCGATTAACAAAGGCAAGCCAACTGGCACCGCCCATTTGTTGGCAGTGATCACTATCAATTGTTCATCTCCATTAGGCGTTACATTCGCCTTCACTTTGCCATCCTTAGTTTCTACAATTGCTGATTCCAACTGACTGCCATTTTTAAGTGTAGCTTCAATATCCAATACCGGATACTTAGCTTCCGGCCATAGCAGCTCTAAATCATTAATATTAATGTGGTGAATATTAACCGGCGAGGGTTCATTACCCTCAGACTTCTTAGAAGTTAACGCTGTAACAATATCCAAGGCTGCTTTTTTAATAACAGGCTTGGCGATTTTAATGTCGATAACCTTAGTATCAGAAAACAAAGTACTGATTGTAGGTATCGCTACCACGCGTCCAAATTGCGCTTCTTGATGCTCACCCACAGAAATATCCTTCAAAACAATCCGTGGACTAGGTAAAAATGCCAGATGACCGCCGCCAATAGTCACTGGCACGCCAAGTTTCTCACTCGCAACCTTCTCTGCTTCCTGTAAGTAAGTTTGCACAGGAATCAAAAAAGGCAGCAGAATCAACACACTAATTAACAGCCCCAAAACAATTAATATTTTTTTATTTTTTTTCACACATTTACCCTTAAATTTTCTATCTTAACGATTGACCAAATGCCGCTTAGCCAGTATTATCACGCCTTCACCGATTCCTCGATAGCTCAGTCGGTAGAGCAACGGACTGTTAATCCGTGTGTCCCTGGTTCGAGCCCAGGTCGAGGAGCCAAGATACTAAAAGCCCTGCAGAAATGCGGGGCTTTTTTATTTCGTACAAACTCTGTTATTGTAATCGTGGTCTTGGAAATTATATCCATAAACCAAACGGAAACGGTGACTACAACCATGACCACCCCTACACTTAAACAACACAATAACCCTTTGCATGGCATCACGCTAGAGGCAATAGTGACATCTCTGGTTGATCATTATGGATGGGCAGAGTTAGCTGAGCGCATACCTGTACGCTGTTTCAGTAATGACCCAAGCATTAGTTCAAGTCTAAAATTTCTACGGAAAACCCCATGGGCGCGCGACAAGGTTGAATTGCTTTATTTGACGATGCTAGCTGATATTAACGACCAAACCTAACTATGTATTAGGATAATCAAAGTAATTGATTCCACAATTTCTGTGGATAACACTGTGGGATGGATGGGGATATGCACCCTAAGTTACTGGAGTGGCAGGAAAACGGTCAGTAGTAGTATTTTGTGGCAATTAAACTCCACACTCTGTATAGGCAATAACCTAGCGCTTCCAGTTTACAATTGACAGGCAAAAAAAATGACCCGGTTAAGGGTCATTTTAAAGGAATCTTAGTGACTAAGCTTTCTGGATATTAGAAGCTTGTTTGCCTTTAGGACCATCTGTCACTTCAAAAGTAACGCGCTCATTTTCTTTTAAGCTTTTGTAGCCGCTGTCTACGATTGCTGAGAAATGTGCGAATAAATCGTCACCGCCTGCGTCAGGAGTAATGAAACCGAAACCTTTAGAATCATTAAACCATTTTACTATACCTGTTGCCATATCTTACTTCCTGCTTCAAAAAAGGGGGGCACCCTAAAAGTTTGGGTTTTTAAAATCTATGTCTTGCAGACTCAAAATTTGAAAAATTCAAACGCCTAAGTGACTTTTTACGTACAAACAACAGTAGTGTCAAGCTTTATCTGAACAATCTGCAATAAAACTCAGAAAAACTGACTTTTCTTAAGAATTAGTTGATAAAAAACCAAGTTTGATTGCTTAATCATGCCTGCAAGACTATACTTCGGCAGCGTTTGGTAGTGTCTGCGCACCATATTTTTGCTCTATTACATCCCCACTATTCCCAAGCTGTCTTAATGCTTCAAGCTCCGATGAGATTGTCGCTTCATACTGGGTCTCATATAAATACAGGAGAAGCGGCCTTGGCTAAAGAAGAATTAATTGAAATGAATGGCGTGGTTATGGAAATATTACCAGACTCACGCTATCGCGTTACGCTGGATAATGGTCACAAATTGATTGCTTATACAGGTGGCAAGATGAAGAAGAACCATATCCGCATCCTTGCTGGCGATAAAGTGACTTTAGAGTTATCACCGTACGATGTAAATAACGGCCGCATCACTTTCAGACATATTGAGTCTAAAACAGCTTACACTCCAGCTCCAAGAAAAAGATTTTAAATTGACGCCAAACTCAATTAAATAATTTTAGGCTGCGCGAATTAAGCTAGATTTTTTATCTAATTATTAGATTGTAATTTAGCTAACCCTCGAAATATCACTTCAAGTTATCAGAACCACTTTTTGGCCAGACTAGCTTTTCGAATTGGTGAGCCGGGACAGGTTTAGAGAACAAGTAACCTTGACCGTAATCGCAATCAGCTTTTATTAGTAAATCCAACTGCTCTTTAGTTTCAATGCCTTCTGCAATTACTTGCTTGCCAAGCTTATGCGCCATCACAATAATTGCTTCACACAGCACCATATCACTTGATCCGGCTTTTATGTTTGAGGTGAAAGATTGGTCGATTTTCACATAATCAATATCGAACTTTCTGAGATAAGCCAATGATGAATAACCAGTACCAAAATCATCGATTGCTACTTGAATGCCCGCCTTTGTAAAAGCATCAAGCTGACTAATCACTGCATCTCTGGCATCCAGCAATAAACCTTCTGTAATTTCTATCGCTATGCAATCACCCGGCAGCCCAAGCGTATTGAGATGCTTAACCCAGTTCAGATGGCTTTTACCGTTAGTTCTAAATTGCACTGGTGACCTATTCACACTAATTTGAAAATCAGCGTGATGTAATCTCCATTTACGAACCTGATTCACGGCTTCCGCAAAGACCCAATCCCCTATTTCCATAATCATTCCCGTATCTTCTGCAATCGGGATAAACTCTGCGGGACTAACCAAGCCACGTACCGGATGTTGCCAACGGATCAAAGCCTCTGCTTTATGGATATCTCCCGTAGTTAACTTGACGATTGGCTGGTAATAAAGCCTGAACTGTTCAGCCTTGAGCGCACCACGTAGATCACCGCTTAAATGCATGCGTCCCAAAGCTGCATCTTGCATGGATGAAGTAAAATAGTGATAACGGTTTCGACCATGCTCTTTTGCTGCATACATCGCCTGATCAGCATTTTTCAGCAATACATCCACCTCGGTACCATCTAGGGGGTAAAGGCTAATGCCGATGCTCGTCGTGATATAAACTAATTCATCACCAAGATTAAACGGTTCGGTAAGCTTATCCAGGATTTTTTGGGCAAGACGTTCAGCACTGATTTGATCATCCAGGTTATTAATAATGACTGTAAACTCATCACCTCCCATGCGCGCCACGGTGTCTGAGGCTCTTACACAGCTTACTAGGCGTTGTGCTGTCTCTTTCAACAACAAATCGCCCATATCATGACCTAAGGTGTCGTTCACTTCTTTGAATCGATCAAGGTCTAAGTACATTAAGGTGATGGTGTGGTCGTTTCGCCGCATCTTTTTTATCTCTTGCTCAAAACGATCAAGAAAAAGTATGCGATTGGGTAAATTAGTGACTTGGTCATAATGCGCTAAACGAAACACCTGCGCCTCCGACTGCTTTCTATCACTAATGTCAGTATGTGTCCCTATCATACGCAGCGGCTTGCCATCAGGTGTTCTACTCACTAGCATGCCACGACTAAGCGTCCATTTCCAGCTACCGTCTTTGCATAAAAGACGAAACTCCGAAACGAAAGCATCCTTCTCACCTTGCAGGTAAGCGTTGACTTCAGCAATGGCACGTTGCCGATCATCTGGGTGCATGAGTGTTCTACCATCTTCTGCAGTAGTACCGAGATCTGCATCGGTATACCCATAGATTTCTTTCCATCGTGCGGAACGGAACACCTGATTCGTTTGTACATTCCAATCCCACACACCATCACCAGCACCCTCAAGTGCAAATTTCCAGCGCTCTTCACTTAGTTGAAGTGAGTTTTCAATCTCAATTTGTTGTGTGAACGGCCTGCGAACCAAATAATAGATTAGCGCTGCCGTAATAAAGACATAAGCCCAGCCCTTATACATGCTGTAGCGAGTGAACTGCTCATTGCTAGATACAATGCTTGCGAGTAAGGAATCACTGAAAAATATCCAGAACAGTCCGAACAACAAGTAGATAAAAACGATGCGTAAAACAATTAAATCAGAACTATGGGATTTTCTTATTAAAGACTTTTTCACCATGTCGACCCTTTACTAACATTCGATGTATCTTCGGGTGAATTTTGTTTTATATCAAGCCCAATTTCAATTTTTACATTAATTTGATGTGAGATTAAATTAAATAAACATTTGCTTTAAGCATCAACGCCACTGCTAGCAATGGGATTAGTACACGCACCACTCTAATTTAGCTACATGTCACTTCAAAAGTCTTATAGTAGTGGCCTGCTTTTTACTACTTTTCAGCCTCCAAGCTGGCATGGTTAAAAATAAAATTACTCACATTTAAAAAGCTTAAGTTTAATTATTAAAAAGCCCGCTATGCCAATAGCTACAACACTTTAGCGCACGATGATTATTTACCAGAGTTGTCATATTTAATGTAAAATTCGCGTCAATTAAATGACTTTCTTCGTGAAAGTTTAATTTAAAAAAGAATAAAAGCCTGCGTGTAACAGGCTTTTTTATTGATTAAAAATTTTGGCGAGCTTTATATAACTACTGATGAAAACTGTAAATAAAGTAGATGTACTTTTAGTGGGCAGCGGCGTGATGAGTGCAACGCTGGCTACACTGCTTGCTGAGCTAGCACCATCATTTAACATGTTGATGGTTGAACGCCTTGCAGATGTAGCGTCCGAGAGTACAGACGCTTGGAATAACGCTGGCACCGGTCACGCAGGTTACTGTGAATTAAATTACACGCCCGAAAACAGTAAAGGCGACATTGAGATTAATCGCGCACTGAATATCAATGCGTCTTTTGAAGTGTCATTACAGCTATGGTCTTATCTGGTCGAGCAAAATATCCTGCCTTCTCCCAAAATCTTTATTAATGCTGTTCCTCATTTGAGCTTTGTTTGGGGTGATACAGATGTTGAGTTCCTGCGTAGGCGCTATGCCTTACTCAAACAACATCATCTGTTTGCCGATATGGAGTTTAGTGATGATATTGAAATGCTAAAAGCTTGGATGCCATTGATGATGGCACAACGCGACAAACATGAAAAAGTAGCTGCCACCCGCTTGGACTATGGTTCAGATATCGATTTTGGGGCTTTAACCCGTAGCATGGTCAGTAACTTAGCAACCAAAGACCACTTCAAGCTAACGCTGAATACCGAGGTGAGAAGCCTAAAAAAACTAAGCAATGGTCGCTGGCAAGTGCGCTTACGTGATTTGAGCAACAAAAAGACCACTACGGTTGATGCGGGTTTTATATTTTTAGGCGCGGGTGGCGGTGCTTTAGAACTGCTACAAAAATCTGGCATCCCAGAAAGTAAAGGCTACGGCGGCTTCCCTGTAAGCGGGCAATGGCTGGTATGCAACAACCCTGCTGTGATTGAACAACACGCAAGCAAAGTCTATGGCAAAGCTGCGCTAGGTGCACCGCCGATGTCGGTGCCTCATTTAGACTTACGTATCATCAACGGAAAATCTGCGCTGTTATTCGGTCCGTATGCTGGCTTCACTACAAAATTCTTGAAACAAGGCTCGTATTTAGATTTGTTCAAGTCAGTTAAACCCAATAATTTAAAGTCCATGCTGAGTGTGGGTCGCCACAATACCGATTTAACACGCTATTTGATTGGTGAAGCGCTACAAAAGCATGGTAGCCGCGTCAATACATTGCGCCAATTTTATCCACAAGCCACTGAGACTGATTGGCATCTGGAGAGCGCTGGCAAGCGTGTTCAAATCATCAAAAAGTGTGATGAAAAAGGCGGTAAGTTGGAATTTGGTACCGAGATTGTTGCTGCGGAAGATGGTTCTATCGCAGCACTCTTGGGCGCATCGCCTGGCGCGTCAGTATCCGTACAGGCCATGATTAGTGTTATTGAGCGATGTTTTGGCGAGCAAATAAAAGACCATGCTTGGCAACAAAAGATGAAAACTTTAGTGCCAAGCTATGGTGAGTCGTTAGTTGAAAATGCAGCGTTGTTAAAAACCGTTAGGGCAAGAACGCTTAAAACATTGGGTTTAGCCTAAGCTGCTGGGTTTAAACCAAACTACTAGCCTGGCTTAATTAGCCAGCCGCTAGACTGCGTTGACGTCTAGCTTCATACAAACAGATTCCACTCGCTACACTCACGTTCAGGCTTTCTACAGAGCCAAACATTGGGATCGTCACCAAGGCATCACAAGTCTCAGCCGTTAAACGACGAATACCATCACCTTCTGCACCTAGTACAATCGCGATTGGACCATCTAGCTTGGTATTAAGTAGGTTAGTTGGCGCATCCATAGTAGTGCCTATGACAAATACACCAGCGTCTTTAAGCTCACGTATCGTTCTTGCTAGGTTAGTCACCGCTATAAATGGCACAGTCTCTGCTGCACCACACGCTACTTTACGTACGGTAGCATTTAAACCCACGGCCCTATCTTTTGGTGCAATCACAGCATGCACGCCCATTGCATCAGCTACACGCAAGCAAGCACCTAAGTTATGCGGGTCTTCCACACCATCCAGAATCAAGAAAAATGGCGGTTCGGTTAAATCTGATTCTAAAATATCGTGAATGTCTTTGTAAGGAATTGGTGTGTCCACCACACGTGCAATTACGCCTTGATGACGACCATTCATACCCGCCATGCCATCCAAGCGGCTACGCTCAACTTCCATCGTGCGCACCCCTGAAATTTCTGCCATCTTAAGCAGGTCTTTCATACGCGCATCTACGCGGTCACGGTCAATTAAAATCTCTTGTACACTGGCGCTATGTTGGCGCAAACGGCTTAATACTGCATGAAAGCCAAATAAAATACGGGCGTCGCTCATTTCTTTACCTTAAATTTAATTCTAGAAATTTATTATTTACGTTTAGTCTTTTGTTTACTTGATTTTGGGGCGCTGTTGGCAGATTTGCCACCAGACTTGCCTGCAGGTTTGGACCTGCCACCGGGTTTCTTACCAAAAGCTTTGTCCGATTTAGGCTTGCGGCCAAACTCACCTTCAAAAGGTGATTTAGTCAGGCCAAGATTTGCAGATCTAGGATTTGTAGATCTTGGTGAATTCACAGGTGCTGCTATTTTAACATCATTAGCTGTGGCGTTGTTTTTTTCATTAGGAATGACTTTAGAAGATGTCTCTAGTAAATTGTTTTTATTGACTAAAGTAAAATCTATTTTAGTAGTTTCCAAATCAACGCGCACGACTTTGATAGTTAATCTATCACCTAAACGGTAGCGCACACCGGTGCGCTCACCCGCCATTTCATGGCGCGCCTTATCATAATGGAAGTAGTCATTACCCAGTTCGGTAACGTGTAGCAAGCCTTCAACATAGACACCATCCAAGGCTACAAACAAACCAAAGCTAGTGACTCCTGCCACCGTGCCATCAAAGACTTCACCAATCTTATCTTGCATATAAAAACATTTAAGCCAGTTGGTCACGTCACGTGTGGCATCATCAGCGCGGCGCTCAGTCATTGAACAATGCGCGCCTAAGTTATTCCAATCACCTGCCTTGTAGCGATCACCATTCAGCACAGCTTTAATAGCACGGTGAATCAACAAGTCCGGGTAACGACGAATCGGCGACGTAAAGTGTGCATAGGCTTCATATGCCAAACCAAAGTGGCCTGCATTGTCAGGACTGTACACTGCTTGTTGCATTGAGCGCAGCAATACCGTCTGCAGCAACTGCGCATCAGGGCGGTCTTTAATGCGCGCGATGAGCTTACCGTAGTCTTTTGCATGCGGCGTATCACCGCCGCCCACACCAAACCCAAACTCGCCCATAAACGCACGTAGCAACTCTAACTTCTCAGGCGTTGGGCCTTCATGGATGCGATACAAGGCTGGATGCTCATGCGAGCTCAGAAAGTCTGCAGCACAGACGTTGGCTGCCAGCATGCACTCTTCAATCAGCTTATGTGCCTCATTACGTGTACTAGGCTCAATACGATCAATCTTGCCGTTATCGTTAAATATCATGATGGTTTCAGTTGACTCAAACTCAATGGCACCGCGCTTCTCACGTTGCGTCAACATCAATTGGTACACACTGTATAGATTTTGCAAATGCGGCATTAGCCATGTGTACTCTTGCGCTAATTCACCTTGCGGGTTTTGCAGTATTTCATATACCTGCGTATAGGTCATACGCGCTTTTGAGCGCATGACAGATGGGTAAAATTTGTACTGTTTAACGTTACCGGCACCATCTACTTGCATGTCACATGTCATGCACAGACGCTCTACATCTGGATTCAGTGAGCACAGCCCATTTGATAAAGCTTCTGGCAACATTGGGATGACACGACGTGGGAAATACACAGAATTACCGCGCTCAAATGCGCCTTTGTCTAAGGCATCATTAGGCTTTACGTAAAAACTCACATCAGCAATCGCCACAACCAGTCGCCAACCCTTACCTTGAGGCTCAGCATACACAGCATCATCAAAATCACGCGCGGTTTCACCATCGATCGTAATTAACGGCATCTCACGACTATCAATACGGCCTCTGTAATCAGTAGACTGTACTAACTTAGGATACGATTCCGCAAGTTTGATTGCTTCTGGGCTGAACTCGTGCGGCAACTTATGCTTGCGTAAAGCAATCTCAATTTCCATGCCGCTATCAGCGTAATTGCCGAGAATCTCTACGACTTTACCCATCGGTTGCGCATGGAATGACGGCTGTTCTGTCAGTTCTATCATGACAACCTGACCCGGTTTTGCGCCCATATCCAGATGATATGGAATCAAGATATCCTTGTTAACCCGCTTATCTTCTGCAGCAACAATTGTCACGCCACTTGAACGAATCACGCGCCCGACCAGCTTTTGAGTGCGACGTTCTAGTACTTCTACTATCTTACCTTCAGGCCGACCCCTTCTATCCAAGCCACTCATGCGCACCATCGCACGGTCACCATGCATCACTTGTGACATTTCTTGAGGGCTTAAGAACAAATCCTCGCCGTTCAATTTGGTTTTGTCATCAGGAATTAGAAAGCCAAACCCATCCGGATGCCCTTGTATGACACCCGCGATCAAATCAAGCTTTTCTGCAATGCATAGTGCGCCCTTGCGATTACGGATGATTTGTCCTTCTCGCTCCATCGCATTCAAACGCTTATTGAAAATATCACGCTCATCGGCACCAATATCTAACAATACATAAAGTTGCTCAACGCTCAGGGGAACCCCCTGCTCGCTCATATTGGATAAAATAAGTTCCCGACTCGGGATTGGTGTCTCGTATCTGCTAGCTTCACGATCTGCGTGCGGATCGCTACTTCTTTTGTTTTGCTTATTATGATTGCTATTTTTTGTCATTGACAAAGCTTACCTTTAATATAAAATTCAACGCCATGGCTTTGGTAAAGCCACTATTCAACATATGGCGAAAGCCACAGTGCCCAGATGGCGGAATTGGTAGACGCGCTAGTTTCAGGTACTAGTATCGAAAGATGTGGAGGTTCGAGTCCTCTTCCGGGCACCAAACACTTATATTTACCAATTTAAATCAATTGCTTACACATTGTTTGATTTACTAGTAATTACACCCGATATTTGAAATTCATTGTACTATGAATTTACTGCATGTTAAGCATCAAAACATCCTCTTATTAGTCAGAATGATTAATAAACATAGACTTTCCTTCATCAATCAGATTCTGGTTTCTACTGCGTTTACGTAATAATTGACGATCATTCAAACGCTTCTGTGCGGCCTCAGGGAAATCAGTAAAGCGAATCACATCGCGCTCAATCAGCAAACCGATCAAATCCTCAAGTACACGCACTAAATGAATGTCACTCTCGTGAAAAGGATTCTGAGCGGTAATTGTACTACCTAAAAATTTAAGATATGCCTCATCATCAGCATTCACAAACTCCCAACCAGATACATCGACCTCAACCAGACTTACCCCTTGAATACTCCCATCTAAAGACCTATTTACGTATGGCATATTGATTCCTTTTTAATATTGTTATCCGTATTCATATATTATGTCGTTATATCTGAATACTCCAATGTATTCAAACTTCAAAAGCTTCAATTAAAGAAACTCTCTATGTCTCAAAATATTCAATTTGATTTAACTACTGATTATGTCGAGCTTTGTAATTTGCTCAAATTAGCTGGGTTGGCCGACAGTGGCGGCCGCGGCAAAATGATGGTGGCCGAAGGCTTGGTGCAAGTAGATGGTGTAGTTGAAAGTAGGAAAACAGCTAAGATTCGCAGCGGTCAAACTATTGTAGTGGGTGAAGATACGATTTATGTGAAATAAACGACATTAATTCTTAACGTAATCTTTATAAGAAATTACTGATCCGATAATATTGCAACAGCCTGCGCGCGCCTAGACACATTAAGCTTATGGAAAATACGTTTAAGATGGCTTTTTACCGTATTTTGGCTAATTTGTAGAATCATTCCGATTTCTTGATTTGTTTTTCCAGATTTTACCCAGTGAATAATCTCCAACTCACGTGCAGTTAATCCAAAACAAGAGGTTGTAGCAACAGATTCATCTACATTTGCAACGGGTTCAAGATGCTGGATCTTTCTCAACACGTTATCGATGTGCGGCATAATCAGCCCCATCACAGAATCTTGCACTTCAAAAACGTTTTGTGTGCTAAAAAATACATAGAGACATTCATTGTTACCACGAACATCACTTACACCGTATACCAACAATGAATTAAGTTGATTGAGTTTACTCAAAAAGTTAGCTTTAAATTCATGGTCAATATCTAACTGATTAAGATTGTTTAATGTAAACCAGCGACGATTATTCTTTAACCACCCTTGGTGTAAATAAAGCATAAAGTCATCAATCTCTGCTGATGCTTCAAAAATAATCTTGGTGCTGACATTACTTACGTTTGACGCGACATCGTAATTTAATTTACTTTGTTTATCTCGTTTCCCAAAGTCACCCCAACTTGCCAACAACATGTCGTGAGGTACGATTTCAATAACACTGCTCTGCAACCAAATGAAAAAATCAATGTGCTTGTCTATGGTGTAAGAACGCTGAATCACTGAGAATATCTTCTCCCAGGGCTTATTCTTGACTTCCATATCCATCATATTTTTACACCATTAAATTAATAATCTAATCTTACATAGCCATGCATAATAGATGCCAATTTTTTATGATAATGAATACTCAAATTAGAGCTACTAAGAGAATAGGTTACATTAAAACCGAGTTCTGCTGTTATAAATCCGACTATAACGTCATATTTATAGCAATTTCGGACTCATTCCAAGGGGCGCAGCTTATAGCCTAAGCGAGTGAGTAAATTGCGGATAGATTACGCCACCATCCGTATGCGTCCATACCATAGCCGAACACATATTGATTAGGAACCTCAAGACCAACAAAATCAGCAACTATTGGTTTGGCATGATCAAGTTTTTTCTCTACCAACACAGCTGACAGTACTTTTTCTGCACCCAGTTCAAAGCACTTATCTTGTATTGCTTTTAAAGTAATACCTTCATCCAAAATGTCGTCTAGTAACAACACCGTACGACCTAATAAGCTTGATTTTGGAAGTGCATGCCAGACAAGCGTTTTGCCTATGATCTGGTTCTGGTAACGGCTTGCATGCAAGTAGTCAATTTCTAAAGGGAACTGGAGTTTAGTCAGCAATTGTCCCGAAAAAATCAAACCACCACCCATGACACATATGACGATTGGGCAAGTATCCTCAAGTACCTGAGTCACTTCATGCCCCAATCGAACTATCGCTGCTTCAACAGCCTCTGCTGAGTGGACTAGTTGTGCTTGTTCAAGTAATAATTTTGGATTATCTATACGCAAATGAAAGGCTCAATTCAATTCATTTTTTAAATATTCAGAAAAAGCCTGACTGATTTCAGGATGTTTTAATGCATATTCCACATTGGCTTTCATAAAACCAAGCTTGCTTCCGCAGTCAAAACGCTTACCATTAAATCGATAGCTCAAAATCGCCTCATATTTCAGTAACATTGCAATGCCATCGGTGAGTTGAATTTCGCCGCCATTGCCAGGTTGAATATTCTCTAAACATTCAAATATCTTGGGCGTAAGGATATATCGCCCAACGACTGCTAATGTTGAAGGTGCATCTTTTGGCTTAGGTTTCTCTACGATACTATTAATCTTAAGTACCGTAGACGTCAATAATGATGCGTCTACAATGCCATAGCTGGCAGTATCATCAGGGGATACATCTTCTACACCTAGAATCGAGTATCCATACTGACCATAGAGCTCTACCATTTGCTGTATGACCGGCACTTCTGCATCTATCAAGTCATCTGCCAGAATCACCGCAAATGGTTCATTACCGATCACAGGTTTAGCACAAAGCACGGCATGCCCTAGCCCTAAAGCTTCTGGCTGACGTATATAAATACACGATACGCCTTTGGGCAAAATGCCATTCAAAACCTCAAGTATCAGTGTTTTTTGTTTCGCAGCCAGCTCTGCCTCTAACTCATACGCCTTATCGAAATGATCTTCAATCGCCCGTTTGTTTTTACCTGTAATAAAAATCAGTTCTGTCGCGCCTGCAGCAATTGCTTCTTCAACTGCGTATTGAATCAGTGGCTTATCAACAATAGGCAGCATCTCTTTCGGGCTGGCCTTGGTTGCAGGTAAAAACCTTGTACCTAGCCCTGCTACGGGAAAAACTGCTTTAGTGATTTTATTCATGCCGTGATTACAATTAATGTAAGGTTATTTGTTCGGCAGTCAATACAGAGTGTGTTTCCAAGCCGGACTGGTGTTGTGGGCTGTACTCTTCAACCCAAAACTTCAATTCGTTTTTGATTTGCCCTTCATTCCCGCCTTGTACACTATCAATCCACTTTAGGAGCTTTTTCACCCACGCTTTATCTACGGACCGAGCAACTGCAATGCGTAATTTCTCATGAGGTGTTGGCATCGTATGCTCATCATCAGCGAGCAATTCCTCGTACAGCTTCTCACCTGGACGCAAACCAACGTACTCAATCTTGATGTCATCCAACTGCAAACCAGACAATCTAATCATGTCAGCTGCTAGCGTAGCAATTTTGACAGGTTCACCCATATCCAGTACAAAAATATCGCCACCCTTACCCATTAAACCTGCCTGCATCACAAGCTGTGCAGCTTCAGGTATCGACATAAAGTAACGTGTAATTTCAGGGTGCGTAATAGTAACGGGGCCGCCTTTCGCAATCTGCTCCCTGAACTTAGGAATAACACTACCGCTACTACCTAAAACATTGCCAAAACGCACGATCACAAATTTCGTCACTGAATCTTCTGCATCTTTTTTTAAGGGGTCTTGCAGTCCTTGGCATACCATTTCAGCAAGTCGCTTACTCGCGCCCATCACATTAGTGGGATTCACAGCTTTATCTGTCGATATCAATACGAACTTTTCAACACCAGCTTCCTTACAGGCTTGGGCTAATGTGTTGGTACCAATCACATTGTTCGATAAAGCTTCCCATACATTTCCATTCTCCATCATGGGAACATGTTTATATGCTGCCGCATGAAATACTACTGTTGGTTGATGTTCCACTAGCAAGTTTCTAATTCGCTGACCATTTCTTACATCACCAGTCATATACAACAACTTTACAGGTGAACTTTGATGGGTTAATTCCTGCTCTAAGTTATATAGCGCATATTCAGAAATATCAAAACAAATTAACGTACTAGGCTTATATTTGACTATTTGTCGACAAAGCTCAGATCCAATAGAACCGCCTGCACCACTCACCAACACTACATTATCCTCAATCAAATGTTGTAGTCCCGAGTTATCAAGTGCGACCGCATCACGTCCTAATAAATCTTCTACATCTACCCTTCGGATTTGAGAAATACTTACTTTACCACTCATCAAATCATCGATTGCTGGTACTGTAAGCACTTCCAAACCGAGTTCATTAGCAAGCACGACCGCTTGACGACGCTTTTGATGATGCGCAGAGGGCATGGCAATAATCACATGCTTAACTTCAAAGCGTTGATGTATTTCCGCTAAATGCTGTATTGCTCCCAACACCTTTATGCCAAGGATTTCACGCCCCAGCATGGTCTTATCATCATCCAATAAGGCAACTACTCGCCACTGGGTACTACGCGCAAGGTCTTTTAACAATGCTACAGCCGCTTCACCAGCACCCAAAACAATTACGGGGGATCCTTGTTTAAGCGTAGCACCATACAACTGATGCTCTTTCCATGCACGATAGGCAAAACGACTACCTCCCATCATCATCATCAATAAAAGAGGATCTAAAATCAATACCGAACGGGGAATAACAATGGAGGTACTCAGCATGAATAGCAAAGCCGCCACAAGCACAGCTGCAAAACCAACAGCAAATAAAATACGTTTTAAATCCGGGACACTTGCAAAACGCCACATGCCTCGATACAAACCAAAAGACACGAATACAGCACCTTGCAACAGTACGACCCAAAGCACCGACTGTGACATGTGCTGACTATGTTCTAACGGAATTGAGAAATTGAAACGCAACACGTAAGCAGCAACCCAAGCAACAGTTGCCATTGTGAGGTCATGTAATAAAGCTAAAAAAGTTCGTGGATTTATAAATGTTTGTTTCATTCGGTTGTTCATTCAGTTTATTTGTGCCGAGCTATCAGTTTTAACCGCAATACATTGTATCAATATACTACATTAACAAACCAAAACCGTGAGCCACCAAACCACTATTTATCAACCTCAATGCTGAACACCATCTCTTTTCAGCACTTTTAGAAATGTTAGAAATATGATCTTTATATCAAACCACAGTGACTGTCGATCCATATAATCCACATCAAGCTTAACCTTCTCTGGAATCGGCAATTCGTCTCTCCCGTTAATTTGTGCCCATCCTGTTAAACCTGGCACTAGCTTATCTACACCATATTTGGTGCGTAACGTTATTAAATCATCTTGATTAAACAAAGCAGGTCGCGGACCAACAAAACTCATATCGCCTTTGATAATACTCCAGAGTTGAGGCAATTCATCTAAACTAGATTTGCGTAAGAATGAGCCCACAGGTGTTAAAAACTGTTCGGGATTAGCTAACAAATGTGTTGCCACTGCGGGGGTATCAACTCGCATGGTCCGAAACTTTGGCATCTTAAAAATTTTGTTACTTTGCCCTACCCTGTCCGACCAATATAGAACAGGGCCTAGTGAAGTTAAACGTACTATTACCGCTACAACTAGAAATGGTAATAATAGAATGAGTGTTGCAAATAACACTGTACACAAATCAAACATTCGCTTCATTAGTTAATTATCTTACGTAAATTAGCAGCAGTTCTCTTCAAACCTTCGCTCACAGAAATAGGTGGCATCCATCCAAGCAGTGTTCGTGCTTTAGTAATATCCACCTGCAAATTACCGCATAACCTTTGGACGACATCGCGTTTACCTAGCATATGGGCAATCACTTCCAGCACTTTTTGTGGCACTGGTATAAGCCTTGAGTTTACGCCTAACGCAAGAGCACATTCCCGCAATAATTCCGTTGTCGAGAGATCATACCCATCAGAAACTAGAAATATCTGGTTAGTTGCTAGCGGATGTTGAACACAAAGAATAATGAAACTCACCAGATTTTCCACATAAATAAAACTTCTCTTATTATTTATTGCCCCAAGAGGTAAAGGGATTCCTTGCTTAACAGCCTTTAACATACTGGCAAAGTTAGCCTTCACATTCGGCCCATAAACTAATGGTGGACGAATAATCACAACTTCCATCCCTGTTTGTTGCGCAATTTGTAACAAACCCTGCTCGGCTTCTAACTTTGATATTCCATACGCATCTTGAGGGTTGGAGACATCACCTTCTGTAAATGGCTTACCTTCACTTGTGAGTTCGCCATTCACTTTAATAGAGCTAATGAAAATAAAGCGTTTCACGCCAGTCTGAGCCGCCTGTCTTGCAAGATTCAATGTGCCATCAACATTAACTTTACGAAACTCTACTAATGGATCTATCGATTTGTCATTCATTACATGTACACGTGCAGCTAAATGTATAACGACATTTACATTATTTAATGCCATTAACCAATCATTAACTCCACTAATCTCGCCTAAAGTAACTAACTCAACATTATTATTGACTATCCCAGTTGATGAGCGAACTGCAACCCTCACCACATAGCCTTGTCTCAGCAATTCATTTGTTAATAATTTTCCAATAAATCCTGACGCGCCAGTCACTAGCAAGTTGCATGCTATCAATTCTCAACCCCACGCTGAAGCTTCCTATATACGGAAGAAGAAAAAAATCTCAACATACTAATCAAATGTAGGCGCATATAACGCAGACTTTTATGACTACTACGACGCGCATCATGTATAACAGAAACCATAGGACACATCAGAATTTGGTAACCTCCTATAGTCAAACGCGCACAAATATCTACATCTTCATAATAAAGAAAATAACGCTCATCGAATCCGCCGACATTCTGGAAGACCTCTCTAGGAAAAAGCATAAACATCCCAGCTACGCAATCTGGACTATCTACTGACCTGCCACTATCAACATAAATTGAAGACTTTCCACCAAACACCTTTCTTACTATTTCTAAAGGAGAAGGGAATTTACGAGCATTATCTTCCT
>DATHWQ010000004.1:0-7713 GCA_035460465.1 Methylotenera sp. | reverse complement strand
ATACTCATGGCGGTTTGACCATCTTTATAAGTGGTAAATTCTTGAGCGCGGGCTATGGGTAGTGTGCTGTTGCGGTGAATCACTTTTTCGGTCAAGCCACCAAAAGTCTCTAAACCTAGTGAAAGCGGAATCACATCCAGCAATAACAAATCAGCATCACTCTTATTGCCGGCTAATACATTGGCTTGAATTGCGGCACCGAGGGCAACAACTTTATCTGGGTCTAAATTCGTCAGTGGTGCCTGTTTGAAATAGTCGGCTACCGTTTTGCGTATCTGCGGCATACGCGTTGCGCCGCCTACCATGACCACGCCCTTGATGTCTTCAATATTCAAGTCTGCATCACGCATCGCTTTACGGGTTGGGCTTAGGGTCTTCTGAACCAGAGTAGCAGTCAGCGCAATGAATTCATTGGTAGTGAGCGTGACATTCACAAACTCGCCATCGCTGAGCATACAACTGATATTGGCTTCCGCATGCTCTGTGAGCCATTCCTTGGCTTCACGCGCTTTACTCAATAAAAAACGGGTGTCATGTGCATTACGAGGGGAAAGTTTGGAAGTTTCTAATATCCAGCAGAAGATACGTTGATCGAAATCATCACCGCCAAGTGCAGAATCACCATTGGTGGCGAGTACTTCAAACACGCCTTTGCTGAGCTTGAGTATCGAGATATCAAATGTGCCACCACCGAGGTCGTAGATGACATAAATGCCTTCACTAGCGTTGTCTAAACCGTAGGCAACCGCAGCTGCTGTTGGTTCATTCAATAAGCGTAATACGTTGAGGCCAGCCAGTCTTGCTGCATCTTTAGTCGCTTGGCGTTGAGCGTCGTCAAAGTAGGCAGGTACGGTAATCACAGCGCCAACCAATTCGCCGCCTAGCGCTTGCTCGGCACGGGTCTTAAGTACTTTTAATATTTCCGCAGAAACTTCTACCGGGCTTTTAACACCGGCACGGGTTTCAATTTGCACCATGCCTACTGATTCGGTCGATTCGGTAAACTTGTAAGGTAATTGGGAAACATCGATGTCTTTTAGACCCCGCCCCATGAAGCGTTTGACTGAAACAATGGTGTTGTGTGGATCTTGATTTTGTTTTTTCTGGGCATCAAAACCAATTTCTATGGTGTCGCCTGAATTGTAGTGTACGACAGAGGGTAGAAGGGCATGACCATGTTCATCTGCAAGCACGCTACTCAGACCGCTACGCACGGTAGCAACCAGCGAATTGGTGGTGCCCAAATCAATGCCCACCGCCAACTTGTGTTGATGCGGTGCGGCACTCATGCCAGGTTCGGAAATTTGCAGCAATGCCATATCTAATCAGTTCTCTAGTTTTAGTCTTCTAATTGCGCTAGTGCTTTGTTGATATCTGCACAGACTTTATCAATAAAGATTAATTTACGTGTAGTTGCCGTCGCGGCCGTATAGTCGTGCTTATCATCCATCAGCACACCAAGCTCTGTTTTTAGAGCATCTGCTTCTTGGCGCATTTCACGCAACAAAGCTTCTAACGCATCTATATCTTTAGCGCCTTTTGCATCTTCAAGTGCTTCGCGCCATTCCATTTGCTGCATCAAAAAATCTGTCGGCATGGCAGTGTTAGTTTCGCTAATCGCTGTGATGCCATGCAACTCTAATATGTATTTTGCACGGTTTGCTGGGTTTTTGAGTGTTTGATAAGCTTCATTCGCAAGCGTGGCAAGTTGCATGGATTGAAGCTTTTCAGTAGCTGATGCAGTGACGAAACGGTCAGGATGCGATTCAGATTGTATTTTTCGGAAATTGCTTTCAAGTACTGCGAGTTCAATATTGAAGATTGATTCAAGACCAAACAACTCAAAATAACTCTGTGTCACACTGTAAAGCTTTCACCACACCCGCACTCATCTTTTACGTTCGGGTTATTGAATTTAAAGCCTTCGTTTAAGCCTTCTTTAGTGAAGTCCAGCTCGGTACCATCAATGTACACAAGGCTCTTTGGGTCAACGATGATTTTAACGCCATGGCTCTCAAACGCAGTATCTTCTGCGTTGAGTTCATCCACAAACTCTAGGGTATAAGCCATACCGGAACAGCCTGTGGTTTTAACGCCCAAGCGAAGCCCCACGCCTTTGCCACGGTTGGCAAGGAATGTTTCAACACGGTTAGCCGCTGTTGGTGTCAACGTGATTGCCATAGGTTTATGCAGCCTCTTTTGCCAATTGTTTTGCTTTGATATCCGCTACAGCAGCTTTAATTGCATCCTCTGCCAATACTGAGCAATGGATTTTTACTGGCGGCAAAGCCAACTCTTCTGCAATGGCAGAGTTTTTGATTGCATAAGCTTCATCAACCGTTTTGCCTTTGAGCCATTCTGTTACTAATGAACTAGACGCAATGGCTGAACCACAACCATAGGTTTTGAATTTAGCATCTTCAATGATGCCTTTATCATTTACCTTGATCATTAGTTTCATCACGTCACCGCAAGCAGGTGCGCCGACCATGCCGGTACCTACGTTCGGGTCGTTCTTATCCAAGCTGCCCACGTTACGCGGGTTTTCATAGTGGTCTAATACTTTGTCTGAATATGCCATATCAACACTCCTTGAAATTAAAATGCTTCACAAATTCTGTGTTAGCTCGGCTTGCCGTACAAGTACGTACTGTCTTTGCCTTGCTGCCTTGAATTTGTTTTGCCTTTTAATTTTTTAATAAAAATTCCTAAAATTTATTCGTCATTCCAATTACTTAAGGTTTATTTTCCTTATGTTATTTGGACAACAAAATCAGATAAACATTGCTAATGCGCTGCCCACTGTACTTTGCTTAGGTCGATACCATCTTTGAACATTTCCCAAAGTGGGGATAATTCTCTTAATTTACCAATTTTACTTTTCATCAGCTCAATCGTGTAATCCACGTCTTCTTCTGTCGTGAAACGGCCGATTGAGAAGCGAATTGAGCTGTGTGCTAGTTCGTCTGAGCGGCCTAAAGCACGTAATACATAACTTGGCTCCAAGCTGGCTGAGGTACATGCAGAACCGCTCGATACTGCGATACCTTTCACTGCCATAATCAGCGATTCACCTTCAACGTAATTGAAGCTAATGTTCAAATTATGCGGTACACGCTGTTCTAAATCACCATTTACATAGACTTCTTCAATGGTTTCTAGGCCATGCAACAATTTGTCGCGTAGGCGGCGAATACGTGCATTTTCCAGTTCCATCTCTTCACGTGCAATGCGGAACGCTTCACCCATGCCAACGATTTGGTGGGTCGCTAGTGTACCAGAACGCATGCCGCGTTCATGACCACCACCGTGCATTTGTGCCTCGATGCGGATGCGTGGTTTGCGGCGTACATACAAAGCGCCAACGCCTTTAGGGCCGTAGGTCTTGTGTGCACTGAAGCTCATCAAATCTACAGGAAGGTTCTCTAAATCAATTTTCACTTTACCAGTCGCTTGTGCAGCATCTACGTGGAAAATCACATTGTTTTCACGGCAGATATTGCCAATCGCAGTAATATCTTGAATCACACCAATTTCGTTGTTCACCAGCATTACAGAGGCCAATACTGTATCTGGCTGGATTGCCGCTTTAAATTTTTCCAAATCAATCAAGCCATTTGGTTCTGGCTCTAAGTAAGTTGCGGTAAAGCCTACGCGCTCAAGTTCGCGCACAGCATCAATCACCGCTTTGTGCTCGGTAGAAACCGTGATGATATGTTTGCCCTTGCCGCTATAAAAGTTTGCGGCACCTTTGATAGCCAGGTTGTTAGATTCAGTTGCACCAGATGTCCATACGATTTCGCGTGGATCTGCACCTACTAATTTTGCGACTTCTTCACGCGCGTTTTCAACCGCTTTCTCAGCAGTCCAACCAAACGGATGGCTGCGTGACGCGGCGTTGCCGAAATGTTCTGTAAGATATGGAATCATTTTTGCAGCTACGCGCGGGTCTACCGGCGTCGTTGCTGAATAATCCAGATAGACAGGCGGCAAATCTGCGCTGTGGGCGCCATGAGTCAAGCCATCTTTATTGAAGGCATCTTTTACTACGGGCATTTCTATTGATGCTGACATAACTTTAATTCATCCTTGCATTTATAATTTGTTCAAATCGTTAGCAGTCTTCGCTGCTATTTACTCATGGCGGCTATGCAGCCATGGCGGTTAATTGTTTCAGTCTTAGCACTTCATTTTTCAGTGTGCTTAAAAAGTCAGCCACTTGCACCGCTGTATTGCTGGCACCAAAGCTCACGCGGACTGCACCACGCGCAACGTCTTCGTGCACGCCCATTGCTAAAAGCACATGACTCGGTTCGGTGCTGTCACTAGAGCAGGCAGAGCCGCTCGCAACGGCATAGCCTTTTCTATCTAGCGCCATCACTAAAGTCTCGCCCTCAATTCCATTCACTGCAAAGAAGCTGGTGTTGGGTAAACGTGCCACTTTGTTGCCAAAAATCACTACGTTCAGTGCTTGTAAACCTTGCTCAAACTGGTCGCGTAACGCTTGCGTATGTGCTGCATAGTGATTGAGATTCGCTACAGCAAGTTCGCAAGCCGCGCCAAACCCAACAATTGCCGCTACATTCTCGGTGCCACTACGTAAACCTTTTTCTTGTCCGCCACCATGTAATAGTGGTTGTATATCAATGCGTTTATCTAAAACCAGCGCTGCTGCACCTTGTGGGCCATGAATCTTATGACTTGAAATGGTCATCGCATGCACGCCCAAGTCTGAAAAATCTAATTTCAGTTTACCTAAACCTTGTACTGCATCGGTATGCATAAAAGCACCGGCGGCACGTGCCGCTTCAGCAATCGTCGCTACTTCTTGTATCACGCCAGTCTCATTGTTAGCCAGCATCACTGATACTAAGCTAGTAGGCACTGTGAGCTGTGCCTTTAACTTTGTTAAATCAATCTTGCCATTGGCATCTACAGCAATTTGATGGCTTACACTGCCTAGTTGCTGCATCGCCAATGCTGGGCGCGTCACGCATGGGTGCTCAATCGCGCTGGTTAGAATCTGTAAACCTGGCTTAGCCGCCGCAATACCTTTTACTGCAAAATTATTGGACTCAGTACCCGCCGCGGTAAACACTACTTGCGAAGGGTAAGCGCCGCATGCTTCCGCAACTTGTGTTCTTGCATGTTCCACTGCATCACGTGCAGACCTGCCGTATACATGGCGACTGGTAGGGTTGCCACTTTGATTACGCATCCATGGCAACATGGCATCCAGTACGCGGCTATCTAAAGCCGTAGTCGCATTATGGTCGAGATAGATATTAGCCATCGTCGTTTAAATCCTAATGCGTCGCTTTAAGCGGCAACAGCCTCAGTAACACCATGCTTGTTGCTAGCACTTCCGCAAGTGCGTGGCGTAATTGATACTTTTTGACCGCTAGTTTGCGAAGCCACCATGTCAGCCAAGCTTACACCCGCCAAGTAATCTAAAATCTTGTCATTGAGTGATGCCCATAAGTCGTGGGTCATGCAGCGACCTTCATCACGACAGTTTTCTTGACCACCACATTGCGTTGCATCTATTTGCTCATCGACTGCGCTGATGATGTCGGCAACCGTGATTTCCGCGTGTGTTTTTGCTAATTTATAACCACCACCTGGACCGCGTACGCTTTTCACTAAACCTTGACGACGTAAGCGGCTGAAAAGTTGCTCTAAGTAAGAAAGCGAGATGCTTTGGCGTTCGCTAATGCCAGCAAGGGTGACAGGCTTAATATCCGCAGCATCTTTGGCCTCATGCATTGCGAGGTCTAGCATTGCGGTTACTGCAAATCTACCTTTGGTGGTGAGTCTCATGTCTAAAAATAGCCTAAATAATTATCAAGATTTTATAATACCTGATAAGTTTAGTCAACTATTGTTCAGATTAGGTTCCAGATTTTTTGGTAGGCGCTTTACGAGGTGCTTTTTTAACTGCTTCTGCTGTAACTATGCTTTTAGTTGATTTTACGGCACTGGTTTTTTTTGCAGCAGTTTGTTCAATATCAAATGCCTTTGCCACGGCGCTATCGCTGAGTTCGTCTGCGCCAAGTGCTTGTAGTTTCTGTGTCAAAGCTGCTAATTTACGATCTTGCTGTGCGCTGTGTTCTAATAAAGTCTGCAAAGCTTTAGACATGGCTTCAGGATTGAATTTATCGTTGTCATCAGCGACTGCATAAGCAGTGAAACTTGGTTTTTTCTCTTCTGTTTTAGTAGATTTTGTAGAATCAGCTTCTTCCAAGATACGCGCAGGGATACCCACTGCAGTTGCATTGGCAGGTACGTCTTTCACTACTACGGCGTTAGAACCGATTTTAGCGCCAGCACCGATAACGATTGGGCCAAGTACTTTTGCGCCGGCACCGATCACCACACCATTTTCAAGTGTAGGGTGGCGTTTACCTTTGTTCCATGAAGTGCCACCTAGTGTCACGCCGTGGTACATCGTGCAGTCATCACCGACGACCGCGGTTTCGCCAATTACCACACCCATGCCGTGGTCGATAAACATACGGCGACCAATGGTGGCGCCTGGGTGAATCTCAATTCCAGTCAACCAGCGACCGATGTGCGAATTGAAGCGTGCGAGCCAGTAGAAGTGTTTTTTCCATAACCAGTGTGATAAACGATGCATGAGCAAGGCGTGCACACCAGGGTAGGTGGTCAGTATCTCAAAATGCGTTCTTGCCGCAGGGTCGCGCTCAAAAACGATGGAGATGTCTTCTTTTATATGTTCGAACATATTGATAGCTTTAATATTTGTCGTGTTTTCTGGGGTTAATGGTTAGTGTAAGTATGCCACGTAACAGATTAACTTCTTCTTTTTCAAGCCGAATCCTAGCGTAGATGCGTCGAATGCGCTCCATCAGCTTCTTAGGTGCTGCTGGGTTCAAATAACCAATATGCAGCAAGGTTTCTTCTAAGTGGGTATAAAAACCTTCAATGCTATCAATTGTTGCGTACTCAATTGCTTTATTGGGGCTGAGCGGCGCATTTTCAAGGGCAGTCATCCTGAGTTCGTAGCACATGATTTGCACGGCGGCAGCCAAATTTAGCGATGAGTATTCAGGGTTGGCTGGAATCATCGCCAGCATTTGACAGCGGTCTAACTCGGCATTGGATAAACCGCTCATTTCGGTGCCAAATACCAGAGCAACTGGCTGGGTAGCCGCGGTTTCAATGGCTTGCGTTGCGGCAGTTCGCACGCTGACTAACTCATGCGAAAGTTGACGTTTGCGCGCACTCAAGCCAATGGCAAAAGCACAGCCGGTAAGCGCTTCATCTAAAGTTTCGCAAACAACAGCTTTCTCCAGCAAGTCTGCCGCGCCAGTTGCAAGGGCGGTGGCGTGCGCATCAGGAAAGCTATCTGGCTTTACTAAGTATAGATGCTGCAATCCCATGGTTTTCATGGCGCGCGCAGCCGAGCCTATATTGCCAGGGTGACTGGTTTGGCAAAGTACGACACGGAAGTTATGAAGAACAGATTGTGAAGTCAATTTGGAGAAGCGCTAAATAAAAGTTAAAATAGCATAAAAGCTAAAACAGCATTTTAACAGCTTATATTCCATTTTAAGGTCTCAGAAAACACTTTATGCATCCTATGCTATCAAACGCAGTGAAAGCTGCACGCCGCGCTGGCAATATTATCACCCGTGCTTCAGAGGATATTGGCTCACTCAAGATTCAAACTAAGACTTATAACGACTTTGT
>DATHWQ010000003.1:0-29867 GCA_035460465.1 Methylotenera sp. | reverse complement strand
TCGATGATGGCGATTCCTGCGATACTAGAAAACTCGTCTCCAAAGATAATTGGTCAAAAATTCATGTCCCTGCAGGCAAAAGAATAAAGATTGAGCAAGGATTTGATACTCGCGGCTTAAATTATGGCATTTATTGTGGTCTTGCCCTATCTTTCATCCCTGAGGAAGATCTAACTTACGTTGCTGAATACAAACTACAAGGTTCGCAGTGTCATATTTCTCTATTTCGTATTACAGATACAGGTGAGAGAAAACTAGAACCATCAACCACTACAGAGAAGCGCTATAGTTGTTGGCTTGGAAATGGTTAAAATTACCTCCAATATTCACAGAAAACTTGAACATCTGTTTTTAGACAAATTACAAAATTATGATGATAAATTATTTAATGAAATTATTATTTATAGCATTTTTGATGATGCTTTTATCTGCATGTGGGGTTTATATAGGCAATCTTAAACAAACCCCTAATCCAAAGCTTGCCGTGCTAAAGGAAAGCTATATATACACTCGAGATCGCAATACACCATTTTGTGATGAAACATTTACATACCGCGCATTAGCTGGGACCTATTACCCGGAGTTTGAAGATGATAATGGCGTTTATTTTAGGGGACGATTCGGAGCAATTCAGTTTGAACCTTTAAAAGTATCCTGTTTTAAAGAAGTACCTAAAATGACCTCATTTGAATGGGCAGGCATTTATATCCCCAATAACGTATCTTCACCTGCCAAATTATACGTTTATTCAGGATCAAAGCCACCTAACTACAAGTCAGTAGTACCAGATGATATCCAGCCAATTAAAAATATTAGCGCATCAGCTCAAGTTATTGATAGCAATACAAATGGCGTTGTTTCCGCTTTAATTTTAGCAATTGAACGTGAGAGCATTCAATTTTTGCGATTCCAGTCTGAGGATGGTTCATTGAGGTCTGCCATTACCATCACAGAAAGACTTATTCAATAGAGCCAATAAACTTGATAAATTAATACATAATAATTACAAAAATATTGCGTAATCTGAATGTCAGCTTAGGGCCGTTTAATGCCGTAGCTTATGACCCAAAGCTGATATTCAACCCCATAATTCGATGCTAACCCTTTAAGGGTTGCTTAGAGGGTGATTTCCTATCCTTTGAATTTCTTTTTGTGCAACGTAACTTTTATTAAGCATACAATGACTATATGGAATCAAATAAAATCTGGAAACTCAAACTTATTGATTCAGGAGATGGGTCAGGCGATGCTTTGGTTGAACTTCCTGACGAACTTCTAGCTAAAGTTGGATGGATTGAAGGCGAGTTGCTAGAAATTGAGCAAGTTGAAAAGTACATTGTCATAAAAAAACCTGCCTCCAAATCATAGTCCTTATAACGAACGTCAGATCTGGGCCGTTTGCAGTCATCAATACATGCGCTAACTTTTAGTACTAACAAATCTTCCATTGGGACCACGACCAAAGATTTTGCCGTTGCGAATGTAGTAATTAGGCAAGCCGAGAGCTTTCTGTCTTGCAACAGCCTCAGTAATAGCTTTGCGCACTAAAGGTTCGAGGCTTAACTCTTTTTCTGGCTCATAACTGATTGTGGTCTTAAGTATCATTTGGCTAATAGATTGAAGTCTAGCTAGGAGTTTTAAGTTTAATTAATTCCCAAGCTAAAGGAAAGTAAACAATATCGATATGACCCATAAAATCGTTTGGGCCGCATGCAGACTTTGATGATTGTTTACAACTTTAATGTCTTGGGTTTTGTGGCAAGATAAACTTTTTTTGATTTGTTTACGACTTTATTAGAAATCTGTTATTTTTAAGTGATTGATTTATATATCTCAGTTGTTAACGACTTTAATGTCAGAGAACATTTATTGTATTCTTTGACATTAAAGTTGAACATTACATCAGCGTTGGGAACATTCAATTAAGGATGTGAACTTATTGAGTATTTATGCTTAAAAGACCACTCAAAATTTTAAATTAGCTCCCTCTGTAATCTAGTAGCTGAGTTCATCAGACTTTCTTAACAAACTCCGACTTTAGCTTCATTGCGCCTATACCATCAATTTTGCAGTCAATATCATGGTCGTCATCCACAAGGCGAATGTTTTTGACTTTGGTTCCCACCTTAACGACTAAAGAAGAGCTTTTCACTTTAAGGTCTTTAATGACGGTGATGGTGTCGCCATCTTGCAATACGTTGCCATTTGCATCTCGTACTATTTTGATTTCTTCTGGAGCTGTTATGCTAGGGTCTTTATTCCACTCATGTGCGCATTCTGGGCAAATATATAGGGTTGCATCTTCATAGGTATATTCTGAGTTACATTGCGGGCATTTAGGTAAATTGGTCATGGATACTTTCATAGGGCTTCTTGGGAATGATTAATCTGATGTAAATTTTCTAGCATATTCTCCGCGCCAATCTGTTCAATCAAACCAGCCACTTTTAATTTTTCAAGTACATTAGGTCGCGCTTCACACAACATTAAGCGTGTTTTATGTCGCTTACATGTGTCCAGTAAATCCCTTAGTGACTGCATACCAGTCGCATCGATAAAAGGCACTTTACTTAGGCGCAACACTAAAATTTCAGCATGCCCGTGAACATGTTCAAGCGCATTTTCTAGGTGTTGTGCGGCACCGAAGAAAAATGGTCCTTCTATAGTAAAAACGACCGTTTTAGGCGGCAACTTGAAATCAATATTTCCAGTTTCCACTAGCAGTTCTTCATGCGCTTGTTTTGCAATCACAACTACTTCCGACATGCGCTTCATAAATAGCAAACAGGCTAGTAGTACACCGATATTCACCGCAATTACCAAATCGCCAAAAACCGTCAGTAAGAATGTAATCAGCAATACGGCAACGTCTGACCTTGGTGCAGTTTTTGCCATGTGCACAAAACGATGTAATTCACTCATGTTGTAGGCAACCAAGAATAATATGGCTGAGAGCGCACATAATGGGATATGTGAGGCTAATGGCGCTAGTACTAAGATGATGACAACAAGTGTGACTACATGCACTAGGCCCGCCAACGGACTGGTTCCGCCATTGCGGATATTGGTAGCCGTGCGAGCGATGGCGCCTGTAGAGGCAAAACCACCAAACAATGGCGAAAAAATATTGGCAATGCCTTGTCCTACCAGTTCCTGATTTGAGTCATGTTTGGTGCCAGTCATGCCATCAGCAACCACAGCAGAAAGCAATGACTCAATTGCACCTAACAGTGCAATGGTGAACGCAGGCCCAATGAGTTTCAGCATTTCAGACAATGTTATTGATGGCACTTGAAGATGTGGCAAGCTTTGTGGAATTCCACCAAAGGCACTGCCAATGGTCGCGATGTTTCCAAAATCAAAGTACCACTGCACTATGGTTGCAACCACCATGGCTACCAGAGGCGAGGGGATACGCTTAAAAATACGTGGGGAAAGCAATAATACCGCTAGAGTCAAAAATCCGAGCACTGCTGTTTCGATCTGAAAACTTGGAAACGCTTGCAATAAACTCCAGAACTTCTCATGAAAATGTTCTGTGTCAGGTTCAGGTGACAATCCTAAAAAGTCTTTCCACTGCCCAACAAAGATAATCACGCCGATACCACTGGTAAAGCCGACGATCACGGGATCTGGAATGTATTTGATAACACCGCCAAGGCGTGTCAACCCCATTAACATCAACATGACACCAGCCATCAAGGTCGCCACCTGTAAGCCTTCAATACCGTACTTGGCCGTGATGCCTGCCAGAATCACGATAAAAGCCCCAGTAGGCCCAGAAATTTGTAGTCGACTACCGCCAAGTAGCGAAGTCAAACCGCCTGCCACAATGGCTGTGTATAGACCTTGCTCCGGCTTGGCGCCAGACGCAATCGCAAATGCCATGGCTAACGGAAGTGCAACAACGCCAACGATTACGCCTGCGAGAATATTGTTAAGCCAATGCTCCCTAGACAACAGCCCAGCACGTTTTGCTTCAAAAATAGCAATCATGATTGAAATTTAGTTTGTGATTTGATGTTAATCATATTAACATGGGATTAACATCAAATGGACATGCTTATGGAAAATCGTACCGCACGACTCACATTATTAATTGACCCAACTAAAAAACAAATATTTGAAGAAATATGCGCACAACGCGATGTGACACCATCCCAGATTGTGCGTCAGATGATTCGAGATTATGTGCAGCAATATGGCACTCCTGAACAGATTTCGCGCATGCCGGTGAATAATTAGTAGGGTTAATACAATGAGAAAGCAAGTTATTCTGTGTTCAATTCACGAGGAAGACTATCCGAAGCTCATCAAGTTATGGGACGCAACTGGAAATATTGATGTGCGTCAAACGGATACTCCTGATGTATTGGGTAGATTTTTACGCAGGAATCCAGTCTGTAGTTATGGCGCATATGCAGGTACTAGCCTGGTAGGCGCAATACTTGCAGGGCACGATGGATGGCGAGGCTATCTCTACCACATGGCGGTAAAGCCTGATTATCGCGAGAAGGGCATAGGCACTAGGTTAGTAAGTGCGGCTGTGAGCGCAATCAAAAGTGAAGATATCCAAAAAATACATTGCTTAGTAAAAAGTGATAATTTAGTTGCGCAGCAATTTTGGGAGGCGTGTGGTTTTGAATTGCGAGATGAGTTATTTGACTATTCTTTACGCCAAAGCTGAGTCATTTGCACGTAGGCGCAATGGTTCCATTTAGTTGATGCTATGCGCTTAAAGCAATACCTGACGGGTTTCTGCAAGAAAATGGTGAATTTGCTGTTCAATTTTTGACTCAATCATAATCTCAGGTCCTTTACCATTTGGGCAAGGCAAAGTGGGTGTAGTGCCAAACAGTCGGCAAATCAACGGACGTTCACCATATACTTGGCAACCGTTAGCGCCTAGATATACACAGTTGAGTTCAGACAAAGCAGCGTCGTGTTCTGCATCAGTTTTAATAGGAAGCCTACTCACTTCTTCTGAAGACGCGGTCACTGGGCCACAACAATCATGACAGCCAGGCGTGCATGCAAACGTAGGAATACGCTGGCGGAAGAATCGAATAATGTGACTGTTTTTGGTCACGAAACGATTTTAGTTTGATTTAGATATTTAACCATTAATACATTTTATCACGATAAAAAATAGGGTCATCATGTCCGCTTTCAAATCACAACAATGGAATCCTGAGCAATACGCTAAAAATGCACGATTTGTATCGGATTTAGGGATGCCAGTTGTTGAATTGCTTGCCCCACAATCTGGAGAATCTATCCTGGATCTAGGTTGCGGAGATGGTGCACTCAGTATCAAACTTCTAGAATTAGGTTGCAAATTGGTTGCAGTTGATTCAAGTTCAGAAATGGTAATCGCAGCAAAGTCTTTAGGGTTGGATGCCAGAGTGATGGACGGGCAGTCGCTCGAATTCAGAGAAGAGTTCGATGCTGTATTTTCTAATGCAGCTTTGCATTGGATGAAAAGTCCTGAAAAAGTCATTTCTGGAGTGTGGCATGCACTTAAACCGGGGGGAAGGTTTGTGGCTGAGTGTGGGGGCTATGGAAATGTTGCAACCATTGTGAATGCTATTGAATCTGCACTTGCTTCACGACATGGAACAATTGTTGCCAGTCCCTGGTATTTTCCAAGCGCGGATGTGTATAAATCGCTGCTTGAAGCCAATGGATTTATAGTGAATAGTATTGCTCTAATCCCACGTCCAACCTTATTGCCAGGAGACGTTCGTGAATGGCTTAAGACCTTTGCACAAACTTTTATATCAGCCTTGCCTGCAACCCAGAGGAAGCGATTTATTACTGAGGTAGTGGAAACATTGCGTCCTGCACTTTGTGATGAAAATGGCAATTGGACGGCTGACTATGTTCGTTTGCGGTTCTCTGCTACTAAAATTGAAACTACAACCAACATTTTAAGATAAACCATTTCTGTTAATCTTGAATGTATATGCGTTAGCAATGCCGCCAGATTAAGTTTGAGGATTAATAGTGTTTAAAGCTGCAATTTTTGATATGGATGGACTATTAATTGATTCAGAGCGCATCATTATGCAAGCCTGTATTCTTGCTGCGAGCGAGTTTGGAATTAGTTATACGCAAAGCGATTATGTTCAGTTAATCGGCAGAGCGGCACCCGATTCCACTCAAGTGATGACAGCTCAATTAGGTGGGGTAAGTAATTTTACAAAAGTAATACAACGTGTAGATGAAATATTAGAGGCATCAGAAAACTACTTTTCGCTAAAAATTGGCGCATTAGACATTATTAAGCACTTCCATACGCAAGGGATTCCATGTGGCGTAGCGTCTTCTTCTTATCAAAACATTATTAAGAGCAGGCTAAGCAAAGTAGGGGTTTGGGAATATTTTAGTGCTATCACTAGTGGTGATGAGGTACGGCGTGGAAAGCCACATCCTGATATTTACCTATTAGCTATTAAAAAGCTTGGTATTCCTGCACAAGAGTGTATTGCCTTTGAAGACAGCGAGTTTGGGGCACGTGCCGCGATTGCAGCTGGATTAAAAGTTGTTGTGGTGCCTGACTTAAAACAACCCAGTGATTATGTTAGTGAGAATTGCTACCAAGTTCTAAACTCTTTAACCGAAGCAACATTATTATTACAAACGCAGTGTGCTTAAGTATAAGAAGTAGCGGTCTAAATTGAAGATGCGGAGACTGGTGATCCTTATCAAAATCAGGTTATGACTAGGCGTTCCAAAATTTAATACAATATAGTGCCACTTAATACTTTCACCAAGTAATCAAACACTACCCTTACTCGCTCTGCTACTGGGCCTCGTTGTGGGCGATAGACATAGATACCCCATGGACTAGGCGCTTGTTCCGGCAATACAGCCATTAACTTCCCGTCACGAATATATTTTTCGCACAAAAAATCACCAAGTTGCCCATAGCCAATGCCAGCAAGTACTGCGGTTAATTCAGCTTCCGGGTCATCGGTGACAAATGCAGGTGGAGTCGAAAAACCATCTGATGCATTTGCAAAAGACCAAGGCCACATTCTGCCTGTATTGAGATCAATTAAGCCCGTATAAGGCATTTGAAAGAGATCATCCACTTTGTTGGGTACGCCGGTTTTTGCAATGAGTTCCGGACTGCCTACGATATGAAACCTCATTTCATTGGCGCGTCTTGCAACGTTTCTATTATTGCTAAAAAAACCTACACGCACGCCAATATCCATTTGGTCGGCCACCACGTTATCAATCAGGTTAGAAAATCTTAAATCAAACTGAATACCTGGGTGCTCTTTTAAAAAATCATTAAGTGCCGGCAGTAAATATTGCTGCCCTAATGAATTAGGCATGGTGATTTTCACCAAGCCTTCCAGGCGTTGAGAGCTAGCGCTTTTATTGGGTTTAAACAAAGCGTCAATTTGGTCAATTACGCCTTCACTTTTTTGCGCCATCTGCTTACCAAATTCGGTGATGGTGGTATTACGCGTACTTCTATAAAAAAGCGGCTCCCCTAGTAACTCTTCTAGTTCTTTAATCGCACGCGTGACAGACTGTGGAGAAACGCCTAGTCTTACGGAGGCTTCTTTAAAGTTTGCGGATTCTGCGACCACCTTAAAAATACGCAGCATTTCTAATTGATTTTGCATGGCAGGATTAATCCATAATTTGGAATTATCAATTCCAAATTATTCCACACAATGATAATTAACACTATGCGATAGTGTTGTTTTTAATTTAGCTGTGCTCAGTTTTTAAACAACATTTAATTTAAAAATAGAACATAAAAGAAGGAATGGTCATGATTACTTTGAATATTAATGGTAAAGAACAACAGCTTGATGCGTCTGATGACATGCCGATTTTATGGGCATTAAGAGATGTAGCGCATCTTACAGGAACTAAGTTTGGCTGTGGCATGGCGCAATGTGGCGCTTGTACCGTGCATCTTGATGGGCAAGCCGTACGCTCATGCATCACGCCAATTGCAGCGGCTGTCGGTAAAAGAATCACCACAATTGAAGATATTCAAAATGATACAGTTGGCCAAGCCGTACAAGCGGCGTGGAGCGAAATTGACGTAGTGCAATGTGGTTACTGTCAATCAGGCCAAATCATGGCAGCCACGGCTTTGCTCGCTACCAATAAAAAACCTACTGACGCAGATATTGATGCAGCGATGAATGGCAATATTTGTCGTTGCGGTACGTATCCGCGCATCCGTGCCGCGATACATTCAGCTGCAACCAAATTAGCTTAAGGAGCCACACGATGAACGCACCTTTAAATATCTCAAGACGCACTTTCATTAAAGCCACGGCGCTAGTCGCGGGTGGACTGGTTATTGCATTTTCTATTCCACACGCTAAACGCTTTTTAATGCCGGGGGCAACTACAGATGTGGGTAAAGCCGATGGTAATAAACCTTTACCAACACCGAATGCCTTTTTGCGCATCGGTACTGATAACACAATTACGGTCATGCTTGCACATAGCGAGATGGGGCAAAGCATTTGGACTACGTTGCCCATGCTGATTGCTGAAGAATTAGATGCAGACTGGAGCAAAATTAAAGTGGAGCATGCTTCTGCAGCACCGGAATATGCCCATACTGCGTATGGTATTCAAATCACTGGTGGCTCTTCTACCACTTGGTCTGAGTTTGACCGTTACCGCCAAGCTGGTGCGCTATCTCGCGCGTTATTAGTGAGTGCTGCAGCTCAGCAATTAGGGGTACCTACTGAGAGCATCAAAACAGAGAATGGTTTTGCGATTAGCGGCGATAAGAAAATTAGTTATGGTGACCTCGCAGAAGCTGCGGCTAAGCTGGAAACGCCTAAAACCGTTACTTTGAAAGATCCTAAAGATTGGAAAATCATCGGCAAGGCGACTAAACGTCTAGATGGCCCAGAGAAGATAAATGGCACTGCAATATTTGGCCAAGACATTCAGTTCGATGGCTTAATGACTGCGATGGTGGCTCGTTCACCAGTGTTTGGTGGCTCAGTTAAAAAGTTTGATGCGAGTGCCGCGAAAAAAATTAAAGGCGTAAAGCAAGTCGTGCAAGTGCCAACTGGCGTTGCAGTAATTGCAGATAATTATTGGGCAGCCAAAAAAGGGCGTGATGCCTTGAAAGTAGATTGGGATTTAGGGCCAAACGCGAGCCTTGACTCAAAAGCCTTGTTTGATGGATATAGAAAAATGGCGGCTACAGAAGGTATGGTCGCGGCAAAAGCTGGTGATATTAAAACGGCCATGCCCAAAGCTGGAAAACTTGTAGAGGCTGAGTATGCTTTGCCTTACCTAGCGCATTCGCCGATGGAGCCGTTGAATTGTTCAGTGAAAATTGACAAAGACGCTTGTGAGATTTGGACTGGTACGCAAATGCAGACCACAGACCAGCAAGCTGCGGAAAAAATACTAGGACTCAAACCTGAGCAGGTTAAAATTCATACCTTATTCCTTGGTGGTGGTTTTGGTCGTCGTGCTAACCCAGCGGCTGATTTTGTATCAGAAGCTGTAGAAGTCGCTAAAGCAGCAGGCGTTCCAGTGAAAACCGTATGGAGTCGTGAAGATGATGTGAAAGGGGGCTACTACCGCCCTATGTATCTACATAAAGCCAAAATTGGTTTAGATGCCCATGGTTCTCCAGTTGCATGGGAGCACACGACCGTCGGTCAGTCCATCATGCTGGGCACTCCGTTCGAAGCCTTCGGGATCAAGGATGGCATCGATAATACCTCTGTGGAAGGTACCGCAGATTCACCTTATTTAAAAAGTATTCCTAATTATCAAGTAAGTTTACATACAACCAAAACTGGTGTTCCAGTGCTTTGGTGGCGTTCTGTGGGGCATAGCCACACTGCGTTTGTGATGGAGAGCTTGATTGATGAACTTGCACATACTGCTAAAAAGGACCCATTGGAATATCGCCGTACCTTGCTTAAAGAACATCCACGTCATTTGGCTGCGCTAAATTTAGCCGCCGAAAAAGCAGATTGGGGTAAGCCATTGCCTAAAGGCGTGTTCCGCGGCATTGCCGTACACGAATCTTTTGGCAGTTTCGTGGCACAAGTGGCAGAAGTCTCCGTAGTTGCAGGCGAGGTCAAAGTGCATCGCATTGTATCTGCCATTGACTGCGGCCTAGCTGTGAACCCAGATTCACTGAAAGCACAAATGGAATCAGCAATTTCATTTGGTTTGGGCGCTGCAATGCAAAGCGAAATTACCTTTAAGGATGGCATGGTGCAGCAATCTAACTTCCATGACTACCAAGTCATGCGCATGGCTAATATGCCTAAAGTAGAGGTCTACATCGTGCAAAGTACTGAAAAAATGGGCGGTGTTGGCGAGCCAGGCTTGCCGCCTGTAGCGCCGGCGGTGACCAATGCAATTTTCGCGGCAACGGGTAAGCGTATTCGTACATTACCGATTGGTAATCAACTAGCTTAAAGCTGAGGTGATGCTATGAAATCTGCTGACTTAGAAGTACTTACACGTGCGCTTGAATGGCTGAATGACGGCCATAAAGCCCATTTATTCACTGTAGTGCAAACTTGGGGCTCGGCGCCACGTTTACCGGGTGCGGTGTTGGTTGTGCGACAGGATGGCCATCTCATAGGCTCAGTATCTGGCGGCTGCATTGAGGATGACTTGGCCGACAAGGCACGTAACCAAGAGCTGCCAACCACACCTGCCATCATGGAATACGGTATCAGCAGGGATGAAGCGCAACGGTTTCGAATCCCGTGTGGTGGCCGTTTGCAGATATTTGTTGAGCCGTTAAACACGCCAGCGCAATTACAGGCTTTAGTAGAAAGCTTGACGGACCGTAAATTAATCAAACGCTCAGTCAATATCAACACAGGGCAAATAAAATTAATGGAAGTCTTGCCGGAAGGGTTGCCAAAAATCGATGGTGACTGGTTCCATACTTACTTCGGCCCACAATGGCGCTTGCTCATCATTGGCGCAAACCAACTAGGTTCTATGCTGGCCAGCATGTCGCAAGTACTTGATTTTGATGTGCTAATTTGCGAGCCACGTCAGGAAATTCGTGATGAATGGCATGTAGAAGGCGTGACTTGGGTGGCGGGCATGCCTGACGATGTGGTGCTCGATATTAACCCGGATGCACATACGGCGATTGTTGCCGTGACGCACGACCCTAAACTGGATGATATGGCGTTACTGGAGGCGCTGAAATCAGACGCATTTTATGTAGGCGCGCTGGGCTCACACAAGAATCAGGAGAAACGTCGTGAGCGTATGCGCATGTTTGATCTGAATGAAATGGAAATCGCCACACTGCGCGGACCGGTAGGTTTGCAAATTGGTAGCCGCACACCAGCCGAAATCGCCATCGCCATACTCGCTGAACTTATTCAGGTGAGAGCGCAACAACTGAAAATGGGTGCTGGTTTTATTAGTGATGTGCGCTGCGAGGCTAAAGCTTAATTTTTCAAGTCTGCCAGCGTATCAATATCCGCCAGAATGCCTGCATCGCTACATGGCAATAACTCAACTTCATTTGGGTAACGTTTGATAATAGAACGTGCGCCTTCATCGCCCTGCAGACTCTCCAACTCATTACGAAATTTAGCAGAGAAGCCAACAGGGTGGCCACGTTGGTTTTGGTAGCTTGGAATAACAATTGAAGCGCCAGTATTCAGCTTGCTGGCGATAGCACTAATGGTGGCGGATTGAATATAAGGCATATCAGCCAGTGCAATCACAACCCCGTCATTAGCTGCTTCAAAATTTGCTGAGAAGCGAATTGCCGTAGTTAAGCTGTCGGCCATTTCTTGGTCATTTTCATTGCAGAACACTACTTTCAAACCAGCGTTTAACAACAAATCTGCTAGTTCGTTATTTTCTGGTCTCACTACTACAATACTGGTGGGAATAGCTTGGATTAGATTCTCGGCAGAGGCTAGCGCGATAGGTCGACCATTTGGTAAGTGCTGTAACAGTTTATTGGCCGAGCCAAATCTGCGGGAGAAACCAGCTGCCAACAGAATACCTACCATGTATAGATTCCTATCTTGATGCTTTATCAAGGTGCAGGTTGGTAGCCCGCATCTGTCATTGCTTTTATTAGGGCTGCAGCCGCTGCATCCGTTTCGACTTTAACCATTTTAGAGGATAAGTCAAAATTTATGCGAGCATGCTCATCCACTTGTTGAATGGCCTTTTTTACCTTGCTTGCACAACCACCACAGGTCATTTTGGGGACATGAAACGTGTACATTAAAAATTTCCTTTAAAGAAGGTATGAGTAGATGTGCATACTAAAGTTTACAATGATTGGAATCTTTATGATGACTAAACATTTGGGATTAGAAAATAAAAATGTCTTCCAACCATCACGCTGTCGACCTTAATATTAGTGGCATGAGCTGTGCCTCTTGCGTATCCAGCGTGGAAAACGCTTTACGTAAAATGCCGGCAGTTGAGTCGGTCAGCGTTAATCTCGCTACCGAGCGTGCGCATGTTGAACTAAAAAGTGACATAGCACATGCTCAAATTATAAAAGCCGTGGTTGATGCAGGTTATGGTGCAGAGGTCGTGTCACAGCAGCAGGTTTACAAGCAGCACGGTGACGTTTCAACCAATGGCAGAAATATTGTTATTGCTATTGTGTTAAGTATTCCACTCATTATTCCTATGCTGCTCAATCTAGCAGGTATTCATTGGAGCTTGCCTGTACATATCCAGTGGCTGTTAGCAACGCCAGTGCAGTTTTATCTCGGGGCAGTATTTTATAAATCTGCGTGGAA
The DNA here is from genome assembly GCA_035460465.1 of Methylotenera sp. GTDB lineage: Bacteria > Pseudomonadota > Gammaproteobacteria > Burkholderiales > Methylophilaceae > Methylotenera. The sequence continues at coordinate 17,094 of DATHWQ010000003.1, read as the reverse complement.
AGCCGTCATCAATAAAACTGGCAATATGGATTTGCTGGTTGCGATTGGGACTAGTGCCGCTTATGCATTATCGGTTTATATGCTTTTGCAGGGACAGCAGCATCTTTATTTCGAGGCATCCAGCGTTGTTATCACACTGGTACTGCTGGGTAAGTGGCTGGAGAAACGTGCTAAACGGCAAACGACAGAAGCCATACGAGCGCTACAGCAATTAAGGCCTGAGATAGCCAGAGTAAGAAGGCTGGATATAGAGTCAGAGATTCCACTTGTTGAAGTTGTCATCGGCGATATGGTCGTCATCCGCCCAGGCGAGTGTATTCCGGTGGATGCAGTCATCATCGAAGGCACGAGTCATGTTGATGAGTCATTAATGACAGGTGAGAGTGAGCCTGCCAATAAAATGGCTGGCAACAAGGTTATCGGTGGCGCGGTTAATATTGATGGATTGCTGGTAGTCAAAACCACTGCAATAGGGGCTGAAACCACCTTATCTCGCATCATACGTTTGGTTGAGGATGCGCAAACAGCAAAACCTGAGATTCAACGTTTGGTGGATAAAGTGAGTGCTGTCTTTGTACCAGTCGTTATAGTGATTGCGCTTATCACACTGCTCGCTTGGGGGTTGATGACAGCAAATTGGGAACAGGCGATTCTGAATGCAGTCGCTGTATTGGTGATTGCTTGCCCATGTGCACTGGGCTTGGCCACGCCTACTGCAATTATGGCCGGTACTGGTGTGGCTGCGCGTCACGGAATTCTCATCAAAGATGCCAATGCATTAGAACTCGCGCATAGTATTACTGATGTTGTATTCGATAAGACTGGCACGCTCACTGAGGGCAAGCCAGTGCTGGTTGCTTTTCATGCGGTCGATGGGCAAGACCAGAATCTGCTGGAACTGGCTGCCAGTATTGAACAAAACAGTCTGCATCCACTGGCTAAAGCGGTTGTTAACCGCTTTGCACTTTCCGGTGTTTCTCCGCATTTAGCGTCAGATGTCCGTGATTTTGCTGGTCGTGGTTTGCAGGGACAAGTAGGCAATACAATCGTTTATGTGGGCAATCAGCGCTGGATGCTAGAGCTAGGTGTCTCTGCTACAACATTAAACGCAATTGCCACGCAACATCAAGAAACTGGCAAGACCATTTCTTGGGTGGCAGTGAGTGATGGTGTTAGTTCACCTTCATTATTAGGTATGCTGGCATTTGGTGACGAAATCAAAGCAGCCTCATATGCAGCTATATCTAGTTTACGACTTAACAAAATTCAGACACTGTTACTCACAGGTGATAACCGCATGAGTGCCGAACGGGTTGCGCAAGCGCTTGGCATAGACAAGGTATTGGCCGAGCAAACACCAGAATCTAAAGCAGTGACCATTGCGTCCTTATGTCAGGAAGGTAAAGTTGTTGCCATGGTAGGCGATGGCATTAACGATGCGCCAGCACTCGCAGCGGCAGATGTCAGTTTCGCCATGTCTACAGGTACAGATGTGGCAATGCATACTGCCGATATCACCTTGATGCGTTCAGACCCCAGCTTAGTGGCAGATACCATTGATATTTCCCGCAGAACTTATAGCAAAATCAAACAAAACCTATTTTGGGCGTTTATCTACAATTTGTTGGGAATCCCATTGGCGGCATTTGGTTTACTCAGCCCAGTCATCGCTGGTGCAGCAATGGCATTCAGCTCAGTGAGTGTTGTAACTAACGCATTGACATTGAAACGCTGGAAGCCATTAAAGGCGAACTTGAAGTAACACTTAAGAAATCTATCTATGGAAACAGACAGCCATCAATAACTATTAGCTGCTGTAATATCTCTTTAATTCAATACATGATGTTTTTATGACCGCACAACGTACGTTTTGGACTCTAGTCATTTCAGCCGCAGCAATTCTGGCTGTCACCATGGGAATACGACAATCCATGGGTTTATTCTTATCGCCATTAAATACGTCCACTGGTCTGGGGATTGTGACAATCAGCTTTGCAATGGCCGTTGCTCAATTCACATGGGGCGCGGTACAACCTCTCTTCGGCATGCTTGCAGATCGGGTTGGCTCCTTTAAGGTAATTGTGCTGGGTACTTTGCTGTTGGCACTGGGATTAGCCATCACGCCATTCATGAGCTCCGGTTTTGGCTTGATGTTTGCAATCGGCATTCTCACGGCAGCAGGCGCTGGTGCAGGTAGTTTCTCAATTTTGATCGGTGCTGCAGCGCAGAGACTACCGGCAGACCGTCGTTCTACCGCTGCTGGATTTATCAATGCTGGCGGCTCCTTAGGGCAATTTATTTTTGCTCCTATCACGCAGGCACTCATTAGCTCATTTAACTGGGTCATCGCTATACTGGCGCTGGCTGTCACGTCACTGACGACCATCCTTTTAGCACTGCCGTTGCGCGAAAAAAGGCACGTTGCCGAAAAACGGGCGGCAGCACAGGCTGATGGAATGACCTTAGGTGAGCAACTGCGAATCTCTTTTAAAGACCGAAGCTACCTTTGCTTGAATGCCGGGTTCTTTACCTGCGGATTCCATATTGCCTTTTTAGTCACTCATCTTCCAGGGGAAGTAAGTTTATGTGGCTTGTCACCATCAGTGGGAGCAACTTCATTAGCGATTATTGGCCTTGCTAACGTAGTCGGCAGCATAGGCGCTGGCTGGCTTGGGCAAACCCAGCGCATGAAAATGATTTTGTTCTGGATGTACGCTTCGCGTGCACTTGCAGTAGCCATCTACCTGATAGCACCTAAAACAGAAGTCACCTTTTATATTTTTGCAGCAGTGCTGGGGCTTACTTGGTTGTCTACGGTACCACCGACGGCTGGGCTAGTCGGCAAGCTATTTGGCCCTCGTTATTTAGCTACACTGTTTGGGTTTGCTTTACTTAGCCACCAGATTGGTGGCTTTTTTGGTGCTTGGCTGGGAGGAATCACTTTTGTAAAAAGCGGCAGCTATGAATGGATGTGGTACACAGATATTGCGCTTGCTAGCGCTGCTGCGCTGATTAATCTGCCCATTCGTGAGGCACATCCAAAATTGGCCATGACGGCAACCTAGTCGTATGTTTGCTTGGGATCGCTTACTGTCCTAAAGCTGTCATTCAAAGTTTTGCATTAGTAAGGGGCATTGGATACCGCTTGAAGTGCGTTAGGGCTTATTAAATTGCCCTTTGAAGCTTGATCGTGGACTTCAATATCCATCTCTTCCGTCTGCCCAATTGCTATTAGTTTGAAATTTTCTACATTTTGATTTGCAATAGCAAAAGCAAAGTCTGCGCGATTTTCATCTGAGGTTTCATCCCCAAGTTGAAATGTACCCCAATGTATTGCAATAGATTTCACTGGTTTTAAGTCTCTGTGAGCCTGTACAGCTTCGCTTGGGTCCATATGTTCGAAACGCATGAGATTGCGGGGTTTGTAAGCTCCTATGGGCAAAGCCGCCAAATCGATATGACCAACTTTTTGTAAAATTTGTGCGAACAGTTCTGCTTCATAAGCGGTATCGCCAGCAAAATAGAATTTCTTACTAGCGTATTCAACTACCCAGCCTCCCCATAATGTTGTGTTCTTATTTGTAAATGTTCTACCACTTGAATGTTGCGCGGGTACAAATTTAAAATTTGCATTACCTAGTTCTATTTCGTCCCACCAGTTTAGCTCTTCTACTTTTGCATCAACAACATTCGAATTAAACCAGGATTTCAAACCTTGTCCTGTTAAAAACAAAGGGCTTCCATTTTTTTGTTTAGCCAGTTTTCTTACCGTTTGTAAATCAAGATGATCATAATGATCATGCGAAATCAGAACAATATCAATATGAGGTAAATCCTCCATATTTAACGGAGGCTGTACTAAGCGTTTAGGCCCGAGCGGTGCCGTCGGTGATGCATATTGACTGAAAACTGGATCTGTTAATATCCACAGTTTTCCAGCTTTAATCAACATCGTGTCATGCCCAAGCCATGTTACAGAAAAGTCATGACCCTCCAACTGCTTCAGATTGACTGATGATTGCTTAATACTATTTTCATCTGCTTTCTGATTGGTAATTTGTACCCAAGCTCGGTGAAACATATAGCCACCTGAGGCACGTGATTTCGTATCTTCTAGAGGCTCGAACAAATTTTTAAAAGACACTCGTTTCTCGCTCGCATTGTTATTGGCAAATACAATTACACTAGTTAATAAAATAGCTATAAATAAAATGAATTTGATCATATCTCTGGGGCCTTTTTGGGATTCAGTGCTTTACGGCTGTCGGACTCCATACGACTCTATGTGAATAAGGATCAGATAGAGTCAAGGGTCTTTGATTGCTATGCGAACTGGTAATTATCGCAATATTGCTTTTAGTATAAAGTCTGCTAACGGTCCAAAAGGCGGCCTAAGCACACTACTCATATTCCATTTCCTGAACTCCAGCGTTCCCTTTGCATGGCTCATAGACCGAAATCCTTCGATGCCATGATATGAGCCCATGCCGCTGGGCCCTACGCCTCCAAACGGTAAGTCCTCCAATGCATAGTGCAATATTGTGGTATTTATCGTTAGATTTCCCGAGGTCGTTCTCGTCATAACTTTTTGGCGATTAGAATCGTCGTCACCGAAATAGTAGAGTGCTAAAGGACGTGGGCGGTCATTGATATATTCGATTGCATCATCAATGTTCCGATAACTCATAACAGGTAACACCGGCCCGAAAATTTCCTCTCTCATGATATTCATTTCATCAGTCACATTTAAAACTACAGTGGGAGGAAGAGTGTTAATACGTTGTCGTGCTTCCTGGGGATTTACGCCAACTTCAACTACACGCGCTTGCTTACTTTTAGCATCTTCAATCAGATTGGATAGTCTCTTGAAATGGTGCTCATTGATAACAGAGGTAAATTGAGTTGACCCGGGTCCGTTCGGGTAAAGTTCACGTACAGCTTTATCGTAAGCTGTTAAGAACTGATCAACCTGGCTTTCATGCACCATTACGTAATCTGGTGCAATGCATATCTGCCCACCGTTTGCTAGCTTTCCATAAGCAATTTCTTTAGCTGCGTGCTCAATAGGATGTTCAGCGTCAATGATCACGGGGGACTTTCCTCCGAGCTCAAGTGTGACAGGTACGAGGTTCTCGCTGGCAGCCCTCATGACATGACGGCCGACTTGAGTGCTACCTGTAAACAATAGGTGATCAAAAGTAAGTGCGGTAAAAGCAGTACTCACTTTGATATCACCCGTGAATATAGCCACTTCGGTCTCCGTAAATATTTCGCTCAGTATTGACGTCAAAATTTTATTTGTAGCAGGCGTCATCTCAGAAGGTTTAATCATGGCTCGATTTCCTGCAGCTAGAGCAGTCGCCAGCGGCATGAGCGATAAAGAAACTGGATAATTCCAGGGTGACATAATCCCTATAACACCCAAAGGTTGATAAGTAACATATGCGCGCGCAGGTTGGAAATTCAGCGGGACATGACGCTTTTGTGTACGCATAAAGGGACGTAAGTTCTTTATAAGATAATCAATTCCTTGGACAACCAACATGATGTCCATGATGGCAGTTTCATGTGCTGATCTATTACCAAAATCGACCATAAGCGCCTGCTCGAATTGTTCCTTATTTTCTAATATTGCACTACGTAACTTCTTTAAATTGCTACGCCTTTGGTCAATCGTAGGCGGACCTTCTTGAAGAAAAGCCGCCCGCTGATTAACTAGACAATTATTTAATGTGACGGAAATTGTTTCTGTATGCAGATCATTCATTGTGTTCATGGTTATGTCCTTTAAGTTGTTGCATTTCTAGAAGTGAAAAGAAACCTGTTAATGTTTCCAGTGTAAACATAATTGCATTGTATCCCTCAATGTTTACAGTGTCAACTATGTAATCAGTGACAACATTTATTTGAAGAAGTATAATTACAAAATCAACTATCTATAAAGTTAAAGAATGAGTGAGAGTAATGAAACAAAGCGCCCCTATCATCACGGGAGCTTAAAGAAGGTTATTGTTGATACAGCCCTCAACATGCTTGCGGAAAATAACGGCTGGCATTTCACGTTGCGTGAAGTTGCAAGGCGCGCTGAAGTGAGTCACGCTGCTCCTTATAAACATTTTCCTGACAAAAATTCTTTGCTGGTTGAACTCGCTTTGATTGGTTTTGATCAGCTTCGTGCAGGGCTATTGATGGCCTTAAAATCAGAAGGTATGACGCCCACAGATCGTTTTTTCGTTACAGCGAAGTCGTATATTAATTTTGGATTAACCAATCCTTCACTGTATAAATTAATGTTCAGTGCTGAAGCCAATGGCGCATCAAGTCAAGTTCATCTAGATGGGAGAGCTATGTCTGCACTTGGAGTGTTACTAGAGGTCTTGGAGTCAGGACAAAACCAAAAAGTATTTAAACGTGGAAATTTAAATGACCAAACCGCAGCTTGCTGGGCGCAAGTGCATGGATTAACTATGCTCTCAATTGATGGTTTACTGTATGAACAAAAGGTTGGGGTAAATGCAATTGATGGGGCACTTAAAACGCTTTTGGAAGGATTAAAAGCGTGACAGTAAAGCGCTTTCATCTGAGCGAGTATCCTAAAGAGATCTGAGTTTAGGACGGCTGGAAGCGTCCAGCAAATATGTACACTGCAAAATCAGAAAGTCCGCTTTAGGCGGAAAGCGACGACATCCACCGCCCATAGCCATTCATTTGTAAAGGAAATGATAGCTCAATGATGTGAGCTATCACTTAGTTTAGGCAAATAGGAATTACCAAACTGTTTGGCCGCTTTGATGACCTTCAACTTTTAGAGTCAGCTGAAGCTGCAGCCATGTAATGCAATCCCTATAAACAATCCAATTATTAACAGCTTGCCTCATCTTATATTTCTTTATGCAATTAAGTGCTTAGTAACAACCTGTTTAAGTGCATCAGGATTATCCACACTTAGAAAGTGACCAGAGTTAGCAATCGTTTCAAATTTAGCACTCGGTACTTTATTCAAAGTACGCGATCTTTCTTCTTTTGTAGACCAGTCATTTTCGCCATACACCAATGTGACAGGGCTACTAATCTGTTGATAATTAACAGGTGCTTTTGCCCAACTTCGCCAATTTTTTAATATATTTCTTCCTAAATAGCCATACCCAGGTCTATGCCCTGTTTGATCAAAAAGTTTCATTAACCATGTTGGTATTTTTTTAATATTAGTTACTCCACCATTCATCACTAAACTTAAGAAGAATCGATTTTCTAAAGCTGCGAATATGGCACCATTGATGGGGATTGAATAATTCCACATCATAAAATTAGCAATAAAATTACCTCTTCTAATCCCGTCAGCATAACGAGTTTCATAGTCGTAGGTATTGACAGCAATAACCTGTTTAATTTTATTTGGAATAGAGGCTGCTATTGTTAATGAAAGAGTCGCGCCAATCGATTCTCCGACAAGTGTGATTTTCTCCAGACCCAACTTGTTGATTAGATCAATAATTGATTTTCTTAAGTATGACTCATCATAGTTAATTTTTTTATTGATAGACGATTGCCCATGACCAGGCAAATCGACTGCATAAACTGTATAGTTCTTTGCATAAAATGGAATCATCTCACTAAAGAACTCAATTTGCGTTCTAATGGTATGCATGAGTAGAAGCGGCTCGCCTTGCCCAGTTTTAATCACCCTAACAGTTTCGCCATCTGTAAGTTTGATAAACAGCTCTTCCCCATTAAATTTCAAATCTTTTGGTGCGATTACCATTTCGTTCTCCTAATCAGGTTATTAATAACATTTGTTTAATGACAAATCAGATTGCTTTTTTACTACCTAATTATTACGCTCATTCAAGGTTTGAATTGTTTGAATATTACTGATGCATTGACCCCACCAAAACCAAACCCATTAGATAAAGCATATTCAATCTTTTTGGGCAGTGGATTTTTTCCTACTATCATGAGTCCATTTGCTCGTTCATCCTCTTGCGTTAGATTGATTGTGGGCGGACAACATTGATCTTGAATAGCCATAATTGTAAATATCGCTTCAAGCCCACCAGCCGCGCCAAGCAGATGACCTGTTGAAGATTTAGTCGCGCTTATAGCAAGTTTGGAATTTTGAGTGCCAAAAACACGTTTGATTGCTGCCAATTCGCCCGCATCACCCACTGGTGTAGATGTGGCGTGTGCATTGATATGGTCTATCGAATCAGGATTTACCCCAGCTTGATTCAGTGCTATAGACATCGCTCTCGCTGCACCTGAACCATCTTCTGGGCTTGATGTTATATGGTAGGCATCTGATGTTGTTCCGTAGCCAACTAACTCTGCTAATGGAGTAGCGCCTCTAGCCATAGCATGGTCATAGGATTCGATAACCAATATGCCAGCACCTTCTCCCATTACAAAACCGTCACGGCCAATATCAAAGGGTCTTGAGGCTAATTCAGGTGAGTCTGAATAATTTGTACTGAGTGCTTTAGCAGCAGCAAATCCGCCTAGACTTACTTTGTCAATACAAGCCTCTGCACCACCGCAAATAGCAATATCAGCTTCGCCTGACTGTATTAGTCTGGCAGCGTCGCCAATTGCTTGAACACCTGCTGCACATGCTGTTACAGGCGCTCCAAGTGGCCCCTTAAATTGATGTTTAAGTGCTACCTGACCCGCAGCAAGATTGACTAGAAATGATGGGATAGTAAATGGTGATAACCTTTCAACACCTTCTTGCTCAACTTTACGAACAGCATTAGCTATCGCGGGGAATCCTCCTATGCCAGAGGCAATAATAGTGGCGGTGCGCGCGCTCTCCGTTTCATTTTGGGGTTGCCAGCCTGCTTGATTGATGGCTTCTTCAGATGCAATCAACGCAAATTGTATAAATCTATCTATTCTGCGCAGTTCCTTCGGGCTGATGGTTTTCAATAAATCGACGCCAAAGATAGGATCATCTTCGTTGGATTTTATCCAGCCTGCAAATTTAACAGGGCTACCTTCCGCCAATGTATCAGGTAATTTTGAAATACCAGACTTACCTTCTAGCAGATGTTTCCAAGCTAATGCAACGCCAGTCCCAAGAGGACTTACAGCACCCATTCCAGTGATAACAATTCTTTTCATACGATTGACCTTTTATATTGTGCTATTTAGCTTTAGATGACTGTTTAGGGTGCGTGTTAATGGGAATGCACAACATGGCAGTCATTAAAGCTAAAGCAATATGAATTAAATACGTTGGTATAAAGTCTGCTATTTGGAGTTGAGACTTTGCTAAAAAAAGTACGGTTATAGACACACCTATTACAGTTCCTATTTGACGCATAGCTTGGTTGATTGCTGAACCAACTGCATAGTCTTTCGGAGGCAAAGCATATACTGCCGCAGCTGATAAAGATGGCATCACCAATCCAATAGAAATGCCATTAAGAAGCAATCCTGGCAACCAGTCTCTTAGATAATTAGGATTTGCGTCAGGAATTAATAAAAACCATAAACCGCTCAAAGCATATAAAACTGTACCAGTGACTAACATTGGCCGATGGCCTATTTTTGATGCAATTCTTCCTGATAATATTGCTGTAGGAACAACCGCTAAAGGGCCTGGCATAATTGCAGCACCTGCTAATGTTTGATCGAAATGCCAAATGTTTTTCATCCAAAAAAAGAATGAAAAGAACATGATAGAAAATGCTATTCCAAAAGTAATGCCAGCCAGATTTGCATACATAAATGTTTTGTTTTTAAACAGGCTGAGCTCAAACAGTGGTTCCGGATTAAATTTTGCCCAAGGGATGTAACTTAAAATGATTGCAAACCCGAGAACAATAATCCCAATGAGCTCTAAATGATTCCAATCAGGCGACTTCATTTCAACAATACCAAAAGCAATTGCACCAACACCAATAATCAGCTGCAACATGCCAATCCAATCCATGCGCATTTTGTCTCTGGGATGAGTTGATTCGTGTAATATTTTTGAGCTTTGCCAAATGCAAAGTAATCCAATGGGTACATTGATGAAAAAGGCCCACTCCCACCCACCGACATCAATAATATATGACCCGATGCCAGGGCCTAAGGCTGCTGCTAAGGCGCCTACGGCTCCCCATGCACCCATCGCAATCATGCGCTTCTCTTTAGGAAAGGCATCAAGCACCAAAGCCAGTGCCGCAGGTGTGAGCAAGCAAGCACCAATTGATTGAAATACCCTTGCTACAATTAACCAAAAAACGCTGGGCGATGCCCCACATGCAAATGAAGCTGTGATAAACAAAAGTGTACCCAGCATAAAGATCTTTTTTCTGCCATATTTGTCGGCTATGCCACCGGCAGGTATCAGCATTGCAGCATATACAATCGAATATCCACTCATAGCCCAAGATAAATCAGTAGCCTTAGAATCTGGAAAGCTATTCAAAATATTATTGAACCCTGCATAGAGAATGGTGCTATCTAGTGATGCCATAAAAATAGCGATACTGGCAACTGTAAATACCTGCCATGCACTGGGCGCTGCTTTTACAGTTGGTACGTATGCTTTGGTTAGTGATTCCAATTTGTTTATCTCTTTCAAGGTTATTGATTAAGCATTAAGTGTTTATATACCAAACGGTACATAAATGTAATTCAATACATATTGCATTGTCAACATATTTTTGTAACAATTGGTACATTAATAAATAAAGAGATAGATCATGCTAGGAAAAGTTAATAAATTACGAGGTCGTCCTAGAGTTTTTGATATGGATGAAGCTCTTGATAAAGCTTTGCATATTTTTTGGAAAAGAGGCTTTGAGGGTGCATCTTTAGCAGAGTTAATAGATGCACTAGGTATCAACAAACCAAGTTTATATGCAGCTTTTGGTAATAAAGAAGAGCTTTTTAAAAAAGTCTTATCAAAATATGCTGATGACAATGTCAAATTTGTAAGAGATGCAGTAAAGGAACCTACTGCTTACAAAGTTGCAGAAAATTTCTTGGTGAAAGCTGCTGAATTTCTAACAGATTCAAAGCATCCACCGGGCTGTATGATTGTGCAGGGTGCACTTTCTTGTGGTGAGGGTGCGCAATCGGTACGAAATTTATTGATTCACTTCAGACATAGTTACGAAGGCTTGTTAACTGAACGCTTTGAAAAAGCGAAACTGGACGGAGATCTCCCTGCAAACTCTGCGCCAAAAGAACTAGCAAAATATCTGGCTCTTCTTCATCAAGGAATGTCGGTACAAGCTACAGGCGGTGCTACAAAACAAGAGCTAATTGAAATTTCACGAATAGCACTTAATGCTTGGCCGACTAAACAATAGAAAGATAAGTCAGGTTTTGTAACCATAACGATAAAGTGTTGCGGTGATCAGTTGAATCCACCGCCGAAAGTAGACTTTCAATAAATTAAAAGTTCTCACATGAAAAGATGCTATGTAAATGACGTGACTTAACGACTATTTTGTAGCTGTGCAATCGATGCGATAGAGCGCGCAACTGCCAAGTAAGAACCAAGCCAGCCAATGAAAGCGGCAATGCCGATAATGGTAAGAAATAGATTGATATTGAATATACTAAGACGAAAGTCACTGCTGTACAGGCTGGAAATCTGGCTGACTGAGTGATTGAAAGTCATGATGACACTTATCATTATGATAATCGCAAGCAGCCCACCTAGCAGACCATAGAACACCCCTGCGTAGAGAAAAGGGGTTCTAATAAAGCTATTGGTTGCGCCCATCAATGTACTGACTTCGATTTCATCTTTCTGCGTCAATATCTGCATACGCACAGTGTTGCCAATAATGACAAGTAGTGCAATTGTCAGCAAAGTTGAGATGAAAAATATGACTTTTTTACCCAGCCCTAACAGTATCGATAGACGCTTTGCCCAGTCTGCATTGAACAGTACTTGCTCAACTCCTGGAATGTCTTGTAGTGAATTTTTAAGTGTTTCTAAGGCTTCAGGTTCTGCGGATTTGGCTTGAATAAAAAATGCATCCGGTAATGGGTTTTTATTCAGTTGATGAATCGCACTGTTAGACTCAGATTTCGCTTGAAGCTGTTGCCATGCTTCTTCTTTTGTCACTAGTCGATGCTGTTTAATGGCATCGTTCTTAGCTAGTAGTGCGTCAATTTCAGCCACAGCGTTTGAGCTGGTATCTAATTTGAGAAAAAGACTGATCTCGGTTTCATCCTGCATGTGATTAGTCAGCTTAGATAGGCTATCGACACTTACATAGAACAAAGCTGGTAAACACATCGCAACACCGATGACCAAACATATCATCAATGATGACATTTTGTTGCTACGCATGCGTGCCAATACTAACCTGATTGCTTGCTGATGATAGTTAAGCCAGTTCATGACAGTAGATTCTCAATTTTTTGTTCACCTGTCATAGTAGGTTTTAGGCCACCGTGACTTAGGTGCAATATACGACTTTGCATAACGTTCATATCGAGTGGATCATGGGTGGCGATAATCACAGTGACCCCGACCTGATGGAAGGCATGAAAAATTGCCATGATGTCAGCGGCATAGTTTGCATCTAGGTTACCAGTCGGTTCGTCCGCAATCAGAATAGAAGGGCGGCTCACTACAGCACGTGCAATGGCTAGCCGTTGCTGTTCACCACCGGATAAAGTGATGGGCATGGCTTTTTCTTTATGTAACAGCCCCACTTTATCTAAGGCTGCACGCACGCGTTTGGCAGCTTCTGTGCCTGAAACCCCGTTGATATGCAGGGGTAGGATAACGTTCTCAAAGCAATTACGGTCATATAACAGTTTGTGGTCTTGGAAGATCAGGCCAAATCTGCGGCGCATGAACGGAATAGCGGAAGCTTTGAGTTTGCTGATGTTTTGATTCGCGATGAGCACCGTGCCACTGGTTGGGCGTTCGATGGCTGCAATCAATTTGAGCAGGGTGCTTTTACCGGCACCTGAGTGACCGGTCACAAATACTAATTCGCCAGCATTAATTTTTAGGCTGACATTTTTTAGTACATCGTCGCTACCCGGGTAGCGTTTAGTGACTTGGTCAAATTGAATCATGTTTTGTATTGTATCGTTAAATATGTATCAATAAAACGCTCAATCAAACATCGCGTCAATAAACTCGTTGGCGTTAAATGGCCTTAGATCATCAATGGCTTCACCGATGCCGATAAAGCGAATAGGTATGGGGCGTGCTTCAGCAATTGCGGCGATTACGCCACCTTTTGCTGTGCCATCGAGCTTACTCAATACTAGGCCAGTGACACCCAAAGCATCATCGAATGTCTTCACTTGAGTCACTGCATTTTGCCCAGTATTGGCATCCAGCACCAATAACACTTCGTGTGGTGCGCCTGGCAATGCTTTATCCATTACGCGTTTGACCTTGGCAATCTCTTCCATCAAGTGCATTTGCGTAGGTAGCCGGCCGGCTGTGTCTGCCAGCACGATATCAATATTTTTAGCACGTGCCGAGTTGATGGCGTCAAACATCACGGCCGCGGGGTCACCGCTTTCCTGCGAAACCACATGTACATTATTGCGTTCGCCCCATACTTGCAATTGCTCACGCGCCGCAGCTCTAAAGGTGTCACCAGCCGCGATCAATACAGATTTTCCTTCTGCCTGAAATGCATTAGCCAGCTTACCGATTGTTGTGGTTTTGCCGGCGCCATTGACACCCGCTAACATGATGATAAAAGGCTTGTGTGTATTGGTGACTAATGGTTTTTGTAACGGAGTGAGTAAGTCAGATAGCGCTTCTTTTAATGCGACTTTAAGCTGTACGGTGTCATCAAGATTCTGTCTTTTTACTCGGCTTTTCACGTGAGTTAATAAGTTCTGTGTTGCGTTTACGCCAACGTCTGAAGTGAGCAAAATCGTTTCAAGCTCTTCATAGACCTCAGCATCAATTTTTCCGCCGCTGAATAAACCTGCAAACTGGCTGCCAAGTTGTTTGCGTGTCTTTGCCAGCCCTTGTTTTAAGCGCTCCGAGAAGCTTGCTTGTGTGCTTGGGGTGTTGTCAGGGGCAGGAGTTTTTTTGAAAATATTAAACATAATTTTGTACTGGATAGAATGGTTCTATTTTAGCGTAAACTTGCATGCTTGCGCGTTTGTAACTCGTCTGTAACCAAAACGAGCGTCATCTGTTCAGAACTAAATCTACCTTGATTTGGTCATTCGCTAGGTAGGTTGCAGCTATGTGGTTCGCTTTAAAAGAAGAACCGCCAATTTTGAAAGTCACTTTAAAATGATAAGAAACACCAAAATGATAAGAAACATGACAAAAAAAATACTCATAGTTTGTGCGCTGTTAGCCAGTTTCTTCAATGCAAATGCTTTTGCAGCAAAAGTAGAAGAATTCAAACTTAAAAATGGTTTAAAGATTGTCGTGCAAGAAGATCATCGCTCACCTGTAGTGGTGTCGCAAGTCTGGTACCGCGCTGGCAGCATGGATGAAGTGAATGGTAAGACTGGCGTGGCACATGTGCTTGAACACATGATGTTTAAAGGTACCAAGCAAGTCAAGGCAGGTCAGTTCTCACGATTGATTGCGGCGGCAGGCGGGAAAGAGAATGCGTTCACCGGGGCTGACTATACTTGTTACTTTCAGCAGCTGGAAAAATCAAATCTGCCACTCGCTTTCAAGCTAGAAGCCGATCGTATGGCTAACCTGCAATTGACTAAAGAAGAGTTTTCGAAAGAAATCAAAGTGGTGATGGAAGAGCGCCGCTGGCGCACGGATGACAAGCCACAATCTAAAGTGAACGAAGCTTTTCAAGGCACTATCTATCGCGCACACCCTTATGCACGGCCTGTTGTAGGATTTATGAACGACCTTGAAAATATGACGGTTGAAGATGCGCGCGAGTGGTATCACAACTGGTACGCACCTAATAATGCAACGCTAGTGGTCGTGGGCGATGTCAAAGCACAAGAAGTGTATAAGTTAGCCCAGCAATACTTTGGAAAAATTAAGGCTAAAAAATTGCCTGTGCGTAAGCCGCAAACCGAGCCAGCTCAAATTGGTGAGCGTCGTGTGGTGGTAAAAGCGCCAGCGAAGTTACCGTACATATTGATGGGCTATCATGTGCCACCCTTAGTAGACCCTACTACAGATTGGGAACCCTATGCTTTGGAAGTATTAGCCGGCGTGTTGAGTGGTAATCCTGCTGCGCGATTGAATCAAAAACTGGTACGTGAAACCCAATTGGCCATTGATGTAAGTGCGGGCTACGATATTTTAGCGCGCGGTCGTCAGAGCCTGTTTGAACTGGATGGCACGCCAAGTGAAGGCAAAACAGTAGTAGAACTTGAGGCTGCATTGCTGCAACAGATTGAAAAAATCAAAGAGTCTGGCGTCACTACCGAAGAGTTAGACCGTGTGAAAGCGGGCGTGATTGCTGCCGATGTGTATCAACGTGATTCTATGTTTTACCAAGCTATGCAGATAGGCACTATTGAAACCACGGGTTTCTCATGGCGCATATTGGATGATTACCCAAACAAACTACGTGCGGTAACGCCGGAGCAGGTGCAAGCAGTGGCAAAGAAATATTTGCTACTTGACAATTTAACGATTGCTACTTTGGATCCGCAGCCGTTGGATCCTAATGCTAAGCCGCAAGGCAAACCACATATCCACTAAAAAACTCAAATCTTGTTGCACTTAAAGTTTTGAATTTGTAGAGATTATTTTTGAGGTAATTTAGTAATGAATTTTAAAAACATAAATAAGATATTAGTACTTCAAGCAGCGCTATTGTTATTCAGCTTCAATGTTGAGGCAGGCGTCAAAATACAACAATGGCAGACCGCATCAGGGGCGGAAGTTTATTTTGTAGAGAATCACGACTTGCCCATCATGGACATCAGTGTCAACTTTCCCGCCGGTAGTGCACGTGATACTGCTGAAAAATCTGGTGTCGCAGGCATTACCAGATACATGATGACCTTAGGCGCGGCTGGTATGACAGATGAAGTCATCGCCAATAAAATGGCGGATATAGGCGCTGTATTAGGTGGCGAGTTTGACGCGGACCGTGCTGCCTTTAAGTTGCGCACCTTAAGTAGTGAGCGTGAGCAATCGCAGGCGCTGGATGTATTCACCAAAATTTTACAGAAGCCGGACTTTCCTGAAAGTGTGCTGAGTCGCGAAAAGGCTCGTATTATTTCTGGTTTGCAAGAAGCGGCGACCCAGCCTGAAAGTATCTCCAATAAAGCATTTATGACGGCGATGTATGGCACGCACCCATATAGTTTGGATGAAAGTGGTGAAGTGGATACAGTTGGCAAAATTAAACGTGAAGATCTGCAAGATTTCTATGCTAAATATTACGATGCAAAAGGTGCAGTCATTGCCATGATGGGCGATTTAACCCGTGAGCAAGCGAATAAGATTGCCGAAAGTCTTACCAGCGGAATGCCGCAAGCTGCCAAGCCAGCACCGATTCCAAATGTAGAGTTGCCGACTAAACCGAACGAACAACGGATTGCCCACCCAGCGTCGCAATCTCATGTCTTGCTGGGCTATCCCGGTATTAAGCGTGGCGATCCCGATATGTTTCCTTTGTATGTGGGTAACTACATTTTAGGCGGCGGTGGCTTTGTGTCACGCTTAACTGAAGAAGTGCGTGAGAAGCGTGGTTTGGTATATAGCGTATATAGCTACTTTATGCCGATGGGAGAGTTGGGTCCTTTCCAGATTGGTTTACAGACTAAAAAAGATCAAGCTGAAGCTGCGACTAAAGTAGTGAAAGAGACTTTGGATAAGTTTCTAAAAAATGGTGTAACTGAGGCCGAGCTCAAGGCAGCTAAGGCCAACATTATTGGCGGTTTCCCGATGCGCATAGACAGTAACAGTAAGATTTTGGACTATTTGGCAGTGATCGGTTTTTACAAATTGCCACTGAACTACTTGGATGAGTTTAATAAAAATGTGGCTAAAGTCACTACTGCTCAAATCAAAGAGGCTTTCAATCGTCGCATTAAACCTGAGAATTTTGTGATGGTAATTGTCGGCGACCCAAGTGCTAAATAGAAGCCACCGAAATAAGTAGTAAAATGCTGGTTATTGAGAAAAATAACATTGCATAAAAATGGCTGAAAAAAAAT
>DATHWQ010000002.1:0-2231 GCA_035460465.1 Methylotenera sp. | reverse complement strand
ATGTTGCCAGAAGAGGCAATTCGCCCGTTTAGCTTGGATGCAGGGCAGATTAAGCCAGTGCTGTCGCTGTATTTACTAGTAAGCGCAGACCTGACAATCACGCAGCGTGACAGCAAAGTAGAACGTATCAAAATTGCAGACAATCTACGCCACGATGAGCTTGAGCCGTTCTTTAATGAAACAACTTTAGAAGCTAATAGTGGCCATGCTTATTGGGCTAAGTTATTGTTCCTGTTTAATTTAGCTGAGTCATTAGAAAAAGCACGTGGCAAGCACGACCCGAATAAACCAATCCAGATTGATTACAATTTTTATGTAACTCAAGGCAAGGTCAGCATCGTGGGGCGTCGTCGTGGTTCGCCTATGGATAAGCTAGTGGCTGAGCTCATGATTGAAGCCAATAACCAGTGGGGCGGACTTTTAGCCGCACATGAAGTGCCAGGTTTATACCGCGCACAAACGGGCGGCAAAGTGTTTATGACGACCAAAGCCGAGCCGCATCAGGGTCTAGGTGTGGCGCAATATGCCTGGAGTACTTCGCCATTGCGTCGTGCGGTAGATTTAATCAACCAGCGCCAATTAATCAGTGTGGTGCAAAACACCGAGCCTGCTTACCCAAAAAATAGTGATGCACTGACCATGCATATGCGTAATTTTGAACAAACATATAATGCCTATAATGAGTTCCAGACCCGCATGGAACGTTACTGGTGCTTGCAATACCTTGTGCAGGAATCTATAGAGAGCGTAAGTGGCTTTGTTTGGCGCGATAACCTCGTACGCTTGGATGATGTGCCTTACCTGACCAAAGTCTATGGCTTGCCAGAGCTAAAAGCGGGCACTCGCGTCAGTTTGCAAGTGCAAGAGGTGGATACCTTGTTGATGGAACTGCGCACCAAGTTCCTAGGCGTTATTGAACAAGGCATAGGCGAAGAGGCGACGCAAGCCGAACCGGTAATCATTGATGAAGAAAATCAAGAAGCTGCCTGATGTTTCGCGTTGCTAAACATTTAATGAAAGCCATCGTAGGCGACTCAGTAGACGTAAGCGAGGTCGATGGTGTACGTGCTTTGCACTTAGGCTCAGTCACCATTCAAAGCGCGATGCGCATTCGTGACCCATTTGCTTTGGAGCTGGCGTATACGCGGGGCATGATGTGCTTCATGCTATTTAATGCCAATATCAAAAACGTGTTGGCGATAGGTTTGGGTGGCGGCTCTTTGCCCAAGTATATTCATGCATATTGCCCGGAAATGACGACTAAGGTTATTGAGATTAACCCTAAAATTATCCAAGTGGCGCGTAGTCAGTTTTATGTGCCAGAGAATGATGGCCACCTGGAAATCATCGAAGGTGATGGTTTGCAATACCTTGCGGAGCATGCATCTGATGCAGACGTATTATTGATAGATGCGTTTGATAGTAACGGGATTCCACCAGATTTTTGCAGCCAGGACTTTTTTGACCAATGTGCGAATACTTTAAAAAGTGACGGCATTCTGGCAATCAATCTTTGGGGTAGCGATAAGAATTTTGATATCTACCTGCACCGCATTGAGCAAAGCTTCGCTGGCAAAGCGTTGATGCTGCCTACAGGCAAGCCTGGCAATATCGCGGTATTTGGCTTTAACCGTGAACCTGCTGATTTACGTATCGCAAGTTTACGCGAACGTGCGAAAATGCTCGAAAAGACACACAAGATAGAATTTCTGCAATTTGTTGAAAAACTAGCAGAACACAACCAAAGCAGTAATAACCGAATTTTCATGTCTTCTGACAAGAAGACTAATCATTAAGCAAAGCGACAATTAAGCATGGCACCCAATAGATACTTCGCAACCTGCCCACGAGGCCTAGAGCAACTACTGGCAGACGAGTTACAGCAAGTTGGCGCTAAGTCAGTTAAACCGACTGATGGTGGCGCAAGCTTTGATGGTGACTGGGCGATTTGCTATGCGGCAAACCTGCATTCACGCATCGCCACACGCATTATGTGGCAAGTGGCGCGCGGCAAATACCTGAATGAAGAGGATTTGTTTAATGCGGCCTATAAGCTGAATTGGCCGCAATGGTTCGATGTAAAGCATGATTTTATGGTTAAAGTCACAGGCGTGAAATGCCCATTGAAAAGTCTGGAGTTCGCTACTCTAAAGATTAAAGATGCAGTGTGCGATAAATTCAGGCTTGCTGTTGGTAGCCGTCCTTATATTGATACTAAAACGCCCGCGGTG
>DATHWQ010000001.1:0-9212 GCA_035460465.1 Methylotenera sp. | reverse complement strand
GTACCTGGTGGTGCAGTTTCCGGTGGCTGGACGATGTACCCTCCGCTTTATATTCAAGGTGGCGTTGCCTATGACATGACCATTCTAGCGTTGCATATCATGGGGCTATCATCCATCATCGGCTCCATCAACATCATTACCACTATTCTCAATATGCGCGCGCCTGGCATGACACTGATGAAAATGCCAATGTTCGTGTGGACTTGGCTGATTACTGCTTATTTGTTGATTGCCGTGATGCCAGTACTAGCATCCGCAGTGACTATGCTACTCACAGACCGTCATTTTGGCACACACTTTTTTGATGCCGCAGGCGGTGGCGACCCTGTGATGTTTCAGCACATCTTTTGGTTCTTTGGGCACCCTGAGGTGTACATCATGATACTGCCTGCTTTCGGCATACTTTCCACCATCATCCCGACCTTTTCACGTAAACCACTATTCGGCTACAACTCCATGGTGTATGCCACCGCCTCTATTGCCATTCTCTCGTTTGTCGTATGGGCGCATCACATGTTCACGGTGGGCATGCCAGTGGCGGGACAGTTGTTCTTCATGTACTCGACCATGCTGATTGCAATACCAACTGGAGTAAAAGTCTTCAACTGGATTGCCACCATGTGGCAAGGTTCAATCACTTTTGAGACCCCCATGCTGTTTTCTATTGCTGTGGTATGTTTATTCACGATAGGTGGCTTCAGCGGTCTTGTACTCGCCATAGTGCCCGTAGATATTCAGCTACAAGATACTTATTACGTAGTCGCTCACTTTCATTACGTATTATTTTCCGGTGCGGCGATGAGCATTATGGGAGGCGTGTATTACTGGCTGCCAAAATGGACTGGGCATATGTACGACGAAATTCTGGGAAAATGGCATTTTTGGCTCACTACCATCGCCTTTAATATTACTTTCTTCCCTATGCATTTCACAGGACTAGCTGGAATGCCACGCCGCATACCTGATTACGCCTTACAGTTTGCAGACTTCAATATGGTGTCTTCAATTGGCGGATTCATACTTGGTGCCAGCCAACTGTTATTCCTCTACACCGTTGTTAAATGCGTACGTAGCGGAATTCATGCAAGTGGAAAACCGTGGGAAGGTGCGGATACATTGGAGTGGACACTGCCTTCACCCCTGCCCTATCACACCTTTGAGACTGCACCAGTTATTAAGTAAAACCAGTGATTAAGTAAAGCATCCATTAAATAAAGGAGCTAAGCAATGGACACCAAGCACTACTACCTACCCGCCCCTTCATGGTGGCCCATCGTTGGTTCTATCGCAATTCTTACACTAGCGAGTGGTTTTATCATGCTCTTGCAAAACATAGCGGCAGGGCCTTATTTGATGCTAACCGGAGCATTAATATTAATGGGTATGCTATTTGGCTGGTTTGGCGCAGTAATAGGTGAAAGCATCTCTGGTAAGTTCAATGCTCAAGTAGATGTTTCTTACCGTTGGGGCATGGTCTGGTTTATTTTCTCTGAGGTGATGTTCTTTGCCGCATTATTCGGCGCCTTGTTCTATACACGCATTCTTTCCGTACCTTGGCTAGGTGATACACCATTGCTATGGCCTGATTACGAAGCCAGCTGGCCAACTGCTGGCCCGGGAATCAAAGATCCATTTACACCGATGGGCGCGTGGGGTATTCCAGCGATTAATACGCTAATACTGCTAAGCTCAGGCGCAACCGTTACTTGGGCACACTGGGGGCTCAAGAAAAACAATCGCCTGCAATTAAAAATCGGGCTTGCTATGACTATCTTATTAGGCGCAATATTCCTAATACTCCAAGTACATGAGTACCAGTCTGCTGACTTTACTATCAAGACTGGCGCTTATGGTGCAACCTTTTACATGCTGACCGGCTTTCATGGTGCCCATGTCACACTGGGTGCAATCATGCTAACAGCGATACTGGGTCGCGTGCTGGCTGGACACTTTACCAAAGACCGTCACTTCGCATTTGAGGCGGTTTCTTGGTACTGGCATTTTGTAGATGTAGTATGGCTTTTACTGTTTGTCTTTGTGTATTGGTTATAGGTATATTGGCTATAAGCCAGATAAGGAGTCTCAAATGAACCGCCGTCTGTATTTCTTACTACCTGATGTCGCAAGCGCACACGAGATGATGAATGACCTGTTACTCGCTCGCGTGAACGATAAACGTATTCACTTTATTGCACGGCCAGGCATGCCAATGGGTGACCTGCCAGAAGCCACTGTGTCCGAGCGGACCGAACTGATTGAAGGCTGGGAAATCGGTGTAGGCCTAGGTACTTTATTAGGGCTCATTGCCGGTTTACTCGCTCTGGCTATACCTACCTGGTGGGTTACCGAGCCCGTGCCAACTATTGTCGTGCCTATTTGCATGGCGATAGGGTTTGTCTCTGGAGGCTTATGGACTGCGTTAGTCGCTACTGCAGTCCCTAACCACAGACTTAAACCATTTGAAAAGCAAATTGCCCACGGCAAAGTGTTAATGATAGTGCTGATACCTTTTCACCGTGCTAAAGAGATTCGCACACTGGTGGCTAAAAAACACCCAGAAGCAAACTACAAAGGCACTTGGCCAACGGATCATGTGATGTTTCCATGATAGATAACACATGCCTGTTAACTTTCTGACCAAACTAAAAACTAGGCTTAGAAATTAGGAGATAAGTTAACAGGCTTGGGTGCCAGAGATGTAAAAGTAGTTGTAGCGAACATTCAGCCAAGTGACTGAATTAAAATATCTATTCCGCATAAAAATCTGCGGAAAATTATCAAATTAATGAGCAAGATAGGTTGTCTTCTACAAGATAACCAACTATATTAATTAAAACAAAAAGAACATAAGGAATCAGGTTGTAAAAGCTTGCTAATATTAATTGCTTCTATAATTTGTAGTGCAAGTAATGTTTGTATGCTCAACCTCCTCGACTCCTAGCAAGTAAAGTTACTTAATTTCTCACGAGCTTTTTTTGGCACTTGCCACCCGTGAGGCAGAAAGGACTGCTATACGCTATGAGTCAAACATCGTCGTTATCAGTGAATCCCCCGCTGCTACCCCGTCTGTTTGCCCTTTTCACCATCATCATCGGTGTCACCACACTCATCGGCTGGGCCTTAGATCACCCATTGCTCAAAAGCCTGCTACACAACACAGTCCCTATGAAGGCCAACACAGCATTGGGACTGATATTAGCAGCCACCACATTACTCATACTGAGCAGCCGCCCATCACTACAATTACAACGAATAGCCCAATTTCTTGCAGTATTAGTACTTGCGTTGGGTTTAGCCACCTTGGGAGAATTCAAGTTTGGCTGGCAATTAGGAATAGACGAGATTTTATTTCGTGACACTGCCGATATATATGGCCTTCCTGGCCGCATGTCTATCTACGGCACAATTGCATTTTCTGCCCTAGGCTTGGCATTACTTGCTTTACCCTATCCACGCCTATGGTTACTGACCAGGCTAGCCTCTCTGCTAGTAACTGGCATCGGTGCATTCTCTATGCTGACTTATACTTGGGACGTACGCGACCTGATTTTTAATATTCGTTTGTCTCCATTAGCGGCCAATACTGGACTTAGCTTCTTTTTACTAGGTATAGGAACGCTTTTAATAAACCACAGGCCTGGTACAAGTAATAATAGTTTTTTATATCAGTCATCCAAAGTTGAAATCAAGATATTGGCAGGGTTCATCAGCGCACTGCTACTGCTCATCATTGGTGGTGGTTATACCTATCAATCAGGGGTTAATTTTGCTGAAGCGAATAAATGGGTCAGACATACTCAGCAACTGCGTGGAGAGATTGCTAGGCTTCACGTAACAATTTCAGATGCTCAAGCTGCACATTTAAGCCGCATACTAATACGTGGTGAATACTATGATGATATTTATGCAAAGTACTTAAAACAAGCTAGAGACAGCGCGAAAAGGCTTACCCATTTAGTTGCTGACAATATTGAGCAGAAAAATAACCTTATTCAACTACAAGCGCTTATAGACAGGCGGCTTGAAATACTGGAAATGGTTAAGACTGAAAATACCACCCGGATAGATAGCAAAGGTCCGCAAGTCGTTCAACAAATTCGCGAACTGATGAAGCAAATGGACGACCAAGAAGATAAGTTACTTATTCAGCGTGAATTGACTGTATCGCACAAACAACAAACCACATTATTCTGGCTGATGGGAACCTTAGCGCTTGCAACAGCACTATTCGCAATCTTATTTCAAAATATTCGTTCAGAAATAATGGCACGTAAAGAAATGGAACGAGCACTCTCTGCCAGTGAGCGGCGCTTAGGTACCATGCTGGAAATGAGCCCCATAGCAGTGCGAATTGCACGCAACAGTGACCACAAGATTGTAATGGCTAATCAAGCGTTTGCAGGCATGACTCAAAGTACACTCGAACAGGTTACCGACATCAATCCAGCCCAGTTTTACAATAACCAGCAAGACTGGATAGAGATTTCCGAGCAACTTAACCAAGGTGAGCCGGTGATTAACCGCATGTTAGCACTACATGATATTAATGGGCGTCAATTCTGGGCACTTGGCTCTCTATTTAATATGGATTATGAAGGCGAAACTGCCAACCTCGGCTGGTTCTACGACGTGACACCCCTACGCTTAGCGCAACAACAGGCTGAAGATGCCAATCAGTCCAAAAGTGACTTTCTTGCCAACGTGAGCCATGAGATTCGTACCCCAATGAATGCGATCATCGGTCTATCTCACTTATGTCTACAAACATCACTGGATATTAGGCAAAAGGATTATGTATCAAAAGTACATTATTCCGCGCGAGCGCTACTGGGCATCATCAATGATATTTTAGACTTTTCTAAAATCGAAGCCGGAAGGCTTGATTTGGAAAATGCAGATTTCAACTTACAGAGTACTCTGGCCAGCATTGACTCTGTAATTGGGCATTTAGCCAGAGAGAAAAACCTGAAATTCGAAATCTTGGCAGCACCTGATGTACCAAAGTTCTTGTGGGGAGATGCAATGCGTTTACGGCAAGTGTTATTGAACCTCGCTGGCAACGCAGTCAAGTTTACACACACGGGCTCAGTAGCCATCTCTGTGGCATTAAAGCATATAGACTCAAAAATAGTAGAGCTTGAATTTTCTGTACATGACACTGGTATTGGTATCTCCGCAGAACAAATTGAAATGCTATTTCAACCATTCAGTCAAGCTGATAGTTCTACTAGTCGCAAATTTGGCGGGACTGGTCTAGGGTTAACCATATGTAATCGATTAGTACAAATGATGGACGGAGATCTCTGGGTTCAAAGTACTGAAGGACAAGGCAGTGATTTTCGGTTCACGGCAAGCTTTGGTTTAGGTCAAGAAGTTGGTAGCACTGAAATTCATAGCACTGAAATGATTTATGCGCGTGCCAACTTGAAGAACAGGCATATTTTATTAGTCGAAGACAATCCATTCAACCAACAGGTTGCACAAGAGCTATTAGAGAATATAGGAGTGAATGTGATGCTTGCCAGTAACGGCAGTGAAGCACTGGAACTACTTGCTAAACAGCCTTTTGATATTGTGCTCATGGATATACAGATGCCAGTCATGGATGGCTTTGAGGCAACTCGCCAGATTCGGGCAACGCCTGAACTAGCTTCTCAATGTGTGATTGCGATGACGGCTAACGCAATGACTGAGGATAGGCAACGCTGCCTATCTGCAGGGATGGATGACTTTATCGCCAAACCCATTTTTGCAGATCAGTTGTACTTAACGCTCACCAAATGGGTTGTGGCCAGAACTGGTTCTGAAATTAGCCCCGATACTGAAATTAGGCCCAGCACTGAAATTAATGAGGACATTGTTTCTTCTACAGAAAACACCACTGAAAAACCGAGTATTGACCAAAAGCCGAGTATTGACCTGAGCATACTTGGTCAAATAGTGAATAATGATCCGAACAAAATACGTAAATTTGCACTCATGTTCCTAGAGACTGCAGGTGACACATTAGTAGAGATGGATGACGCTTATACCCGTGAAGACACTGCCGCCATTGGTCACTTGGGGCACAAATTAAAATCATCTGCCAAAACCGTAGGCGCATTGGGTGTAGCTGATATATGTCAGGCGCTTGAATATGCAGGTGAAGCAAATAACATGTCCGAATTACAGAAACTGCTGGCTGAATTAGCACCACTTTTGCGTCAGATATCCCTACAGGTGCAACAGGAAACAGTCTAACTAAATGATGTAAAGTTATTAACTAAATAAAAAAATCAAGAATAAGGATGGCTACGATGACTAATAAAACAACTGTTCCAACGGCTATTCAATCATTGCGGGTTCTGCTGGTCGATGATGATCCCTTTATGCTCGAGTTTTTGAAAATCATGCTGAACGATCTAGGCATCACTGATATCTCCCTTGCATTAGAAGGGAAGGAAGCGCTAACCGTCATCGATAGTGCCAAGCAGCCATTTCAATTACTGATTACTGACTTAAATATGCCAGGCATGGATGGAATTGAGTTTTTCCGTCATTTGGCAGCCAGACACTTTAATGGATGGATGATTGTTTCTTCCGGCTCTGATAGCAGGCTATTGAGATCTGTCGGGACCTTACTGCAAGCACATCATTTACGCTTCTTAGATGTTTTACAAAAACCTATTCAAGAATCCCACCTAGTCCCTTTGCTAATGAAAATTGCTGAGACTGTCCCTGATACTCAAAATGGCTATTGTGTAGAGATGTTGTCTGCTGACGAAATCAAAACTGGCCTACTAGCGGGATATGTAGAAACATACTTTCAACCGCAAGTTTCATTGATAGATGGCCAAATAACAGGTGCAGAATGCCTAGCGCGCTGGCGTCATCCCACTAAAGGTTTAGTACCACCAATTTCTTTTATTTCTGTCGCTGAGGAACATGGCTTAATTGACGATCTGACCATGCAGATATTCCGCAAAGCAATGAAACACCACGGCGAATGGACAAGACAGGGACATGATTTAAAAGTATCCGTCAATGTCTCTATGGATAATTTTGACCGCTTAGACCTACCTGAACAATTCGCCGACATTACTCGGCGAGAAGGCGTGAATATTCGTAACGTGATGCTTGAAATGACAGAAAGCCGCTTGATGAGTAATCTGGCGACCAGTCTGGAAATTATCACAAGGCTGCGCCTAAAAGGCTTTGGCTTATCAATCGATGATTTTGGTACTGGTTATTCAAGTATAGAAAAATTGAATCAATTGCCATTTACTGAACTTAAAATAGACCGTGCCTTTGTTTTTGGTGCTGCGGGAGATGCAGCCGCTCACGCTATTTTAGATTTAAGTGTGCAGATGGGTCGAGCACTCGATGTGCGCATTGTTGCCGAAGGTGCAGAGACGCAAGAAGATTGGGATCTAGTAACTGCATCGGGTTGCGATGAAATGCAAGGCTTTGTCATTGCCAAACCCATGCCAGCGAATGAGTTCATTAACTGGAAGAAACACTGGGATACTAACTTACGCAGCGATGCACTAATTCTACATTAGTTAGAAGCTACCGTTTCGATAGGTATCCACCAAGACATCTCGACCAAAACAACTCGGCCAAACCTCGGCTTAATCTAGCTCGATGATGCCATCGAAGCTAACATTAAGCTCTGCATCACTAATAGTCAGCATGACATTAACCGGTAGTTTCTCGTTGCCCTTTAAATGTCCTTTCGCTATGGCTTTTGCCACTGCGTGCTCAATCTCACGCTGAGATCCGACCCCTACCATTTTCAGGAAACTTCGAATACTCATATTAAAATTTTCATTGTTCATGACTGACCCCCTCACTCACAGTAAAGAAACATTTCACGCATGCCAATACAGTTATGCTCAGTACAACCTACAAGCCCAATACTTTTGGAAAATCTACTATTGAATCAATGATCAAATCCGGTTTAACAGTTGAAGACTCCGTATAGCTTTGTCGATACTTACCAGTTTTTACTAAAACTCCTTTGAGGCCAGCTTGCTGTCCACCGCTAACGTCTGCATCAATATCATCTCCGATAATCGCCACCTCTCCAGCGCTGAGGCCCATATCGTCTAGCGCAGCTTGGAAAAAAGCTGTAGAAGGTTTACCAATGATCATGGCTTTAGCGCCACTCGCATATTCCAGTGCCTCTATAAAACCGCCGATATCCATTTGCAAACCAAGTTCTGTTTGCCAGAATCGATTCTTATGGATTGCGATGAGCTTTGTACCGCCAATCAAGCAATTGAACAGTTCATTTAACAGCTGGTAAGACCATGCATTGCCGATATCTCCAATCACAATATAATCGGCGGTGGTATCTGATTGACGAATATCCTTGAAATCTTTTTTGACATCATCTGCCAATAATAAACGGCACGCCAGATCTTTCTGAGGTGTCAGGTCTTGCTGATGCTTCAGATACAGTAAGGCAGCCTGTGGCGCACTGATAATCTCTTCCGCAGGAATTGAAAAGCCTAATGCGTTAATTTTTTTCTGTAAGGAGACTAAAGATAAAGTGCTGGTGTTGGTGATAAAACGACATGGGATTTGGCTCGCTCTGATCTTATCTATCGCCTGCACTGCGCCCTCAATAGCGCTTGATCCTACGTAAAGCACTCCATCCAAATCGAACAAAATGCCTTTGATAGTACTGAGAGCATTCATATCTGGCCTTCCCTTCAAAACTAGGTTAGCAAATGATAGAACAACTTCCAACTACAAGTGAGACAACAAGCAATCATGCAAGTTACTGATGCTTTTACGCTGATAAACTGATATTTATATTATAGACATATAAATAAAAAAATGACTTAGCTTTTCAGGCTAAGTCATTTTTTATTGGAGGCGCGAACCAGAGTCGAACTGGTCTAAACGGCTTTGCAGGCCGCGGCATAACCGCTTTGCTATCGCGCCATATTCATTGAGTAAATTGGCAAATGCTAAGTATACCAATTACTAAATTATTTGCTGAAACTAAAACGGCGAAGCATGGATGCATTCGCCGTTTTTTGCGGTTTAATTAATTTTTATTTAGATGCCAACCTAAAATTAATTAAACCAAATTTGGAGCGGGAAACGAGGCTCGAACTCGCGACCTCAACCTTGGCAAGGTTGCGCTCTACCAGCTGAGCTATTCCCGCGTTGTTGTTACGTTGTGTCATCGTTAAGACAGGCGCCATTTTAGCGATTTTCAG